>JAZLAS010000059.1:0-153324 GCA_045613365.1 Candidatus Cryptobacteroides sp.
CATACTGTGGCGGTTATAGCGGTGAGGATCCACCTCTTCCCATTCCGAACAGAGAAGTTAAGCTCACCATCGCCGATGGTACTGCCCCACCAGGTGGGAGAGTAGGTAGCTGCCACTTTCTTATACGACACCCTGTCATCTGACGATGACGGGGTGTTTTGTTTTTGTTATCTTTGCATAAATATTTCCTTAATTATGCGAAGATTCTTTTATATTCTCCTTTCTCTATCCCTTTTACTGTCGTGCAGTAAAAATGAAGTGATAGATGAACAGTGGCTTGAAGATCATTATTCCAAGCGTGAAGTCATGATCCAGATGAGGGATAACGTTCGTCTTCATACGTCGTTATATGAACCTCTTCATGCTGAATCCTCTCCGATTCTGATGATCCGTACTCCTTATTCTTGTGCTCCATATGGTGATGGCTGGGCACACGACCTTACTGGCTTCTTATCACAATTTCTTAGAAATGAGTATATTATAGTCTTTCAAGATGTCAGGGGACGTTTTATGAGCGAAGGCGAATTCATGAATGTACGTCCTTTTAATCCGGATAAATCCGGTAATGAGACCGATGAGGCCTCAGATACATATGATACTATCGAATGGCTTATAGATAATACCGATAATAATGGTGCAGTTGGTGTATCGGGAATGTCATATCCTGGCTTTTATGCAACTATGGCCGCACTTTCCGGTCATCCGGCTTTGAAAGCTGTTTCGCCGCAGGCTCCGATTCTCGATTGGTACAAAGGCGACGACGTTCATCATAATGGAGCTTTCATGCTTTTGGATCTATACTCTTTTGCACCATACATGTTCAAGAAACACGATAATCCGGTAGAGGAAGATCATGGTCTTCCTTCTCCTGTCGGTCCCAATGCTTATGAATGGTTTCTTGAAAAGAAGACCCCGAATGCATTGACTGCCGCTTTGCCGGATACTCTTGCTTTCTGGAATGAGATCCTTATGCATCCTGATTATGACGATTATTGGCGTGAACGTTCTTTGGAACAGCACCTTAAGGATATTCAGCCTGCTATCCTTGTAGTCGGTGGAGGGTTTGATACAGATGACTGTTACGGAGCATTGAACACTTACAGGCTTATACGTGATAATTCTCCTGAAACAGATATCCATTTTGTTTATGGTCCTTGGACTCATGGCGGCTGGCATGACGCTTCTTACCAAGGCCTCGGATCTCTTGAATTCGGAGACGGCCTTTCAACATATTTCATGGAAAAGATCGAATATCCATTCTTCAGATATTATCTGGAGAATAAAGGAAAACGTCCTGAACCGGTTTATGTGTATGCTTCAGGTTCGGAATCATGGCAGATGATGGAGACCTGGCCTCCTAAGGAAATGAAATATAGAGCTTTATATCTTAGCTATGGAAATAGATTGTCATTTGATGCTCCTGATTCGACAGATTCTTATTCAACTTATCTTTCCGATCCGGATGATCCTGTTCCATTCATGGCTGATGCTTCAAAGAGGAATAAGGTGTATATGGTTGCTGACCAGTCTTTTGCATATGACAGGGAAGATGTCATCTCTTTTACTGGAGATGTAGTTGATGAAGTCGTGAAGTTACAAGGCCCGGTTAAGGTCGAACTGGATCTTGAACTTAGCTCGACTGATGCAGATATCATTGTCAAACTCATTGATGTATATCCTGACGGATATCAGATGCTTGTCAGGGGTGAAGTCTTTCCTGCAAGATATCGTCATGGCTTCTCTGATCCTAAGGCTGTAGAACCAGGAAAGATCTTTGATCTGGATTTCACGATGAATGATATTGCTCATTGGGTTTTGCCCGGACATAGGATCATGGTCCAGATCCAAAGCTCGTGGTTTCCGCTTGTGAATATCAATCCTCAGACTTTCATGGCCAATATCTACATGGCTGAGCCATCTGATTACGTCTGCTCGGAGGTGAAGGTATATCACAGTGCCGATATGTCTTCGAGAATACTTCTTCCTGTCATTTGAAGTGATTGGACCTTTTTTTGAAATAGTACTTCTTGTTAAATACTAGGAATATGAAAATCAAGAATATCAAAGCGCGTGAGATCCTGGACTCACGTGGAAATCCGACGGTTTCAGCAGAAGTCCTGCTTGAATCCGGTCATAAGGGGACTGCTTCGGTCCCTTCCGGTGCTTCGACCGGTCAGCATGAAGCTATAGAACTGAGAGATTCAGATCCGTACAGATATTCGGGTAAAGGAGTGCTGAAAGCTGTCAGAAATGTGAATGAAGTGATTGCTCCGGAGCTCATCGGAAGATGTGTGTTCGAGCAGATGGCAATAGACAGGGACATGTGTTCATTGGACGGTACAGAGAATAAATCCCGATTAGGTGCAAATGCAATCCTGGCTGTGTCGCTTGCTGTAGCTTCAGCTGCAGCAGATTGCTTGAATACCCCATTGTATCATTATCTTGGTACCCCGAATTCCAATGTTCTTCCGGTACCTATGATGAACATCATCAATGGAGGTTCTCATAGCGATTCTCCTATAGCTTTTCAGGAATTCATGATAAGACCGGTAGGTGCTGATTCGTTTCGTGAAGGGCTGAGGATGGGAACTGAAATCTTCCATAACCTTAAGCAGGTCTTGAAAAAGAAGGGTCTAAGTACCGCAGTAGGAGATGAGGGCGGTTTCGCTCCGGAATTGAAAAGTATAGCTGAAGCTCTAGATTATATACTAAAGGCAATCGAAGGTGCAGGATACACACCAGGTAAAGATGTGACCTTGGCTTTGGACTGCGCTTCTTCAGAGTTCTATAGAGATGGAATCTATGATTATTCTGTTTTTGAAGGACACAGAGGCAGTAAGCTTACGCCTGAAGATCAGGTAGAATACCTTACATATCTGGTTAACAATTATCCGGTCGATTCAATAGAAGATGGTATGGCTGAAGAAGATTGGACTGGATGGAAGATGCTTACTGATGAGCTCGGAGGACATTGCCAGCTGGTGGGAGATGACCTTTTTGTAACAAATATCGATTATCTTGCAAAAGGAATCCGCTCGGGTTGTGCAAATGCCATTCTGGTGAAACTCAATCAGATAGGTACCTTGACCGAGACTTTGGAAGCAATAGCAATGGCACAGAGGCATGGTTATAAGTCCGTCATCTCCCATCGTTCCGGTGAGACGGAAGATACCTTCATCGCTGATCTGGCTGTAGCTACGAACAGCGGACAGATAAAGACCGGATCCTTGAGCAGGTCAGAAAGGATTGCCAAGTATAACAGACTTCTTAAAATTGAAGAAGAACTGAACGGCCAGTCTGCTTATGGGTTGGTTTTTTAAAGAAAAATGAGGTAAAATCTAATTTTTTCTTTGATAATTCAAAAAAAGGTTGCATCTTTGCAACCGCTTTCGGGGGTATAGCTCAGTTGGCTAGAGCACCTGCTTTGCAAGCAGGGGGTCGTCGGTTCGACTCCGACTATCTCCACAACGAGGCCTGATCATTTGATCAGGCCTTTTTTTGTTTTATGAGATTCTTTCAACAGGAAATATTTTCTAACTTTGGACATCTGAAACATAATAACCATGATTTCATTCGTATTGTCCATCGTTCTGCTTCTAGCAGGATATTTCGTTTATGGAAAGTTCGTTGAACGTTTCATTGGAGTTGATTCGTCTCGCAAGACTCCGGCATATGAACTGCGTGACGGAGTCGATTTTGAGCCTATGCCTACATGGAAGGTATTTGTCATTCAATTTCTTAACATTGCCGGTCTGGGCCCTATTTTCGGTGCAATAATGGGAGCTGCATATGGGCCTGCTTCATATCTCTGGATTGTGTTCGGCTGTATATTTATGGGTGCCGTTCATGATTTCTTTGCTGGTATGATGTCTTTACGTAATGAAGGAGTTAATATGCCTGTCATTACAGGAAAGTATCTTGGAAAGAGTATGAAGGGTCTTATGAATGTAGTTGTAGCCTTTCTACTTCTGGCAGTCGGTGTTTCTTTTGTTACTGGTCCTGCCGATCTGATAGCCTCCTTGACAGGAATCAATAAGGAAATCTGGCTTTATGTGATTTTTGCTTATTATCTTCTTGCCACTCTTCTCCCTATTGACAAAATCATCGGTACGGTATATCCTTATATGGGAGCAGCTTTGCTTTTTATGGCAGTAGGTGTGGGAGCAATGCTTGTTATAGGTGATATAAACGGTTCTCATCAGATGATAGAGCTTACTCCTGCTACATTGAAGAACTGGCATAGCGATCCGCAGAACAATATTATGATTCCGATGCTTTTCATCGTTGTGTCATGCGGTGCTATATCTGGTTTTCATTCTACACAGTCTCCTCTGATGGCCAGATGCCTGAAGAATGAAAAACATGCCCGCCCTGTATTCTATGGTTCGATGATAGCTGAAGGTATTGTCGCAATGATATGGGCGACAGCAGCCATGGCTTACTTCGGTGGACCTGAGGGACTTAATGATGCAATGACTGAAGGAATAATGATTGACGGGGTTCTTACCAAGATTACTCCAGCTATAGCGGTTGATATGATCTGCAAGAGCTGGCTTGGCAAAGTCGGAGCCGTCATAGCTGTAATCGGCGTTGTGGTTTGTCCTATCACTTCAGGAGATACAGCATTCAGAAGCTTGAGACTTACGATTGCAGATTTCCTGAAGACGGATCAGAAGCCGATTCTGAAAAGATTCCTTATCTGTATCCCTATCTTCGCATTGGCATTCTTCTGCTGCAAGATGGATTTCTCTACCGTATGGAAATATGTCGGAATATTCAATCAGGTGCTGGCAGCTATCGTTCTATGGACTTCTGCTGCATATCTTGCGAGCCGTAATAAATCTCATTGGATGTGTTCCGTACCTGCAACCTTCCTGACTTTTGTATGCATCAGCTATTTCTTCATGGCTCCATATTCTTCAGGAGGTCTCCATCTGGCACCAGTATTGGGATACGTTGCCGGAGTGGTAACGGCATTTGCTGTTCTGGGTATCTTCCTTTACAGATCGAAGAGAAAGTAAAAGAAAAAGGTCAGCTATCAGCTGACCTTTCTTGTAGTCGGTAGGGGAATCGAACCCCTATTGCAAGATTGAGAATCTTGAGTACTAACCGTTATACGAACCGACCGTTTTATCGTTTTGGGATTGCAAAGGTACGTATTTTTTCTTTACTTCCAAATTTTTCTTTCATTTTTTTGTAAAAAAATGCGGTTGTCCCGGATTTTACTTCAAAAACACAAAGAAAACAGCCATGATAAGGCAGAAGAATGCGGCAAAATGGTTCCACTGCAGTGTCTGGCCCTTGAACATGACGGTAACAAGGATTGTGAAAACAGTCAATGAAATCACTTCCTGAATGATTTTCAGCTGCATGAGGTTGAAAGGACCACCATTCTCAACGAACCCGATTCTGTTTGCCGGCACTTGGGCGCAATATTCAAGAAATGCTACTCCCCATGAGAACAATATTACAACGATAAGTGGCCAGCTTGATGATATTTTCATCTCCTGAAGCTTCAGATGGCCATACCATGCAAATGTCATGAATACATTGGAGGCTATCAGCAGAAGGATTGTCCAGATTGCTTTCATACGTTATGGTTTTATTGGCTGCAAAAGTAATATTTAATTTGTAATTGCAGACATAAAACTTTAAATTTGCATGATTGCCAAACATAAATGCTATGACACTAATCAAATCAATTTCTGGAATCAGAGGAACTATAGGTGGTGCCCCTGGCAATGCACTGACACCTATCGATATCGTAAAATTCACATATGCTTATAGTGAGCAGATGAAGGTGCGCAGACCTAAGGCAGCTGGTGAAAGGTATAAGGTCGTTGTCGGTAAGGATGCACGACTGTCAGGAGATATGGTAGAAAACCTTGTATGCGGTACATTGGTCTCTTGCGGAATTGATGTTGTCAAGGCAGGTTTCGCTTCTACTCCTACTACTGAGATGGCTGTAGTATTTGAAGAAGCCGACGGGGGTATCATTCTTACTGCATCACATAATCCTAAACAGTGGAATGCTCTTAAACTTCTAAATGAAAAAGGTGAGTTCCTCAATGCTGAAGAAGGTGCTGCCATTCTCAGATGTGCTGAGCAGGAAGATTTTGTCTTTGCAGAGGTGGATTCTCTCGGAGTTATAGAAGAGAAAGACTTCACAGACCAGCATCTTGATGCGGTACTTGCGCTCGATGCGGTTGATGTAGAGGCTGTTCGTAATGCTCATTTCAAAGTCGCTCTTGATGCAGTAAATTCAGTCGGAGGTATCATAATGCCTCGTCTCCTGGAGCGTCTGGGAGTTGAATGCGTATGCGTCAACTGCGAGCCTACTGGAGAATTTGCTCATAATCCGGAACCTCTTCCGTCAAATCTTGTGGAACTTTCAGAAGCTGTAATCGCTAATAAGGCGGATCTTGGTGTTTCAGTCGATCCTGATGTTGACCGTCTGGCCCTGATATGTGAGAATGGAAAGCCATTCGGCGAGGAATATACACTTGTAAGCGTTGCTGATTATCTTTTGTCAAGAGTTTATGATGAAGCATTGGCTACAGGAAAATCAATGGATGAGATTGCTGCTCCATATCAGATGACGACATCTTCAAACCTTTCTTCGTCACGTGCTCTTCGCGATGTGACCGAACAGTATGGAGGAGAATATAATGCTGCTGCAGTGGGCGAAGTGAATGTCACTACGAAGATGAAGGAATGTGGCGCCATCATAGGAGGAGAAGGAAACGGAGGTGTCATTTACCCTGCATTACATTATGGACGTGATGCGATGGTCGGTGTCGCTTTGTTCCTGACTAATCTTGCTTATAAGAAGATGGCCGTGTCCGAGCTTCTTAAGACTTATCCGGAGTATGTGATTGCTAAGAATAAGATCGAACTCTCTGATAGTGCGCTTATTGACAGGATACTTGATCAGGTGAAGAAGGAGTATGAAGCTGAAGATATCAATACGATTGATGGAGTCAAAATCTCTTTCGAGTCGAAGAAGGAATGGGTTCACCTGCGTCGTTCGAACACAGAACCGATTATCCGCATATATGCTGAAGCTGCAGACAAGACAGCTGCAGATGCACTTGCCCAGCAGATCATTGATATCGCTAATAAAATCATAGGATAGTGTTTTCATTCAGAACAACATCATTGGAAGAACAGCTTGACAAGGCCCTGCTTGAAGGCAGGGTCGGCTGTTTCTGTACGCAGAATTGCTGGGATACAGAGCGCGGAAGATATATGTATGACATATTCCGCGAAAGGGGGAATCTGGAAATCATCTTCAATCCACGTGATACCGAGCTTACTCCATTGACCAACCACATAGAGTTTTCTTCTGAAGACCTGAAGGACCTTAATGCCGTGGTTGTGGAAATACAGGATGTGGGAGCCCGCTATTTCAATTATACGAAAGATGTCTTCCGTCTCATGGATGCTTTGAAGGATTTGAAGGAGGAATCTCCGTCACTCTATATTGTTGACCATAATAATCCTGCAGGCAGAATTGTTGAAGGTACGATGCCGTCTTCCGTACTTGAACGGAATGTCCCGAAGGTAGCTCATCGTCACGGACTTACCCTTGGCGAGCTTGCCAATCTTTATTATCATGAGATCAATGCGAAATTTGCTTTGCATGTGATTTCCGCCCTTGCTACGGATTCCAACCATCAGCTGATGCCTTGGACCATTGCTCCTGCGTCTGATATTCCAGGTCTGTTTACATGCGATATGTATAGTGGAGGTGGTCTTTGGAACAATACCAACATCACTCCGGGTATCGGTACGGCAAGACCATATGAATATTTCGGAGCTCCGTTCGTGAAAACCGGTGGCAGAGATGCTGTTCCGGTTGCAGAAGGCATTATGCTTCGTCCATGTTCATTCACGCCTTCCTGTGGCAGATATGAAGGACAAAAATGCTTCGGATACCAGCTTATGCGCGAACCTGGCGTTGAATATCATTCCTTGATGCATACTCTCATGATGCTTAGGTATTTCAAGGAGAATTATGAGGAGTTCCGTCTGGAGGAAGGCTTTGAGGCAAAACTTTCCGATCAGTTGCTTCTGGATTATATCGATGGAAAGGTTACGGCAGAAGAAATGCGCGAACATGTCAAGGTCGAAGAGCAGAAATGGATAAGAAAGGCGAAGAAGTTCATGTTATATGATGACCAACCTTATAGAATCAAATAGAGGAAGAAATATCTTTCAAAAGGTTTGTTTAATTGAAAAAATAACCGTACATTTGCGCCGCAAATTTAGTTAACTAACATTTATAACGTTATGAAGAAAGGTATACATCCCGAAACCTACCGTCTTGTAGCTTTCAAGGATATGTCAAACGATCAGGTGTTCATCACCCGCTCATGCGCGAACACCAAGGAGACCATCGAGATCGAGGGTGTTGAGTACCCAGTAGTAAAACTCGAGATCTCTAACACATCTCACCCATTCTATACTGGTAAGATGAAGCTTGTTGATACAGCAGGTCGTGTTGATAAATTCTATCAGAGATACGCAAAGAAGAAGTAATTCTTCCAAGACATACAGGTACAGACCGGTTCGCAGGATACTGCGGACCGGTTTTTATATGGATCCTCCATTTAGTAATGGCATTTTTCTGTTTTCAGTGTCAATAATGCACCGGAATCCGGATGTCTGAATGAAATCGAATATGCATGCAGGTGCAGGCGAGAAGCTTCGGAACCTCCGTAAAGCATGTCTCCCAGTATCGGGTGGCCCAATCCGCGCAGATGTGCGGAATGTACCCGTAATTGATGTGTGCGCCCTGTAGCAGGGTGAAAGATCACTTCGATTGTTCCATCTGGGTTTGTAGAGAATATTTCATATTCTGTATTTGCGGGCTTTCCCTGCGTTTCATCTACCTTTTGTCTAGGCCTTTCGTCATAGTCCGGACTTAACGACAACTCGATGGACCCTTTCTCTCCCGTAATGAGCGCTCTGCCTTCCTTAGCAGCAGACAATCTTGCGTGATATGTCTTTGTGATGGAACGCTCTTCAAACTGTTTCTGAAGAGTGACTGCATTTGCCATGCTTCTTGCAAACAGCATCAATCCGGAAGTATCCATATCCAGCCTGTGTACAATATGCAGGTCCTCATATCTCCTTTTCAATATTTCATATGCTGATATCCTGCCGTCAAGTCCCGGGACGGAAGGCATTCCGGAAGGTTTTGCAGCAGCTATCATGTCTTTGTCTTCATAGACTATGTCAATATTCTCAGATATGAAGCCCGGGATTTCTTTTTGAAGCCCTTTCATCATGAAATCAAGTAAAGGACCACATTTGCTTGTACATGAAGGGTAGAAATGCCCATGCGTACGTACGGCGGTGTCAGGAGATTTCCCGTACCAGAATTCTCCCATTGCAACAGGCTTCAATCCTTTGCGCATAGCATGTTCGAGAAGCTTAGGAGCGGCACATTCGCCTGTTCCTCCGGGAGGAGCAATGCCATTGTCAGAAAAGATTTCTCCTATGCTTTTTTCTTCTCCCAGAAAGTTGTGTACTATGTATTTGCTGAATATCCATTTCTGAAGTACGTCAGACATGGCGGCTCTCTGGGCTTTCAGGAAACCGATGTCCGCTTCAATATCATTGATATCCTGGCGCAGTTGGCTTATCCTTTCTTCCCAGCCTTGTTTCAGCCTTTTCAGCTCAGCCTTTTCGAACTGACTTTCCCGTATCAGCTCCGATAGTCTTGACGGATCTGACAATTCGCTTCTTATCTCGTCTCTTTCCCTCTTGGATATGGCCATTCGTGCTTTCAGAAGCCCGATTTCTTCGTCACGGCTCTGAATGCTTCGCTCCAGTCTAAGCCTTGCTTCATTCAGGATGTCTGAGCTTTCAAGCTGCTTTATCTGCAGGTTGATGGCTGTGATTTCTGCTTCCCGTATCTTGAAATGCCCATGTGGATCAAGCAGGTCGTAGATAGGCGGGACAAAACCTTCGATGATGCTCTTTTCGCCCACATTGCCGGAAAATCCTGAAAGAAAACCTGTCTGTCCTTCTTTGTCTGTAACGATCAGTACTCCCATCATCTTACCTTCGGCAAATTCTTTATGAAGTCCGGAGTTCTCGATCATTTCCATTGTCATTGCGGCTGCTTTCCGCACGAGAGGGTGAGGAAAATATCTGAACGGGTCAGTGAATCGTTCAGGAATGGAAACATGTATGTCTTCGGAAAAGTGATGCATCAGATCACGATATTGTTTGTGACATATTCCCGGCAGTAATCCTTCAGTCCGCAGTTCTCGCATTTCGGCTTCCTGGCTGTGCATACATAGCGTCCGTGAAGAATCAGCCAATGATGTGCCTTCCCTCTGAGCTGCTCGGCAAATCCGGCAGTAAGGTCCTTTTCAACAGCTTCTACGTTGGTTCCGTCTGACAGGCCAAGTCGTCTTGATACCCTGAATACGTGAGTGTCAACAGCTATTACAGGCTTGTCATAAATGACTGATGCTATGACATTTGCTGTCTTTCGTCCTACACCGGGAAGAGTCTCCAGCTGCTCGGTCTCTGAAGGAACAACGCCTCCGAAATCAGAAACCAGTTTCCTGGCCATTACGATCAGATGCTTGGCCTTGTTGTTCGGGAATGAGATGGATCTGATCAGCTCATAGACATCTTCAAAACTTGCCTCAGCAAGGTCAGACGGTTCGGGAAAACGTGTGAAAATCTGTGGCGTGTGCATGTTCACACGCTTATCGGTACATTGCGCAGAAAGGATGACTGCAATCAGGAGATGGAAAGGGGAATCATAATGAAGCTCCGTCTCGGCTATCTCCATGTTTTCTGAAAACCATGAAGTTATTTTTGCAAATCTTTCGGAAGTTTCCATGTCAGATGGCAGGTTCCAGATCAATATTCTCACTTCCAGCTATTTCCGTACATGTTTCGTCCTTGCAGACCATGACTCTACCAGGATATTTCTCGAAGATCTGCCTGTTGTGTGTTACCATGACGATTGCTGTCCCTTTTTCTTTGTTGATGCCTGTGAGAAGCTGCATGATGCCGTCTGCGGTCTCGTTGTCCAGATTCCCTGTAGGCTCGTCCGCAATTATCACCTGTGGCTCGTTCAGCAAGGCTCTGGCTATGGCGATGCGCTGCTGCTCTCCGCCTGAGAGCTGGTGAGGCATCTTGTGTGCTTTCAGCTTCATTCCGACAGATTCCAGTACCTGTGATATCTTGCCTGATATCTCATCTTCATTCTTCCAGCCGGTAGCTCTGAGAACGAATGAAAGATTGTCCTCGATGTTTCTGTCCATAAGCAGCTGGAAGTCCTGGAAAACCACTCCCATCTTTCTTCTCAGATAGGGGATATCCTTTTCCCTGATGCTGTCCAGGTCATATCCGCATACTTTGCCTGAACCTTTAAGAAGAGGATTCTCTGCTATGATGGTTCTTATTATAGACGTCTTTCCTGTGCCGACCTTGCCTACGATATAAACAAAGTCGCCGGGATTGACTTCCATATCCAGATTGTAAATGACGATGGCTTCTCCGTTGTATATGTCGGCGCCTTTGAACGAGATTACAGGTGTTTTGTTTTCCATGCTAAAAAATGACTATAACCATACAAATATAGTGGAAAAATGGTTAAATTTGTAAAATTTTATATTGATCATGAATAATAAGATGATATTGATGTCACTGGCTATTGCCGTCCTGTCTTCTGCCCCTGTCATGGCGGATTCAGATAATCTTTCGGGGAACGGCCTGAAGTCAGTGAAGGAGTTCAGAAAAGCCCTCAGACTCAATGACAGAGGTATGGGCTCCCGCTCTGCCTGGGTTATGGATGAACTTGGCCGATCCGTGTTCGGGCAGGATCCCGTCGGATATTCCGTTCTGAATGATGTGGCTATGGATGTATCCGGATATTTGTTCCGTATGGATACATATGTCGAAGAGAATCCTCATTCGGCTCTTATTCCTTACATGAAATATCTCCACGCGTTGAATCTCTTCGATAAGGAGGATTATGAAAACTGTGCAAGGGTGCTTGACGAAGTGTCAGCAGAAGATATCGATGATAAGGAATTCGATACATATATCTTCAAAAAGGCCTATTGTGCCTTTGTTGAGAGAAAACTGGACAAAGCAGCCGGTCTGTTCGGCGAGCTTGACAGGCGTCAGGTCACGGATTATACTGCTCCGGCCAGATATGCCTTGGGATATATCAGATATGAAGACAAGGATTTCGAAGATGCAATAAAGTGGTTTGAAGTCGCTGCTGCTGACAGACGTTTCAAGGAAATGGCTGATTATTATATCCTTGAGTGCCGTTTCATGCTTAAGGACTATGAGTTTGTGGCTCAAAACGGAGATGCCATGTATGCATCTGTTCCTGAGGAAAGAAAGTCTCATCTGGCACGAATCATTTCGGAATCCTGGCTGGTTCTCGGAGATATCCAGAAGGCTAAGGAGTACTATGAGCTTGGTGAAAACAAGACTTCCGGTTCCAAGACTCGTTCGGATCTGTTCTATAGCGGTTCACTTCTTTATGCCATCGATGATTTCGAGGGTGCTATCGCTGATTACAGCAAGATGACGGACCGTACCGATTCATTGGGACAGATTGCAAATTACCAGCTCGGATACAGCTATATCCAGACAAAAAACAAGGTGGCGGCACTTGATGCGTTCAAGGATGCGGCGTCTGTGGATCATGACCTGAAGCTGAAGGAAGACGCTTTCTTCAATTGGGCGAAGCTGGCTTTCGACCTCAATGATGATACTTCCGTATTCAACGATTACATCAAGACATATCCTGCAAAGGAGCAGGAGCAGAGGATAAACAGCTATATCGCTGTAGCAGCTCTTCATGACAGGGATTATGAAGGTGCCGTCAATGCATATGACAAGATCGATGAACTGGATGAGGGTATGGTTTCCAACTATATGAAAGCCAATTATCTGAGAGCCAATCAGCTTATCAGGAACGGTTCATACCGTCTCGCTATACCTTGTCTGAAGGCTGCCGCTTATTATTCTGACAGAAGCAGCCGTTTCAATCAGCTTACCCGTTATTGGCTCGCAGAGTCTTATTACAGAAACGCACAATACAGAGAAGCTATAGAGGTAATGTCGGATCTGTATAACACTTCAGCCCTTTATGGAATGGCTGAAGCTGAGATGATCCCTTACAATATCGCATATTGCTATTTCAAGAATGAGGAATACGGCTCTGCGTTAAGATGGTTTGACGTGTATCTTCAGTCTCCGAATGCAGCGTTCCGTAAGGAGGCTCTGGTACGCAGTGCAGATTGTCACTTCATGGCAAAGGATTATAAGAAGGCTTGTGAAGCTTATGACGGAGTCATTGCGGAATATTTCGATGTAAATGACATCTATCCATATTATCAGGCTGCCGTGGCTTATGGCCTTTTGAAGAAGCCAGCGAAAAAGATAGAGCTTCTTTCCAATGTCATGGATGCTTCTCCTTCATCTGAGTTCTATCCGGAAGCGATGTATGAGCTGGGACGTGCATATGTGGCCAAGTATGAAGATGAAAAGGCCCTGGAGTGTTTTGAGCGTCTGGCTTCAGATGTGAAGGACAGTACTTACGTTGCAAGGGCATATATTGAGATGGGATCGCTTTCAAGAAACCAGTCTCAGTATAGCGAGGCTTTGAAACATTATAAGAAAGTCGTTGAGGAAATGCCTCTCTCCGGTTATGCTGAGGATGCTTTGGCTGCTATAGAGTCGATCTATCAGATCAGGAATAAGCCTGAAGAATATCTGGAATATATTGAGTCCATAGGAAAGGGCGGATCCAAGACCGACGAAGAGAAGGAGGATATGATATTCAACTCTGCCGAGCAGATCTTCCTTTCGGAAAATTATCAGAAGGCGCTTGTCGCTCTGGATGCATATCTTGAACAATATCCTGATGGAAGAAATGTATATAAGGCTGATTTCTACAAGGCAGAGTCATACAAGATGCTCGGTCAGAATGAAAGGGCATGCGACAGCTACAGAAAGGTCATCGAGGAAGGACATGGCTCGTTTGTAGAGCTGTCGATGCTCAGTTTCTCGGAGCTTTCTTACAAACTGGAAAAATGGGAGGACGCATTCGGCGGATATTCTTCTCTGTATGATTCAGCTGTTCTGGAAAACAACAAGCTCCTGGCTATGACTGGAATGATGCGTTCGGCATTCAAAGGACATAACTGGGTGGAAGCAATCAAAGGTGCCGGTCTTGTTCTTTCCGACAGCAGGTTTGATGCTCAGACTCAGGCAGAAGCGAAATATGTGAAGGCTAAGTCTTATCTTGCTACAAGCCGTAGGACTGAAGCGTTTGAAATTCTTTCTGCTCTTGCAGAGGATGTGTCCGGACAATATGGCGCTGAAGCTGCTTATATGCTGATTCAGGACTGCTATGACCGAGGTGACTTCGAGGCCGTTGAAACAAAGGTCTATGCTTTTTCTGAAGCTGGAACATCGCATATGTACTGGCTCGCCAAAAGCTTCATCGTTCTTGGTGATTCTTTCGTGGAGAGAGAGGAACTCAAACAGGCCAAGGCTACATTTGAAAGTATCAGGGACGGTTATGAGCCTCAGAATGCTCAGGATGATGTGCAGAGCAATGTGGAAGTCCGCCTGAAGAGGCTTGCTGAAATGATGACAGAGTAAAATTGACGATTTATGAAAAGAAATATATATAGATTCATTGTTGCACTTTGTGCGATTGCAGGCTCATACTCCTCATGGGCTCAGAATCTGGATCCTACAGTTGAGGTAAACAGGATGTATGAAGGCAAGCTGATGGAAGTCCATAAGCCGGAAATGGAAATGGCTGTTCCTGATTCTGCTCTCCGATTCGATCTTGACTTCGATTATTCCGTATTCGAGAATCCATATAAGGGTGCATATGAATTCAAGCCTTATTCAATGACATTGAAACCGGTTGCGCCCCCTAAGGAAAGGAAATCCCTGTATCTGAATATGGGATCTGGTGTCTTTTTTACCGGCGGTGTCATGCCTTCAGCTGACTTTGTATGGTCTCCTCTGTCTTCGGGAAATTTCAGATTGGATGTCTATGCTTCCCATGATTCTTATATCGGTGAGTATCAGATACCTGTAGATTATGATCCGGCTAAGGACAAGGTCTTGTTCGGTGGAATGAAGGATATGGATGGCAACAAACGTAACCGTGACTTCATGAGCAGAGCTGGTGTCGCAGGAAGCTACGATTGGGCTGCAGGACAGGCAAAAGCCGCTGTCGGCTATTATGGCATTTATGAAAAATTCGATTCAAGATCCAACCTCTTCAATGCTCTGGATGCATCAGCGTCAGTTTCTTCAAAGGATTATGGCCAGATGTTCAAATATGCAGTGGATATGTCTTATCGTTTCAGCGGTGATGATCTTGATGTCTCTGATGAAAACAACAAGCTGAAAGGACATGAGGTCAGCTTCAATGGCAGGCTTCTGGGAGATGTCATGGACGGACACACCATCGTTTTTGATATGGGCATGGATATCGTATCATATTCGGGATTCATCAACGATGGAGTCACACGTCTGTCTTTTGCTCCTAAATACCTTCTTGAGCTTGACAGACTGCGTCTGGCAGCTGGCTTCAAGATGGAATTCCTTGTTCCGTCGGGTTCTGACAGTCTGTGTTTCAGGTCTGAGACCGGTCTGAAAAACAATTTCCCGATGTATCCGGATATCAGAGCTGATTTTCAGCTTGTTCCGGACTATATGAATGCTTATGCCGTCATCACAGGTGGAACAAGAGTGAATACATATTCTACATTGATAGATTCTAATCATCATATCAATCTCTTTTCTGCTTTCGGAGGCCCTTTGATGGATAATACGATAGAGCGACTTGCGACATATGCAGGACTACAGGGAAGAGCCGGCACTGGTTTCACTTATGATGTACGTGCCGGTTATTCCGGATACAGGAATGCTCTGGTTGATAAAGTCATGATACTGGACAATAAATTCATTCCGGGAATTGCATATGCGGATTACAGGAAATTTTTTGCTGCAGCAGAGTGGAGATTGAAGAAGGATAGATTCACCTTTGACGGCTCTGTGTCTTATAGTCATATGTGGTTCATGGATAAGAATGCTGCAGATGGCCTTTTCCTCCCGCCGGGTCTTGAAGGAACCGTTTCGTTTGATTACAACTGGAAAGAAAGGGTGTATCTTGGGGCCCATTGTGACTTTGCGGCGATACGTAAGCCTGGTACCGTGCTTCGTCCTGACGCTACTTCTCTTATTAAGGCACGAGTTCCCGGATATGCTGATCTGGGTGTGGATTTCGAATATCTTGTGACCAGAAAGTTCTCTTTCTGGGCTGAAATTGGAAATCTGTTGGGCTCTTTCATGCCGGTTCAGCACAATCTTCTTTATGGAATTTCCGGACCATATTTAGCAGCTGGAATCTGTTTGAATTTATAGGAAAAATTACTAAATTTGTCCGTTTGTTCAGCCCGCTTGACGCTGTGTCAAAGGCCTGTTGATAGATTAAGTATAGAATTATAATAATGAGCGAAAACGAAATCAATAATGTTGCTGCGGAGCAGTACTCCGCGAACAGCATTCAGGTGTTGGAAGGCCTTGAGGCCGTTAGAAAAAGACCTTCGATGTACATCGGTGACATCGGCGAAAGAGGTCTTCATCATCTCGTATATGAAGTGGTTGACAACAGTATCGACGAGGCTCTTGCCGGATATTGCGATACGATCGATGTCGTCATCAATGAGAATAATTCCATTACTGTAAGGGATAACGGTCGAGGTATTCCTACAGGAATGCATGAAAAGGAGAACCGTTCGGCTCTTGAAGTCGTGCTTACGGTTCTTCATGCAGGTGGTAAGTTCAGCAAGGACAGCTACAAGGTTTCCGGAGGTCTTCATGGTGTCGGTGTATCTTGTGTGAATGCCCTTTCTGATTATCTCAAGGCTGAAATCCACCGCGAAGGAAAGATCTTTGTCCAGGAGTATTCTCAGGGTAAGCCTTACAAACCTGTCGAGGTGGTCGGAGAGGCTGAAGATACAGGAACTATCGTGACTTTCCATCCGGATCCTGAAATCTTCCAGGTCACTACTGTATATAAGTATGATACGCTTGCTGCACGACTTCGTGAACTTGCATACCTTAACAAAGGTATCCGACTGACTCTCACTGACAAAAGAAATCTTGTGAACGATGTCGATGAGAACGGAAACGAGCTTGAGACGACTCATTTCAGGAATGATGTGTTTTATTCGAAAGACGGACTCAAGGAATTTGTCGAATATCTTGATGGTGGAGCCGAGCGTCTTATAGAGACCCCGGTATATCTTGAGACAGATAAGATCATTCCTATCGAAATCGCTCTTCAGTACAATACCGGATATACCGAGAAGATATATTCATACGTAAACAATATCAACACGATCGAAGGTGGTACTCACCTTCAGGGATTCAAGATGGGTCTCACCAGGACCTTGAAGAATTATGCAGATAAGGCCGGTATGCTTGCAAAGCTGAAGTTCGATCTTGCTGCTGATGACTTCCGTGAAGGTCTTACTGCAGTTGTTTCCGTTAAGGTTGCAGAACCACAGTTCGAAGGTCAGACAAAGACCAAGCTCGGAAACGGCGAAGTCGTTTCTGCTGTATCGCAGGCGACAGCTTCTGCTCTTGAGCAGTATCTTGAGGAGAATCCTAAGGAGGCGAAGATGATCGTGGAGAAGGTGATCCTCGCAGCAACAGCCCGTCATGCCGCACGTAAGGCTCGTGAGATGGTACAGAGGAAGACTGTGATGTCCGGTGCCGGAATGCCTGGAAAGCTTGCCGACTGTTCATCACGTGATCCTGAAGTATGCGAGCTTTTCCTCGTCGAGGGAGACTCTGCGGGAGGTACTGCAAAGCAGGGACGTGACCGTATGACGCAGGCTATTCTTCCTCTCAGGGGTAAGATCCTCAATGTCGAGAAGGCTATGGAACATAGGGTGTTCGAAAGTGAGGAGATCCGTAATATCTATACCGCCCTCGGAGTTACAGTCGGAACTGAAGAAGATAGCAAGGCGCTGAATCTCAGCAAGCTGCGTTATCACAAGGTTATCATCATGACCGATGCCGATGTCGATGGAAGCCATATCGCTACCCTTATTCTGACATTCTTCTTCCGTTATATGATCGATCTGATCAAGAACGGATATGTATATCTTGCGACTCCGCCTCTCTATCTTGTCAAGAAGGGCAAGGAAGAGATCTATTGCTGGACTGAGGCACAACGCAAGGAAGCGACTCTCCAGCTTGGAAAGGGCTCTGAAAAGGGTGTGTTCGTTCAGCGATATAAAGGTCTTGGAGAGATGAGTGCAGAACAGCTGCAGTCAACTACCATGGATCCTGAGAAGCGTCTTCTCCGTCAGATCACCATTGAAAATGCTGCTGAAGCAGAGCGTACTTTCTCAATGCTCATGGGTGATGATGTTCCGCCACGCCGTGAGTTCATAGAACAGAACGCACACTATGCTAATATCGATGCATAGTGTAGCCAATCTCAACTTAGACCATACTATTTGTACTAAACCAAACATATACTCTTATGACAGACATTTTTGAAAGAATTGAAAAGCATTCGGGTGGCCCTCTCGGGCAGTATGCAGCTAAGGCTTTCGGATATTATATGTTCCCTAAGCTTGAGGGTGAGCTTGGACCGCACATGAAGTTCCAGGGTAAGGACGTACTCGTATGGAGTTTGAACAACTACCTCGGACTTGCAAATCATCCTGAAGTTAGAAAAGCGGATGCTGAGGCTGCTGCAAAGTGGGGACTTGCATATCCTATGGGAAGCCGTATGATGACAGGCCATACTGACCTTCATGAGCGTTTCGAGAGAGAACTTGCTGATTTCGAGAGAAAGGAGGACGCATTCCTGTTCAACTTCGGATATCAGGGTATTCTTTCTACAATCGATGCACTCATGGACCGTCATGATGTCATCGTATATGACTCTGAGGCTCATGCTTGCCTTATTGACGGTGCACGTATGCACATGGGCAAGAGAATGACTTACCGTCATAATGATTATGAAAGCTGCGAGAAGACTCTCCAGAGAGCTACAAGACTTTGTGAAGAAACCGGCGGTGGCATCCTCCTTATTACAGAAGGTGTGTACGGTATGACCGGTGCTCTCGGTTTCCTTGACAAGATCGTCGAGCTCAAGAAGAAATACAAGTTCAGAATCCTTATCGACGATGCTCATGGATTCGGTAACATGGGTCCGACAGGACGTGGTACTTCAGAGCATTTCGGTGTGATGGATGAAATCGATCTTTATATCGGTGCGTATGCAAAGTCCATGGCTTCGATCGGAGGCTTTGTCGCTGGTCCTAAGAAGATCATCAACTATCTCCGTTTCAACATGCGTTCGCAGATTTATGCTAAGTCTCTCCCAATGGCTCTCGTAGAGGGTGGCCTCAAGAGACTTGAAATCATCCGCAGCAAGGAAGGTGATGAACTCAGAAAGAAGCTTTTCACAATTACCAAGGCTCTTCAGGATGGCTTCCGCAATCTCGGATTCGAGATAGGACCTGCAGAGGCATGTGTGACTCCGGTACAGATCAAGGGTGGTGTCGGACAGGCTTCAAGAATGGCAGTGGATCTTCGTGAGAACTACGGTATCTTCTGTTCTGTGGTTATCTATCCTGTGATTCCTAAGGGTATGGTTATTTTCCGTATCATTTCGACGGCAGCCCATTCTATGGAGGACGTCGAGCGTACTCTCAAGGCTTTCACGGAAGTACGTGCTAAGCTTGACGCCGGCTACTATGATGGAGACGAAGGCGATATCGTAGATATGGCGATTAAATAATTCTACAGCATAATGCTGATGCATCAGTGTCGTCGCGTAAGCGGCGGCACTGACTATGCATTTAAAAAGGTTGTAACTTTTGATATATGGAGAAGATTAATTTTCCGAAGAAATTCAAGGCGTATCTTCCATTGATGGCGCTTTTCCTTATTCTTGTGTTCATAATGCCAAAGAGTCCCAAATTCAATTATGAATACCGGAAAGGATCACCTTGGATGTATGAGACGCTTATTGCGCAGTTTGACTTTCCGGTGCTCAAGACAGACGCTCAGCTTCAGGCGGAACGTGAGGAAACCGGCTCCACAGTCATACCGTATTTCCGTCTTGACAGTAGGGTGGCATCACGAAACATTTCTGAAGTAGCTTCTTTGGATCTCGGTAAGTGGTCAGATGTCAGAGTCAATATTTCTGATGCTTTGTCATTGATATATTCAAAGGGAATCATTGCGCCTTCTGCCGGACATGATATGGAAGAGGCGATGCGTGATTCTGGCGGACTGATTTATGTACAGAAGGCAAGACGAGCTGAAAAAGTCCCTGTTTCTGAGGTGTTTACGCTTGAGAGCGCTGTGGCTTATGTGCGTGATGTGATTGCACAGGCCTGTCCTGTGGCTGATGCGGACTCCTTGTTGAATTCTTCAGGAATCGTCTCCCTGATCTCTCCGGATCTTATCTTCGATCAGCAGACTACGGATCTGATACATGAAGAAGCTATAGACTACATCTCCGTCACTCAGGGCGTAATAAAGTCAGGGCAGGTCATCGTTTCTGAAGGAGAAATGGTCACAGCTGAGATCGAACAGCTTCTGGATTCATATAAGGCCGAATTCGATATGAGTGTCGGCTATGGCGGCTCCAGAGCATATATGTGGCTAGGAAACATACTGATCGCATTCTGTATCGTTTTCGTCCTTTTCCTTGCCATATGCTACTGCAACTTCAGGATCTTTGATCAGTACAACAAGTACCTTTACCTTCTCCTGATATTTGCTCTTGCTGCAGTGGGATCATCATTGGTGGCACGCACGGATTCGTCTCTGTTCTATCTGATGCCGTTTACCCTGATATCTCTTTACCTGCTTGCATTCTTTACTAAGAGGGTGGTATTTTCTGTATATTTTATCTCCCTCCTTCCGATGCTGATCTTTTCTCCAAACGGTGTCGAACTTTTTGTCATGTATCTAGTGGCCGGAAGTGTGGCAATGCTTGTTTTCGGCTTCTTCAACAGAGGCTGGCTCCAGTTCGTGACAGCATTCATTGTCTTTGTCGTCATGACAATAGTCTGGGGAGCATTCAGACTGACTGACGGAATTTCAGGGCTGACGGATTATCATACGATTCTTGATATGGGACTTGGTGCCTTGCTGTCTGTTGCCGGTTATCCTCTGATCTTCCTCTTTGAAAAGATGTTCAAGCTTGTGTCGAATACCAAGCTTGCCGAATTGAGCGACACAAACAATAAGCTTCTCCGCGAACTGGCAGATAAGGCTCCGGGTACATTCCAGCACTCTCTCCAGGTCATGAATCTTGCTGATGCCGCAGCACGCTCCATCGATGCAAATGTGCTTCTTGTACGTGCCGGAGCTCTGTACCATGATATCGGAAAGATTGCAAATCCTCAATGCTTCACTGAGAATCAGACTTCCGGTGTACGTTATCACGACGGACTTACTCCTAAGGAGAGCGCTCAGGAAATTATCCGTCATGTCTCTGATGGTCTTGTGCTTGCGGATAAGCATGGCCTTCCGGACGTTATCAAGGATTTTATCGTATCGCATCATGGTACTACAAGTACCGGATATTTCCTTACCCAGTATCTGAATAACGGCGGTAATCCTGACGATGTGGCTGACTTCATGTATGATGGTATAAGGCCAGTGTCAAAGGAGCAGGTGGTCCTTATGATTTGTGATGCTGTAGAGGCCGCATCAAGAAGTCTGAAGGACTATTCGCCACAGTCTATTTACGATCTGGTTGACAGGATCGTGGAGTCGAAGGCCGCTGAAAATCAGTTCGATGATTCGGATGTTTCTCTTCGTGAACTTAATTCACTTAAAGAAGTCATCAAGGCTTATCTTCAGCAGATGTATCATTCGAGGGTATCATATCCCAAAAGAAAAGTCAAGGCTGGAAAATGACATTTTGAAATGTCATAAGGAATGATTATTTTTGCAGGCTTAAATCCGCCTCCTTGTGAGGTTTTAATAGGAAAATGATTAAAAGACAATAAATATGAAACTTGAACAGAACAGAATCGATGATCTCAATCTCGAGCTTACCCTCGCAGTGACTGCAGAGGATTATGCTGACAGCAGAAAGAAGAAACTCAATGACTACCGCAAGAAGGCGGAGATCAAGGGCTTCCGTAAGGGAATGGTTCCTATGTCTCTCGTAGAGAAGATGTATGGCCAGTCAGCTCTTGTTGACGCTGTAAATGATGTGGTCTCAGAGGGACTCAACAACTTCATACATGAGAACAATCTTCGTGTCCTTGGCGAGCCGCTTCCAAGTGAGGATCAGCCAGAGGCAGAATGGGTTGCCGGCAACGACTTTACATTCAAGTTCGATATCGCCGAGAATCCTGAGGTTTCATTCGAACTTTCGAAGGATGACGAGATCGTTTACTACACTATCACTGTGACTGAGGCTGCAAAGAAGGAGATGAGAGATAATCTTCTCAAGCAGTATGGCTCACTCGAAGAGGGAAAGAAAGCTAAGGAAGATGACTTCATCATTGTTGACTTCGAGCAGGGTGAGACAAAGGTAGAAGGTACATACGTGGCTCTCCGCAGTGTCGCTGAGGCAGCTAGAAAGGCATTTGTAGGTGTAAAGCCTGGTGATGTCCTTGACGTTAATGTCAATGAGGCTTTCGAGAACGAGACAGACCGTGCTTCAATGCTTAAGGTAAGCAAGGAAGAGCTTGCAGGTCTTGACCCTATGTTCAAGATGACCGTGAAGAATGTCAAGACATTTGTCAACGCACCTCTTACAGAGGAGACATTCGAGAAGATCTTCGGTGTTAAGACCGAGGAGGAGTTCGAAGCTAAGATTGAGGAGAGAATCCGCGCTGAGTATGCTCAGGAGGCTGATTTCCGTTTCTCAAAGGATGCAAAGGCTTACCTTCTTGATAAAGCTGGCGTGAACGTGGCAGAGAAATTCCTCAAGAGATGGGTATATGTCGTTAATGAAGGCAAGTTCACAATGGAGGACATCGAGAAGGATTGGGATCTCTTCATCGTTGACTACAAATGGCAGATGGTTCGCAGCTATCTCATGAACAAGTACAATGTGAAGATCGAGGAGGCTGACCTTCTTGCAAGTGCAAAGGGCTTTGCTGCATATCAGTTCGCTATGTACGGTATGAACAATGTTCCGGAAGAGCAGCTTGAAGCATTCGCTAAGAACATTCTTTCACAGGAGGAGCAGGGCAGAAGAATTCTTGATCAGGTTGAGAACGAGAAGACTTTCGCAGCTGTTCGCGAGGTCGTTACTCTCAAGAAGAAGAAGATCTCAGTCGATAAGTTTCGCGAGTTGAAATAATTTGACTTAGGCCGGCTCGTAAAGCTGGCCTTTTTTTATGTGAATGAACTATGAACAAGGAATTTCAGAAATATGCAGTTCTGGAGCATGGTATCAGCTCCATGACAATGCACAGATACCAGTCAGTGCTTGACAGCTATATCAATCCGACTATCATAGAAGAGAGAAAGCTCAATGTCGCTTCCATGGATGTGTTCAGCCGTCTTATGATGGACAGGATCATTTTCCTCGGTGTTCCGATCGATGATGACGTAGCCAATATCGTTACAGCCCAGCTTCTTTTCCTGGCTTCTAACGACAGCTCGAGCGATATCTCTCTTTATCTCAACACTCCTGGCGGACAGGTATCTTCCGGTCTGGGCATATATGATACGATGCAGATCATCGAACCGGATGTGGCTACAATATGTACAGGTATGGCTGCGTCTATGGGTTCGGTCCTTCTTTGTGCAGGCGCCCAGGGAAAAAGGTCTGCCCTCAAGCATTCTCGCGTAATGATCCACCAGCCTCTTGGCGGAGCCCGTGGCCAGGCTTCAGATATACTCATTGCAGCCCAGGAGATAGAGAAGACCAGAAAGGAACTTTATACAATCATATCTGAACATTCCGGACAGCCTCTCGAAAAGATCTATGCTGACGGTGACCGTGATTTCTGGATGTCTTCACAGGAAGCTCTTGAATATGGCATGATCGACGAGATCCTTACTAGAAAGAAATAATATATGGCTAAATCAAATAAAGGCGGTAGATATTGTATGTTCTGCGGTAGAAGCGAGAATGAAGTTCCGCTTCTTCTTCAGGGTATGGATTCGTGCATCTGTTCCGAGTGTGTGAAGCTTGCAGGTGACTATCTGAAAGATTTCGACAGATCGGTCTCTGCTTCTAAGCCATTAGGCAAGGTGGAGTCGCTTCATAAGCCTAAGGAAATACATCAGTTCCTGGACCAGTATGTCATAGGACAGGACAGGGCCAAGAAATTGCTGTCTGTTGCAGTTTACAATCATTATAAACGCATCAACAACAATCTCGAATCAGATAACGAGTTCGAACTTGAGAAGTCAAATATCCTGATGGTAGGTCCTACGGGAACGGGCAAGACCTTGATGGCCAAGACGATAGCCAAGCTTTTGAATGTTCCTTTCACGATCGTGGATGCTACTGTTCTTACAGAGGCGGGATGTGTAGGCGAGGACGTCGAGAGCATTCTGTCCCGTCTGCTTCAGGAAGCTGATTATGATGTGGCCAAGGCTGAAAGGGGCATCGTGTTCATTGATGAAATCGACAAGATAGCCCGTAAGAGCGACAACCCTTCCATAACTCGTGACGTGTCCGGTGAGGGTGTGCAGCAGGCAATGCTGAAGCTTCTTGAAGGCAGTGTGGTCAATGTTCCGCCGCAGGGTGGACGAAAGCATCCTGAGCAGGAATTCCTTCATGTCAATACTCAGAATATCCTCTTTATATGCGGTGGTGCCTTCGAGGGAATAGAACGAAGGATCGCTCAGAGACTCAATACACAGGTGATCGGATTCGGAGCAGCCAACAAGCAGCAGATAGATAAGGATAATCTGCTTAAATATGTTGAAGCTCAGGACCTTCGCTCATATGGACTTATCCCTGAAATAATAGGACGACTCCCGGTCATTACGTATCTTGACCATCTTGACAGGGAAGCTCTCAAGCGTATCCTGACAGAGCCAAAGAACGCTCTTATGCGTCAATATGAAAAAATGTTCGAACTGGACGGTATAAAACTGACTGTCGAACCTGCTGTCCTGGACCTCATCGTAGATACTTCGATAGAGAACAAGCTCGGTGCCCGTGGGCTCCGTTCTATCTGTGAGCAGATCATGACGGATGACATGTATGACGCACCATCTTCAAACAAGAAGACATTCAAGCTGACTCTGTCATATGCAAAGGAGAAACTGGCGAAGTCTTAGACAATCTCCCAGATTCCTCCTTTACCGAACAGCTTCTGCTCAAATTCTGACAATAATCCCATACGGTGCAGCACATCGATGCAGGTGAACCTGCTGCGCATGTATGGGATATATTTTAATGTCTGGCGAAGTCTTTCTCTGCTGACACTGATCATTTCCGGTTCATATGGGGCTCCGACCAGACGCAGATTCTCATGAACGACTCCGAAAGGCATTATCTGTTTTTCCATGCGTGGCTTGAGTGACGGCCATGCTTCCTTTATGGCTTCTATCTGCCTTGCGATTTCCTCCTTGTCCGCGTACTTGTCCTTACTCTCTTTCAATGCTCGAGAGAGATGGCCCGGCTTGTCTTTGAAGATCTGTCTGATATGCATTTCCATATCTTCCCACGAAGGCCATTTTTGTGCGCATGCCGCACTGTCAACTGCTTCAATGTCCTGCTCAAGAAGGAATTCGATGCATGCAGTTGATATCAGAGTGCCAATTCCGACCTTGAATCCATGTGATACATGCTTGCCATTGTGACAAAGGTTTTCCATATCCCAGCAATGAGAGAACTGGTGCTCGGTTCCGGAGGCAGGACGGCTTGAATTGATGGCCTGCATAGCGAACCCGCTCATCAGCAGTCCGTTTGCCAGTTTCCCGGTATTTTCCACGTCTCCGGCATGTATGGAAGAAGGGTCTGCCAATGCATCTTTCAGACATTCCTGTACGAGGCTCCATGCAAATGGGTCAATTCGCTCGCTTCCAGCAGCTTCAGCGATCATCCAGTCGGCGCCGGCAGGAATCTTTGCTATGAGGTCAGCGTATCCGGAGGCTGCAAGCTCTGACGGAGCGTCAGCAGCTATTATCGGGTCCATGACGAAGCCAAGAGGGGCAGGGCAGTCGAGGGTCTGTTTGTTACCATCGATCGTTATTGATGCACCATATGCAGTGAAACCGTCCATTGATGCAGCGGTTCCAACGCATATATATCTTCTTCCGCATGTGTGGGAAACATATTTGGTAAGGTCATTGATTACGCCGGAACCGACTGCGACAGCTATTGCCTCTGTAGCCTTCATGTGATTCTGAAGCTCTTTCACATAGCTCCATTCAGCATGAAGATCAGGATCGGTGAAGATGAATGCCTCTTCTGTAATGACGCCGGAGGCTTTCAATGATTCCTCCGCTGCTTTTCCTGCCACTCTCCATGTGTTCATATCAGCAACTATGAATGCCTTCTTGTCAGGAAACAGCGTTCTGAACATTTCTCCGGTTCTATCAATCGATCCTTTTCCGATTATCAAAGCCTTTGTGTCTCTGGCTTTGTTCAATGCCTCTTCAATGATTCCCATGATTTCATTATTTATATGCAAATATACTCCTATTACACGATAATTTTCTTAAATTTGTAAAGTTTGGCAAAAATGAAATCAAATTAATTATCGTAATGAAGCAATATATCGAAAACAATAAGGAAAGGTTCTTTGAAGAGCTTTTCTCGCTTTTGAGGATTCCTTCAGTGAGCTCGCTGGAACAGCATAAGCCGGATATGCAGCGTTGCGCCGAAAGGCTTGTCGAGCTGCTTGTCGAGGCCGGTGCTGATGAGGCTGCCGTATATCCTACTTCCGGCCATCCGGTCGTATTCGGACAGAAGATCGTTGATCCTTCTCTCCCTACTGTCCTTGTATATGGACATTATGATGTGCAGCCTGTTGATCCGATCGAACTGTGGCATTCCGATCCATTCGAGCCGGAGATCCGTGACGGAGCCATCTATGCACGTGGGGCAAATGATGACAAGGGACAGCTCTTCATGCATATCAAGGCCTTCGAATTCATGGTACGCGAAGGAGGACTGAAACATAATGTGAAATTCATACTTGAGGGAGAAGAAGAAATCGGAAGTCCTTCTCTGGCAGCATGGGCGTCTGAAAACAAGGATCTTCTTGCTGCAGATATCATTCTCGTGTCCGATACCACCATGATCTCTGAGTCCGTACCTTCCATCAACTGCGGTATGCGCGGACTCTCTTATGTCGAGGTGAAGGTTACAGGACCGAATAAGGACCTCCATTCAGGCCACTATGGTGGAGCTGTCGCCAACCCTATCAATGTGCTTTGCGACATGATATCGTCTCTAATCGACAAGGACGGACATATTACTGTCAAAGGATTCTATGATGATGTGGTCGTGCTTTCAGATGAAGACAGAGCGAAACTTTCACGCGCTCCGTTCGATCTCGAAGAATATAAGGAATTTCTTGATATAAAGGAAGTTAAAGGTGAGGAGGGCTATTCTACACTCGAACGTACCGGTATCCGTCCATGCCTTGATGTCAACGGTATCTGGGGCGGCTATACCGGAGAAGGAGCAAAAACCGTCCTCCCTTCAGTTGCGCATGCGAAGATTTCCATGAGGCTCGTCCCTAACCAGGATAGTGCTACCATCACAAGACTCTTCACCGAACATTTCCTTGCTATCGCTCCGGACTATGTGAAGGTTGAGGTGATTCCTCATCATGGCGGTGACGGGTTCCTGATTCCTATTTCCTCACCGGCATACAAGGCGGCGGAGAAAGCGATGACCGAGGTTTATGGCATAGAGCCAGTTCCTTCTCGAGGAGGCGGCTCCATTCCTATTCTTGCAGACCTTCAGCGTATTCTCGGCATTGACCCGCTCCTCATGGGATTCGGTCTGGAAAGAGACACTATTCATTCACCTAACGAAAGCTATCTCCTGAAGCAGCTTTTCGCCGGCATGGAAGCCATTGCATTATTCTATAGATATTATTAGTATGAACAGAGAGCAATTATACCAGCAGATACAGGCCAAGAAGAGCATGCTCTGCGTAGGACTTGATGTCGATTTCAATAAAATGCCGGAGCATATCAAAGCCTTGGCGAATCATGGTGAACTGGCGATAAAAGGAGAATTGTATAAAGGCAAGGCCCGTTCTATCATCGAATTCAATAAGGCTATCGTAGATGCTACAGCGGAACATTGCGTTGCATATAAGCCTAATCTTGCATTTTATGAGTGCTATGGCATTGATGGCCTCCGGGCTCTGGATGCGACTGTTGATTATATCCGCATGAAATATCCTGAGATTTTCCTGATTGCAGATGCAAAGAGGGGAGATATAGGCAATACTGCCAAGATGTATGCAAAGGCTTTCTTCGAGGAAATGGATTTTGATGCAGTCACCATAGCTCCATATATGGGTGCTGACAGTGTGACTCCTTTCCTTGAGTATAAGGATAAATGGGCTATCGTACTCGCTTTGACATCAAACGCTTCCGCATATCAGTTCCAGAATGCTCAGAAGGATGGAAAGCCTCTTTATCAGGCAGTCATGGAAGAGATGATGGAGATATCGACTCCGGATAACATGATGTTCGTGGTAGGAGCTACGAAAGCAGACAAGCTCGAGGAACTCAGGAGCTTCTGTCCTGATAACTTCTTCCTGGTACCGGGAGTCGGAGCTCAGGGCGGTTCTGCAGAAGAAGTCATTGCACATGGTGCGAATGACCATGGCGGTCTTCTCATCAACTCATCAAGAGGTATCCTCTTCGCTGACAGCACAGAGGATTTCGCATATGTGGCCGGTAAGGTTGCAGCAAGGACTGCTAATCTTCAGTAAAAGCCTGCATGAAGAACAGCCTGCGCATTCCTCGGGTGATCTCGTGGGATGCGCAGGCTGTCTTTTTCTTGCTCCTATCAACATCGGTAAGGTCACACACGTACAGTTTGTCGATCAATGACAGGTACATTGTAGAATATTTTATGTCCAGATTTCTCTGCAGGTCGCTGGTGTACTCCATTGTGAGGAGCACTTCTTCCTCAGTAAGGTCGTCCTTGCAGAATATGTAGAGTCCATACTCCTTGAAGTCTCCATAGAAACCTGAACCGACTTTGCTGACTTTGCTTTCAATGATGCGACGAAGAGGCTGCGCCAATGCCCAGTAGTCATACTCGATCTGTCCGATATACTTGCCGTCCTGGAGACCATATCCGTATCCACTCTTGATGATCTGGTCCATTTCTACCTTGTCTTCGGATTCTATATCCATACCTGCCATCTCTTTGAGAAGGTCGGTTGCGACATCTTTTCTAGGCTCCATGGCACGAGTTACCTCTATGCCCAATGACAAGTCCGGCATCTGAAGGTCAGGCCTGTCTTCATTGACGAGGTCCTCATATCTTTCTCCCAATAATGTCTCCAGACATATCTGGGCATATCGCTCAAAAAAGCAAGTGTCGAATTTCCTTTTTCCCATTATGAATAAATATCGATTATCTGTGCCCTGAATTCCTTAGGTGTCATGTCTGTCCTGTCCTTGAAGAATTTGCTGAAGTGCGAAGGAGTAGAGAAATTAAGGTCAAAAGCAATGTTCTGGATGCTCTCATCCGTATTTCTCAGTAATTTCTTTGATTCGAGAAGAACATAACTTTCAAGCCACTCGGAAGGATGCTTTCCCGTCGTCTTTTTTATTACATAAGCAAGATGCTTGGCGGTTATTCCCAGCTCCTGTGCATAATTGTCAACTTTCCTGTCTTCCTTGAACCTCTTTTCTACAAGTATGAAGAAACCACCTGTTATGTTCCTTTCCTTCTGGCTGATCTTGGTTTCGCTGTACGTGTCGTCCAGCATATGACAGGCTTCATACAGGAATATCTTGACATATTCCAATAATATCAAGTCTCTGTAGAAATCGTGTTTTTCCTTTATCAGTACCTTGAGATAGGAGTGAATGATATGGAACATCATGGTCTTCTTCTCGCTTATCTTGCTTGTCGGCTTGTTGATCAGCAGCCTTTCCAATCTGTTTTTCAATACCTCATCATAAGTCAATGCAAAAGCTGATTCTCCTATTCGTACAACATCGATATGGAAATCGCTGGAGCTTTCGACTATGAAGAAAGGATCGTTGGAGCCGATTGCAAGATATGAACCTCTGCTGATTTCTACATCAAGAAGACGGATGCGGAATTTTGCATGTCCTCTCATGCAAAGGATCAAGAGAAGCGAGTCGCACATCTTATACTCTCCGTCGATCTGGAAAAAGTTGAAATCTCGACTGGCACCACTATAATTGTCATATACCGATATGTCCATAATGGCTAAATTTTTCGCAATATACTAAAAATCCGACAAAAGTGACAGAAATTGCCTTAGAAGTGATGTGTATTGGGACGGTTCGGTTACTATATTTGCATTGTACTTGAGAAAGTACATTCTTTAACACACACAATTCAATTCTAAATTTTCTTTTGCGGGACTCAAACGAGTCCCGCTTCGCTATCTTAGTGCCTTTGCCAGTCCTCCTTCGCTTGTCTCTTTGTAAAGAGATGGAAGGTCGTCTCCTGTCTGTTTCATTACGTTTACGACCTGATCGAAGCTGACTCTGTGCAGACCGTCTGTATAGAGGGCATATATACCTGCGTCCATAGCTCTGGCTGCAGCATATGCATTTCTTTCAATGCATGGTATCTGAACAAGACCACCGATCGGGTCGCAGGTAAGTCCGAGATGATGTTCGAGACCCATTTCTGCTGCATATTCAATCTGGGACGGACTGCCTCCCATCAGCTGTGCGACTGCTGCAGCTGCCATGGCGCAGGCTACTCCGACTTCTCCCTGACAACCGACCTCCGCTCCAGAGACAGAAGCATTGTGCTTCACCACGCAGCCTATCAGTCCGGCTGTCGCCAATGCCCGGAGTATCCTTGTGTCGCTGAAGTTATACCTTGTCTTCAAATGGTAAAGGACACTTGGCATGATGCCGCATGAACCGCAGGTCGGTGCAGTCACAATTGTGCCTCCGCACGCGTTCTCCTCGCTTACGGCCAGCGCATATGCGAAGACAAGGCCTCTTGTCTTGAATGTGTCTCCCTGTCCGAATGCCCTGACATGATAGCTCATAGCCTTTCTTCTGATATGGAGAGGGCCGGGGAGTGCTCCTTCCTGCTCGATACCACGCTCTACGGCTTCTTTCATCACTTTCCAGACAAGTTCCAGGTGTTCCCAGACGCCGTCCTTTCCTTCCACGTCATCGACATATTCCCAGAAAGACCGTCCTGTGTTGTTGCACCAGTTCATGATATCTGTGAGAGTAGTCATCTGATAAAGATTGCCTTGCTCTTCAGATTCCAAAGGATGTTCCATGCAGAGTATGTCTCCACCTCCGATACTGTAATAAGTCCATCTGTCGTAGATGTCTCCGTCCATATTGACCGAAGCTATCTTCATTCCATTAGGGTGGAGCTGAAGATTCTCTTTAGGCTTCCATTCGATTGTTACGTTGCCGCATCTTCTGTTCTTGCACTCCAGTGTCTCTTTGTCTGTCCAGCACCATGTAGAAAACGCCTCCTGTATAGCAACGTCAGTAAGGTGGCCTTTGCCTGTCGCTGCAAGCGAACCATAGAGGGTGACATGCAGGTGGTCAGTGTCCTCATGGTTGTCAAGATAGTGCCTTACAGCCTTGAATGGCCCCATTGTGTGGCTGCTTGAAGGGCCTTTACCTATTTTATATACGTCTTTTACAGATTTCATATTTTCAACGTTATTCCTTTATCCGGCATTAAAAAACTTATTGTCCATACCGTTACTCTTGAAATTAATGCTAAACAACAAAGTTACGATAAATTATCCGATTCGGGGCATAGTACTTGCCAATTTGTGTCGGACGACTTGACAGATTATGAAACGATATATATTGATATCATTTATCTTGTCCGTGATGAGCCTCATGTCTTACGGACAGCAAACGGAGAAAAATGACAGTCTCCCTCGGGTTATTCCAGATCTGCTCTCTCCGGAACTCTTCATTCCGGCGGACAGACTGAACGGTTTTCTTCCATGGAATTCCGCGCCTCTTTTACGGCCGGTTTTCCAGATACTTCCGGTATATGGATTTGATGGAAGCGTCGGATTCGGAGAATTCAATCAGGATCATCCTGACAAATTCTTCTCCAATCTGATGGTCTCAAATCATTTCGTTATCCCGCAACTCTTTGTCTCTGAACAGAAGATGCTGGGAAACACTCTAAAGCTTGGACGCGGATTCTATTTCCTTTCAGGAATCATGTACGGAGCTCAACTTGGAGTAAGAGGAAACAACTGGGGAATGGGTACCAGAGAAGGATTCATGTACAGGATATCTTCCAATGCCTCCATAACATTCTGGACACAGTATTTCCAATCTGTTGCAGTATATTCCCCGGTTCTTTTTCCAAGAGCTGACGGTGATATGGCGGCAATAAGTATGCCTGCAACGCCGGAAGTCTATTCGTTTGGCGTGCAGGCATCGTTTGTCGTCGGTGAATTCATCATAGGTGTCGGAACATCAGTGGCTCCGGTCCCTTTCCAGAACAGACACCATTCTGAATTCCGTTATAAGTAGTCTTCGAAATACATCGAAATCTTATCATGCAGATGTACTCTGTCCTTGCCCATGACATTGTGCTCTGCGCATGGATATGGGAAGTAATCTACCTGGACATTGTTCTTGATGCACTCTCTTATGAAACTGAGGCTGTGTTCCCATACTACCACAGGGTCGATGGCGCCTTGACAGATCAGCAGCTTCCCTTTGAGATCCTTTGCCTTGTTTATAAGACTTGTTTTTGCATATCCTTCCGGATTACGGTCCGGATGGTCCATGTATCTTTCTCCGTACATAACCTCATACCATTTCCAGTCTATGACAGGACCTCCTGCCACTCCTACCTTGAATATTTCAGGGTAGTTTGTGATGAGTGATATGGTCATGAATCCTCCATAGCTCCAGCCATGAACACCGATACGCTCCTTATCTACATATGGAAGTTCCATCAGCATCTTGACGCCTTCTATCTGGTCAGCCATTTCTGCCTGTCCGCACTGTCCATGGATCGCCTGCTCGAATTCCAGACCACGGTTTTCCGTTCCTCTGTTGTCCTGGACATAAACCAGATATCCGCGCTGTGCCATATACATCTCCCATCTGCGGAGCTGTGCCATGAAAGTGTTCTGTACCATCTGTGAATGAGGGCCTCCGTAAACATATACTATTACAGGATATTTCTTGGATGGGTCAAAATCCTTTGGCTTGATCAGACGGTAGTAGTTGTCATATTTTCCGTCAGCACTTTTTATTGTTCCGAGGCTGATTTCCGTATATGCATAGTCAAGAGTCGGATCTTCGGCTGTAAGAAGGTTTGCCATAACCTTTCCGTCTGCCTTGCAGAGGTCTATTACTCTAGGTGTGTTCAGCGAACTGTATGAATCAGTGTACATGCTGCAGTCCGGATTCATTTCGATATCATGCCAGCCCTCGGCAAATGTCAGTCTCTGCGGCTTTCCGAACTTTGCCTTTTCAATACCCTTTTTCAGATTCCTGATTTCAATCCTGAAAAGATGATTCTCCACAGGAGAGACTTCCGCAGAAGTGTAGTAGATATACTTTCCGTCATTGCCGACATATTTCATGTCTGCATCTGTCGCTGTCAGTCTGCGGATGCTTCCCTTTGCATCGCATATGTAAAGATTGCGGTAACCGTCGCGGTTGGCCGTACGATAGAGGAACATGTCGTTGTAACCTTTTATGAAATAGAGGGGGTCCAGAGGTTCGACATATCTGTCATTGTCTTCAGTCAGGACTGTATTCATCAATGCTCCTGTTTCTGCGCAATATGCATTTAGCTTGAGATGTTTCTGACTTCTGTCCAGTACCTGGATATATACAGTGGTACCGTCTGGGGACCATGTGATGTTGGTGAGGTACCTGTCGTATCCGAAGTCATTTACGTCGGCGTAAACGGTATTTCCGCTGGCGATATCATATATCCCGAGCTGAACGTTCTCGGAATCCATTCCGGCCATCGGATATTTGATCTCCTTGAGGGAACCGGTACGTGTGGTTATGTCAAGAAGAGGGAATGTTGTGACTTTCGTTTCGTCTTTTCGGTAGAATGCGACTTTGGTACTGTCCGGAGCCCAGAAAATGCCATCCGAGATTCCGAATTCATTACGGCTGACAAACTCTCCGAATGTGATGTCGGAACTGCAACTTTCAGCAACCATCTTCTCCGTGCCGTCTGAATAGATGAGGTACAGGCTTTTTTCTTTGCTTACAGCCTGGACCTCCGGCTTTTTCATGCTGGTGAAGTCTTTATAGCTTCCTGTCTCTACGTCGAATATCTGCCATCTGCCATCCTTGTGCATGAAAATCTCGTTCCGGCTGTTCCAAGATGTCCAGAGATTTTCGGGGGCGAGTTCTCTTGAAAGTATTGTTTCCTCCATAGTGAGGACTTTGCCGGACTGATCGTTAGCCGGCCTTGTACTGACTATGCCTGGCTGTGCAGACAAAGTCAATCCCAGACACAATGTGCCCAGGATAAAAATAGACTTCTTCATATTGTGGTTTGTTATTATCTTACCGATACGATTCTGTCAACTATGTACTTCTGTTTGCCTCTCCATGGAAGGGTACCGAGATATTCCTTGTAATGAAGCTCGACAGTCTTTCCTCCGCATCTCATCAAAGAGTCTGCTATTGCCTTGTCAGTGATGGAGAAATCGAATTCATATGACTGGATAGCACCTGCATTCGTGCCTTTTCCCTTACCGAATCCTGCCTGGATCGCTCTGCCTTCATATGTCTTGAAAACATAACCCTTGTAAACTACAAAGTTGAGCTCTCCGGCCTTTACACCTTCTCCGAACACGAAGTAGAACTTGAAGAATATGAATGCTGCAATAAGAATTGCTGCAATCACAGAGCCGAAACCGATCAATTTCTTTCCCATAATCATATATTTTACCATGCAAAGATAAAAAACTGTTTAATTATTTCTAAATTTGAGAATTATAAGTTGTGTTAATTATGAAAAAGTTGATGTTGACCGTCTTGCTTGTGCTGTCATTCTTCGGTTGTGAAAGGTATGTGTATGATGATACGGCGATATGGGAGCAGCTGGAGAAGATAGAACGACTGGAAAATCAGGCTGATCAAGATGATCTGAAAGTATTGTGCAATCAGCTGAATGCTAATATAACCTCACTTCTGACCGTTATTTCAGCGCAACAGGAAAACGATTGCGTGACAAATATCATATCTATGATGGATAATGGTAAGAACGTCGGATATCTTGTCACTTTTTCTGAGAACGGATCGGTGCCGGTCTATCTCGATCTGAATACGGATCAGCATTGGATCCCTGATCTTGATCTGAAGAAAGATAGAGACGGGATATATTACTGGTCGATGTATTCGGCTTGGCTTCTCGACAAAGAAGGAAATAAGGTGAGTGCTCCTCCTTGTCTGAAGATCGAGTCCGGCTATTGGTATATTTCTTTGGATAATGGTGCCGAGTGGGAGCAGCTGGAGAGTGTAAGTGCCGTCGATGGATGGCAGAAGGAGGAAGAGCCCTGCTTTATGTTCAGAAGTTTGGAATTCAAAGGGAAAGACAGCATTGTACTTACAATAGAAAATGGTGAAGTCATCACTCTTCCTATGTGGAGTGTATATGATCCATGGGACGGATATCTTGACCCTGATGTATATGAAGAGCAGGATATCATCAATCTTACCAATGTCTTGATGGCCAATATGAACAATTGCAATCTTGCCACCAGGCATATAATGGATATCGCTTATAACTTCTGGAAGCGTAGGGGAGAGTTCATTTATTGCAGTCATACAGCCCTTGACAGACCATGGGATTACTGGTCGTATGTGGGCTTCAAGGACGGTAATACAGGTTTTTTAGTTGGAGAGGGACATGGAGGATACAAGAGGATAGATTGCTCTACATTTGTCCGTTATGTAACGAATGGCATTGATTATTATTCGACGCCGTATTATAATGCCTTGGAATGGACTGATGTCGTGCAGGGAGCATTAAGCAGTAAGGGCGCCAATGCTTCAAGCAATGACAAGACCGTCTGCAGGTCAGGAAAAATATATCTGAGGCATGGCAGGAACCATGTTCTGGAATCATCTTCTGCATCGAAATATCGCTTTACCAAGATCTTTGCATATGACAGATCCGGCAAAGTTGTTCAGAATCTTATAGGTAAGACTGAATTTGTGATGCCGGAAGGTTCAGAATATATACGTGTGGAAATGAAAGTACAGTCTGCTGACAATTATGCTCCTGCTGTAAATGGAAAATCGCCTGCTGCGATACTTCGTTGCCTTCGCATAAGGGAGAATGAAAGGCTGGAGGTGAATGCCGGATGTCCTGTAGAGAACAGACGTGCCCATACCATGAGCCGTTGGTTCGATGAAAACGGATATGGTCTGGCTGCATATGATGACTATAATCCTTTGTGCTGGGACGATGCTGATTTCGAACCGGGTACGGTGGTATTTATGGGAAAGAATTCCGCTACATCGGAATACAAGGGAATCACTCATGTGACCATGTATATTGGTGGAGGATATATAATCCATTCTCAAGCTCCGAGAGGACTGCTTGGAGGCGAAGGCATCATGATAGACAGATTGAGGGATATGGAACTCAGATATGACAGGCCTTTCTGTGCTGCAGCTTCTCCGAAATATCATTCTAATTATGATGAAGAGAAATCTAATTTATAAGATATAAGTTGATTTGCGGTTTTGTGAAATAATCATTATATTTACAAATTGATTTGCTTATAGTTTGAAATGAAACTCAAGTTAGATATTCAATCGGAAATTGGAAAGCTCGATGCAGTACTCTTGCATCGTCCTGGTTATGAAGTCGAAAATATGACTCCGAAGAATGTCCAGCGAGCATTGTACAGCGATATCCTTAATCTGTCCATCGCGCAGAACGAATATGAGCAGCTTTCAGGAGTTCTTTCCAGATTGGCAGCTGTCTATGAGGTGCGCGATCTCCTTGTGATGGTTCTGAATCAGTGGAAACCTCGTGCTGACCTTATCCAAAGGATTTGTGTTGCTGAGGAAGTGGAGCCATATATGGATACTCTGATGGAAATGGAATCCTCTGAGCTTGCCAGAGTCCTTATAGAAGGACTTCCGGCAAAAGTGGATACCCTTACTTCATATCTCCGCAATGAGTATTATGCTCTTTATCCGTTGTATAATTTTTATTTCACACGAGATGCAGCCGTGACCATAGGCAATCAGGCACTTGTCTGCCGCATGGCAAATAAGGTACGTATGCGTGAGTCTTTGATCATGGACGCCATATACCGTCATTGCGGTGCCTTTGAATGTGGAGTCGTTGACGCAAATTCCGGTCAGACTGAATCATCGGAGATTATCATGGAAGGCGGAGATATAATCATTGCCAGGGAGGATATTCTGATCGTTGGCAATGGCGTCAGGACTACTGCTCAAGGAATAGATTTCATCGTCGATAATTTCTGCAAACCGAAGCAGGTCGATAAACTGAATGTGCTGGTGCAGCAGTTGCCTTCCCAGCCGGAATCATTCATTCATCTTGATATGGTGTTTACTCTGCTTGATAGAGATAAGTGTATGATATACAAGCCTTTGATAATGCAGGCGAACCAATATCAGACTGTGCATATCACAATAGAACAAGGCAGGGTGTCGTCAATCAGACCTGTTGCAGGTCTTCTCCAGGCGCTCAAGAGTCTCGGTATGGAACTTGAGCCTCTTATCTGTGGCGGAGACGATGAATGGGATCAGGAAAGGGAACAGTGGCACAGCGGGGCAAACTTCTTCGCTTTCGCTCCAGGAAAGGTACTCACATATGCAAGAAACATACATACTCTTGAAGAACTGGATAAGGCTGGATTCAATATAGTGAAAGCATCGGATTTCATTACGGGAAGACATGACGATCTTGTTCACGGAGATAAACCTTGTGCCATTACGATTGACGGATCGGAACTTCCACGTGGAGGTGGTGGTGCAAGATGTATGACGATGCCGCTATCAAGACAGAAAGTTAATTGGTAATTCTAATATAAGATTATGGAAAGAACATTGGTAATTCTAAAACCGGGATGCCTCCAGAGAGGCCTCATCGGTGAAGTGATCTCTAGATTTGAGAAAAGAGGACTGAAACTCGTAGCGATGAAGATGGTACAGCTTGATGAGGAAATCCTCAAGGTACATTATGCTCATCTTCTCGACAGGCCTTTCTTCCCTTGGCTCCGTGACGGTATGATGGCTGCTCCGGTGATTCTCTGCTGCTGGGAAGGATACAGCGCAGTTCAGGTTGTACGTGATATGGCAGGTGCTACAAAGGCAAGCAAGGCTGTCCCTGGCACAATCCGTGGTGATTACAGCCTCAGCGCTCAGGAGAATATCGTCCATACTTCGGACTCTCTCGAGAATGCAGAGATCGAGCTCAAGAGATTCTTTGTAGAGTCAGACTACTGCGAGTACAAGTCTCCGCTTGATCCGTTCAAGTACGCTCCGGACGAAATGTAGCTTTGGTCATAGTATAAAAAAAATCTCTGCATGATCTGCAGAGATTTTTTTGTCCTATTGCCCTAAGGATTAAACCATGAGAGCTGCGATGAGCGCGAGGATTGCGTAGAACTCAGGGAAAGCCGCATAGATCATTGTATTGGTCTGTACATCGTGTCCCTGTGAGATGCCGATGATACCGTTAGCGCAGACCTGACCCTGACGGATAGCTGAGAAAAGGCAGATGAATCCTACAGCGAGACCTACAGCGAAGAGTGATACTCCGTCAGCTGCGAAGTCCTTGCCAATCCACATCAGGAATGCTACGAAACCGTAGAGACCCTGTGTTGCAGGCATGGCAGAAAGGATCATGTAAGAAGAAGACTTCTCAGGATTCTTCTTAAGTGCGCCTTCAGCAGCGTTGCCAGCGATTGTAGTTCCGATTGCAGAACCGATACCTGAAAGGCCGAGCATGCAAGCAAGGCCGATGAAACCAAGAATTTCGTTCATAATTGTTTGAATTTTATTGTTGATTAATTATTCTCTTTATTTGTTGTAAGCGGGTTGTAGGCTGCACCCTTTCCTTCATAACCGGCATTCTTGAAATACTCCACGAAAGTGAGTCGCAGAGGATGTACGAATGCTCCGAGAGATGACATGAGAATGTTCAGCACATGTCCGAATAGCAGGATCAGTGCAAACGGGATCCATGTTATGAAACTATCTCCGAGTACCATCTGGCCGAGATTGTTGAATGCCTGTCCGAGCATTCCTCCGGCAAGGCCGAGAGCAAAGAGACGGATGTAGCTGAGTACATCACCGAGGATTCCGGTAGCCATGTTGTAGGTGTCCCAGAGTCCGGCTCCGATGTTGATGAGAGGATTCCTTCCCGGCGTGTTGAAAATGTAGATTCCAAGAGCGGAAAGCACGCCGATCACGATGACAGCCCATTTGATTGCTGCTGGTGAGATGAGCTTGCCTACTCCAAGGATAGCTACGATGATGCCACCGACAATCAGAAGCAGCCAGCCCCATGTGCTGACGGTCTCTCTGAATCCGAATCGCTTGGTATAGCCGATTGCCTTGACAGTCATGGCAAGGCAGATATGGAATACTCCGATTGCAAGTGCGAGAAGCATCTGAATATTGAATGTTCCGAGTCCAGGAACTTCTACATCTCCTACTATCATGCAACTCTTCAGCCATTGTGGAACCCATGCTGCTTCGTAAAGGCTCATTCCGAAGAATGTACCGAGTACTGTTCCGACAACGATTGTACCTGCGCCAAGAATCGATATGATGTTGCCGAGCCCGTCAAACATCGCGAACTTCACCCATCCCTTGTTCAGCATGAGTCCGAACAGCAGGAGCACGATTCCGTATCCGGCATCTCCGAGACACATCGCGAAGAAGAGAAGATAGAATGGTGCTACTATGGCAGTAGGGTCGAATTCGCTGTAAACAGGCATTCCGTACATCCCTGTAAAAGACTCGAACTGTCTTGTGAACCAGTTGTTCTTTAGCTTGATAGGCGGATTGTCCTCCTCAACGGCTTCTTCCTTGATGTAGAATACTCCCATCTTGTCGAAAGCTTCTGAAAGTTCCGGATCATTCTCCACCGGAGCGAAACCTGTAAATACGGTCACATGGTCTTCTGCTGCTCCGACGGCCGCTGAATCTGCGAGGTAACGGTCAAGCTCTACGAGATCGCGGTTGCAGGCTTCCTTAATTGCAGGAATGTAGTCTTTCGCATTGAGGAGACCGGCCTTGCATTCTATGATTTCTGTCTTATATCTGTCAGCTTCCTCAGCAGCCGCTGCATATGTACCTTCCGGTGCAGCGACTTCCTGAACTGGGAATGAATATTCCTCTGCCTTCGGAGCAACAGTCACGAACCATACTTTCTTTCCGTCGTTTTCTACAATCTGTAGAGGGTGGAGCTCATTCCATGCCTCATCAAATCTTTTCGCATCCACGCAGTAATAACGTACGATGTATCCGAGATCCTTGAGTCCGTCGATAGCATTCTTGTCATAATCTCCCCATGGGAGTCTTGCCTTCATCTGCTTTTCTGCATTGGCAAGAGACACGTTGAGTTCGCCGAGCTTCGCCCTGCAGTCTTCGATGAAGTCAACAGGATCGCCTTCCACATTTACAGTGGCCTTTGCGATAGCTTCGGCATCAGCATCTTTGCTATAGTTGACGTTTTCAAGGAATTCCAGTACCTTCTTGGCTCTGGAAGCCTTTGCGAACATCTCTGAGGAGTCCTGATCAACAGGTTTTACGGAACGGCTGATATCTACGACTCCGAGTTCCTGAAGCTGCTCCAGGAAACCCTCCTTCTCTCCTGTGAGGAGAATGAAGGAATATTTGGTCATTTTACTTATCATTGTTCTGCTCCTCCTCTTCTTCTATAGCATGTCTGCTCTTCACGATCTTGGAAGCAGCCTTGGAGAGATTCTCCTCGTCTTCCATATATCGCTTGATCTTTCTGATTGCCTCCTGATATCCAGGAATCTGTACCTTCTCATAAAGGTTCACTTTCTGAGTGGTCTTCTTTCTCTGGAAATCGAGAATACGTGCTTTCTCGAGATAAACCTCTGACTCGATTCCAAGCCTAGAAAGCTCCTTGAGTATTGCAACTCCGTCTGCATACCATGCAGGGCAGTTGAATGCGTTGAACTCATGGATTTCGTACTTGATCTCTCCAAGAGCCGGGGTCTTCACTCCGGCAACCTTTACGGTATAAAGGTCAACATCCACGATAGAGATCAGGTTCGGCTGGAACTCGTTCCACAGGGCTGCGAGATAGTCGTATTTCTTCAGGGCGGCATCAAGATCTTCAATAAGCTTCTCTGAATAATCCTTGGCTTTCTTCACTTCAAGACGAAGCGCAGACTCCTTGTTCTTAAGAGTAGGGAGAGCGTTCTTTCTCATCTTGAGCTGCTTGTTCAAGTTGTTCAGAGACGTCTTATTATATTGAAACTTAATTGCCATAATTAATTACCTTTCCAATATGTGTCGATAAGCTCCTGCTTGATACCGGTCTCTGCCTTCGAGAAATATGTTCCGAAGAGTTCCCATGCAGTGTCAAGCATTTCGTCGATCTTGAGGTTTACGTCGATCGCAAGAAGTCTTGTTGCATATGCCTTCGCATAGTCAAGACATCTGAGGTCGTAGTCGCTGAGGTCGAAACCGTTCTCGAGCTTTGTCTTCGCGTTCTGTGCATCGGCGTAGAGACGTACGGAAGCATTCATCACCTGACCGTGGTCCTTACGGGTCTTCTTACCCTGTACGAGCTGTTTCAGACGTGAAAGTGAACGGAACGGGTCGATGATGACCTTTCCTGAATCAGGGTCTGTACGGAGGAAAAGCTGTCCCTCTGTGATGTAACCGGTATTATCCGGAATCGCATGAGTGATGTCTCCGTCGTTGAGGGTGGTCACTGCGATGATTGTGATCGAACCTCCGTCAGGAAGCTGTACGGCCTTCTCGTAGATCTTTGCAAGGTCTGAGTAGAGAGAACCCGGCATAGAGTCCTTCGAAGGGATCTGGTCCATACGGTTAGACACGATAGAGAGAGCGTCTGCGTAGAGGGTCATGTCGGTAAGGAGCACGAGCACCTTCTCGTTCTTCTCAACAGCGAAATACTCTGCAGCAGTAAGAGCCATGTCCGGAATAAGGAGACGCTCTACAGGAGGCTGCTCGGTAGTGTTCACGAAAGAGATGATCTTATCAAGTGCACCAGCTGCCTCGAACTCATGCTTGAAGTAGAGGTAGTCGTCATTTGAAAGACCCATACCTCCAAGGATGATCTTGTCAACGTCCGCACGGAGAGCCACCTGAGCCATTACGTTGTTATATGGCTGGTCAGGGTCTGCGAAGAAAGGAATCTTCTGTCCTGATACGAGAGTGTTGTTGAGGTCGATGCCGGCGATACCTGTAGGGATAAGCTGTGAAGGTTGCTTTCTCTTATAAGGGTTTACTGACGGACCACCGATCTCTACAGTCTTTCCTTCTACTGCCGGGCCGCCGTCGATAGGCTCGCCGTATGCGTTGAAGAAACGTCCTGCAAGCTCGTCGCTTACATTGAGTGTCGGAGCTCCGCCGAGGAATACAACCTCAGCATTTGTAGGGATACCCTCTGTGCCGGAGAAGATCTGGAGTGTGACGAGGTCTCCCTTTGTCTTAACCACCTGAGCAAGGCGGCCATCTACGAGAGCAAGCTCGTCGTTTGATACACCTGTCGCCTTAAGCGATACTGTTGCCTTTGTGATGGCTTCCAGCTGTGTATAAGTTTTCTGAAATGCCTTATTTGCCATTGCTAAGAAGATTATTGAGTTTTTCCTGATATTCGTAGAATCTTTCACTCTTGAATTCAGAGTAGTTCATCTGTCTGAGAGCATTGATGAGCTCCTTGAAGTAGTTGCGGCACTCCTCGAAGTCTTCGAATGTGAATTCGCGCTCGCAGATACCCATTACAAGCTCGAGCATGTATTTCTGACGCTCGATAGGGCAGAGGGCGTCGATGTCGTCGAATGCGTCCTGCTGGAGAATCACGAAGTCGAGAAGCTCTGATTTCCAGAAGATCTCATGGTAACTCATAGGCACACCGTCATCACCGAGAATGTTGATCTGGTCGTTGGCCTCCTTACCCTTGCGGACGATATTCTTCGCTCTCTCCACCATCTCAACCCAACCTGGCATGATGGTCTCGTTCAGATACTCGCGGATCTCAGGATACTCGAGATACTTTGAATACGAGTCGATAGGGTTGACTGCAGGGTAGCGCTTCTGGTCTGCACGGTTCTGCTCGAGGGCGTAGAAGCAGCGTGCTGCCTTCTTTGTCGATTCTGTAACCGGCTCCTTGAGGTTACCTCCGGCAGGAGATACAGTACCGATGAATGTAACTGCACCTGTCTGGCCGTTGTTGAGGATAACCATACCTGCACGTGCGTAGAAGTTCGAGATGATTGCTGAAAGGTCAACCGGGAACGCGTCGGCTCCAGGAAGCTCCTCCATACGGTTCGACATCTCACGGAGAGCCTGTGCCCAACGTGAAGTAGAGTCGGCCAGGAGAAGAACCTTCATACCCATTGCACGGTAGTATTCGCAGATTGTCATAGCTGTATAAACAGATGCCTCACGTGCTGCAACCGGCATGTTAGATGTGTTGCAGATGATTGTTGTACGCTCCATGAGGTGACGTCCTGTATGCGGGTCGATGAGTTCAGGGAACTCTGCGAAGATCTCCACTACCTCATTCGCACGCTCACCGCAGGCTGCCATCACGATTACGTCTGCGTCGCCCTGCTTTGCGATGGCGTGCTGAAGCACAGTCTTTCCGCAACCGAAAGGACCAGGGATAAAGCCTGTACCTCCCTCGGCTATAGGGTTGAGTGTGTCGATGGCACGTACGCCTGTCTCCATGATCTTAGATGGCCTTGGCTTGTCCTTGTAACCCTTGATAGCTACCTTTACAGGCCATTTCTGCCACATGGTCACTTCGACATCCTCGCCTTCAGCATTCGTAAGGACTGCGATCACCTTGTCGATATTGTACTGTCCTGCAGGAACGACTGTCTTCACAGTGTATTCGCCCTTGAAACTGAACGGAACCATGATCTTGTGAGGAAGCCATCCTTCCTTCACCTCTCCAAGCCAGTCTGCTGCGACTACCTTGTCGCCAGGCTTTGCAAGCGGTGTGAAATCCCAGATCTTCTCATGGTCGAGAGGGTTGGTGTATTCGCCCTTCTTGAGGAATACGCCTGTCATTGTGGTGAGGTCGTTCTGAAGACCATCGTAGCTGCTTGAGAGAAGGCCTGGACCGAGAGTCGCCTCGAGCATCTTCTCTTCGAACTCGACTGTGTCACCGTTCTTGAGTCCACGGGTGCTTTCGAATACCTGCACTGCAGCGTTCTTACCGTTCACCTTGATGACCTCGGCCATGAGCTTCGTGTCACCTACGGTGATGTAGCAGATTTCATTCTGCGACACCGGTCCGTCAGCCTCGACAGTCACAAGGTTTGAAACGATACCCGTAACTTTACCAGTTGTTTTCATATTGTTTTTTGTTATTTGTTATTTTTCGTTGTATTCTACGCCTTTGAAAGTACCACGTACGTCGTCGACGAGCTTCTTGAACATCGCACGGCCGGTCTCTTCGTCGAGAATGAGCCATCTGCGGATGATCATCATCTTCACCATCATTCCGAGGATCTTGTCGAAGTTGAGATAGTCGAAAAGTGTGAGCTCGTCAATCTTGTCCCAGTAGAGATCGTCGATGCCTCTCTCGCGTGAGAGGATGTCGTGGCCTTCGAGGATGCTCTGCAGCTTTGCAGACTCCTTGAATTCCGGTTCCTCCGGTTCAAGTCCGGTCTCCTCCGCCTCAGGGTCCCTGAGCGAGAGGACATCCTTTTCAGGATCCCTGCCCAAAGCCTGGTTCAGATACCTTACCTTCTGGTTGCGCACATTGAGGTCGAACTGGAAGAACTCCCTTATGAATCCGAGCCTGTGCGACAACGCCTCCTTGTAGAGCTCAAGGCCGATCTGATCCTTGTCGAATCCCTTCACGATGAAATCGACAGCTTCATTGTCCTTTGCGGACAGAAGCTCCCTCACCTGATCGAGATATTCGTCAAGACTCTTCTCTCCTTGTCTCCAGTCTGGAGTGAAGTCAGGAAGACCTGCTATTATGTAAACGTAATTGCTCATTATCCGAAGAGAAGCTTCTTGGTTGCTGGTCTGAGATACTCTGAAATGAGCTGGCTGAATGTCTCCTCTGTGAAGCTTACGAACCATCCTTCGTCCTTAGGACCGATCTGGAAGCCGCCAGCCACCTTCTTTGAGAATGAAGCCTGTACGCCTGCGCCGAGGATCTTCGCGAGCTCCTTTGTTGCGAATGGCTCGAGGTCGTTCTTGAGGGCTTCAGGAAGAACAAGGTTGAGATCCACAGGACCGTCTGTAGTGAATTTCTCAGCAACGGTCTTGATGAGGTCCTTGATGAAGTCTGCTGAAGAAAGAGTCTTTTTCACAGCCTCGTTGGTCATCTTGCCTACGATAAGTGTCTCGATGTCTTTCTTTGTAGCGGCAATGCTCTGAGAAGAAGCCATCTTGATGTCAGATGCTGTCTTTGTCTTGATCTCCTCAGCCTGCTTCTGAGCTGCTGCGATGATCTGAGCAGCCTCGGCCTGTGCCTTGGCGAGCATGTCATCTACCTGTGCCTTTGCTTTAGCAAGAAGTTCTTCGCCTTCCTGCTTGCCTTTCGACAGACCCTCGTTGTAGAGCTTGTCTGTCAGTTCCTGCAATTTGTTCTGCATATCCGGATAATTATGTTTTGGTTATATTTTATTCCTAATTCCGGCAAATTTACTAATAAATCAGCGAGGAAGCAACCTATTTTTGTTTAAAATTTAAAAATAGTTTGCCCCCTCGCCACTCGATTGTGCTATGGGTTGATTTTCAGTTCCTTATGAAATCAGAAACACTCTTTAAGGATATCGACAATATTCTTTGACCTGCCCATAGTGTAGAAATGTACGGCAGGAACTCCATGTGCAATGAGATCCTTGCACTGCATGGTACACCATTCCGTGCCTATCCGATACACTGTCTCCTTATCCTCGCCAGCCTTAGCTATTTCTGAAGTGAGCTCCAGAGGAATATCCAGGGAGAATGACTCAGGAAGCATGTTGACCTGCCTTGATGTGGAAAGCGGCTTGAGCCCGGGGATTATAGGGACAGTTATACCTGCCTTCCTGCATCTTTCAACGAAGTCGTAATAGACTTTGTTGTCGAAGAACATCTGCGTGATGATATAGTCGGCTCCGGCATCGATCTTCTTCTTCAGATTCTCGATGTCGGTCTCTATGTTGGCTGCTTCAAAATGCTTTTCCGGATATCCTCCGACGCCTATGCAGAAATATCTGCTGTCTTCGGATGCCTTGTTCTCGCCTTTCAGCCTTCTCTGATAGCTGGTGCTTCCCTGATATTTCCTTATGCCCTCGACCAGTTCGCTGGCATATCTGTATCCTCCCGGAGTAGGGGAGAATCTTTTCTCTCCTGTCATGCTGTCTCCTCTGAGCGCGACGATGTTATTGATGCCCAGAAACTCCAGATTGTCCAGTTTGCTCTCTATCTCCTCGGCTGTCGTGCCGGCGCAGATGATATGCGGAACTGTCTCGATGTTGTATTCCGATATGATTGCTGCACATACGGTGGTTTCGCTGATCCTGTTGCGCACAAGATGTCTGCTGAAGCTTCCGTCTGCTTCAGGGCGGAATTCGAATTCATCTCTGTGGCTGGTCACATTGATGTATTTCGGACTGAATTCCATGAAGGGCGCTATGCTCTCCAGAAGTTCCTTCTTTGTCATCCCTCTGAGCGGCGGCACGATTTCCAGCGAAGGATATGCCTTCGTACTGCCGGCCAATATCTCTGATATCTTCATTTTGCGTGAAGTTTAATTATTTGGTATTCAGTAATTTACTACTCTCTGCGTGCTCCCTGTTGACGGCACGTGGGTGGCGTTAATCCGTTGTCTTTCAGGTGTTTGCGCTCCACAGTTATTTCATCAGGTGGCCGAGGAAACGGCGGGCGGTAAGCTCGTCCATGCCTCTGCGGAAAGCATAGCCGTCATACTGCTTCTGCGAGATACGGCGGATGTCCGGATACTTCGCTTCAGGGTGCATGAATATCATGCCGCAGATGCTGGATTCCGGTGACATCGCATAGCTTTCGGTAAACTTGATGCCGAGTTTCTGCCAATCTGGGAGCAGCTCCATGATATCCTTCTTCAATGTATGGTCAGGACAGCTTGCATAGCCTGCTGCCGGCTTGATTATCTTCATAGATTCATCATTCAGGCTTATGGAGATCTTCCTGTCGAGCCAGCATGAAGCTGCTTCTGCCATCGTCATGCGCACTGTACGTCCGACAAGATCTTCATATTTGTTGCTGCATGCAGGACAGCAGCAGCCTTCTTCATGCGCATCATTAGCCTTGACGCAGATCGCGAATACTCCGAATGCCGATGAGTTGCCATTCCCGCCAGGTACGACGAAGTCACAGAGAGACAACATCTCTCCGTTTTCCTGCCTCATCATAGGGATACTTCTCTTACCGTCTGCTGTCTTTACGACTATTTCGTCCTTGTCTGCGTATGCCTGATAGAACTGCATGGAAATCATTATCTTGAAGTTGCCCATCGCGATTTCGTCTTCAGCATCTCTGCGTAGCTGCATGAGTTCGGCCACTTCCGGTACGGGGCTTCCATACCTTACTCCCCATATCGCATGAAGCATCTTCCAGTCGAAGAAAGGCATCGCCTCCTCTATAGGAAGTTCCATGAACGGAATGTTTTCAGGTTGATTGCCATTGTATGTATCTGTGGCAAAACCAGCCGGTTTCATCGTCCATTCCGATACTGACGGCTTTTCTTCGCGCGACAGGTACATCTTTCTGATCTTCTCCTGCTCCGAATGCTGTTCCTTTTCGAACGCATCCCGGTCAAGCATGCATTTCTTGGCCATGACCGCTGCAGCAGAAGCATCCGCACCATGGAATACATGTCCATAAAGAGGCGCCAGCTTTACTGCCGTGTGAAGTGCCGAGGTAGTCGCTCCTCCGATGAACAGCGGTTTATTCATACCTCGTATGGCCATCTCGCGGCAGATTTCCTCCATCTGATATAGCGACGGAGTGATGAGTCCGCTGACAGCAATCATATCTGCATCAACCCTTTCCGCCTCGTCAAGAATGGTCTCCTTGTCCACCATGACTCCGAGGTCATGGATTTCGAAACCATTGCATGCAAGCACGATTCCCGTGATGTTCTTTCCGATATCATGGACATCTCCTTTGACTGTAGCGATGACTACTTTGGACTTTTGGCTTTCTTTGTCGTTCATGTCCATGAACGGTTCCAGGATCTTCACGGCGTCCCTCATGACCTTTGCTGATTTCACGACCTGAGGAAGGAACATCTTACCGTCACCGAACAATGAACCGACAGTCTCCATGCCGGACATAAGAGGGCCTTCAATAATGCTCAAGGCCGTTCCATATTTTGACATGGCTTCCTTAAGATCTGACTCAAGATCGTCTGCCCTTCCTTTGACAAGGGCAGTCTGCAGCCTTTCTTCCAAAGGCTTCTTGTCTGCGAGAGTATCAGGCATCTGAAGGGAATCCTTTGCCATCAGCATTTCCGACGCCTTGCTTATCAGTCTTTCTGTAGCTTGAGGGTCGGTGTCGAAAATCACATCTTCCACACATTTCAGAAGTTCTGGCTCTATGTCGTCGTAAACCTGAAGCATGGACGGATTCACAATGGCCATGTCCATACCCGCCTTGACCGCATGATACAGGAAGGCGGAATGCATGGCTTCACGTACAGCATTGTTACCTCGGAATGCAAAAGACAGGTTGGAAACTCCGCCAGATGTAAGCGCTCCCGGGAGGTTTGTCTTTATCCATCTTACGGCCTCGATGAAATCTATGGCATACTTCGCATGCTCCTCGATGCCCGTACCGATGGATAAGATGTTCACATCGAATATTATATCTTCAGGAGCGACTCCGGCCTTTTCTGTCAGAAGCCTGTATGCCCTTGAGCATATTTCGATCTTGCGGTCGTATGTCGTTGCCTGGCCCACTTCGTCGAATGCCATCACCACCATAGCGGCGCCGAACGATTTTATCACTCTCGCTTTTTCGACAAAGGCATCTTCTCCTTCTTTCAGGCTTATGGAATTGACTATGCATTTCCCCTGCGCATTCTTCAAACCTGCCAGAATGGTTTCCCAATGGGAAGAATCTATCATCAGAGCTGCCTTCGCTACAGCCGGCTCGTTGGAAATGTATCTCACGAAGCGTTCCATTTCCCTCGTGCTGTCCAGCATGGCGTCATCCATGTTGATGTCTATGATGGACGCTCCGTCCTCGATCTGCTTTGCAGCAATCTGCAGGCCGGCTTCATAATCGCCTGATGCTATGAGTCTTGCAAATTTGCGTGAGCCTGCTACATTTGTCCTTTCACCTACATTGGTGAAATTCCTTTTCTTTACATCAACCTCGACCGCCTCAAGACCGCTGACCTTCAATGTCCTGTCGGAAAGGCCCGTTTTCGTGGACAGCTTTCTGGGAACAAGACCCTTGACGGCATTTGCGATGGCTCTGATGTGGTCCGGAGCCGTTCCGCAGCATCCACCTACGATATTGACAAGACCTTTCGATGACATGGCCTTCACCTGCTCCGCCATCATCTCAGGACTCTGGTCGTATCCGCCCATCTCATTCGGGAGTCCCGCGTTAGGATAACAGCTTACTCTGCAGCCACACCATTTGTCAATTTCCTCAACAAGCGGCATCAACTCGGCCGCTCCGAGAGAGCAGTTCAGTCCGAAGGCATAGATAGGGTAGTGGCATACCGAGGTGTAGAATGCTTCCATAGTCTGGCCGGTCAGCGTCCTTCCGCTCCTGTCTCCCACCGACACCGATATCATCACTGGTGGTGTGTCCTGGAGAGACTGTTGACTACACCGGCTCTCTCCCTGCGGAGCTTGGCCTCTCCTCCTAGCCGTAGGTGGCAAAATGCCAGTTCCGTCATACAGCCTCTCCCTATCAATTTCCATGATAGCTGCCAATGCGGCTTTGACATTGAGGGCATCGAAGCATGTCTCGATAAGCAGCAGATCGGCGCCGCCTTTCAGCAGTGCCTCCGCCTGAACGCGGTAGGCCTCCTTCATCTGATCAAAGCTGTATGGCCTGAAAGCAGGATCGGCAACATCCGGCGACAAGGAAAGCGACTTCGATGTCGGTCCCATGCTTCCTGCTACCCATACCTTTCGCTGCAGACCCACCTTGGCAGCAATCTCCTGCGCCTCGTCAGCAGCTTCACGCGCTATCCTTGCGCCCTCAAATGCCATTCGCGCAGCAAAATCCTCGCAACCGTACTCCGACTGCGATATCGCATTTGCGCTGAATGTATTTGTCTCTATGATGTCGGCACCGGCCGCTATATATTCCTGATGTATAGCCTTTATGATCTCCGGATGAGTGAGGTTCAGACACTCATTGTTGCCCTTCAGCTCCTTTGCACAGCCAGAGAACGGCCCATTGCGGTAATCCTCTTCCGTCAGCCCGTATCTCTGGATCATAGTGCCCATGGCTCCGTCCAGAATCAGTATCCTGTCATTTGGTATGTCGATCATGTCTTCCATGGTAATTAAACCTTCAAAGATACGCTATTTCTGTCAAATATAGAACAGTAATTTTTGTCTGGCACGCAAATGTCTGAATCATAGCGTATTACGAAAAATGCGTGCCTCCAGAAGGGAGCACGCATTCTATGCAAAATATTGATAATCAATGCGGTCTGCGCCAGGCTATCCGAGGAAACTGAGCAGGATACCTGCTGCTACGGCAGAACCGATCACGCCAGCTACGTTAGGAGCCATTGCGTGCATCAGAAGATGATTGTTCTTGTCGAATTCGCGACCTACATTCTGGGATACGCGTGCTGCATCCGGAACGGCTGACACACCGGCGTTGCCGATCAGAGGATTGATTTTTCTTCCTTCCTTGCAGAAGAGATTCATGAACTTGACGAAAAGTACACCGCACATTGTCGCAATGACGAATGAAAGAAGTCCGAGGAGGAAGATCTTTACAGAATCACCTGTGAGGAATTCGTCAGCCTGAGTTGAACATCCTACGGTTATACCGATCAGAATGGTCACGACATCAATGAGCGGACCGCGTGCTGTTTCTGCAAGGCGTTTGGTGACTCCGCTTTCCTTTAGCAGGTTTCCGAAGAAAAGCATTCCCAGCAACGGCATTCCGGAAGGAACGATCATGGCTGTCAGGATGAAGCCGACGATAGGGAATATGATCTTCTCCTTCTGGCTTACCTGTCTAGGAGCAGCCATTCTTATGAGACGTTCTTTCTTTGTCGTCAGCAGCAGCATGATAGGACGCTGAATGACCGGTACAAGAGCCATGTAGGAGTATGCGGAAACAGCAATAGCACCCATCTGATGAGGAGCGAGCTTTGAAGAAAGGAAGATCGCAGTAGGGCCGTCAGCACCTCCGATGATGCCGATGGCACCGGCTTCTGCCGGTGTGAATCCCATTTGGAGAGCAATGACATATGCTCCGAAGATACCGATCTGGGCCGCAGCTCCGATCAACATGAGCCTGGGCTGGGAAATCAATGCGGAAAAGTCTGTCATTGCGCCGATTCCCAGGAATATCAGCGGAGGGTACCAACCCGTCTGGACTCCTTGATACAGGATGTTCATGACCGATCCTTCTTCATATATACCGATGTTGAGGCCAGGAACGAAAGGAATGTTTCCTATTATCATTCCGAAACCGATCGGGATAAGCAGCAGAGGCTCCCAATCTTTCTTGATCGCAAGGTAGATGAACACGATGCCGATGAATATCATGATGGCATGTTTGTATGTCATGCTTGCGAAGCCTGTGTACTGGAAGAATTGCTGAAGACTTTCAAATATTGTGTTCATTGATTGTCTATGGTTATTTATCCCCGACTTTCACAGGGATGTAGTTCACTATCCGATTGTTACGACAGCAGCTCCCTCGAGAACAGAGTCTCCTTTTGCAACATGGATCGCCGTAACTGTACCGTCATGCTCTGCCTCGATGGAGTTTTCCATCTTCATTGCCTCGAGAACTGCAACTTCCTGACCGGCCTTCACGCTGTCGCCTACATTTACCTTGATCGCGATGATCACTCCAGGGAGCGGGCTGGTCACAGCTTTTCCTGCTCCTGATGCAGCTGGCTTAGGTGCTGCCGGAGCTGGAACTGACTGGGCAGGTGCCGCTGCAGCAGGCGTTGCCGGTGCTGCCTGAACCGGTGCAGCCGGAGCATTCTCAAGCTCGACCTGATAATCGGTCCCGTTGACTGTTACTGAAGCGTTTGTACCTTCTACTGAATTGATTGCAACATTGTATTCGTTGCCGTTGATCTTGAATCTGTATGTCTTCATGGCTATCGTTTTCTTTTAATTGTAATAACATAACTTTCATTGTCATGAACGGTGTCGTTCAGGTACTGGTGCAGTGCCATTGATATGGCTGCATAGACTTCTCCATTCATCTCCTGATCCAGCGCCAGAGCGATTGCCGCGGCAATTTCGCCTTCCGGAGCCCCTGCAGCGACCTGCTTTTTCTTTCTCTTCGGCATCTTGAACCTTATCTCTCCGGATGAAAGCTTGCCGATGAATGTGTAGGCGAAGTAAAGGATGATCAGAGCAGCGAATACCACAGAGACCGAGACCAGAGTGATGATTACCCCATGGGGATCTTTCTCGGCCATCTCAGCGCTCTTTACGATGACGTTCTCCGATACCTGTAATATCATTGATGGATTCATACTCTGAGATTATTAAAGTGGAAGATTGTCATGCTTCTTCCAAGGATTTTCCTGCTTCTTTCCAGCGAGCTGTTCAAGAGCCCTTATCACGCGGAATCTTGTGTTACGAGGTTCTATGACATCGTCGATATAACCGTAGTTTGCCGCGTTGTATGGATTGCAGAACAGGTCGTTGTATTCCTTTGCCTCGATGTTCTTGAGGATTTCAACTGCTCCTTCCGCACCCATTACGGCAATGTTCGCTGATGGCCATGCGTAATTTATATCACCACGCAACTGCTTGCAGCTCATCGTGATATGTGCGCCTCCGTATGATTTTCTCAATGTGACGGTCACCTTAGGAACAGTCGCTTCTCCATATGCATAGAGGAGTTTCGCACCATGGGTGATGATGCCGCCATATTCCTGTTGCGTTCCGCAAAGGAAGCCCGGAACATCTACCAGAGTGACGAGAGGAATGTTGAACGCGTCGCAGAAACGCACGAAACGAGCAGCCTTTCTGGAGGCGTTTATGTCGAGTACGCCGGCCAGAATCTTCGGCTGGTTAGCGACTATTCCTACAGAGCGTCCGTTCATGTGGGCAAATCCGACGATGATGTTCTTCGCCCAGCTCTTGTGGACTTCAAGGAATCTGCCGTCATCGATTATGCTGCCGATGACCTGATACATGTCGTATGCCTTGTTGGGGTTGTCTGGAATTATATCGTTGAGTGCGTCATCTACACGGCCTGCAGGGTCGGCGGTTTCAGCAAAAGGAGCTTCTTCGCGGTTGTTGGATGGCAGGAAGCTGAGCAAAGCCTTGATCGTCTTGATTCCTTCCTCTTCGTTTTCAGCGGCAAAATGCGCCACTCCGCTCTTCGCTCCATGTACGCTTGCTCCGCCAAGCTCTTCCTGTGTGACGGTTTCCCCGGTCACTGTCTTTACAACTCCAGGACCGGTAAGGAACATGTAGGAGGTGTCCTTGATCATGACTGTGAAGTCTGTGAGAGCAGGGGAGTAAACGGCTCCGCCGGCGCATGGACCGAATATTCCCGATATTTGAGGGATAACTCCTGATGCAAGGATGTTCCTTTCGAAGATCTCTCCGAATCCGGCAAGCGAGCATATGCCTTCCTGGATTCTGGCTCCGCCTGAGTCATTTATGCCGATGAAAGGAGCTCCGTTACGTACTGCCATATCCATGACCTTGCTTATCTTCAGGGCCATGGTTTCGGACATTGACCCTCCAGTAACAGTGAAGTCCTGCGCGAAAACGTAAACCAGACGGCCGTCTATCGTACCCATTCCGGTCACGACTCCGTCACCGTCAAATTTTGTCTTTTCCATTCCGAAGTTTGTGCAGCGGTGCTGAACAAACATGTCGAATTCTTCGAAGCTCCCTTCGTCAAGAAGCATCGCGAGTCTCTCGCGTGCTGTGAACTTGCCTTTAGCATGCTGTGCGTCGATCCTTTTCTGCCCTCCGCCAATGCGCGCAGCTGCGCGTTTCTCTACAAGTTCTTTGATCTTTTCCTGTTGAATGCTCATAAATACATTATGATGATGGTTTTATGCTTTGTTATCATCACGGCAAAGATAATATTTTTTCCTACCTTGCAAATAAAATCTTGCCACACCTGCCGGTTTTATACTTTTTCTCCTTTCCTTGTGGCGAAATTCCCATTGTGAATGTGAATACTGAATTCCTCCCGTTCATCAGACCACTGGCGGTCATGGTTTCATATACCGGATGGGAATTTCCAACGGGTGAAAAAATCAAAAGACCGGTGGCGGCTGGCCATCGGTCTTTTTGAATATGTATCGTAAAGTGATTACGGCTGCATTGTCGTATAGACGTTCTGAACATCGTCATCTTCTTCGATGCGCTCGATCAGCTTCTCTACATCTGCCTTTGCGTCTCCTTCAAGAACCTTGAGGTCAACGTTAGGGAGACGTGTGAACTCGGCTGCGATAAGTTCATAGCCATTGTCCTCGATCCATTTCTGGATTGTGTTGAAAGCTGTGAACTCTCCATAGAGTACGATCTCCATTTCTTCGTTATCGTTCTCCTCCTCGAAAATCTCCTCAACGCCATAATCGATGAGTTCGAGCTCAAGCTCTTCAAGATCGTATGGATTGGCAGACTTCATGCGGAACATGCATTTGCGGTCGAACATATAGTCAACGCTACCTGATGTTCCGAGCGATCCGCCGCTCTTTGTAAAGTATGAACGTACGTTTGCTACAGTACGGTTGTTGTTGTCTGTTGCAGCCTCCACGAGAACAGCGATTCCATGAGGACCGTATCCTTCGAATACTACTTCCTTGTAATCTGCCTGATCCTTATCTGTAGCTCTCTTGATTGCACGCTCGATGTTGTGCTTAGGCATATTCTCGCTTCGTGCAGTCTGGATAAGGGCACGGAGACGCGGGTTTCCTGTTACATCCGGACCACCCTGCTTGACAGCGATAGTGATTTCTTTTCCGATCTTGGTGAAGACGCGGGCCATATGACCCCATCTCTTGAATTTACGTTCCTTACGGAACTCAAATGCTCTTCCCATGTTTTTACTTGTTGGTAATTCTTCCGATATACTTGTCGATGTCGTACGCCTCCATTGACTGCGGATACTGATCCTTGATAGTCTCGTAGAAAGAGAGCGCCTTGTCGTTCTGGCCGAGCTTCTCAGCTACAAGTCCTGCCTTGAGAAGATAGCCGGCAGCATACATGTTGTCAATTACAGCAGCAGCCTCCTCGAAGCAGCCGAGTGCCTTCTCATAATTCTCGAGGCCTACATATGCATCACCGATGCAAGCCTTTGCGCGAGCTGCAAGAATGGCGTCCTTGCCATTGTATGCCTGAAGATACTTGATTGCAGACTCGAAGTTGCCGAGCTGAAGTTCGCAAACACCTGCGTAAAAATTGATTGACTTTCCTGCCTTCTTTCCGTACTCATCAAGAATCTGTACGAATCCGAGTACATTGCCGTCACCGTTGAGTGCGAGTTCGTAGTCACCTGTACGGAAGTTCTCCTCAGCAAGAGCCATCTGGCCCTGAGCCTCGGCAACCTTAGGCTGGTTGATGAACTTATACCAGCAGAATACTGCTGCACATGCAACTACAACTGCAACGCAGATGATTGAAAGGAGCTTACCGTTCTTTGCAAAGAACTGCTCTGTCTTTGATACCGCCTCAGCTACTGCCTCGGCATTCTCATTTCTGATTTCTTTAGCCATAATATTGAATATTTTATATTTGTCTGTGTTTAAACCAGGACCGCTGAAGTACAGACAGCCCAAACAGGCGGCAAATTTAGCAAAAAATGTCAAAACTCCCAAAGAATACTTCTCATTTTAATAAGTGCTGTTCTTTTTCGTTGCAGAAGTCTTAATGTTTTATTAAATTTGCCAAGATATCGTTATGTAATATGCCTGTACTTGAAAAAATCGTAATATCAGATTTCAGGAACATTCAGCTTCAGGAGCTTGAGTTCTCTCCTAATGTGAACTGCATCAGCGGAAACAATGGGGAGGGTAAGACCAATCTCCTTGATGCAGTGTATTACCTATCGATGACAAAGAGCGCTTTTGCTTCTTCGGACAGATTCAATTTCCGCCATGGTACGGAGGAATTTTCCCTAGCCGGTACATACAGGATGGAAAACGGACTGACCAGCAGATTCTCCATGAAGATGTCTTCCAAAGGAGATAAGAAGGTAAAGCGTGATGATAAGCAGTATGACAGGGTTTCAGAACATGTCGGCGTCCTTCCGATTGTAATGGTCTCTCCAGCGGACATCTCATTGGTAAGCGAGTCCGGGGAAGAACGCAGACGTTTTGTCAATGCTGTCCTTTCTCAGATGGACCGTGAATATATGACTTCCATGCAGCAGTACAACAGACTTCTCATGCAGAGAAACAAAATGCTTAAGGAAGCGGATCTTGACCGGTCTTTTCTGGAAGTCCTTGATATGAAGATGGCTGCTTTGGCAGATCCTGTATTCAATGCCAGAAAAAGATTCATCGATGATCTCAAGCCGATTGTTTCAGAGTATTACAAGGCTGTATCAGGAGACTCCGAGCAGGTCGATATAGAATACGAATCGGATCTCTTCAAGGCTCCTCTTGACCAGCTTATGGCGTCTTCATATGAGAAGGACAGAGTGCTTAAATATACTACCAGCGGAATCCACAGAGACGATTTTTCGTTCAGGATGAACGGACACCCGATCCGCCGTTACGGTTCTCAGGGCCAGCAGAAGTCATTTCTTGTCGCATTGAAGTTCGCTCAATATGAAATCATGAAGCTAAGATATGGTTTTGCCCCGATATTGCTTCTTGATGATGTGTTCGACAAACTTGACATGGGCAGGATATCCAACCTTCTTCAGATGGTGGCCAGTGATGATTTCGGGCAGATATTCATTACGGACAGCAATAAGGTCAGAATGTCCGGCATAGTTGACGGCCTGACAAGGGACAGGGCATATTACGATACGGTTTCGGGAACATTTACCAGATTGTAGTTATGGCATACGATGGCAGGAATAACCCATTGAGGAAACAGGAGGCTGTGGGAATGGAGGAACTTGTGAACCAGTTCATAAGAGAGATGAAGCTCGCTTCCGGTCTGAACAGACAGAGAGTTTCCGATGCATGGAATGCTGTTTCCGGAGCAGGCAGATATACGCTGGGCGTAACATTTGAACGTGGTACTCTGGTATGCTCCATCAGTTCTTCTGTCGTGCGTAATCAGCTGTACCTGCAAAGAGAGAGTCTGATTGCCGGCCTGAATGAAATGTTGAAAGCTGATAAGATCGTTGTTAAGAATTTGATTTTGAGGTAGATGATGAAGATAGTCGCTGACATTGATGTCCCTTTCCTCAATGGTGTTTTCGAGCCATTTGCCGAGGTCGTATATAAGAAGGGATTGGAAATATCTCGTGATGATGTCATGGATGCAGATGCGCTGATCATCAGGACAAGGACCAGATGTGATGCTTCCTTGCTGGAGGGGACATCAGTCCGCATGATAGCTACTGCAACCATCGGAATGGACCATATAGACCTGGATTACTGTGCTTCCAGGAATATTCATGTGGCGAATGCGGCCGGCTGCAATGCGGGAGGAGTGATGCAGTATGTGTTTTCTGCACTTTATGGAGTGGCAGCGAGAAAAGGTATCAAGGTTGAAGGTAATACGATAGGCATCGTAGGAGTAGGACATGTGGGCGGACGAGTGGAAGAGATGGCAAGGTACCTTGGCTTCAAGGTGCTTCTGTGCGACCCGCCACGTGCGGCGAAAGAAGGTGGCGAAGGATTCTGTTCCTTGGATCATCTTCTCCAGAATTCGCATATCGTGACCTTGCATGTGCCGTTGGATGAAAGTACAAGGGGAATGGCTAATGCCGATTTCTTTACTCTGATGCAGCCGGGCGCGATCTTTATTAATGCAGCCCGTGGGGAAGTCGTCGATGAGCAGGCGCTTATAGAGGCTGTTCCAAAGCTTGGAGCGGTCGTCATAGATACTTGGAATAATGAACCTGATGTGAATGAGGAACTGATTGAATTGACTGATATAGCCACGCCACATATCGCTGGCTATTCTTTTCAAGGAAAGCTTAACGGTACCATGATGTCAGTACGTGCAGTCGCTTCATTCTTGGGAATAGATGAACTGAAGGACTTCATTCCGGTAGATGATGTACCGGAACATCATCCGGTAGGAATAGATCTCAAAGGAAAGAATCATGGGGAGATAGCAGCGGTTCTTCAATATAATTATCCTATATTTACGGATGACTTCAGATTCAGGATGGAGCCTCATAAATTCGAGAAGCTTCGTTCTGACTACCAGTACAGACGTGAAATTTTCGTAATATAACACTAATAACCTATAATCAATATGTTCAGAAAAGAAGACATTGAGCAGATAGAGCAGAGAGGCTCATCTGTACAGACAGTGGAACAGCAGGTGGAACGCTTCAAACAGGGATTCCCATGGATGAAGATTGTGGCTCCGGCAACTCCTGAAAGAGGAATACAGGTGCTTGACGATGCAGCTGTAGAGGCTGCGGCAAAGTATTATGATGGCGCCAGCATCAATGGTAAATGTAAGTTCGTCCCGGCTTCCGGAGCGGCTTCACGTATGTTCAAGGACCTTTTCAGCGGTCTTGATGCCCTTAAGGCTGGCAAGGAACTCGCGGATGATGCCCCTGCAGCAAAGTTCGTGGACCAGATCCAGTCATTCGCATTCTACACTCCGGAACTTTTCGGTGAGCAGACATGCAAGTGTCCTGAGTATCGTCAGTCAGTTCTTTCGAAGACTCTTACCGACGAGGGACTCGGATATGGAGCAAAGCCGAAGGGAGTGCTCAAGTTCCACAAATATACTGACGGTGAGATCCGTACAGCTTTCGCAGAGCATCTTGTCGAGGCTCAGAACTATATGAGGAATGAAGACGGTACAGCAAATCTCGTCGTTACCATTTCTCCTGAACACCAGCACCTTTTCGAGGAGGCTTATGCCGAGGTAAAGGCTGCTTATGAGGAAAAATATGGCGTGAAGTACAATATCACTTTCACATTCCAGGACAAGGCGACTGATACTGTAGCAGTTGATGTCGAGAACAAGCCATTCAGAACTGAAACAGACTCGCTCCTTTTCCGTCCTGCCGGGCATGGTGCATTGATCTACAATCTCAACAAGATCGAAGAGGAAGTGGTTTCTATCAAGAATATCGATAATGTAGCTAATGAAAGACTTCTTCCTGAGACTGCGACATGGAAGAAGGTGCTCCTCGGTAAGGCTCTTGAGCTCCGTGACAAGATTTACGGTTATCTCAATGCTCTTGATGCTGAGGCTGCTCCTGCTCTTTGCGATGAGATAGAGTCATTCCTTGACAATACTCTTTGCGTGACTCTTCCGGCTGCAGCCGACTTTGAGGCACGTGTTGCTGCTCTCCGTGCAAAGCTCAACCGTCCTATCCGTGTTGCAGGTATGGTGAAGAATCAGGGCGAGCCTGGCGGCGGTCCTTTCATCATTGCAGAGAAGGACGGATCGACTTCACTCCAGGTTCTTGAGAGCGTTCAGATCAACATGTCTGACGATCATGCACGCAATGCTCTTGCTTCAGCTACCCACTTCAATCCGGTTGATATCGTATGCTGTCTCCATGATTATAAGGGACAGAGTTTCGATCTTCTCAAGTATGTTGACGAGGATGCCGGCTTCATCAGCTCGAAGAGTTATCAGGGCCGCGAACTCAAGGCTCTCGAGCTTCCTGGTCTCTGGAATGGTGCGATGAGCAACTGGAACACTCTCTTTGTCGAGGTTCCTCTGGCTACATTCAATCCTGTAAAGGTCGTGCTTGACCTTCTTCGTCCAGCACATCAGAACTAGTGTGGAACTCATTAGGCTGATAATCAGCTGTTCAAATATACCCACGTGCTGACATGATGCAGTACGTGGGTTGTTTTATCTTATTGCAGTTCAATTGTTTGTGTTTCGCGCTAAAAGCGTGAGGCAACGCACAGGAGATTTCCTTCCTTGTCTGAACGCAGGCCGAATATATGAATGTCATCGCCAGATGAGACTCCGAGCTTTTTGCGGAGGGTTTCTGTATCCATAGGTATATTGCGGGCGGTGACTTCGGCTTTAGGGTAGTCTTTACCTGCAGACTTGATGCTTCGTTTGTCGAGAGGTTCGCATCTTATGATCCTGAATACCTTACCGTGATCCTTCAGCTCGTCTGCTTTGGCTACGTCATCGATGATATAGTAATGTGTCGATGCACCGAGTTTACAGATCCCGAATCTTTCGCTTATAAGATTGAATGCTCCGGCCTTCATCAAGGCCTTTCCCGGTTCGAACAGCCATCTTTCCTGCAGGAAGGGGCTTCCAGAAAGGTGTGGTGCGGCGGCCTTTTCGTCGGAAGGGGAAAATCGGAATTCCGAGTAGCTGCCATCATTTTTTATTTCGACGGTAGTGATTTCATGACCGCCATTCCATTCCCTGTCCAGCCATATGAGAAGCTCCTTGCATTCTCCTGCGCTGGCGACGACATGAACCTCGCGGCATGATGACCCGAGACGGCTGCATACCATGGATATATCTGCCATAGGGGAGAGCTTCAGAAGTATATGACGGGCATGTGTGAAAATCTCGTCCTTTAACGTAAGCACATCAGGGGTGCAGTCTTCGATCAGAAATACTTTGCGTCCTCCCTCTCCACGGCGTGCAGGATCCATATATACGATGTCGGGCTTGAATCCGTTAAGAAGCTGCCCGATGCAGCCTGGTTGTGCGGTTTCGTTTGAGATGGATATGTTCATGGCATTGAGCACCATGAAGTTGTGTCTGGCAGCCTTGCAGAGGATATCCTGCATCTCATTGTAAAGGACCTTTTCCGATCTGCTGGAAAAGAACCAGCTGTCAACTCCCAATCCTCCGGTGAGGTCTGCGATTGTCCATGGATCCTTGCCGGCGATCCTGCCGGCAAGCTCTGCCTTGTATCTTCCTGTAGCGCTGCTGCTGCATTGCTCGGCCGAAAGTTTCAGCGGAAAGACCAGACGTGGTTCTTCGTACCATTCACGAACCTTGTCGCGAAGCTTCTTCCTGCTTTCAATGCAGTTGACAGCCATGTCCATGTCAATTTCCGGCCATCTGTTCCTGTTCATGACCAGCCTGACAGGATCGTCAGATATATGCTGTGATACGAATTCAGCAAGTTTCTCCATCTTTCATTTAAAATTTTATGCAAAAATAGGTAATTTGTCTAATATTTATGAGTATATTTGCTCGGATTACTACGCAAATTAATTACTAAACATATAAACCGTATGGAAACAGATTACAGAACCGTTGTCCAGAGCTGGCTGGACGGAAATTTTGACGAGGCTACCAAGGCTCAGATCATCGCTCTTCAGGAAACAGATCCTGTCGCACTCGAGGATGCATTCTATAAGAATCTCGAGTTCGGTACAGGCGGTCTCCGCGGTATCATGGGTGTAGGTACAAACCGTATGAACAAATATACTGTCGGTATGGCTACCCAGGGACTTGCCAACTATATGAAGGCTAATTGCGAAGGCCCTCTGAGCGTCTGCATTTCATTCGACAGCCGCAACAACAGCCCTGAGTTCGCTCAGATCACAGCAAATGTCCTTGCTGCCAATGGCATTCATGTGTATATCTTCGACAAGCTTCATCCTATCGCTCTCATGAGCTACTCCGTAAGAACAAAGAAGGCTACAGCAGGTATCATGATCACTGCTTCTCATAATCCTAAGGAGTATAACGGATATAAGGTATTCTGGTCTGATGGAGCTCAGGTGACATCTCCTGTCGATAAGGATATCGTTGCTGAGGTTGCAAAGATCACAGATCCTTCGATGGTGAAGTTCGAGCCAGGCGAAGGTGCAGCTCCGATCGAGGTCATGAGCCACGAAATGGACGAGGCATATCTCAATGCAGTATCTACCCTCATGCTTTCTCCGGAGGCTGTTGCTGCCCATAAGGACATCAAGATCGTTTACACTCCTATTCATGGTTCAGGTGTGGAGATCGTTCCTGAATTCCTTGCAAAGCTCGGTTTCGAGAATATCTATCACGTTCCTGAGCAGGATGTGGTTGACGGTAATTTCCCTACAGTAATGTCTCCTAATCCGGAGGAGCCTTCAGCTCTTGCAATGGCTGTTGCAGTGGCTGACAAGGAAGGTGCTGACCTCGTGATGGCCACTGACCCTGATGCAGACCGCCTTGGTATCGCTGTACGTGACAATGAAGGCAAGATGGTACTCCTCAACGGTAACCAGACAGCATCTATCCTTACATATTATATCCTCCGTCGTTGGTCTGAACTTGGAAAGCTTGATGGCAACCAGTATATCGTCAAGACCATCGTGACATCAGAGCTTCTCCGTGCCATCGCAGAGAAGTATGGCGTAAAGGTTTATAATGTGCTTACAGGCTTCAAGTGGATTGCTGACGTTGTTAAGAAGAATGAGGGCAAGACTACATTCGTATGCGGCGGTGAGGAAAGCTACGGATTCAATGTGGGTGAGTTTGTCCGCGACAAGGATGCTCCGATTTCTTGCGCGATGATCGCAGAGTGTGCTGCCTGGGCTGCAGAGCAGGGCAAGACTCTCTATCAGCTCCTTCAGGATATCTACGCAGAGTTCGGTTATTATAAGGAGTCTCTGATTTCTCTTACAAAGAAAGGAAAGGCCGGACTTGAGGAGATAGCTGCAATGATGGTCGAGTATCGCAACAATCCTCCTAAGGAAATGGCTGGCTCTCCAGTAATCAAGGTCGTTGACTATAACAAGCCAGAGGAGACAGGTCTCCCTGCATCAAACGTACTCCAGTTCTATAATGAAGCCGGTGATGTGGTTACAGTACGCCCATCAGGTACTGAACCTAAGATCAAGTTCTACTTCGGCATCAAGGGATCGGATGCAGATGCGAAGAATGAGGTCCTCAGAGCTCAGTTCAGCAGATAACAGGACTTTTATATACAGATCGAGGAGACCGTCAGGGTCTCCTCGATTTTTTATTCCTTTAACCAGTCTGTACCGACTGAAGCATTTTCAAATATCTTCATTCTGTCTTTGTATCCTGATTCATACTCGGAGTCAGTCAGCTGATATGATGATTGGAGGCGTCCTGACACGGACAGGGCAGTGCCACCGGCATCTTTGCTTCCATATTCTTTCCAACCTGATGCAGACGAGGCCTTACTTGGATTCGGAGCAGGGGAATCGTACCAGCCTTGATGTGGAATAGCTGAAGACATTCTGCAGTTTATATAGGCTACATTGTCATAATATTCCGAGGAGCCGCTGGAACGGGCCAGATACATGCTTCCGTCAGTGACATCTGGATTCTTCGTCAGATCGCAGTCCAGAAATACAAATCCTTTGTCATCTGCTGACATGCAGCGGGCCTGTACGATATAACCGTCTCCTGCTGCTCTTATTTCACATTTCTCAAACAGACATGTCTTAGGAGAACCCCAGATGAAATCACAGTCGCCTTCGATAAGACAGTTGTACATCCAGCAGTATCCCTTGGTGTTGAATGTGTCCTGAAGGCTTCTCAGAGTGCAGTTTACGAATGAGATGTTGTACTTGCCGTTGTTGTCATTGTTATATATGACTTCCGCCTGTCCTGGTTTTCCATATGTATTCCAGAGTGTCATGTTCTCGAAACGTATGTCATCACAATTTTCAAATAATATGACAGCTCTGCCTCCGCTTTTCCCTACAGCCTTTCCTATTGAAGCTGTTGCAGATGTGCTGCCGCCGACTCCGTTTGCAAACTCTTCGGAGTTGTTGTACTTCAGTACGACTCCTTCACGGCTTTCTCCTTTGAATTTGATCTTGTTGTTCTGACGAGCAAACAGCTGCTCCTCATACGTGCCGTTCTTTATATTAATGATCATTGCGCTGTTAGGCCCGCATCTGTATGCCCAGTCAATAGCTCCCTGAATGGTCCGGAAGTCAGCTTCTCCGCTCTTCGCGACAGTTACAGCTTCCTTTGATGACGGCTCTGCCTTGGTCTGGAATGACCATTCGCCTTTGGCGATTCCTTTGAATCCTTCTGCTGTAATTGCCGACTCATCTATTACAATACTATATGTCTTCGAATAATCCAGCCTGTTGCTGTGAGGACGTATGATGACCTTGTTGCCTTCGATGGATACAGGCTTGTAGTTCACGACTCTCCATCTTTTGAGCGCTGCCGGACCTATAAGGTCATGTGTCGTATTATATGGAGTATCGTCCATAAGCTTTACCGGTTCAGCTGCTACATCTGCCATGTCGATCATGTCAACTTCCTTTCCGTCTGCATCAAGGATTCTGATTTTTCCTGAAGTGCCAAGAACAGGAGCAGACTTGAATTCCAAATAAATGGTGCCGTCTATATAAGCCCCGGTGCCGGTCGGAGCTACATTGTAGCCTAGTGCCGGAGTCTCAGGCTTTGGGTCCGTGGTCTCGTTTTCTTCAGGATCAGGTTTCTGAGTCGGATGGAGATCTTCGTATGAAGGAAGATCCCTGCTGCATGACAGGACTGTCAGTGCTGCTGATATGAGCAGCAAAGGAATTCTGAATATTTTCATGTAGTTCTTATTGTAATTCATTTCCAATATGGGCCAGCCATGTTATTGCCGCGACAAGTGAAGCATTCCAGTTGATTGCTATTTCGTTTGAGGCGTATGACGGCTCTACGTCTTCATATGATTCGTCAGGGAAATCAGAACCGTATCTCTTCACTTCGGCTATGTCCTGCTGTCCCGGATTCGGACCTCCGACAAGAAGACCCGGGATAGGCTCTTCGATGCCGTCAGATGCGCAGAGACGGCTATGAGGATGCATAGGGCTCTTCGAGCCGAAGCCAGTCACATAGCAATATCCTGTAGCATTCTGACCGAGGATATAGTTGACATTTCTGAATGCATTGTCGAGATATTTCTTATCGTTGGTAAGTTCGTATGCGTAAAGGAAGCAGATGGCCTGGTCGCAGAAGCTTGAGCAGCATCCCCAATGGAAATCCTCTGGCCTGTTGCCGTATGCGCAGTTGTAGCAGGAACCTTCTACAGCTTCAATGGCCTTGTCACAATATTCAAGAAGCATATTTACACATTTTGTCCTGATGTCTTTTTCCTGCTCTGCTTCAGGATTATGTGTAGGATAGAATTCGCCCCATTCCCGATGATGAATTTCCATTTCAATCCAGTTGAATACTCCCAATGCCGCTACATTTCCCCACGACATCAGAGCAAATTCTTCCGGCATATTCTCAATCACATCTGCCAGATAGGCATTCCTGTCTCCCGGGTAACTTGCCATATATTGGCTTGTCGCTGCCCAGAACAGCTCATCTGATGCACTGACGTCGCCATATGCTCCTGTGACCACGTCCGGATCATACATTTCGTTCATCTTGTCCTGATGATAGAAAGCGTCCGGATTTTCTTTGGCCCATCGGTATGCATCTGCTCCATCAGCTGCTTTTATCCATACGCCTCTTGTGTTGATGTCATGTCTCAGATTGCCTCCGAAATGAGTGCCCCATGTCATTCCCATTTCTGCACATACTGCAGCAAAATCAAGTGATGCCGTAACGGATTTCTGCACTACATAACGCTTCTGCCGGCATTCTCTCGGAGCGATGAATGCCTCGAACGAGGGTGTCGTGAGCTTATGATAAACTCCTCCATCGGACGGGTCCTTCATGGTAAGGAGCCAGTGATGATTATATTCCAGCTCTTCCCAGAACCTGATGCTCTCTTCCCGGGTGATGAGCCTTTTCATTGACAATATGCGGAACACATTTGCCATAAGTCCCATCGAATATGCCGAATTCACTACATATTTATTATAGTCTCCGGCGTCGTACCAGCCTTTTGGAGATGATATGACCGTTCCTTCCGGCCTTTCGGGAGTTGCAGCACTGGCGTGGATATAAACGAGAGTGTCGGGATGACCGCTTATTCCGCTTCTTTGATGATAGAATCCTTTCAATGCGGCTTCTGCGAGAGCGTCGAGTGCGTTTTCACTGATTATGAATTCTGCTGTTTCATCTCCTGCTATGACCGTATATGTCCCCGGTTCGGTGATTTCGCTGAAATCAAAGATCTTACGCTCTTTTCCTGACCATGGTGATACGGCGGAACGGACATGCTGTCCTTCCCATATGGTCTCATCTGATCCCTTGATGCAGATTCTTATGGTTTCTGCCGGATTCTTGCTTTCAAGTGTCATTGTCTTTTCCTGATCCGGATAGAAACCTACCTGATTCATTCTGATGCTGCTTTGCAGATCACCCTTATCATTGCAGGATGAGGAAATGATCATTGCTGCAGAGGCGATAATGATCCTGGTTAAAGTTTTCATGGTTATACTGTTCTGGTTTTCGCAAATTTAATATAAATTGTCATATTACCTTCATTATGTATTTGCTAATTTCAAGAATTTGCGTAATTTTGAAAGTTCGTTGAAAAATCATTAACCGCTTAATTTAAAATACTATGGCTTACAAAGTTATCGACATCGAAGGCGTAGGCGCTGCTTATGCTGAAAAACTTACAGCTGCAGGTATCAATACAGCAGCTCAGCTTCTTGCAAAATGTGCTGCTCCAGCTGGCCGCAAGGCTCTTGAGGAAGAGACCGGCATTTCCGGCAAGCTCATTCTCAAATGGTGCAACCACGCAGACCTTTTCCGTGTAAAGGGTGTGGGTCCGCAGTTTGCAGAACTTCTCGAGGCAGCTGGTGTTGATACAGTAAAGGAACTTGCTCACCGTAAGGCTGAGAACCTCGCTGCAAAGATGCTTGAGGTGAATGAGGAGAAACATCTCGTTCGTCGCGTTCCTGTTGTGAAGGAAGTTCAGAAGATGGTTGATTGCGCTAAGGAGCTTCCAGGCGTGATGACTTACTAAAAGCTGATTCTTATAGAATGATGCCGTCCTGAAAAGGACGGCTTTTTTTATGCTCTGGCCTGGACATTGCTATAACTTAGTTTTGAACTTTTATAAATTGAATAAAGATGAAACGTATTATCGGATTATTAGCAGCGGTTGCGGTTTGGGCTATCTTTGCAACAGACTCTAAAGCATGTACAGGCATATCCTTGACTGCACGGGACGGCAGCAGGGTAGTGGCACGAACAGTCGAATGGGCTGCAACACCCATGCAATGTGGGTATGTCGTTTCTCCACGTGGACATATGCATCAGTCATTTACACCGACAGGAGAAAACGGCCTTAAATATAAAGGCGTGTATGGATATGTAGGCATATATACTGAATATGAGCCTTTCGTTGTAGAAGGGATCAATGAATCCGGTCTGTCTGCAGGTCTTTTCTTTTTCCCTCAATATGGTGAATACGCTCCATACGATCCTGCACATGATGCAAAGACATTGTGTGATATGCAGTTCGTATCTTGGGTCTTGTCGCAGTTCTCATCAATCGACCAGGTGATGGATGCAGTCGAGCAGATCGATCTGGTCACTTTGAATCATAAGATAGGTGCCGTCCATTGGAGAATTGCCGAGCCTAACGGACGTATGGTCGTGCTTGAAGTCGTGGCAGGAGTCCCTCATTTTTATGAAAATGCTCTCGGTGTCCTGACCAATTCGCCCGGCTTTCCTTGGCATATGACGAATCTCAACAATTATGTCAATCTTGTTCCGGGTTCTGCGCCTGACAACCATCTCAAGCCTTGCATAACATTGAAACCGTTAGGACATGGAAGCGGTATGCTTGGACTTCCCGGAGATTTCACCGCACCATCGAGATTCGTAAGAGCTGCATTCTTCCAGACGACAGCGCCTGTTTGGGATACCGGTTTCGAGACAGTCCTGCAAGCTTTTCATATCCTGAACAATTTCGATATCCCTGTAGGAAGCCAGCATTCTGAGGCTGAGATCCCTAAAGGACTTCCTAGTGCGACTCAGTTTACTTCCGTAACCGATCAGGCCGCTATGAAATTCTATTACAGGACTGCTTGGAACAGTAATATACGTTGCATCGAACTGATGGATATTGACTTCAGCAAGGTAAAGTATCAGTCATGTCCTCTGGATAAGGTGCAGCAGCAACCTGTTGAAGTCGTCAAGGTAAGATAGCATTCCTGTCCTCTGGCTGTGGTAAGGCCGACCAGACGCTGAGGCTCATCATATATTTCCATTTTGCTTTCGCCGGATTCTGTGTCATACAGTTTCCGGCGATGTGTCTTTTCTCCTTTCCGTGTTCATTCCATTATCAGTATCACCACCTGTAAGATAGCTTAGCACTTCTGTTGCCAGACAAACAAATACAATTACTGCGAACCACATAATTACCTCCGTTTTTAAGTTTATGTGGCAAAGATATAGCCCCATTGTGCTTAAGTGTGGCACAATGGGGCTGGTCTATTAAAATTTTATGCTTAAAGCGTGATTTTCTTCAGAAGATCCTGATCCTTTGATACGAGTCTCATGACGTCGATGTGGGTACATACTTCCTCGCTGAGGAAACGTGATGTAGATCCGGTATTGGCCGGGTCCCATGTCAGAAGTATCGTATGTGTCTTCAAGGCCTTGAGTTTTTTAGCAAGCATTTCATGATCAGCATCACCGCTGATCAGCACGACATAATCAAACTCTCTGTATAAGGTAAGCTCATATGTGTCCAGAGCGAACCACGTATCTACTCCTTTTTCAATCACTCCTCCCGACGGGTTTGGGCGCAGGTGCTTGTAGTGGAAGATGATATCATTCTCAATGAGGGAGTCTTCAAACTGTCTCTCTTCGAAAAGAAGATGTCTGTTTTCCGCATCAGTAGCGCGGAAACGTCCTCTGTAGTAGTGTGCCTCCGTTATGTAGAGAAGCTTCCTGTCTATGCCGAAATGAGCTGAAATCATTTCCGGAATGTACTGGAAAAGGCCTTTTACATTTACCTTTCCCATTTTCTTTTTAGCAAGACCTTCATCGATCTTTGCGAAATATCCGCCGTCGATGAAAACTCCTATTGAAAGATTTTCTGCGTGTGCCATAATATTATTCTGTAAATGTCATTTCATCAAATAGGTAGTCTGCTTCTCCGATCTTGTCGATAGTGAAAAGAACATATCGGATATCAAGAGCTATGTTGCGGCATATTTCAGGGTCGAAAACGATGTCGCTCATGGTTCCCTCCCATACTCTGTCGAAGTTGAGGCCTATAAGGTCGCCGTCAGCATTGATGACCGGACTTCCGGAATTGCCGCCTGTGGTATGGTTGGTGGCGATGAAACATACCGGAACTTCGCCGGACGCATCGTCCCAACGGCCATAATCCTTCGCAGCATAAATGTCACGAAGACGTTGAGGGATATTGTAATCGAAGATTTCAGGATTATCCTTCTCCATTATACCTTTTATTGTCGATGATGGGGTGTAATAAACTCCGTCAGCAGGAGAATAACCCTTTATGTGGCCGTAGGCAACACGCAACGTAAGGTTTGCATCAGGATAAAAATCCTTGATGATACGCTGTGTTCGGCAATACACCATCTGTCCGCGCATGTAGTCGCGATATGCCAGCTGAAGCTCCTGATTCAGCCTTTGTGTCACAGGAAGTATGTCTGCGTAATACCATTTCAGGAATTCGTTGAAGAATTCTGTTGCAGGATCTTTCATGACAGCTTCCTTGTCTGCGGCTGTAAGCGCTTCAGCCTTCTTCCTGTCGGTGAAGATCGAGTTGGTGAATATATCTTCTGCCCATGCTTCGATGGAACCATATGCGGCAAGCTTCGTCTTATAGTATTCAGGCTTGAAGTCTGAAGGGACATTCTTCTCATACTCGTTCATGACGGCTATGAAAGACTCTTTGTCGATAGGAAGATACCAGTCCTTGTAGAATGATTCCATCATTTCCTTGGCCTTGTCCTGGTCGAATGTCACCAGTCCTTCCTCATGTCCGTCCAGGAACAGTCTCGCCACGCTCATTGCCAGATTGGCGATTTCTATCGTACGGACTGTTTCCGAGTAATAATCAGTCGCAAACTGGTACGGTTCAAGTTCCTGATAGATCTTTGCGATCCTGTCGGTCACGCCGTCGAATTCTCCATTCTCCGCCCATCTGTCGAAAGCCTTTTCGAACTCCTGTTTGGTCTGCACTGTCTTCATCTTCTTGATTCCCTTTACCTCGCCCTGCCATTTCTTCCAGGCGTTCGAGACATTGGCATTCTTAGATGAATACTGAATACGAACTTTCTGGCTCTGAGCCTGATACTTGTTCATTATGTCAAGACGAAGGGTGCGGAGATTGATCTTGTGCGGGTCACCGATTTCCTCAATATAACGTACTCCTTCTGAATGGATATATTCCTGAGTGCGTCCCGGGAAACCATAGATGAATGTAAAATCGCCTTCCTGGACCCCTCTGGTCGAGATCCTGAAGTATTTCTTAGGCTTATATGGGACATTGTCCTCAGAGTATGGAGCAGGATTGTTCTCTTTGTCTGCATAGATGCGGAACATAGAGAAGTCACCTGTGTGTCGAGGCCACATCCAGTTGTCGGTATCTCCTCCGAATTTTCCTATCGATGAAGGAGGTGCTCCGACGAGACGGACGTCTTCATACTGTCTGTAAAGGAAGAGGAAATACTGGTTTCCATAGTAAAGAGCCTCTACAGTAGCCCTGAGTCCCTTTCCTTCCTTTGTCGCTTCTTCAATTACAGCCTGGCTGTTCTTCTTCACGAGTCCGGCTCTCTGCTCTTCTGTCATGGAAGGTTCATACCCCTTCAGAATCAGCTCGGTGACATCTTCCATTCGTTCAAGGAAACTTACGGAAAGTCCTTTGTTAGGCAGTTCTTCGTCGCGGTTCATCGCCCAGAACCCATCCTTGAGATAGTCGTGCTCGACGCTGCTGTGCTGCTGGATCTGGCTATAGCCGCAGTGATGGTTGGTGAGGAGCAGGCCTTCCGGCGAGATGAGCTCTCCTGTACAACCTCGTCCGAACAGTACGACTGCATCCTTGAGCGAGGCCTGATTGATGCTGTAGATATCTTCTGCATCAAGCCTGAAACCTTTCTCCTGCATGTCTCCGATACGCTGTGAGATAAGCGACGGAAGCCACATGCCTTCGTCTGCTCTTGCGCTCAGTCCTGCGAATGTCAGTAATCCTGCCAGGATAAATCTAAATGTCTTTCTCATGTATTGTGCTTGATTTATTGATTGTCAATCATGTGTTCCTGAATGAACATTTCCCTATAGAAAACGGCTTTCTTTTCCAATGCAAGCGGATAGGCCCGTGAGGAGGACGGCATGCGCCAGAATCTCAGCTTCCTTCCGCCGATCGAGACTTCCGTTTGCCTGCCTACGGCAGGTTCCACGCAGCCGAATGTCTCCACAATGACGTCCGTAGCTTTCTGACCGGTAGTGACGATGGCTGTACATTCAGGTATATGTGAAAGCAGCATGCTTATGTCCGTAGGCGTAATTATCTCAAGGAATTTATCTGATGCATTGTTCTTCAGTCTGCGTACCTCATATGCAGTATCATACATGGCTATGCCTTTCTCTCCGGCGAAAGCAGTGCATTTCTCCTTGTCGAATCTCCTTGTCTTCTTTCCGGCCGTATCTGCTGCAACGAAATGTTCCTTGTCATCGAAGAATATGATGCCCCATATCCTCCACATGTCATTTATCCAGTTGGGATAGAAGAAATCCATAGACCAGCGCTCGCGTGCCGGCGGGAAACTCCCAAGCATGAGTATCCTTGCATTCTCCGGGAGAAAGGGCTCCAAGGGGTGAGTTTCGATAGTGATGTTCTTCAAATCCATTCTACAAATATAACAAAGAGTTTTGAAATAATCTTATTGAAGAAATGTAAAAGCATAAACAATTGATTCATACACATAAAGTAGCTATATTTGTAATGTCGTTAAAATTTGACATTATGAAACGGACTGTTTTTTTATTCATATCCTTCTGCCTTCTGGCAATGACCGAAATCTGTGCTCAGACGATTCCTGTGAACAAAAGGTTCGGGAAAGTATCGAAAGAAGAACTTGAGCTGTCGGAGTATGCACCAGATACATCTGCAGTTGCTCTGGTACTGTATGAGAAACAGTATTCCACAGTCGATATGAATGCTACCGGAGCATTCGCCCTCACTACTAAGACCCATATGAGGATCAAGATCCTCAAGGAAGAAGGTCTTGACTGGGGCGATTTCGAGATGATCTATTATTCTTCCGTCAGACATAAGGAAACGTATTCGGGCATAGATGTCATAACGTTCAATCTTGTTGACGGAAAGATCGTTGAAACCAAGATGCCTAATAAATATATCTTCAATGAAGATTATGTCGAAGACTATAAGAAACTCACATTCTCTGCGCAAGGAGTGAAGGTCGGTTCGGTCATCGAAGTCAAGTATGAGTTTACAAGCAGCATGTACTGGAGATTGGACCACATCTATTTCCAGAAGACCATCCCTGTAAATCTGACCGAGTGCGAAGTAAGGCTTCCTGATTTCTTCACCTTCAACAAGAAGATGTCAGGATATCATCTTGTCGCTTTCGCGCACGATGTTGAAAACTCTACTTTGCCTACATCAAGCGGCCCGTATGTTTATAATGTGGAAGTCGATAAATACAGCGCTTCGGATGTCCCTGCATTCAGAAAAGAGTCTTTCATCTTCAATTCCAGACAATATTATTCCGGAGTCAGATATGATATCAGTTCCATGCGAATTACAGGTGTCCTGTATGAGGATTACAGTATGAGCTGGTCTGATGTCGATGACAATTATCTGGATTCCGAATTTTACAGAAGATTCAGGTCAGGTTGCCAGTTCTCGGAGGAAATGGCTGCGATATCGGCAGAAGATTCGGACCAGAAGAAGATAGAGGCTGTTGTCCGTCTGGTCCAGAATAAGGTAAGCTGGAATAATGAATATGAAATTCTGCCTGACCCGCTTGCTCAGGTAGTCAAGTCCAGGACGGGTTCCAATGCCGATATGAACTGTCTTGCAGCAGGTTGTCTGCGTGAACTCGGATATACTGTTGAACCTGTACTTATAAAATTAAGAAGTTCGGGTATCCTTCTGGATTATCAGCCGGAACTTAATCCTTTTGATACGTTCATTCTCAGGGTGGTCACTCCTGCAAATAATGTCGTGTATCTTGATTGCGCGGCAAGTGAAGGATATCTTAACGTGCTTGACCCTCTTATGCTTGTTACCAACGGACGCGTGCTCCGTCCTCAGGGAAGAAGCGAGTGGGCCGATCTTACTAATTTGGCTTCGAACAGTACCAGCATGTATGTTACTGCAGCACTTGACGATGCGGGCAATATGACAGGCAAGATTTCGACGAAGTATAAAGGTGAAGAGTCATGGCTTGTAAAGGCAGATTTCAAATCTTGCGACGATGAGGAAGAATTTATAAAGGATCTTGAAGACGATCTTGATGTCGAGATAGAGGGCTTTTCTTCAAAAGGACTTGATGAATATTCTTCGGATGCATCATATGAGTTTAATTATTCTTATGGATCTGCTCTGACTGGGGATGTCGTTTACATCAATCCTTTCTTTGTTGCCTTCCATTCTAAGGACAGTTTCCAGTCGATCGCCAGAGATTACCCGATCGACTTCCCGTTCCCTTATACGATTACATATTTCTTCAATATGACGATTCCGGAAGGCTACGCCGTTGATCAGCTTCCTGAGACGATGTATCTGAAACTTCCTGAGCTTCAGGCTTTTGTAAAGATCCAGAGCCGTGTGTCCGGAAATATACTTCAGCTCGTATATAACTATTCCCAGGCACAGACCATCGGCTTGCCTGCCGATTATCAGAGCATCCGCACCTTCTGGCAGTATCTGTCTGATATCTATGAATCTATGATCGTTCTCAAAAAAATCTGAAAATGAGACACTTCCTTTCATTGATAGCAGCATTTCTCTTCTCTGTTTCATTCGTTAACGGAGAAGATGCCGAATATGATGCCGTCATATTGAACCATGATGCTGTCTTTACCATGAATTCATTGTCTTCCGGAACATATGAAGTGAATTCAAGGATTTTGGTGAACAGCAAGCATGGACTGAGCGCCGCGACATTCAATGTCTTTACAGATTCTTTCAGGACATTATCTTCGTTCTCAGGCAGGATAGAGTCCGGCGGAAAGACTTTGCGAAAACTGAAGATGTCAGATCTGATCACGGTACTTATAGCGGAAGGTGTAGCTTCGGATTCATATGTGTCTGCTTATGAACCATCCGGTCCTTATCCGTTTATCGTCGAATATACATATAAGGTGTCATATAAGAAAGGAATGGTGTCCTTTCCTGCATTCATTCCTGTCACCGATCCGGATGTTTCAGTGAAGTCTGCTTCATATGTCCTTTCTGTACCTGCAGGGACAGATATCATTTTCAAGGCATCGGATGAGCCGTTGAAGACCACTGAGGGAAAGACAGATATCTACAGATGGGAAGTCAATGATTTCGGGGGCTTCGTGTCGGAACCTCAGATGCCGGATATAAGGGAACTTGTTCCATTTGTCTATTCCGGCCCGGCTTCTTTTCAATATTCAGGGACAGAGGGCTCTCAAAGAAACTGGGGAGAGTCCGGCCTATGGCTATATGACTTGCAGAAAGATGTCAGGAATGTACCGGAGGAACTGAAGAACAGGATCACAGACCTTGTATCCGGCATGGAAGATGACCGGCATAAGATCAAGGCCATATATGATTTTCTTCGTGAAAATACCAGATACGTCAGCATTCAGCTAGGTATCGGAGGACTGAAACCTTTCCCTGTGGAGACTGTCTATAAGACAGGATTCGGCGATTGCAAGGCTTTATCAACATATATGCAGGCTCTCCTTGCAGTTGCCGGTATTCCTTCCGATTATTTCATAGTAGATACAAAAGAGGCTGATCTGCTTGAGGGATTCTATTCTGTCGGACAGATGAACCATGCCATGCTGTGCGTACCTATGGGAAAGGATTCATTGTGGGTGGAATGTACGAATCCCCGATATCCTTTAGGTTACAGACATGATGCAGTTGCCGGACATCAGGTCGTGCTCGTCAAGAAGGACGGAGGAGAAATGGTACGTGTAAGGCCATATGCAGATTCGCTCAGGCTTCGTGCCGAAAGTCTTGAGGTCGTGCTGAATCAGGACGGTTCTGCCTCATGTAAAGGAACGAGAAGACTGGTATTGGATAATGTGGAGCCGTACATAGGTTTCAAGTCGCTTGACAGCAAGACTCAGTTCAATATGATAATGTATTCCAATTCCATCAATCCTTCCGATTTCAAAATCACCTCTTTCGAGGATAATTTTGATTCATGGGCGGACATGGACCATGGTGAAGAATATATTCCTGAAGTCAGGATCGGCTATTCTTTTGGCGTTTCCAGATACGGTAAGGTATCCGGAAACAGAATCTTCATTGATCTGAATCCATTTGCAAAGAGCCTTGTCGTTTCACGAAATGACAGAGTCAATGATTTCGAATTAAAGACCGGACAGATGATCGTAGATGCTATCAGGATCAATCTTCCTTCCGGTTATGTTCTGGAATCCATTCCATGTTCTGAAACACTTGAAAGTCCTTTCGGCACTTTTGAAAATGTGGTGACATATGATGAGGCCACGAACCATATAGATGTAATCCAGACAATCGAGATCAAGTCAGGCAGATATTCAGATGAAGCATATGACGAATACAGGGCGTTTGCATCTGGTGTATCGAAATCCTATGGAAGCAGAGTCGTTCTGGTAAAGAAATAGTGGAAATGTTTGCCGCCCGACGAATCACTTCGTCGGCCGGCTTTTTCAGTTCGTTCAATATTTATGTCTAACATCTATGAGTTCATCATATTAGACGCATATACCATGCCAAAAGCTACATTCCTGTTCTGTTTTTTTCATCATTTGAAAAACAGTGTGAATACGGTTCCTGAATCATCGCTTTTAGTCAGTGTAAGAGTGCCGTTGTGCAGACGCATGATCTGACGGGAAAGACTCAATCCGATTCCTGTGCCTTCCTGCTTGGTAGTGTAGAAAGGTATGAAAATGTCTTCGCGACTTTCTCTGCTAATAGGACGTCCGTTGTTGGCTACGTGAATGAATACGCTGTCGGAGGTGTCGATCTCAGCTGTAATCTCTATTATGTCTGCTTCAGCCTGACATGCGTTCTTTATCAGATTTATAAGAATCTGTGATATCTGGCTTTCATCTGCATACAGCAGCAGGTCATCATTCTTTTCATGATACCTGCAGATGACGCCAGCTTCGCTTGTCTGCTGTGCCGTAAGCTGAATCACCCGGTCTATCATTTCTCTGATATAGAATGCTTTCTTTACCGGAACTGCTACGCGGGTCAGATTTCTGTATGACTCCACGAATTTTATCAGTCCTCGTGATGATTGGGAAATCGTTTCAAGACCTGCCAGCACGCCAGAATCCGCATCTTTGCCTTCCATGTAGTTTGACAAGGTTTCGCTGAGTGATGCGATAGGGGTGACTGTGTTCATGATCTCGTGAGTGAGCACTCTGATGAGCTTGCTCCATGATTCCTGTTCGTTTTCAGCGATTTCATCACTTATGTCATTGAAGGCGATGACCTTTACAAGCTTACCCCCGATAGTCGCTTCTGAAGCGGTCAGTGAGATAGTCTTTTTACCGCTTTCGTTGTAGTAGCTGGCTCTTTCCTCATCTTTACCAGCTACTCTGGTGAATGCTTCATATAATGATTCGCTTGCCGTCCTGAGCTGCCTGATATGGCTGAAAGTAGCTATGCCGAGCAGATTGAGTGCAGTCTTGTTGTGGTAGTTCACATGGCCGTCCGGTTCGGTTACGACGATGCCTGTACGCACGTGGTCAAGCATGAGCCCGTAATACTCTTCCTGCTCCATTATCTCACGTCTTTCCTTGTCGAATATTCTGCGCAGACGGTTGAGGGTGATGTTGAATTTCTTGCCGAAGATTCTTTTTTCGTCGAATCTGAAATTCAGCTCCTTATCCTCAAGAGCGTCAAGCATGTAAGTCACCTTCTTCCTCATTTTATGGGAAGTAAGGATCGCTGTAACTGCAACAGCAACTGCAGCTGTTGCGAAGATGATCAATATGACCTCAATGTCTGTCATGTCTAGGCAAGACTGGAAATTATGCTTTGATGATAATGTCGTTCAGGTAGTGCTAGATGTTGTATTTCTTCAGCTTCGCATATAAAGTCGGACGGCTGATATCCAAAGATTTTGCAACCAGCGAAAGGTTACCTCCGAATCGGTTCATTGCAGCTCTGATGGCCTTCTCTTCGACCATTTCCAATGTTTCCTCAACATCTGTCTCCAGCTCATGTATCGGTAAGGACTGCTGGATCTGTATGTCCTGAGCAAGCAGCTCCGTGGATTCTGAGAGTATGACAGCCTTTTCGATACAGTTCTGCAGCTCCCTTATGTTTCCGCTCCATCTGTGTTTCTTCAATTTGACGGCTGCATCATCCGACAGGGTAGAGACATTCCTTCGGTATCGCTCTGAGTATTTCTTAATGAACATCTCTGCAAGAGGAATGATCTCATCGCTTCTGTCCCTGAGAGCAGGGAGAGCAATATTCATCGTATTTATCCTGTAGAACAGGTCCTCGCGGAATTCGCCGTCCCTTACCATCTTCTCAAGATCCTTGTTTGTCGCGCAGATCAGACGGATATCTATCGGTATCGCCTTGGTATCTCCTACGCGGGTTATTGTCCTGTTCTGAATGGCTCTGAGAAGCTTTGCCTGCAGATGGAGTGGTATATTGCCGATCTCATCAAGAAACAAAGTCCCTCCGTCAGCCTGTTCGAATTTACCTATATGGTCAGAATGGGCGTCTGTAAATGCTCCCTTTACGTGACCGAACAGCTCGCTTTCAAACAGTGTCTCGGTCAATGCACCGGCATCTACGCATACCATCGGTTTCATGGACCTGGCGGAAAGCCTGTGTATTTCTCCTGCCAGCACATCCTTTCCCGTTCCGTTCTCACCGGTTATCAGGACTGTCGCATCCGTCGGAGCTATCTTGTCGATAGTCTTCCTTATTGAAAGCATTTCATGACCTTTTCCCCAAAGCATAGGGATAGCTGATGCCGGAATATTGTGTGCATTATATCCGCATTCCTTGATGCGGTGTCCGTATGCTGAAGCCAGAGTTGCGACCAGCTTGTCATTCTCCCATGGCTTGACTATGAAATCGAATGCTCCTCCTTTCATTCCTTCGACAGCGAGCTGAATGTCGGCATAGGCTGTAAACAGGACGACTTCAATATCGGAGCATCGTTTCTTTATCTCTGAAAGCCAGAAAAGCCCCTCGTTTCCAGTATTGATGTCCGTATGGAAATTCATGTCCAGCAATATAACGTCGGGACGGAATTCTGCTATCCTGCTGAGCAGTTCCTTGGGTGAGGATATCAGCTCGACCTTATCGAAATGCATGGACAGAAGCAGCTTCAATGCAGCCCTGATTCCGCTGTTATCGTCAACTACAAGTATCTTTCCTTTGCTTTTCGCCATAATCAGATTGTTTCCTTCGCAAATTTAACAAATGCTTTTGATTCTGCATATGTTTATATCAGACTTGGCAGTATGTCTGCAACAGTCTTTATCACCCAACCGGCAATGACGAAAAAGCTCATGAGCCATGCTATGAACAGTACAAGGCCCGGGCGCCATGATGGGGATTTCAGGTCAAACAGGAGCATGACGCCGTTGTAGATGAACCATACACAGAAAATACCTAGCATGACCATTGTCAGACTCCAGAATGTCGTGTCGCAGACTATATCCGCAACAAGCTGATCATCTGCATCCAGCTCTCCCCAACGGCTGATATGTGAAATGACTTCATTATCGAAGATCTCTGGGAGTGCAGGTAGGATAAGTCCTCCCAGGAGTCCTCCTAAGCCGATTATCAGAAGAAGAATTCCGAGGAATACGCCTCCGGCACGTTTAACTGTCTGGCCGGCAGGGGATTGGGCTACTTCCTTCGCCTCTTTCTCGAAATCGAAGTCTTTTTCCTTATAGTTTCTCAGGTTCATCGGCTTGCCCTTCATCTCTCTCTTCTGCTCGGAAGTTCTTGCAGCGGGCATCGCTATCCAGAGGCATATGTATCCGAGGACAGAGAACCCGAAGTACGGGCCGTCATCGAAGCCTATGAAACCAAGGAAGAAGAATATCAGGAAAAGGATCCTGAAAAGGACCTTGTCAATGCCGAAATATGTACCGAGGCCGGAGCATACTCCTCCGAATATACGCTCATCCATGTTGCGGTACATGCGTTTGCTTTTCCAGTTATTCTGCCTTTTCTCATTATCCTTCTGCGGCACTGATTCCTTGTCCATATCGATAGGTTCCGCTTCTTCATTAGCAAGCATCTTAGGGTCGCCGATGCGTTTCTTTATTGCCTTGACCATCTCGATGTCCACCACCATTCCGCTGATGTATTTCTCTTTCAGCAGTTCTGCTGCTCGTGCTTCAATGTCAGCAGTGATTTCCTCGGCACTTGGATCGGTTGCGAATGCCTCGTTTATATCATTAAGATATGCCTCCAGCTCTTCATATGCATCCTTCTCAATTGTAAATGCATATCCTGCGAGGCTTATGTTCTCAGTTGTCTTCATTTTCTATGAATGGTTATGCCTTAGATCCGTTTCTTATGATTTCTATGCCTTTTGCCAGTTCGTCCCATGCAGCATCAAGACCTGCGAGCTGTTCGCGTCCCAGATCTGTGATCATGTAGTATTTTCTAGGCGGTCCCTGCGTCGATTCTTCCCATCGGTAGTTCAGAAGTCCAAGTTTCTTGAGACGGATGAGCAGGGGATAGGTGGTGCCCTCCGCTACAATGATGTTGACCTCTTTGAGCTTCTGGATTATCGACGAGGCATATTCGTCGCCCGCAGCCAGAATAAGGAGGATGCTGTATTCCAGCACTCCTCGTCTCATCTGAGTCTTGTTGTTCTCGATTATGCCTGTATTGATTTCCATGATTATCTTCCTTCGGTAAATCTTCTGATGTTTTCCGCGTTTGCAGGTATGCCTCTGAGTTCACATTTCTCTGCAGCTGTCCTTGCTTCAGGAGCGGCAATCCAGATGACGAGATAGATCCAGAATCCTGCCGATCCGCAAATGAATGCCACAAGGAAAAGGACCCTGATGAGAGTCACATCCACTCCAAGGAAAAGAGCGATGCCCGAACATACTCCTGCGATTCTCTTGCCGTCCGGATCACGGAACAGTTTCCTTGCCGGCTTTTCTCCATCTGTACCGCTGTAGTGGTATTCTTCCTTATGTGTCTGGGTGCCAGTCTGGTCGTCTGCTTTCCTGTATCCTTCTGGATAACCAAGCTTGCCTATCACTTCCTGTGTCATTGCAAGGTCAACTACCTGCCTTCCGCCAAGCTTTCCCTTGAGCATGTCTGCTATTCTGACCTCAAGTTCCTCGAGGACTTCTGTTCTGGAGCTTGTGTTGTCGAGAGCTGCCTTGAAGCGCTCCAGATAGTCATTCAATGTGTTGTATGCATCTTCATCGATTGTGAAGCTGCAACCGCCGATTGCTACGTTGATTGTCTTTTTCATATTTTCTGACCTTTATTACTTTTATTATCGATACTTGACTCATTACATTTTCCGAAGGTGTGCAGAAATTGTGCTGTATTGTAATGCAAAGATATAAAAATTTTCAAATACCTTGCAATACAAGGTACTAAATTTTTCAAATTTCTGGAGCGTGATGTCGTCCAAAGGTCAGATTAACAGATTCTTATAAAAAGAAGGGTAGGCGATATTTACCTACCCTGGAGTGTGTAATGTTTTGTTAACCAGTATTTTAGCTGGATTCTTATTCCAATTCTGCCTTCAATGTCTTGACCATCAGAGCGTGATCACGGAAATTATTGCTAAGTGCGTAGCTGCCGTCTTTCTTTACCAGAACATATGATGGAATGCCGTCGATATCAAAATCCTTTGAGGTCAGTTGCTTCCACTGGTCAGGATTCAGCCTGTAATGAAGACCTTTGATTTCAGGAATCATTTCGAGATACTTCTGCAAAGGAGAGGTCTCGTTTGCTATGTATATCCATACGAGATCATCGCTGGCCAGTTCTCCGGTCTTGTACGGCTCATTGTTCTTGATGGCTGCGCGGCATGGTCCGCACCATGTGTTCCAGAAATCAACAAGTACGACCTTTCCCTTGTGTGGAGCGATTATGGCTTCGAACAGTTCTTCCATAGGTAGATCCGGAGTCTTTTGAATCAAATCTTCTCCGGCTTTCATCGCCTCAATAGCCTTATTCTGCATATCTTCGCACATACGATAGAAGAATGGCTCGTCCCACTTTTTCATTTCCTCTATGTCAACGTCTGTCAAATGGCCGTTTTCAGCCTGCTCGATATATGCCATAGCAGGACGGATGTATCTGACGTTATCATATTTCTGAGGATTATCCATCTGGCAGTTTACTCTCATCAGGCATCTTGCATCACTTGTGAGCAACAATAAAGGATCCGTCAAGTCAAACATGTCGGTAATGCGACTTATCTGCTTGTCTGTTATAGGGTCCGGTACGAAATCAATTGGCTCTTCATATGATTTGTTATGTGCCTGTCTGTAACCGCTTATCCTGATAGGGTCAGCTATGGATATTCCATAGATGCAGTTCATTTTCAGGGCTGCAGTCTTGATAGCCTTTGCAACAGGATGGCTGGCCATTGCTTCTACTTTTGCCATACATTCTTCAAAATCCTTGATGATATGATCTGTATATTCATCCGCATTCAGAGAATATGTCTCGACATCCGAATAGATGCTGCTCAATCTTATCTTGTCAAGCTCCTGATCGTAAGGCAGGTTGTTTATGCAGTCATAAACGCTGCCGTGTGAATAGAGAGGCTTTACAGGTATGGCTGGTTTGCCGGTACGGTTATGCAGGGCTGTAAGATAGTCCATATAGCTCAAGTCACAGTACAGATCCACAGTTTCTCCCGGCGCGATGCAGAATTCTCCCATGCCGCGGTAATCCATCAGCAGGAAGCCTGTCATTGTACCATATTGCTTGAATTTTACACTGGCTGTTCCTGTTTCCAGATCGATTTTCAATGAATGCTCTGTCTGTGAGACCAGAGGACTTCCCAGATACATTTCGACAGGAGTTCCGAGTGAAGGATTGTAACCGAGAAGGTGGACATTGATTGTTGACTCTCCGAGATCATATATGTAGCCCGGAACATCTGTAGTATTCTCAGGAGTGATCTTCACATTCTTCGGAAGCCCTTTGTCATATACGGATGCAGGCTTGCCGGTAAGGTCCACACCTAAGAGCTTCCATGCTCTCTGGACATCACCTTCAATGAAGTCGAACTTTCTGGTGTTCAGCGGCAATGGCTTGAATTTCAAAACAAAAGACGAGTCTCCGTCAGCCGGCATCCACATATAGACGTCTGGCTCACATCCTTCAGTCCCGACCATCTCATATGTCTGTCCGTCAGCTACAAGATGTGTCTCAGGAACGACATTTATCCACCAGCCAGGTCTGTTGTAGCCTCTCATATGGAGCGTCGTGAGGCTGTCTGTAAGTTCTACTTTCTCGATGATTATCGAGGTTGTCGTTGTGGCTTCCACAGCAGGGAAGTCGATGGACCTTTCCTGCGGACCGCAAGAAGCTAATACGATAGCTGCTGCTAAAATTGCTTTTCTTTTCATGTGTGTTATGGTTTGTTATCTTGTTTCTTCTAATACTGCTTTACTCCTTTTTCAGAGTTTCTGCAGGGTTGGTACGGGCGGCGCGGAGGGTCTGCCAGAGTACGGTAACGGTGGAAATGAACAATGAAATGGCTATGGCGATCAGGAATATCCACCATTTGTCGGCCAGATCGAACCTGTAGCTGAACTGCTGAAGGTATCTCTCGCATATCCATATCGTCGGAGGAAGACCTATGATGATTGCTGCAGCCATAATTTTCATGTATAACATCAGACACCTGAGGAGTTCGCTTCTAGTTGTACCGCCGAATACCTTATGGACAGCAATCGGTTTAATGTTTCCGTTGGAATAATGGACACTCATAGCTAGAAATGCCAGACATGAAAGCATGATGGCAATGAACATGAAAAGTTCGATCAGGCGCATGTCCTTGCGTGTGCGGTCGTATGCGGCCTTATTAAGATCCTTCAGAAATCCGTAGCCGAAAGCATCACGTCCGGTTTCGTTCAGATACATGGTGCTGACAAGACTGTCAAGGATATGTTTGTGTTCCCGAGTTTCATCTGTTTCCAGAATAAGGCCTCCCCATGAAACATATTCCAGGGAAGTGACGCTGACGATTCCCAGGCCTTTGTACTTCTTCTCCAGTACGTTTGCTACAGGTGTATCCTTGATTATACCGGCTACATTGTCGCTGGTACCGCCGAATATCGGAGCATCCCAGATAGGATTTTCCGCTTTTACCCCATAATGATTTGCAGCGCTTTCGCTCATCCAGGTACCCATAAGATTTCCCGGATTGAAATCGGCAATCTTCTCGAATCCGAATATCTTGAAAGCTGTGCTGTCGCAGTACAAGAGGCTTATTGCAGGTTGGTCGTCTGCTCCACTCATCGACATACCGAAATAACCCGGATAGCCTGTCGATCTGCCGATGCTTCTCACGAATGGAAGTGCTTCAATCTTTTCTTTGAGTCCCGACGGTACAACGTTCGTACGGTAAATGTTATCTACATTTGCGTACATCTCGCGTTCGATCATATGCTTCATCTGCATTTCCATTGTGATCGCTATGGAAATCATTATGAATGATATCACGAATTGAATTGCCATGAACATCTTCGCCATAGGCGTCTTCGTTCTTGTGCTGCTCGTGATCCTGACCCTTGAGGTTGTCATTGAGACGGCAATGCCGCAGATTACTGCAATAAGCATGATCAACATGACGTATATTCCGATGTAGTCCCAACCGAACGAAAGCTTTATCGGAATTTCCGACTGGAGAAGTCCGTTGATCGGATCGATAAGCAAGGAGGCAGCCGCCAATGCGATAATGAATGTTACGAAAGTGAATACGAAAGATTCCAGCAATGTCCTCCATGTCAGGAGCCTGCGTTCTGCTCCCATTATGTGCCTGACGGCGACTTCTTTAGACCTTTTTTCAGCATTGGCGATGTTGAGGTTTATATAGTTGATTATGGCAGAGAAGAGCAGGAACAGCACGACAAGGCTGAAGATCGTCACCCTGTCACGGCTTTCAGTCTTAAGACCGGTCCTGCCGTCGTTTGCATCGGAAAAATAGAGCTTGTCCAGCCTGATGAGCATCGCCATTTCCTCTCTAGGATACTTGATGCGCTTGTGAAATTCGCCGAATATCTGCGAAACCTTTTCTTCAAGAGATGTGATATCGGCTCCGTCCGCCGCTTTGAAAAATGTCATTACCGAGCTTGAAACATAATTCTGGCCTCTTGTCACAAATGCCATCGAATTTATGATGAACTCGAAATCATCGAATACGCTCCCGGAAAAATCTTCAATTATTCCGGCGATGGTAATTTCCTTGTTTCCATCAGTGAGTTTCTTTCCTATGACTTCTTCCATACCGTGTCTTCGGGCGAAACTCTCCGTCACGAATGCACTCTCCTTTACATCAAAATCTTCAGGACTGCCATATATAAACTTAGTCTTGAACAGGTCGAAGAAGTCCTTTCCTACTACAAGCAAGCCCTTTTCTGAGAGAGTCTCACCTTCATACTTAAAGGGATTATAATAGTTCTGTACAAGTACTGCCTCTTCAATTTCGGGAATCCCTGCCTCAAGCTCATCAGCCATAGAATAATATGAATATGTATGCTGACCTATTCCAGCCAGATATATCTTGTCCGAATCCGGGTAATGCTTATTCACGGCAGTCTGCTGTCTTACATAGCAGGTGAAGATTATTACAAATGCCAGTGCAATGCTCAATCCCACGACCTCGATCGCGGTGTACAGCTTGTTTCGTGATAGGAATCTTAAGTAGCTTTTCATTTTGTGTGGAGTGTAAGTGTTTGTGTATTATTCCTTTGTTATTACCCACGTGCCGACAAAGGGGAGCACTTGGGTATGGGTAAGTTATTGATGGGTAGTGTGTTGCATTCCACGCATCACTCCTTCTTCAGTGCCTCGGCTGGGTTGGTGCGCATCAGGCGGAGGGCCTGGAGAGTGACGGTGGAGAGGGTCACCAGCAGGACGATGGCGAGTGCTGCTACGTAGATGACAGGGGAGTTCCCGATGCGGACGGGATATGCCTGGAGCCATCTGCCGAAGTAGATGTATGCCAGCGGCATCGCAACGGCTGCGCCGATCAGGACAGGTGCTATGAAACCCCATACCGTCTTCCAGAAGACATCCCCGCGCGAGATCCCGAATACTTTACGTACGGCAGTGTCGTGCCTGTTAGTCTGTGCGTAGTAGCTGCTGAGGGCGATGATCGCGAGAGCTGTCATAATCATACTGATGATGGCAAATACCGCGATGAGCCTCATCATTCTGTTCTCATCCTCATAATTCATCATTGCCCATTCCTCGAGGGTGTGGATGCGCAGCTGGTCATTGTACAATCCTTTGTCCATATAGAACTGACGGATCGCATCTCTGGCTTCATACTGGTCGCCGGACACCTTTACAAGAAGGTTATTGCCGATCCATTCTATTGCTGATTCATCAATCTGCACATCAAATATTGTCTTGCTTTTTGCCACTTCCTTGATGTTTCCAAGGTGGAAATCCTCCAATATTCCCACAATCCTGCCGGACCAGTCAATCTTCTCTAATGAATTGTGTATTTCATAACTGCTTTCAGACAGATAGCTCTGCCGATCGAGCATACCTGAAATATCAAGATACTCCTTGACCTTGAATCCCAATATATCGAATGCGGACTGATTGCAAGTGAGATAGCACCATTTTATATCTTCTTCAAGATTCTGTGCTGGAGCATATCTTATGAACTCATTGATAGTGCAGCCTATATCTTCTACAAAATGCAGATTGCGGAGATCATCCTTGTAATTCATATACGACTTCTCATTTCCGTTGATCTGTATGATATTCTCCGTATTATAACCGACAGGATAATCGGTCATCTTCTTTGTCTGCATCATGATTCCGATGCCGAAAATCACTGTTGCAATGCATATTGCACTTTGGAAGCCGATGAATATCTTACCCATAACGGCCTTATCGTGGTAACGGCTTTCGCCTCGGATCACATCGATCGGGCGGTATCTTCTGTTGAGCATAAAGTTGATTCCGCTTGCACAGGCAGCGGTCAGTAAGGCTGTTATGATGATTGCAATCACGACGGCGGCATTTCCTAACGGTCTGATTTCTACGCCGAAGAATGAACTCAATTCATTCTGTAATGCAAGTATCAGCAGGACAGCCAGAACGCAGGAACTTCCGACAAGTATCAATGCTTCGGCAAATCCTCTCAACACGATCTCTCTTCCTGATGTGCCCAGCAGAGACCTTGTAGCCGACTCCTTGAGTCTGAAACGGGAGAAAGCGACGGTCAGCGAAATGTAGTTAAGAAGCGCGAAAGCAAGTATGACTATGCATATCAGGCTGAATGCGTTGGAGAACTTCGGATCCGAGATATGGCGATAGTTGTATGCCGGTATCTTTCCGTCCTTGATGTCCTTGAACGGAATGATGTCGGTCTGCTGAAAATCACGCTGGTCGTATTCGTTATCGGTCTTGTGAGTCCTGATAAGGTTCAGAATTGCCTTTATGTCCTTCTTCGAGTTCGGTTTGAACATATAACTGTCTCTATGATATGGCGCTTCATAAAAACTTATGTACAGGTCCGCATTTGGAAGGACGTTTTTCCCCAGTTCCTCCGCTATGCCTGTGATCGTATATGAACCCCTTATGTCCCAATCAGCATGAAGGCTGATGCTTTTGCCGATCGGATCTTCATCGGGAAATACGGCGTCGGCAAGATGCTTTGACAGCACGACATGACCTCTTGACTCCAGCGGCTTGCTGTCCGTGTCTATAGGACCTTCCAGCATAAAGGCACCGCCAGCTGAACTGACAAAAGGCATTTCGGCTCCATTCACCTTCAATGCCTGTTCCTGATCACCGTGGACCATATCTATCCCGAAGAAACTGAAGAAGTTGGAAGTGACCTCCATAGGGGAGACGAACAGACTGTCGCCATTCTCCTTTTTCATCTTCACTTGTCTGACAGGGGTGAAACGGCACCATTCCTTGACCATCGGGATCTGCTGCAGGAATGTTCCCACCGCTCCTGATTGTCCTATGCCGGGGTATTCTCCGATATCTGCCAATGCGTAAATCTCATCCTCATCCTTGATGTTGTCATTGACCTGGCTCTTGTCGATCAGGACCGATCCAAGAATGATAAGGAACGCCAGCGCCAGGCTCAGTCCCACCACCTCAATCGCGGTGTACAACTTGTTTCTGCTCAGGAATCTTAAGTAACTTTTCATCTTATAGTGTTTTTAAAAAGACCTGGCGCATAACTGCCAGTGTATCAATCGTTTCCTTAAACTGCGTGCCGTCAAAGAGGAGCACGCGTTATGCGTAAGTCGCTGTGGCTTAGTTGGTTGCTTGCCAGGTCTATTCCTTTTTCAGAGCTTCGGCCGGGTTGGTGCGGGCGGCGCGGAGAGTCTGCCAGAGGACGGAGGCGATGGTGACTGCGAACGAGATCAGGACACAGAGGATGTAGATGATCCAGATGTTTGTGATTTTGTCTGCGAACTGACTCATTATTGTCGAGAAGGCGAGTACTGCAATCGGGATCGCTATCAGGTTGGCGATCAGGGCGATACGGATGAATGTCATAAGATTCCTTCGGAGTTCAGTGTTTTCGGTGCCGCCGAAGACTTTCCTGATGGCGATCTCCTTCTCGCGCTCTGTCGCGAAATAGATGCTGATACCGGTAAGGCCCATCACTCCGAGGATGATGATAATGCCAAGGAGCCTTTCCATAAGATCATTCAGGCCTTTCCAAGGTGACAGCTCTTCTTCATTTATTTCCTTGACATACAATGCACTCATTCCGAAATCTCTGACGTCATTTACTTCGATTCCGCTTACTTCCTCATATACCTCTGCGATGACCCTTCTGGCCTTTCCGTGATCGCTTACAGTCTTTATGGCCATAGCATTGTAATCAATATTCCGTACAACCACTATTGTCGGGAAGTCATCAATCTCACTCTGTCCGTTGGAAAAAGGTATGTTGTTTATCATACCGGCTATCCTGTAGTCACCGAATTGCCTGCTTAACATTTTCTTGAAATCTTCGGGATATATGCTTTCTGTCTTTGCAGATTCAGGTGTCATCCATACGCCGGTATAATCATCCGGATCATTGACAGTCAGCATTTCAAAGCCGAATATGTCAAATGCTTCTTTCGTACATTCCAGAACGCAGGCTTGTATGCGGTCTCCTGATTCTGACTCGTAGTTCAATCCCATAAGGCTTGACGGGGCACACTTGGTCAGGCCGACAGAAATGATTTCAGGGCGTTTTTCCAGTTCTGATTTCAATGTTTTCGGGTCAAGATGCAGGCTCCAGTCCGGCATAAGGAAGAATACATCTTCGATGTTGCAGTTGTATTCCATATCCAGATATCTTCGGTACTGGGCATTGAATACCAATGTGATCGCGAGAAGAAGGATTGTCATTATAGTCTGGATGCAGATGAATACCTTCGTCATCCTCTTTTTGCTGTGATATCGGAAACCACCCTTGGCTATGTCAAGAGGTGTGAATCGCGAAACGATCATCGCCGGGATCATGCCCGTGATCAGGGTCATAAGCAGGATGAATCCTATGTAAATGCAAATGTCTGATAATGAATACCCTATGCTTATGGTCCCCTCGCTCTCCAAGGTGCGGAAGAAGGTACTGATCATATCGGTCGTGATGCCCGTAAGGAGCAGGCCCAGGCCGAAACATATCAAGTTCATTATAAACGCTTCCTTCAGGAACAGCCATATCACCTGACCGCGTCCCGCTCCGACGAGCTTGCGTGTTGCAATCTCCTTGGTTCTTCGGGTTGAAAGGGCAACGTTGAGGTTGATATAGTTGGTGATGGCAAAGATCAGCAGGACAAAAGCGATCACGCATACGATGATGAATCCTGTGCCACCGAATTCCTTCAGCTGGTAGTTGTTTTTTGTCGTAAGCTCTCCGTATGGTATGATGTCATATCTGTCAGGATGTTTGAAACTGTATGGATTGTCGGCTTCCTTGTCATCCATAGGACCCCAGTATGCAGCACAGGCATCCTGAACCTTCTTTTTCAATGTTTCATAGTTCGTTCCATCTTGTGCCTTGATGAAAGTCATTACGAAAATGTTGTTTCCCCAGTACACCATATCATACTCATTCGGATTGTCAATCCGGGGAATCATCATATCGTATTTGTTGAATCTCGGGTCTGTGCTGTCCTTGAATATACCGGAAATCGTGTATGTCTCATTGTCTAGATTTAAGGTCCTGCCTATTACGGGACCGCTTTTGCAAAGTTCGTTAGCAAATGATTCCGATATGGCCATTGCAGTCTTGGCTTCAGTGTCGAGGCCGCCTTCAATGAACTCGTGAGGGAAGAAGTACAGGAAATTCCTGTCATACCTTATGTATGTAGCCAGCCTTCCCTCCACTTCAAATCTGTTGTTTCCACTCAGACGCGAGGGGCTGCTGACAATTTCGATCTCCGGAATGTTCTCCTGAAGGTATTTTCCGATTCCCGGTGACGAGCATTGCATTCTTGCTGCACTCAGACTGTAGATGTTCTCGTGGTCCGGGTGTGAATGGTTTGTCTCATTGATCTTAAGCATATAGCTGAGCAAAGGTATGGTCACAGCAATCGCGACGCTCAATCCCACGACCTCGATCGCGGTGTAGAGCTTGTTTCTTGATAGGAATCTTAAATAGCTTTTCATCTTTTTTGTGATCTCTAAAGGCTTGTGTTTCAATGTTTTACTGTATGCTTCTGCTCCCTTTTGCCGGCAGGAGGTTCGTGTAAGTGCTTGTTTGATAGTCGGTTAGGCTGTGCTGTGTTTGGGCCGTTCATCCCCGGCGTCGATCGGACATCATTCCTTCTTCAGCGCTTCGGCTGGGGTCCTTGCTCCAATACCAGCAAAGTCCCCTGATGATATGATGAAAATCTTCTCCGAATCCTTGATGCCCTTGTTGAAGTTAAGGTCGTAATTCACCTGAACCAGAATGATATAGAATGCAGCAAAGGCGATAGCCATGCCGAGCACATTGAGTATGCCCGACATTGCCGACCCGTCTCTTCTGAATATGTTGAATGATGCCATTTATAAGTTGCTATAGGGTTATTTAGTGTCTATTTGCTTTGGTTATTACAGCTCGTTCTTTACATCGCTGACGATCTCGCCGTCGAAGAGGTTCACGATCCTTTGTGCGCATGATGCGTCCTTCTGGGAGTGGGTCACCATCACGATGGTAGTGCCTTCCTTGTTGAGTTCTGTAAGAAGATCCATAACCTCCTTGCCGTTCTTCGAGTCGAGGTTACCGGTAGGCTCATCGGCGAGGATCAGTTTCGGATTAGATACGACTGCGCGTGCAATTGCGACACGCTGCTGCTGACCGCCGGAGAGCTGCTGAGGGAAGTGCTGTGCTCTGTGGCTGATGTTCATCCTCTTGAGCATCTCTGTCACGCGCTGCTTGCGTTCTGATGCGCTGATGTTGAGATAGCGGAGGGGAAGTTCCACATTCTCGAACACATTGAGCTCGTCGATGAGGTTGAAGCTCTGGAACACGAAGCCGATGTTGCCCTTGCGGAACTTGGTGCGGTCCTTTTCCTTGAGCTTCGCAACTTCCTGTCCGAGAAGCATGTAGCTTCCGTCGGTAGGGTTGTCAAGAAGTCCGAGGATGTTCAGGAGGGTTGACTTGCCGCATCCTGAAGGACCCATGATTGCCACGAATTCGCCGTCATTGATTTCGAATGAAACCTTGTTGAGTGCTGTTGTCTCGATTTCCTCTGTACGGAAAACCTTGCTGAGGTCTGTTACTGTAATCATAATGTTATGTGTTTATAATCGTTTAATATGTTGATAATTAACTGGTTACTTTCATTTGGGTAGGTGGTTTTTACCTATCCTTATAGGCGTAATGTGTTGATTGGTAGCTGGATAGGTGTCATGGAATATGTGTCCTTGACTCCGTGTACGATGACAGGATAGTAGTATTTAAAATACCAGCACTTCATTTTCTCCGAAGTTGTCGTATCCTGATGTTATTACCTTTTCTCCCGGCTGCAGTCCCTCGAGTACCTCATAGTACTGCGGGTTCTGACGACCGATACGTATCTCACGTCTTATAGCCTTTCCTCCTTCGGGAACCACTACATATATCCATTTGCCTCCGGTATTCTGGTAGAATGTTCCGCGTGGGATGAGCACGGCGCTTTCCGGCTGGCCGAGCTGGAGGTTTAGGTAGTAGGTCTGGCCTGTACGGATATTTGATGGCTGTTCTCCGCTGAATCTGAAGTCTGCCTGGAATTTTCCGTTTCTTACCTCAGGATAGACCTTGCGGATGACTGCATCATATGTCTCGTTCTGACGCTCGAATGTGGCTGTGAGGCCTGGGCTGACCCTGTCGATATAGTGTTCATCGATCTGTGCCTCGATCTTGTAGCTGCCCATGGCATTGATCTGGCCTATCTTCATTCCGCTGCCTATCGATTGGCCCAGCACGACTTCCAGAAGCCCGAGCTCACCATCTATAGGGGCCTTGACAAAGAGATTCTCTTTTCTTTTGCGGATTCTCTGCATGTTAAGCTTCATGTTTTCAAGGCTTTCCTGCAGCTGTTTGATCTGGATGTTCCTGTACATGCTGTCCTGTTCAGCACGAGCCATAGTCACTTCCAGCTTCTTGCAGAACAAGTTGTAGTCCTCTTCGCTCCGCAGGTACTCTTCCTTTCCTATGAGTCCGTCATTGAAAAGTCTTTTCTGGGATTCCAGTGCGCGCCCTTTTCTCTTTACTTCCGTCTCAAGTTCGAGAATGTTGAGGCTGAGCTGCATCTTTTCCTGTTCCATCTGAATCATGGTGTTGCGGAGAGCATTCTCTTTTTCAGCAAGGTTCGCTTCAGAATTGAGAATCTCCAAGTCAAGGTCGTCATTGCTCAGACGTATTATCACATCTCCTGTTTTTATCTGTGTTCCTTCTTCGCATACTATTTCTTCAACGATTCCTGCTTCACGAGGAGTGATCTGGATTGTAGTCATAGGCTGGACCTGTCCGCTGATACGTATGTAGTCATTGAATTCTCCTGCCCTGACCTCGCTGACAGTAAGCATCTCGCTGTTGACGCGCAATGTGCTGGAATCATCTCGCAATATGAGCCATAATATGAATAAGGCCATGAAGCCTCCGAACCACCATGGGACTGCTTTTCTGCTGAATATGAGGGCGATGCCCTTTTTCTTTTCGATAGGTTTATCCATTGTCTTGATTGTTGTTGCTTTATAATATCATTTCCTTTACATCGATTTCCAGGTCGTGGCCATTGATGAAATCGTAGAGAGTATATTGCCTGAGAGTATAATAGAATCTCCAGAAATTGCTTATGTCGCTTATGTACTGGCGTAGGGCGCTGTCATTTTCAGTCTGTGCCATGTTCAGGTCGGTTACTGTCGCATTGCCTTCTTTGAATCGATGCATGGTAAGTTCATATCGTTCTGAAGCCACAAGCATTGCTTTACGTGATACATGACATTGCTGACGCTGGTTGTTGAACTGGCTTACTGCTGTGAACATCTGGCGACGATAATCATTTTCTGACTGCTGGACCTGTGCTCTGACAACCTCCTGTGCAGCTTTTGCCTTCTGTACCTTTCCTTTGCCAAGTCCCCAGTCGAATATCGGTATGCTGAATGTTATGCCTACGGTTTCCTGATCAAGCAGATCTTTGTATGCCTGTGGAAATTCCGGTCCCGTCTGTGATAGTCCGAAACGTGCATTCAAGGAGAATGAGAACCCTCTCGATGCTTTTGCCAGTGCAACTGATGACTCTGCGTTCAGAAGACTGAGCTCATTTTCAAGGCTGAAACTGGAATTGTTGAGCGACTTGTACATGACAAGGTCGTAATCCATCTGTATGTCAGGAAGATTTTCCTCCAGCATAGGTTCGATCACGAATGATTCGTCATATCCGAGCAATGAGTTGAGGATCATCTGTGCTTCACGTACCTGAACTGCGGTTTCATTTATGGATATGCTGTCGTTGAGCATTCTGAGTTCCAGCTGAAGGTATTCGGCACGTGTCACATTGCCTAGCTGAAGCCTTTCTTTAGCGATACGTAGCATTCTTCCGGAATTGTCGAAATTGCTTTTGCTTATCTCATTGTTCATATGTGCCAGCAGAAGATTGTGGTATGCATATACGGCGTTGATCGTGATGCCCTCCATGCTTTCCAGATAATTTCTTTTGCCTTTTTCATATTCCTTCGGTTCGATCTTTCTGTCCCATTTGAACTGGTTGTATGTGAACAAGGGCTGGTAATATGAAACAGTGACCGGTCTTGAATACCATGTGAGACTCTCGCTTCCGCCGAACTGATCGATTCTGGACATGTCTGAGAATACTGAAAGGGTACCGCCTGTAAATGTTATGTTCTGGTTCAGACGTACTCCGATTCCGTTCTGAAGATTATTGGAACTGACATATTTGAGAGAACCGTCATCCGGGTTCTGCAGAAGAGTGAGAGAGCGGTCGAAGTTCATGATGTCTCCGTAGAGGTAAAGAGACGGAAGCCTGCTGGCTTTGTATGAACGGTATGCCCAGTAAGTTGAGATGAATGACTGCCTTGCCTGTAGTGCCTCCACCGATCTGGTGCGGGCGGTATGAATGGCTTCTGATAATGTCATCTGACTTTGTGCATGGACAGATGAAGAGATGAGTATCAGGGCTATGATTGATGTCAATATCTTTTTCATGTCTTATTATGTAATAATAAGGTCGTTTTATCATGGTTTCGCCAGAAGAATGAACATCAGCTGTGCCAAAATTGCTAATGCATTGAATGCTAATTATTTGAGATTTTCACAAGGGGGATGATGTGTAAAGAAATCTTACACTGCATGTAAAGTAATTTTACGATTCATGCATTAGCACGTAAATTGTTAGGAGTCGCTTTTGAATCGTATCATGAAATGAACTTTGCAGATGGACATAAATCAAGCGATGCAGCTTTGATAGGAGAAATTGCGCTCGGACGCCAGAGTGCATTGAAACTGCTCATGGACCGATATATGACCATGGCCTTCAGAACGTCTTACCGTATCTTATGTGATTTGAATGACAGCGAGGAGGTGACTCAGAAAGTTTTCCTGCATGTATGGAAGAATGCTTCAGGGTATGATTTCCAATATAGTGTTTCTATATGGATTTACAGGATTCTCGTCAGGCTTTGTCATGAACGTCTTAGAAAACGACGTTTGATGGATCTGTTCTCTTCCGGCCCGGCCGTTTACGAAGCTTCGGCTCCTGCGGCTCTTTCACCAGAGGAGGATTTCATTACCAAGGAGACATGGGCAATATTCTGCAGGGCTTCATCTGTACTTTCACCGAAACATAGGACGGTATTTGTCCTTAAGGATCTGGAGGGCCTATCGACTGAGGATATTGTCTCGATAACCGGAATGACTTCTGGCCAGATTAAAAGCCATCTCGATCTAGCCAGAAAAAGAATCATAGAAGAACTTGAAAGATATGGGAAAGTCAGATGAGTACATTGAATTTGCTGCCTATTTAAGCTATCTGAAAATAGTGACGGGAGGACCGGCTGATGAGCGGCAGTTCAAGGAAAAGATATTTTCCAGGACTGTTGAGAAAACAGAGCTTCAGACAGCTCTAGGAATTGTCAAAAGACTGGCTGCATCGGCTGTCATAGTTGTCATATGTGCAATGGGGGTTGCAGGGTTTGCATTGATGTCTTCGTCCGGGAAACAAAGTGATAGGGACAGTGTCTGGGAAAGAAGTCGTGAAGAAAAGAATGATTCAAAAAGCGGTTTGAAACTTTATGATGCATATGAGCATTCTAAGCGGATCAGGGAAAAATTCTAGTGTAAATGGTTGATATGAAAAATAATCATCTGCTTTCAGCTTTACTTTCGGTTTTTATTGTAAGTTCTTGTACTACATATTATTATGTTCAGACAGAAGTAGGCAATGATTTAAGCGTGGATCGAAATGTGCATGCCTCGGGAAAAGACAAGGCTCATGTGGAATTCCCGTTTTATCTGTCTGATGGATGGACCGTGTCCAAAGTTTCTGAATCTATTGAAATAGACTTCTATGACGTAAGAGAGAAGATGGAGTATGTCGCACATAAGAATGCTTCCTCTATAGGAGAAGTGAATGTGGCAGGAATGGAGACTGTTGAAAAAAGATTCAGATGGTTTTATACGTTTTATGACTATCGTGCAGTCTTTGACGGGCTGAGAGACACACTTCCGCTTTCCTTTGAAGGATATTTCACGGAGGAACAGCTTGAGCTCTTCTTCAGGGGCTCCGCTCCTCCGGGAGATTGGAACGGAATTGAAATGTATTTCCTTCTGGATTCCATCACCCGGAATTTTGCGGAATGGTATTCAGATGCTACGTATTTCGTGATGTGTGATGTCTTCGGATCATTCTGTACACATGGACAGGTTGAGGTCTTGAAAGCCTCTAAAAACCGTTTTATGGAGGGATTGGAGCATGAGGCTATGTTTGCAATGCGGCCTGATGAGTTCGAGGACAGACTTGCTGCTATAGCCCCTGAAGCGGGATTCGGAAAAGTCTATGAAGATAATTCCCGTGAAATAGCCGCAGCATATGAAAGGGAGACTGAAATAATCGACTGCTTCGAGCATTCATTCATGTTTTCTGTAGATATGCCAGGCAGATATGTTGCAGGAAATGCTGAAAGCTTTATTGATGATGTTCCTGCATGGAAAGTAGATGCATACAGGCTTATGTGTGGCGACCTTATTCTTGAAGCGACTTCAAGAAAAGTCAATCTTTGGGCCTTCATACTGACTTTTGCTGTAATTGCCTTATTGCTCCAGATTTTTGGCAAATTGTTTTCTAAATAGTTCCCCGATATATTGTACAGCAGGTGGCGAGAACCCGTACAGGCATATGTTTTGATTTTCCTGATTGCGTATAATTCGATTTGTCATGCATAAGGAACAATCTAAAAGGATCCAGACTTCTGTCCTGAATGCAGCTGAAAAGAAGGTTCTGGTCTGGCTTGCAGAAAGGCAACCTAAATGGATGACTTCAGATGCTCTGACCGCAATCGGAGTCATTGGTGCCATTGTCGTAGCTGTCGGTTACGCTTTGTCTAATTACAATATTTCCTGGCTTTGGCTGGCCTCGTTCGGATACTTTGTGAACTGGTATGGGGACTCTCTTGATGGTACTCTGGCTCGTGTAAGAGGTACTCAGCGGCCAATCTATGGATTCTATCTTGATCATTGCGTCGATGGGGTTACAATGGCTGTCATGTGCATTGGGGCAGGCTTGTCGGAAATGCTCAGCCTTCCTATCGCCATGGCTGTCCTGACGGTCTATCTTCTCCTTTCCATCTCGGTATATATCAATGCCCATCTGAAAGGAGAATTCAAGCTGACTTTTGCCGGCATGGGACCGACGGAGTTCCGTATGATCATGATTATTGTAAATACACTCTTCATCTATATCGCCCCATTGCGTGATTATTCTGCATTCATCGACCTTTGGGATTATACTCTTGTACTTGGAGCTTTTGATTATGTCGGCCTAGTTATACTTCTGATACTTAGTATTATATATCTTAATAATTTTGCGACTGATGCAAAAGGATATGCAAAGATTGATCCTTTAAAGAAATGGGAAGGAAAATAGATATACTGAAGAGGGTTCCAAAATTTGTATTAGTTAATGCTGCTGGCACGGTGGTGGATAATGTCGTTCTATGGCTTTTCTCGCATTACGTCTTTCACTCTTATGTCGGCGATTATCTGCTGTCTCCTTTGATTTCTTTCGAATGTGCAGTCTTTACAAATTTCTGCTTCTCCTTCTTCTTTATCTGGAAGGATAGGGTAGAATATGGAAACATGAGAGCTTTCTTTAAGAAATATGCTTTTTACAATATATCTTCAAGCATGACTTTCCTGATAAAGATGGGGTTCCTTCTTCTCTTTGAGCTTTTGTTTGGGTGGAATGTTGTAATATGCAATCTTGCTGCACTTTGCATATCAGGAACCATTAATTTCAGTATGGGTGAATGGGTTATTTTCAAAAAGAGAAACTGAAATGCCGTTGTTGACAATAGATGAGTTGGGGAAAATGTCTCCTTTTTTCAGAGGCCCTATTGGAAATGCTTTTGCTTACGGACTGATGCACGTGCTTTCAGTAGATAAGGTCAATGAGCTTTATGACAGGAATGCTGGGCTTTCCGGGGTGGATTTCTCTTCTGCCGTCCTTAGAAATATTGGATTGGATTACATTGTTTCATGTGATGAGGCCATGTCCGGATTGCCTGATGGGCCGTTCATTACCATCAGCAATCACCCTTGTGGCCATGTTGACGGTATAACCTTGGTTGATTATTTTGCACGGCAGAGACCGGATTATAAGGTCATGGTAAATAAGATTCTTGCTGGAATCAAGCCTCTGGAAGATAATTTTATTCCGGTTACACCGATAGGCAAGGAAAAGGGCACACCTGATGCAGAGAGTGTGAGAGGTGTAAAGGCGGCTCTGCGTCATCTCCGGTCTGGTGGAGCATTAGGACTTTTCCCGGCAGGTGCTGTCTCCGACTTCAGCTTGAAGGACCGTCGCGTCAGGGACAGACAATGGCAGGAACCGGTAATCAAACTGATAATGAAGGCTCGTGTCCCGGTTGTTCCTGTATATTTCCATGATGGCAATTCTTCCTTCTACTACTTTTTAGGATTGATTGACTGGAGGATCCGTCTGTTGCGGCTTCCAGGAGAAGTCTTCAATAAGAGCGGAATGACCATGCATGTGAAAATCGGCCCTGTGATAAGTGTGGAGGATATTTCCCGTTATGGGAATGATTGGGTGGTTTTAAGTGATTTCCTGCGTGCCAGGGTGTATGGAATGGTAAAATAACGCCATAAAAGCGTATATTTGCAGAATGTTTAAATATAGTCCATGAAAAGAAAGCTTACAATATTATTCTGCATCATGCTGCCGTTTATGTCTGCGGCACAGAATCCTTCTCTTATCGAATCAGGGGATTCCATTCCGTCTCTTCTGGAACGTATCATCGATCAGCGTACAGGAGGATATCAGTTCAGAAAGATCAAATCAAATATCAATCTTGAGTTCTATACATCAGCCAATGCGTATTTTACTGAAAGAAAATTTGATGATTTCTCTTTCAAGCTCAATCGTGTAAGGCTGGAAATCGAGGGAAGGCTTAACGATCACCTTTCATATCATTTCCGTCAGTCGTTCAATAAATACAGCAATCCTCATTCGATGGATAATCTTTCTTCGTCCATTGAATATGCAAATATTACCTGGCATGCTTCAGACAGGTTCAGCCTTGTGGCGGGAAAACAGTTCGTCGCTCTCGGAGGATACGAGGCGTATGTCAATGCATTGAGGGTCAGGGAGTTCTGTGAATTCAACAGTAACGTAGCCGTATATCAGGCCGGAGTGATGGGAGTCATTCAGTTCAATCCTTCGCAACAGCTCCTTCTTCAGATAGTCAACAACAGAAGCGGAAGTGATAACGATCTGTTCATCTATGGTCGTCCCGCTTCGCTTAATCCGGCTAAGTTCCCGATATTAGCTACGGTCAACTGGAACGGACTTTTCATGGATGATGCCCTGCATTTCCGTTATTCTGCATCAGCAGGCCAGCTTGCTAAGGGTAAGAACATCTATTATCTTACTTGCGGAAACATCTATGAAAAGGGGCCTGTGGTCGCTTATCTCGATGTGATGTATTCACGTGAAGGTATTGACAGCCAGCAGCGAATCACCGCTCTTCAGGGGGCTGGAGTTCCGGCTGTGACCGCTCAGAATGCACAGTATCTGTCCTTTATTGCGAATTTCGATTATCAGTTCCACCCTAAATGGAATGCGTATGTTAAAGGTGCATATGAAACTTCCGGCATTTATAAGTCTAACGGACATTTTGCCGAAGGCAGATATATGACCACATGGAACGCTCAGGCCTGCATGGAGTGGTTCCCGTTCACTGAAGATAAGGGATTCAAAGTCTTTGCGCATTATCTTTATACCGGACATCAGCTTGCGGATAATGCAAAAGCGCTGATGGCGGTCAAACCGCACACTCAGCGCTTTTCACTAGGTCTGGTATATGTGATACCTGTGCTTTAATCAGTTCTTCTTTCCCATAAGCTTATCTACGATTATAGCTATGGCGCCGTCTCCTGTCACGTTGCAGGCTGTGCCGAAGCTGTCCATCGCTATGTACAGGGCAATCATGAGGGCCTGAGCTTCCTGGTCGAATCCCAGCATTGACTGAAGCAGGCCTAAAGATGCCATTATTGCTCCTCCAGGTACGCCAGGAGCAGCTACCATCGTGATTCCGAGCATGCATATGAAGCCGAAGAACATTCCGAAATCATAAGGCATTCCCTGCATGATCATTAGTGCAAGGGCGCAAGCGGTGATTTTAAGGGTGCTGCCTGCCATATGGATGGTAGCACAGAGAGGAACCGTGAATCCTGCAGTCTCTTCCGAAACGCCGTTTTTCTTGGTCTGTTCCAGAGTGACCGGTATTGTGGCAGCTGAAGACTGGGTGCCAAGGGCGGTGAAATAAGCCGGCATCATGTTCCAGAGAAGCTTGAACGGATTCTTCTTTGCGAAGCCTCCTGCAATGGCGAACTGAAGGATCAGGATACCGATGTGAATAAGGAAGATTATGCCTATGATCTTGATGAATACCGTCAGGATCGCGAATACCTGTCCTACATAAGTCATGTTAAGGAAAATGCCGAAGATATAAAGCGGCAGGAGTGGTATGATGGCAGACTTGATGGTCTTGATGATGACTTGCTCGAAATCATGGAGCGCATTCTTGAGAGTCTGTCCGTCAAGTGCGGCAAGTCCCAGTCCGAGGGTGAATGCCAGGATCAGAGCGGTCATGACATTCATCAGAGGAGGAATGGTCACTGTGAAGTACGGGGCCAGTTCTTCAGCTGATGCTACTTCCTGAAGTGATGACCCGCTTTGTATCATGTCCGGGAAAAGAGCGGCACCTGTGAAGTATGAAGTGAGACCGGCAAATATGGTGGAACCATAAGCTATCGCGACAGTGACAAGCAGCATCTTGCCAGCCGTCTTTCCGATGTCGGAAATTGCAGGAGCAACGAGTCCGACAATGATCAGAGGGATTGCAAATCCGAGAAACTGGCTGAAGATTCCGTTGAATGTAAGGAATATTCTTACCAGCCATGCCGGAGCTATCAGTCCGAATCCTATACCGAGCGCTATCGCGATCAATATCTTACCAAGTAGGCCAATTTTAAGCTTCTTCATGTGTTTAACAAAAAAGTTATCAGTAGAAATTGTTTTGTTTTATGTGTTGGTTATCAGTTGGTTGTCTTATGTCTCTTACCAGAATCTGTTCAATTCGCGATTATATTCAAATCCAGCGTCATTCAGGATCTTTTCCAGCTCGTTTCTGTCAATTTCCAGTTCTTCACAAAGCTCATCAAGGCTTCCATAGTAATCCCTGAGCTTCAGGTTTGTCCAGCTCATCAGCATAGCCGGTTCTTTCGGATAATAACTCATCATTGATTTCTTTATATGGCAAAGATAAGATAAAAAGAAAAGACTTTCCTATATTTGCTGATTATTAATATTTGATATATGTATCAGTTTCAATGTGATTACAATGAAGGCGCACATCCCCGCATCATGCAGCGCTTGATGGAAACAAATCTTGAACAGACCGTTGGGTATGGTGAGGATCATTATTGTGCCGCAGCCCGTGCAGCAATACGGAAGGTAGTCGGCCGTGATGATGTGGATGTTCATTTTCTTGTCGGAGGTACCCAGGCAAATGCAACCGTCATATCGTCCATACTCCGTCCGTATCAGGGAGTGCTTTGTGCGGTGACAGGGCATATCAATGTGCATGAAACCGGTGCGATAGAGCATGGCGGTCACAAGGTGCTTGCCGTCGAGTCTGCTGATGGTCTTCTGTCAGCACGTCATATCCGTGAGACAGTCGAGGAACATTATGCTGAAGATGGTCCTGAACATACTGTCCAGCCCGGTATGGTATATATCTCTTTTTCGTCCGAAGTCGGAACAGTTTATTCGCTGTCTCAGCTGCGTGAAATCAGTGCAACCTGTCGTGAATATGGGCTTCCTCTTTTCATAGACGGTGCCCGTCTGGGATATGGACTTGCATCTGAAGGTTGTGATGTGACATTGGCGGATATCGCAGAACTGGCAGATGTGTTTTACATCGGCGGTACCAAGCAAGGTGCTCTTTTCGGTGAAGCGGTAGTGATTGTCAATGAAGCTCTTAAAAAGGACTTCAGATATTGTATCAAGCAGAATGGGGGAATGCTTGCCAAAGGACGTCTATTAGGCCTGCAGTTCCTCACACTTTTCGAAGACGGATTGTATTTCAAGCTTTCCGAACATGCTATGACTCAGGCCTTGAGGATACGTGACGCGTTTAAAAGAAAAGGTTTCGGTTTTCTTGTACAAAGCCCTTCAAATCAACAGTTTCCAATTCTGGATAATGCGACTTTGGAAAGACTTTCTTCTGACTTTCTGTTCTCTATCTGGAAGAAGGTAGATGATGATCATACAGCTGTCCGTTTCTGCACAAGCTGGGCAACAAAGCCAGAAGCTGTCGATGCTCTTATCGCAGCCCTCTGATTCTTCTTGCGTGACCGGTAACTTATTGGGCACTAGTATATTACAAAAACCTCCTGCCGTCCAAAGGGAGCAGGAGGTTTTCATAATATGCTGATTGCCAGTGTCTTGTGAGTTACGGTTCTATGGCCAGAGGAGCTTGTCGGGCGAGAGGGTGCTGACAAGGTAGTCGTCGTATGTGATGTAACGGGCGCCCATGGACTTCAGGTGCGTGGTTTCCAGCTGACAGTCGATGATACCGCCACCTTGCGCCTGGATATGACGGGCAAGATGAATCAGGGCCAGCTTTGAGGCACTAGGTATAAGTGAGAACATGCTGTCACCGATGAAAGCCTTACCGCTTACGAATCCATAAAGCCCGCCGACAAGTTCATCGCCATCCCAGACTTCGACGCTTTTTGCATGACCTTCTTCATTGAGTATCATCCATGTGTCCAGGAGCTCCGGACCAAGCCATGCGTTGTCTTCCTCGATACGGTCATCGGTACATGCGCATCCTGCCAGTACATCTGCGAATGCCTCATTGATGGTACATCTGTATCGATGCTTGTTGATCATGTTCCTCATTGAGTGAGAGACGTGGATTTCGTCGGAATGTATGACGAACCTTTCCTGAGGTGCCCACCAGATCGTCGGCTCATGACGAAAAGCAAAATAGGGAAAAATACCCATAGGATAGGCCTTCGCCAGTCTTTCTGGCGTGATTTCCCCTCCTACGGCATAGAACCCGGAGGCATGACCGTAGCGCGGGTCAGGGAAGTCTGTGGTGTGGTCAAGCTGGAATATCATATGGCTTGTTCAGGCTGACGGGTTGAGCTTCCTTGCCGGCAATGCAGTTCATAGCCGTCCGGTGTTGCTGTCACACTTGCTGTAAAACCGTTACGATATTCTCCGAACAGAATCTCTTTCATGAGCAGGGGAGTCAGCCTGGCATTCAGCACCCGTTCTATTTCACGTGCTCCATATTCAGGCGAGAAGCCCTCATTCAGCAGTTTGTCATAAGCCTCCTTTTCGATCTCCAATCTTACATTTCTTGCGTCTAGACGAGCCTGGAGCTTCATTATCTTGTCGTCAAGAATAAGACTTGCCATCTTTTTATCCATGTCGTTGAAAACGACCACGGATGAGAGCCTGTTTATGAATTCGGGAGCGAAAACATTCTTAACTTCCTTTGCCATGGCTTCGCCTGCATTAACTTTGCGCTCAAAGCCGACAGAAGCTTTGTGGGCATAACGTGCCCCTGCGTTTGAGGTCATGATGAGGACGACATTTCTGAAATCGACCTTTCGTCCTTTGTTGTCGGATATGACCGCATAGTCCATTACCTGAAGAAGCAGGTTGTATATATCTTCATGGGCTTTTTCTATCTCGTCCAACAGAAGTACGCAATAAGGGTTCTTACGTATCGTATCGGTCAGGATACCTCCGTCGTCGTATCCAACATAGCCGGCAGGGGAGCCGATGAGTTTTGCTACAGAATGTTTTTCCGAGTATTCGCTCATGTCGAATCTGTGAAGCGGAACATGGAGCTCCTGAGCCAGAACCTTGGACAGTTCGGTCTTTCCGACTCCAGTAGGTCCTACGAAAAGGAAGCTGCCTATTGTCTTGTCGCTGTCAAGCAGCCCGGCCTTTGACATAAGTATAGATTCGGTGATCTTCTGTATGGCGTTGTCCTGTCCGTAGATCCTCTCCTTGATCCTTTCTTCGATTCCATAAAGATCATCCTCGCTCGAACTGGTCGAGATGTCTTCCTTGCAGATATCCTTGAGGGCTGCCATTATGCTTTCCTCGCTTACCTTGTCCTGTCTGTTGGATTCGCAATATGCTCCGGCCTGATCAAGCAGGTCGATCGCTTTGTCCGGAAGACGACGGTCGCTCATATGCCTTATGCTCTTTTCTATTGCATACCTGCATATGGAATGAGGATACTCAGCCTTGTGACTCTCCTGCAGCTGCATTATGGAGTTCTGCCTAATGATCTCGAATGTCTCCTCTGCGTCCGGTTCCCGGATCTCTATCCTGTTGAATATCCCGAGTATGCCTGGATTCAGATTCTCTACTCTTTTTATATCTTCGTATGTTGCTGATATGATGCACTTTATCTTTGTGGATTTTAAGTGCGGGATCAATAGGCTGAGAATGTCTTTCGAACCGTCTTCGCTTCTGCTGTTGCCTCCTAATGAACGAAGATCGTCAATATATATGATAGTGTCTCCGGATTCTGCAGCTCCTTCCATCACTTCTTTGACACGCATTTCAAGGTCGCCTCTGTATTGGGCACCTCCCAGCAGCAGTGAAGTATCCAGTTCGAGAATCTGCATACCCTGAAGCTTTGCCGGTATCTCTGCTTCATTCCATGCGTTCTCATCTGCCAGAAGACGGGCTGTTTCACAAACAAGTGCTGTCTTTCCTATGCCTCTGTCTCCGATTATCATGACATTCGGTTTTCTAAGCCTGCAGAGAGTGCGTAGAATCTGCCCTATCTCGTTCTTTTTTCCGACGAATGTCCCAATGTCCTCCAGCTTTCTTAAGAATCTGTTCCAGTTTCTTGCCGTCTCAGGTTCGTCAGTTTCCGAATAATTCAGCAGTGAATTAAGAAAGTCCGGAATGCTGCATTCAAGACACGATTCGAGGTGGAACCGTGCGTACGATTCTTCCAGCTGGAATATCGAGTAGATCACGTGATGAGTCCTCATAAGAGGGGCCATGGCGCTGGCTGCTGTATTCGCCGCAGTCTCGAAAAGTTCCTGAAGTTGAGAAGAAAACTCAATTGACAGCTCTGTCTCTTCCGGTACATGGTCCAGGCTGTTTATGTATTCATATATCTTGTTCTCAAGTTCTTCTGCGCGGCCGCATCTGCTTAGCGCCTCCCAGAAGTCATGATTCAGCAGAAAACCCGCCAGAAGATGTTCCGGAGTAATGAATTCATTCCGCTTCTCGGTGGCTATTCCATATGCTTCCACGAGAGCTGTTGTCACGTTTGCTGTCTGATTGATCGGCATTTTACCAGATGTTTATTCTTTCTTCAGGAGCGAGGTACATTGCGTCGCCCTCCTTGATGTCAAATGCTGTGTAGAAATCGTCGATGTTCTTGAGTGCTGCGTTTACGCGCCATTTTCCAAGAGAATGTACGTCGGTCTTTGTCCTTCTCATAATCTCCTGTGGCCTGAGGTTCTGTGCCCAGAGGTTAGCGTATCCGATGTAGAAACGCTGGTTATGAGTAAAACCATCGATGTCTGCCGGAGTTTCCTTGCCCTTGAGAGTGTTCATGTAAGCCTGATGCGAAACAAGGAGACCTCCCTGGTCTGCGATGTTCTCGCCGAGGGTATAGCTTCCGTCAGCATGAAGTGAATCGAGCACAATGATACGGTCATACTGCTCAACAAGCACTTTCGCGCGCTCATTGAACTTCTTCGCGTCTTCTTCTGTCCACCATGCGCTGAGGTTGCCGTCCTTGTCGTAATTTCTGCCCTGGTCGTCGAATCCATGGGTCATTTCATGGCCGATCACCACTCCGATGCCTCCGTAATTTACTGCATCGTCAGCCTCGGCATTGAAGAACGGCGGCTGAAGGATTGCTGCAGGGAAACATATCTCGTTGGTGGTAGGGTTGTAGTACGCGTTGACTGTCTGCGGACTCATCGCCCATTTAGTGCGGTCAACAGGCTGTCCTTCGTCTTCCATCATGTCCTTGTGAGCGAATACGTTGGCGCGGCAGATGTTTGCCCAGTATGAATCGTTCTTTATCTCAAGAGAAGTGTAGTCCTTCCATGTGTCAGGATAACCGACCTTTACGATGAATGTGCCGAGCTTCTCCTGTGCTTTCGCCTTTGTCTCGTCGCTCATCCATTCAAGATCCGCGATTCTTTCTCCGAGTGCGGTCTGGAGATTCGCAACCATCTCAAGCATCTTCTCCTTTGATGAAGCAGGGAAATACTTCTCGACATACATCTGTCCGAATGCTTCAGCAAGCGATCTGTTCACTACAGCGAGAGAGCTCTTCCATCTTGGCTGAAGTTCCTCCTTGCCCTGGAGCGCGCGGCCATAGAAATCGAAATTGGCATTCACGAAATCGTCGCTGAGGTAGTTTGAAGCGGCGTTGAGAAGCTTGAAGACAAGGTAATTCTTCTGGTCGTCAAGAGATGTCTTCTTGAGTACTCTGGTGAGGCCTTCGAAGAATGGAACCTGTCCGGCGTTGAGTTCCTGTGACTTGCTGATGCCTGTCTCCTTGAAGAAGATCTCCCAGTCGATGAAATCGAATCTTGAGGTGAACTCCTTGAGAGTCATCTTGTTATAGTTCTTGTGGACGTCTCTCAAGGTAGCTCTGTCAACTGAAACCTTTGCAATTTCTGTTTCAAGAGAAAGGACCGCTTCTGTTGCCTCGGCAGCTTCCTGCTCTGAATATCCGGCAAGGGTGAAGAGCCTGTTCACATAATTCTTGTATGCATTTCTGATCTTTACGGTACTCTCATCGTCAAGGAGATAATAGTCCCTGTCGCTCATCGATATGCCGCCCTGATAGAACTGAAGAAGGTTCATTGTGCTGTTCTTCTCGTCAGCGCCGATATAGAATCCGAAGAACGGACTTGAACTTTCCACATGCATTTTTCCGACCATGGCGCTGAGTTCTTTCATGTCGGAAACAGCCTTGATTGCCTCAAGCTGCTCGGTTACAGGGGCTGCGCCGTCTGCATTGCGCTTCAGACTGTCAAGTCCCATGGTGTACATCATCTGTATCTTTGCGCCGACGCTTCCTTCAGTCTGCGTCTTTGATCCGAGTTCTTCGATCAGGACCTTGAGCTTCTCCTGATTCTCCTTTTCCAGCTGGTCAAATATTCCGTAGCGTGCATATTCCGGGGTCAATGGATTCGCTTCCATCCAGCCGCCACATGCATACTGATAGAAGTCCTCCGATGGGGAAGTGGTGTTGTCGAAATTGGCAAGATCAATAGCAGGCTTTCCCGCCTCCTTGTCCTGTGCGCAGCCGGCCAAGGCCATCGCTGCAATTCCGAGAGAAATCATAAGTTTATTCATATCTTCAAGTATTATTGTATTTCAAATCTAAGTGGAAAACCTTCTGCCCTGGCCATTGCAGTGGCCTTTGCAACCTTGCTTTTGGCTATGTCCAAAGGATAGGTCCCGACAGTCGCTTTCTGATGTATATGGGTAGTTTCTGCAATTTCACAAGCTTCGTCATGAGTCTTCATGAAGACTGTCATCATGACCATGATCACGAATTCGAATGTCGTGAAATCGTCATTCAGCACTATCACGCTATGCTTTCTGGGCTCTCGCGGCACTGATTTCACGTTAGTATGTCCCTGTTTCTGTAATTCTTGCTGAGCCATGCTATTCTATGTTATGCTTGTCATGTATATTGCGGCACCAGTACACAAACGGAGTATCAAGCAGACTTGTCACAAAGAAGATGAGATAGCTGCTGAGTATGATGGAGCCGATTGTACTTAATTCATATGTGCCATAGAATGCGAAGAAGGTGTATAGTACCGTATTGATAAGCTGCGAGATCATTGTGGAACCGTTGTTCCTGATCCAAAGGCCGCTCTTTTCGTCGCCGAAATGCTTCTTGCACCAGTCCCACCATTTGTGATATAGCCATACGTCTGTAAGCTGGGAAATCAGGTAAACAAGCAGCGATGCACATACGATGCGCGGAGTGCTGCTGAAAATGGTATGGAAGCTTCCGCTTGCCCAGTCGTTTTCGCTTGGAGTGTACTGCAGCCACAACTGCGATATGACTACGAATATCACGGAACATAAAGTGCTTATGATCACGGCTTTGTTGGCATCTTTGCGACTATGGTTCTCGCTCAGTATGTCTGTAATGAGGAAGGTGCTGGCAAAGAGCACGTTACCTAATGTCATTTCTACGCCGAAAGCCCGCACGAGAATCATTACCTCGATGTTGGCCAGCAGGGTGGCGAGCACATTGAAGGCGAGGAGTCCGTTCTTTCCGAAATACCGGTAGAAGGCTACAACCCCGCCATATATGATTATGAATGATAGTATTATCAGTAATTCGTTTGGCATATGCATGTTTATTAAACATGCAAAGATACGGAATTCCATCAGAATTCCATAGTGATGCCTCCCATAATGCTTCTGCCCGGCATCGGATACCCTCTTGAAAGCTCATACCAGGTGTCTGCCAGGTTGCGGGCGATTATGCTGACGTTTATTCCGCGTGACCTGTCTTTTCCGTATCTGAATGCTTTAGAGACGGTTGCGTCCAATGTGTTCCAGTCCGGCATTTCACCGCTGCTGTCGCTTCTGCCGGCCCTCATGTTCCATCTCACCCCGAGTCTCCACCCCATGTATCCGCAGAATGCGTCAGCCGTGATCGAGTGCCTTGCTACATATGGGATCTGCTGGCCGTATGTATAGCTGTCTGGAGTCTTGTCGACGGCGTTCTGCAAGGTATAGCCGGCTTCGGCTCCGGCATTCCATCCGTCAGAGGAATATTCAGCTCCGACTGATGTCTCGAATCCTGTGGCAAGCACTTTTCCGATGTTGTATGGAAGCCATATGTTCGGGTCGGCCTCGCTTGGGGCAGAGGTGATCTTCTCCTTCAGATGGTTGCAGAAGAAATCCGCTTCAGCAGTGAGGTTCCATGCTTTCCCGACCTTTCCTGACCACTCTATCCCGATGTCGGAGATCCATGCGTCTTCCGGTTTCAAGGCCTCGTTTCCGTATCCTGTATAGTACAGTTCGTTGAACATCGGTACCCTATATGTTCTTCTTCCGAATGCTTTGACTATTAAACCTTTGTATATGTTTACCTGAAGACTTGCAGAAGGGGAGAGCGCGTCCCTTCCGATCTTCTTTCCTGCTCCCGGAACCATGTCATATGAACCGGAATATTCCAATGCTATATCGGCCTTAAGCCTCTCGAATCTGAATGATGATGCAGCGGCCGTGATGAGCCCGTATCTCTGGATCATGCTGCCGGATGTCGCGTCCGTGAACATGTAATTGCCTGACTCCAGTCCGTCCCATTGGCCGCCTATGGCTCCGCTGACCTTCCACCATTCATAAATGTTGAATTCATGTGATGTGTTGATCTGTGCCTCTTTCTGCACATAACGGCTGTCGCCCCATGAACTCTTGTACTGAAGATCGTCATATGATACTTTTGCGCTTGCCCGGAGTGTATAGATGCTGCCGAGCCTTTTCCACAGTCTTCCTTGAAGGAAGGTGTTCATGTCCTTCTGCCTGTCTTCCGAAGGCCATGACAGCGAACCAGGAGTACCTCTGTCTGCCGAATTGAAATATGCCTTTGCATTCCAGCTTCCACCCTCCATGCTTCCGTATGCATCAATTCCTCCGCGGTATTGACTGATGTCATTTCCTGCTCTTCTTGAGCTTACTCCGTCGTCTCCGATATATGGAAAATCGCCCTTGCTGAGGGTTGCAGAGGCGTTTGCGCTCAATGTAACCTTGTCTGAAACCTTGAAATCAAGCCGTAGGTCCGGAAGATATGTGCTGAATGATCCTCCTGCAAATGAAACCTTTCCACCGACTCTGTCTTTACCATGAAACTTGGGCGCTGCTGTCCTGAAATCGAGGCTGTTCTGGGCATAATCGATGACCATGGAACTGATGTTTTCTAGTCCGATCATTCCGAGGTCGGACTGCCCGCTCTGGAGATTGGAGACCTTTATTCCATCGATATAGATCGATGTGTGGGCCGAGCCTAAACCTCTGAGACTTACTGTCTTGAGTCCCGCAGGTCCACCCATGTCGGATAGCTGGATGCCCGGTATGCGCATAAGCGCGTCGGTCACGTTTTCATGATCATTGATAAGGATTGTCTCCTTTGAAGACACTGTGACACCTTTCTCGGCTGTGACAGTAGCCACATCGAGAGTGTCCGGCTCACCCGCCACCAGCAGGGCTGCCGCAAATAATAAACCTGTAAACTGCATAAATTTTCGTCGCTGCGAACACCTGACCCCGGGCATTCAGGTTGAGACTTGATCGGGCAGGTCTTCTGACTTGTCCCTTCCTCTACGCCTTCCCGTCCTTGCAGGACAGTGGCTGAGAATGTAGAGGAACCGGTATTCCCGTCGGGACTTACAGCTACGGGCATAGTTCCGGATTCGCACCGGATTCCCTTTTCAAGGACGCACGGGAAATTGCCGCCGTCCTCACCGCAATCCGATGCAAATCTAGGAAATTAATCCTGATCGAACAAGGCCTTCATAGTAGGATTCTTGTAGGTGAGCTTTCTTATTGTAAGATCTTCTGCCTTGTCGTTAGCCAGACGAAGATTGTTCTCAGAGCCGAGAAGAGCCTCCTTGGTCTTCTGGAGAGCGGCGATGGACTTGTCGATCTGGTCTATTGCAGTCTGGAACTTCTCGCTTGCCAGTCTGTAGTTTCTGCCGAACTTGTCCTTGAAGTCAAGCAGCTTTTCCTCGAAGTTAGTGATATCGATGGACTGGCTCCTTGCGATTGCGAGTTCTCTCTTGTATTCGATAGATTTCTTGGCTGCATTGGACAGGAGCGTGATGATAGGCATGAAGAACTGCGGACGTATGACGTACATCTTCGGATATCTGTACGAGACATCCACGATTCCGTTATTATAGAGTTCATTTTCCGGCTCAAGAAGTGAGACCAGTACAGCATATTCGCAGCCCTTTGCCTTCCTGTCAGCATCAAGCTTCTTGAAGAAGTCCTCATTCTTATGTTTGGTTGCCGTTTCGTCCATTTCGTTCTTCATCTCGAACATGATGGATATATATTCCGTACCAGCGTCGAAATCACGGAAGATGAAATCTCCTTTGCTGCCTCCTGACGCATCATTGTCCTTTTCGAAGTATGAATTCGGAAACATCGGGCGCATCTGCCCGTTGAATATAGTGTTGCAATGCGCTTCAAGTGACTCTCCGACCATCTTGGTGGACATCTTGATCTTCATGTCCTTGTAATAGTCCACCTGCTCCTGGGCCAGTTTCAGCTTAGCTTCATACTCGTCCCTGATAGCGGTCTTCTGCAGTTCAGCTTCACTTCTGGCAAGGGTGCTTCTGTTCTTCAACTCAGCTATTTCCAGATCTTTTGAACTGAGTGTCTCGTTCATTTCGTTTCTGGCCTGCATTACGGCATTTTCCTTCTCAAGCCTGTTCTTCTCTTCAATGCCTTGAAGACTGGCCTTGAGACGCGCTATCTCCTGTTCTTTCTCGAAAATGGCCTTTTCCTTGTCGCCAAGCTTTCTGCTGAAGTCCTCCCTTGCAGCTGCTTCCTTTACCTTATGTTCGGCATCCTGCCTTCCCATCATCTCACCGACCCGGCGGTTGAGTTCCTTCTCGAATTCGGTATTCCTGACCTGGCTGACGATCGTTGCATAGTCCGCTTCGTCAACGGTGAAAATGCTTCCGCATTTAGGACATTTCAGCTCTTTCATCTCTTGTGACTTTATTGTAAAATTGACTGACAATCCCTCTGGATTGTACAGAATTCCATTTCATATGCAAAGATAACGAAATTCTGCTAACAGCCCGTCACTCCGGGAAAAACATGCTTTTGGGTTGGCCGCAGACCGGACATTTCCAGTCTTTTGGAAGGTCTTTGAATGGTGTTCCCGGAGGAATGCCTCCTTTGGGGTCGCCGATTGCCGGATCATAGATCCAGCCGCATTTGGCGCATCTGTACTTCTGTGTCTTTGTGTCCATTTGTCCGTAGTCTTATATGTTCTTAGAAATGATCCGTGCGATTTCTTTCATGTCGCATTTGTCCGGTGTGTATGCCTGCGGGAATGATATGCCCGGATGAAGTAGTTTGAACCCGTGGGTGGAGGCATAATCGTTGAGAAGTCGCACGCTTGCAGATGCCCATGTGTATGAACCGAATGCAAAGAAGTCGCGTCCTTTGATCATACGGGAGGCAAGTGCATGCATGAATGCTTCAACCGGAGGGAATATTCCTCCGTTGTAGGTAGGGGAGCCGACTGCTAAAGTGTTGTATCTGAATGTGTCACGCAGGGCTGCTGAGGCGTTTTCGACGTTGAGGTTGTGCAATGCTGCCGGGATTCCCATGGATACCAGTTCGCGTTCGAGATTACGCGCCGCTTCCGCTGTGTTTCCGTACATGGAACCATAAACTATGCATACTCCCGGCTCTGCCTCATAGCGGCTCAGACTGTCGTACAGCCCGATGACTTCCGGAACCTGCTTTTCCCATACAGGACCATGAGTGCTGCATATTCTTTCTATCGGAAGGCCGGAAATCTTCTTGAGAGCTGTCTGTACTGCACTTCCGTATTTTCCGACGATGTTCGAGTAATACCGGATCATTTCGTTTCTGTACATTCCGAATGCATCGGCTACACCGTTCTTGAATCCCTCCGAACAATAGTGCATGCATTCTCCTTTTTCGTTGAATTCCTGACAGTCGCAGCCATCATTGCAGCCGCATTCTCCTCCTTCACGGCATCCGCATTCGCATTCGTCGCCACACCCGCATCTGTATTCCGAATCGGTGAGTCCATGTTTCAGCGCTCCGAATGTTCCGAATGCATCACCTGAAAACAAGGTCTTTTCCGCGCCCAGCCATGTCATCATCGTTTCCGGCCAATGAATCATCGGAGTCATATGGAAGCTGAGCTCGCATGAACCAAGATTCAGCTTGTCCCCATCTCTTACAATGAGCACATCGTCTTCGCTGAGTCCGTAATATCCTTTGAGCATAGGTAATGCCTTTGCGTCAGCTACGACCAGAATGCCCGGATAAATATCCAAAATGAGCGAAATCAGCGAAGAATGGTCCGGTTCCATATGGTTGACGACAAGATAGTCTATAGCTCTCGAGCCGATTTCCTCCTTGATCTTTTCGAGGTACTCCCTTTCAAAGCCTTCATCTATCGTATCAATCAGTGCAATTTTCTTATCGACAATGATATAGGAGTTGTAACTTATACCGAATGGTAAAGGCCATATCCCTTCGAAAAGAGACTTCTCATCATCATTGACCCCGATGTACCGGATCCTTTCGCTGATCTTGCTCATAACAATACGTTTTATGCCTGACATAAAGCAATGCATGTGCCATTCCTGATTTGCAAAAGTCTCCTTTTAAGAGTAACTTTGAAAAAAATATGCATATGAAGATAGCAGTACCTACAAGAGACGGCAAGGTTGATGACCATTTCGGTCATTGTGCCTATTACACGATATTCAATGTCATTGAAGGCAGGATAACAGATGTGTCTAGGATGGCATCACCTGAAGGCTGCGGATGCAAGAGCGGTATCGCTCCTGTCTTGAGACAGATGGGTGTAGCTGTGATGCTTGCAGGAAATATGGGACAGGGTGCGAAGAATGTGCTTGAAGCCCAGAGGATAGAAGTGATCAGAGGCTGCAGCGGAGATGTAGAAGAACTTGTGAGGGAATACCTTGCCGGCAATGTAAAGGATAACGGTGAGATATGTGATCACCATGATTGTCATTAAGCCATGCCACCAGTTGATAACGCATACAAATTGAGAAACCAGGAGTTTCTTCAGGAATACGCTCAGAAACCTGGTGTGAAGATCATGTTCAACGGCGTCATGTACCGTGAGATAACTAAGGGACATGGTCCTAAGCCATCGCCTAAAAGTTTCGTGACGGTACATTATGTAGGTAAACTGATAAACGGGAAGATCTTTGACCAGACACAGAAAGGACGCCCTGCTGTCTTCAGACTCAACGAATTGATTACCGGCTGGATAACAGCAATGAGAGAGATGCCAGTCGGATCCCGCTGGGAAGTGGTGATACCATATAACTTAGGCTATGGCTCCCGTCCTGCAGGAGCTATCAAGGCGTTCTCCACATTGATTTTTGACATAACCTTGCTTGATGTAAGGTAAAGAAGGTCATTTCCTGAAATCTTCCAGGATTTTTACTATCTCGTCTATAGAGTCTGTAATTGACAAAAGCAGATTATTGTATTTGCCTTTGTCAACGAGATACTGCATGAGCTTATAGACCGGCATTTCTTCTGTCCAGTATTCTGTGTCTAGGAAGACCATAGGACTGGCATATCCGAAACTAAGGTAATGGTTCTGGACGGCATCCTGGAAAATCTCCTGCATCGTTCCGGCACTTCCCGGAGAATAAACAACACCGCCTTTAGCTATGGTCAGAATGGTGTCTTCACGTGTGCTGTTGTCAAAATATTTGGCGATATGAGTGGCGAATGGTGTTGCAGGTTCATGTCCGTAAAGCCATGTCGGTACACCCAGGCTGACATACTTCGATGTCGGAAATCTTTCAAGTACTTTGAATGCGGTATCCAGCCAAAGCCTGTCTTTGTAGGATGGTGCGTGTGAAAGAATCGCCAGAGCTTCATCCAGATCTTCCTCACTGCGCCCAGCCATCCATGCTCCCAAATGTGTCGCTTCCATGGCTCCCGGTCCTCCTCCGCTGACCATCAGGCTTCCGCCTTCAGTAAGTTTCTTGCTGATCAGTGCTACTTTCCTGTAGCTTTCGTCGCAACGGGACAGGCCGTGTCCTCCCATGATGCCGACAATGCTTTTTTCATCAAAAGAACGCAGGAAATCGTCAAGACCGTCGTTCATCGAATGGTCATGAAGGATACGGGCTAATGTTTCCTTGATGTCTCCGGTCTGTTTGCCGGCTTTCAGATAATGCTCGTAAACCTTGCTGTCATAGCAATCCTTGTATGAATCAGGATCTCCCGGACGGTAACCTTCATACAATGATCCGGCATTGTATAGTCCGCTGCGGAACGCTCTGAAAGGGAGTCCCTGAAACCTCGGGAATATTGAACATGAGTCGTCCATTCTGTCTCTCAGCTTATCAACTCCGAAACCTCCCAGAAAGAGACAGTCAGAGAAACGGCATTGCATGGCCGTATCCATGCATCTGTTGAAATCAATGCCCTGGAATGCATAATGTCTCAATGTCCCACCTGCTTCGAGCGCTATCCTCAAAGCCTCGCAGTTTTCGATTTCCTTGTATTTCATATTTTGCTTTATCCCTAGAATTTCTGAGCTATTATCCTGCTTGCATATGCGAGATCCGTATAATCTCTTGTCCCTTTATCGTGGAGGTTCAAGGTCTTCAGGATATCCATGTCATCTTCGTCAAGAACGAAGTCGAAGATGTCGATGTTCTCCTTCATGCGCTCGGCGTTTGTTGTTTTCGGGATTGCCGGAATGCCTTGCTGCACGAGGAATCTCAACCCTACCTGCGATGCGGTCTTGCCGTATTTCGCGCCTATGGCCTTGAGGACTTCATGGTCAAAGAAATTCTCTTTTGCCTGAGCCATCGGTCCCCATGCCATTGCCTTTGTTCCGGTCTGGCTTAGCAGCTCCCTCATTTCGGTCTGCTGGCTGAATACATTTGTTTCAAGCTGGTCGATGGCAGGCATGACGTTCACATGGCAAGCAAGGTCATGGAATCTGTCTGCATAAAAATTGCTCACTCCGATCGCTCTGGTCCTGCCGTCAGCCAATGCCTTTTCCAGAGTCCTGTATGTGCCGTAATAATCGCCGAACGGCTGATGGACAAGCAGAAGGTCAACATAGTCGGTCTGAAGCTTTCCGAGGCTTTCCTTGAATGATTCTTCTGCTTTTGCTTCACCGGAATTGCATATCCATATCTTGGTGACGATGAAGAATTCTTCACGGCTTATTCCGCTTTTTCTGATAGCATTGCCGACAGCCTCTTCATTGGCATAGAACTGTGCTGTGTCTATCATTCTGTATCCCGCATTGATGGCATCAGTCACACATCTTTCGCACTCTGCAGGATCGACTTTGAACACTCCATAGCCGAGAGCCGGCATCTGTATTCCGTTGTTTAAGCTTATGTATTCCATAACGATAATCTTATCTTGGGCAAATATAATTAAAAATATGCAGCCAATGGTTTATTTCCCCTCTTTTGATTGTTTTCTTGACTTTTGATTGCTACCTTTGTTTGTGATAAATTATAATCAATATGTCTAAAATTATGGAAGATTGTTTGAAAAACGTTCGAGTTGAAAGCGATTTGATAGGATCGCTTGATGTTCCTGCTGATGCACTTTACGGAGTCCAGACTCTCAGAGGTCTTGAAAATTTCCCTATCAGCTGTTTCCATCTCAATGACTATCCTTTGTTCATCAATGGTCTTGCTATGACCAAGCTTGCTGCTGCTGAAGCGAACTATCAGCTCGGCCTTCTTTCGGACGCACAATATAATGGAATCACTCAGGCATGCCGTGAGATTCTTGAAGGAAAGCATCATGAGCATTTCCCTGTCGATATGATTCAGGGAGGAGCCGGAACTACCACCAATATGAATGCTAATGAGGTCATTGCGAACCGTGCTCTCCAGATAATGGGTTATCCTCTCGGCAAATACAAGCATTGCTCTCCTAATGACCATGTGAACTGCTCGCAGTCAACAAATGATGCTTATCCTACTGCAATCCATCTTGGCCTTTATGCGACTCACCTTGAATTCATGAAGCATTTCCTTCCGCTTATCGATTCGTTCGAGGCAAAGGCAAAGGAGTTTGCAGGTATTCTCAAGATGGGACGTACACAGCTTGAAGATGCAGTTCCTATGACTCTCGGCCAGACTTTCGGAGCCTTCGCATCAATCCTCCGTGATGAGATACGCAACCTGAATTTCGCTGCTGAGGAATTCCTTACAGTCAATATGGGCGCTACAGCCATCGGTACAGGAATCTGTTCAGAGCCAGGATATTCCGATAAGTGTATTGCAGCACTCCGTGAGATAACAGGATGGGACATCAAGCTTGCTGACAATCTTGTTGCCGCTACTTCCGATACCTCTTGCATGGTAGGTTATTCATCTGCTCTCCGCCGTGTGGCAACCAAGATGAACAAGATATGCAATGACCTTCGTCTTCTTTCTTCTGGTCCTCGTTGCGGCTTCCATGAATTCGATCTTCCTGCACGTCAGCCGGGTTCTTCAATCATGCCGGGTAAGGTGAATCCGGTGATTCCGGAGGTCATGAACCAGATCTGCTACAAGGTGATCGGTAATGACCTTTGCGTGGCAATGTCATCTGAAGCTGCTCAGATGGAGCTCAATGCGATGGAGCCTGTGATGGCACAGTGCTGCTTTGAATCTGCAGAAATCATGATGAACGGCTTTGATACTCTTCGTGTAAATTGTGTTGATGGCATCATTGCCAACGAAGAGCAGTGTGACAAATATATCCACTCAAGCTTTGGCGTGGTTACCGCACTGAATCCTGTGATCGGATACAAGTATTCGACAAAGATAGCAAAAGAGGCCATGGCTACTGGTAAGAGCATCTATGATCTTGTTCTGGAACATGACATTCTTTCTAAGGAAGACCTTGACACCATACTCTCTCCTGAGAACATGATCAAGCCTGTCAAACTCGACATTAAGGTCAAAGAGTAATACCAAATCAAAAAATATTCGTATCTTCACCATTCGGATCTAAAACTTGTTTCCAAATGGTGAAGATTTTTTGTGTCAACACACAGACAAGCATGACCTTCCCGGAAGGTACTACATTGATGGATATGCTTCCTTCTTTTGAGTTTGAAAAGCCGTATCCGATTCTTTGCGCTAAAGTGAACAATGTAAGCCAGGGACTCAAATACCGCGCATTCAACAGCAGGCAGGTGGAGTTCCTCGATTATACCACATACATAGGCCGCAGCGTTTACTGCAATTCACTGTGTTTTTTGTTGACCAAGGCAGCAAAGGATGTTTTTCCAGGTTGTCGTGTCGTGTTGAGAAGACCTATATCCAAAGGTTATTTCTGCTCAATTTCCAAGGGTGATGGAGCAGAGATGACTTCTGCAGATCTTGAAATGATCAAGGCGCGCATGAATGAGCTCGTCAATGCGGATATTCCTTTCCGTCGCCATGAAGTCCTTCTTGAAGAAGCCATCGGGCTTTTCCGTAGTCTCGGCTATGAAGACAAGGTCAAGCTTCTGGAGACTTCTGGTGATGTGTATGTAAATTACTATACTTTGGAAGAGACGCCCGACTATTATTATGAGGCTTTGCTTTCAAGTACCGGTTATCTCAAGGTATGGAGTCTGGAGATGTACAGAGGTGGTATGCTTCTGAGAGTACCGAGCAGACATCAGCCTGAAGAACTCGCTCCGTTCGTAGAGCAGCCGAAGACATTCGATGTGTTCTCTGAGAATCTTAAATGGAACAGGATCATGGGCCTTGAGAATGTGGGAGACGTAAATCTTGCCTGCCAGAGAGGAGAGGCAAGCGACCTTATCAAGATTGCCGAGGCACTGCAGGAAAAGAAGATAGTTCAGATTGCGGAAGAGATCGAAAGAAGGGTGAATGATCCTGAAAATCCGGTCCGTGTCGTTTTGATCACAGGTCCGAGCTCAAGCGGAAAATCCACATTCTGCAAACGTCTCAGCATTCAGCTGAAGGCATGTGGAATACGTCCGATCTCCTTCTCTACCGATGATTATTTTGTAAACAGACTTGACACACCTAGACTTCCGAACGGTGAATTTGACTTCGATAATTTCGAGACTGTCGATCACAGGTATCTTCAAAGTGATGTCCTGAAACTTCTCGCCGGAGAGACAGTGGATGTACCTGAATACAATTTCGTTACAGGACTTCGTGAATTCAATGGTAAGAAACTCCGTCTTGAACCGGGATCTATCCTTATCATCGAAGGTATCCATGCCCTCAATCCACGTCTTACCGACCAGGTAGCCGAATCATCAAAATACAGGATATTCATCAATACGATCACCAGTATTTCGCTTGATGATCATAACTGTATCCCTACCAGTGACAACCGTCTCCTTCGTCGAATTGTCCGCGATTTCAACAAGGGAGCTTTCACGGCACGTGAGTCCATCATGCATTGGCCAAATGTCCGTCGCTCCGAAGTGAAATGGATATACCCATATCAGGAAAACGCCGACGTGCTTTTCAATTCTGCGTATCTCGTCGAATTTGCCGTGATACGTGCCCATGCGGAGCGCATCCTCATGACTGTCCCGAAGAACTGTCCTGAATACAGCGAAGTCCACCGCCTCAAGAAATTCCTCAGCTACTTCACTCCGGTATCAGACAAGGATGTCCCTTCAACATCCCTCTTGAGAAGCTTTATCGGCGGCAGCAGCCTGTAATGTGCGGCTGTGGAGCTTAATTGATTGTCAGTACTATGCTATTACCCACATGCTCATTTCAGTTAGCATGTGGGTATCTTTAAATAATTGGTATTCAGGTTTTTGTGCTTAATGGTAATTGGCTGTCAAGTATTATCTGCCATAGTCTTTTGCAAAATTCAGATACCTGTCGTAGAACTTCTGGAATACAGCTTTATATTCTCCATCAGAATTTGAAATAAGGGCGACTACGAAATCCTCCAGGGTGACAGGTTGAATTTTTCTGCGGTATTCTTCGCGCAACTCATCAGAAAGAGATTTGACTTCTTTGTCCGTGGAAGTATGATCCCTTGGCGCAAGAACTATCGAAAATGATTCAGCGTCTATGTAAAGGCCGTAACATTCGCTCAAAAGGAAATTCCTATATATCTGGGTGAGTTTTGTTTTCCTGTCGCTGATACGTTCTTCAATGTCAGGCCTGAAGCATTTCAACTGCTTTATTTTTTCTATCGTCTTGCTCTTGTCTGAAGCTTCATTGCTGCCAAGATTTTCTGAATACTTGGTTTCAATGGCGATGAACGCACTCTTACCACCTGCTGATTCAAATCTGATGATAGCATCCATGGCGCTCTTGTCACCTGTAAGATCCATGTAATTTTCAGGTATGAATTCCAAGTCTATTTCTGTCACTTTATGAATCGGGAACATAGGCAGAGCTTTTCTGATTGCCATTGTTGCCTCTGCCGGTGATTCTTTCAGCATTTTCATCAATGGATAGAAAAGGTTGAAGGCCATAGGCTGACTTGAAAGGAGATTGTTGAAGAGTCTGTCAGATTCGATGGTTTCGTAATTCTGCTTATTTCTGACACGTTTTTTTGCATACTCAAATATATACTCTTCAAGAAAGTTAGCTCCGGTGATTTCTCCGCTTTCAATATAATTTCCATAATAATGGACTCCATCGCGACCTTTGTATGGCTTTATTGCCAGGCCGGACTCTTCTCTATATATGGATTGCAGCAATCTGCATTTTGCAACAAATCTTGAATCACCCGAGTATGGCTCACCATATTTCAAAAACCATAAAACTTCCTCCATATCTCCGCTTATGAGGTCAAAGAGCTTGTACATAAGCTCCGGTTCCTGCATTTCGGGGATATATACGATCGTTCTCTTGCCGGAACCTTTCATCCAGCCGGCTTCGGTATGTGCGCTTCGGCCGCATGGGAGCACCAGCAGGCATGTGTCAGCCCAATTCAATGCGTCGAGATCTGTCTTGAACTGTAGTTCTGAAGATGGATGCTTCAGACCCTGCTTGTATTCATTCACGTCCCATCTGGCAAAATCCGGATCCAGATTCTGCCATTTGAACCCGCCCTGTCCATGAGGAGGATTACGGAAGTCATATACTTCATGACCTGCTTCGCGAAGTCTTTTCACGACTTCAGGATAATACTGGTTTCTCCAGCTGCTTGCTACATATATCTTTGCCATAGCTTGTTTTTTGTGGAGTGTAATTACTTGGTAATTAACTGGTTCCTATAATGTACGTGCCGTCAAAGGGGAGCACGTGGGTCAGTTTAAACGATTGATTCTTAATATCTTGTGCTCCACGATGAAATTTTGCCTAGTCGATGTCCAGCGTGTCGGCCAACTTTTCTATGTTGAGGGAGCGGGCGGAGGCATCGACGATGTCCTTATAGATGCCGCCTTTCTTGTAGAGGCCGTCAGGATCGCCGGATTGTTCGACACGGCCGTCGCGAAGGGCATATATGATGTCACTGTCGATGATCTGGGAGATGCTGTGTGAGATTACCACAACTGTCCTGTCACGTTTGATTGCATCGATGCTGGCCTTGATCTGCTCGGTAGCTATGGCGTCGAGACTTGCGGTCGGCTCGTCGAGGAAGATGATCGGTGGATTCTTGAGGAAGAGTCGGGCGATTGCGATTCGCTGCTGCTGTCCTCCGGAGAGAAGCTGTGCCTTTGACTGGAAGCCCATAGGAAGCTTCATGACCTGATCATATATATAGGCTTTGCGGGCAGCCTCATGTACTTCTTCGATTGTGGCTCCCGGGCGGCCGTAACGTATGTTCTCTTCAATCGTACCGTCGAAGATGTGGTTCTTCTGTAGGACCATTCCTATGTTTTCGCGGAGGAAATGTATGTCGTAATCACGGATGTCCACACCGTCCAGTTTTATCGAGCCGCAATCAGGATCATAGAAACGTACGAGAAGATTCAGGATTGTGGACTTTCCGGCCCCAGACAGCCCTACGAATGCTGTGATCTTTCCGCTGTCGATGGTCATGTCTATGTTGTGGAGAGCCTTGGTTCCGTTAGGATATGTGAAATCGACATTCGATATTTCGAAACGGCCTTCGACCTTTTCAGGACGATATTTTCCTGATGGCTCCTTCTGGTCATCGGCGTCCAGTATATCGAAGAATCCTTCTGCATAGATAAGTGCGTCGTTCATCTGGTCGAAGATGCGGTGGAGCTGGGTGATTGGAGCGGTGACATTCGAGAAGAGCATGATGTGATACATGATCTTACCGATGGTCATGCCGGGATATTCTATGAGAACGAGATATGCGGTGAGTATGATGATCAGTACGGTTCCGATCTGTCTGATGAAACTTTTAAGTCCATCGTAGTAGAAGGAAGTCTTGCGTACAAGCATCTGATTGTCAGAATATTCTGTCTGTATGTCCCACTGCTTTTCGCTCTCAATCCCTTCTCTGTTGAAAGACTTGATCACATTCATGCTGTCGATGATGTTCTTGACACCATGGCTTTTCTGCTCTCTGTACGTACGCATGTTCCTTCTCCAGCCCTGTAGCCTCCGTGCCTGACGTATCGTTATGAAAATGTAGATAGGCACGATCATCAGGGCGGTAAGTCCTACATAAACGTTTGCTGCGAACATGAGGATCAGGGCAAGAATGGCGCTCATGAACAGTGGCAGAAGGTCGATGAAGAAATTCTGCACTGTAGATGAGAGACTGCTGACTCCCTGATCGATTCTTGTCTGCAGCTTTCCGGTCTCATTGTCTTTCGCTGAGAAGAATCCCATTCTATAGGTCAGCATTCTGTCGATGACTGCCTGTGAAAGATCTTTGGATACGTTTATCCTCATCTTTTCGCCAAAGAAGTTCTGTGCGAAGGTTATACCGGCAGAGAGGATTTCCTTTCCAAGAAGGACTATGGTTATGATGGTTAGTATTCTTGCGGCCTTGGACCATGCGAAACCGTCCGGATTTATCAGTGCATTGATTGCATCTACAGTTCGGTCCAGGACGATAGCATTGACCTGGGCAATCAGAGAGCCGATAAGAGTAAGGATGAGTGTGATGATGACCAGCCATCTGTATGGAAATACATACGGCTTGATCTTCTTGAATAATTCGATGAGATTCATAGTCGTTGTTTATGATGTCAGTAATATTATCAATCCGCTGATCCCGATATATGAGTAAACCACGTATGGGAAAATCTTTCCTGGTATATGCTTGAATGCCCATGATCCCAGCAATGTACCGATCATGACGGCCGCTATGCAGAACAGATAATTGCGGCCGACCGTAGCGGTCAGAAAACCGTTCGAGGCCCTGACTATGGTCATCATGGAGTTCCCGATAAGGAAATAAGTCTGCACCATGGCCATGTAATGGTTCTTGTCAGGCTCTGAAGATATGAAATAGAGGACGGCAGGAGGCCCTTGCATTCCGAAGAATCCTCCCATGATTCCGCTTATGGAACCGGCGCCGATCTGATAGGGCAGAGTTGTCTTGAGCTTGATGCGGGTACTGAAGAACGCGAAATAGAATGCGGTGATTATCAATATTATACCCAATATCTTCCTTAATGTATTGTCATGGATCCTTGTCAGCACGCAGATTGCGATCGCAGAGGTGATGATGAATGTGATCAGAATCGGCACGAGTCTTTTCCAGCATATGTATTTGCGCATCCTGAAAGTTATGAAGGCGGATGTGGTTAGAGCGAGCAGACCTGACAAGGTAGTAGCTTCTCCATAGGAAGGCATGAGGAAAGGCAGCATGGTCATTATGAAGATGCCGAAACCGAAGCCGGTGGTCCTCTGGACGAAGCTTGCACCGACTGTTAGGAGAAATATTTCCAGTATTTTTTCCATCGCATTCCTATGCAAATATAACGTCTTTTGTTGAATCGTGTCTTGCGTTTGATTACTAATCTTTGTAATTTTGCATTCCTTAATAAGGAGTTTAGGTTAACAAAAACAGATTTGAAAATGAAAAAGGTATTTTTTATCGCTCTGGCAGTATTGGCACTCTCTTCATGTGCAAAGCCGGATAAATGCAAATGCGAGGTAAAAGTTCTGAACATTACTGCTGAGGATGTGATTATTGAACGTCCTGAAGACAAGAAGTGTTCAGAGATCAAGGTTGAGGACATCAAGGGCGAGATCATATCGATCGACCTCAACAAGATCGGAACAATCGATTGTGTGAATTATCAGGAGTAATATCTTGAAAGGTCTTGCACGGATTGTACTGGGAGCTGTATTCATGCTCTCGGCTGTAGCGAAGCTCTCCTCTATGGAGGGCTTCGAATTATATATATTCTCATTCGGCTTTGCCGGTTTCGATATCTGCTCCATTGCTGCAAGGCTTATAGTCATAGGGGAGTTCATAATCGGCCTGCTTTTATCGCTGAATGTCTATCCCCGTCCGGTAAAATCGCTTACAGCGCTTTCGCTGATTTCTTTTTCGATTTTCCTGCTTTGGAGAACTTCCCTAGGAGATACGGAGTCTTGTCATTGCATGGGAGATCTTGTCGAGATGAATCCTGTTCAGTCTCTTCTGAAGAATCTTATCCTCCTTATCCTCCTGATCTATGCCTGGAACTATCAGGGCAAAGTCATCAGGCATCAACCGATTGTTGCTATCGTTTCCGCTTCGTTATCAGCAGCAGCTGTATTCATGGTCTCTCCTCCTGATTTCTATTACAGAACAAGGACAGAATCAAATGACCTGTCTGCCGACGCTTTTGCTCCTGTCGCTGATAGCCTTGGCCTGTCGAAAGGAAGACGTGCAGTATGCTTTTACAGTGCTTCATGCGAGCATTGCATGCATTGTGCATCGAAGATGGCCGGAATCGTAAGGAGAAATGGATTACCGGCTGATTCTCTGTATGTGATTTTCATGCAGACGCATGTAAACCAGGATTCGGTTTCCGTTTCATTCTATGCCGAACATGGCGAAGGACTGGAACTTCCTTATTCGTATCTCCATCCATATGACTTTCTGCCTCTTACTGACGGGGCCATGCCGATTGTGGTTCTTCTTGAAGATGGAAAGCCTGTCAAGGAATATGACTATACAACAATTGATGAGAATGAACTGACTTCATTCTTCAGATGATCATGAAGATTCTGCTTACGATATTAGGTCTGATTTCTTTAGGTCTGGGAATATTGGGAATTTTCCTTCCGGTACTTCCTACGACTCCGCTGCTGCTTCTGGCTGCAGCGCTTTTCCTGCGCAGCAACATGAAACTTTACGACTGGCTTCTGAATCACCCCAAGCTGGGACCATACATCCGTAATTTCATGGAATATAAAGCCATACCGTTGAAGGTAAAGATTCTTTCCGTGAGTCTTGTATGGATCACGCTTCTGAATTGTGCTCTATTTGTCACGGATCATTGGCTGTTCAAGACCTTTTTCATCGTTCTTGCTGCCGGCATAACGATACATATCCTTTCATACAAGACTCTGAAATAGAACTGTTTCTAGAATATGGTAAACAGCAGGTATGTCCAGTGGGCAATGAATGCAGCTGAGAGGCCGCCGATGGTGTGTGCGATAATCGCTTTCGAAGTCAGTTTTCTGAATCCCAATGTGTCAAGCATGGCAGTATGAGTGCTGAGGAATCCGCTCCAGCACATTCCGATAGCTGTGAAGACAGCTATCGCATTCCCGTCTATCCAGCCTGCTTCAATGAAATTAGGAATCAGTCCTAAAGCTGCTCCTACCGCTCCGAGAGCAGTGATGGGGAAGGCGATCAGATGAGGATCATTGAATCCGAACAGCCATTTGAATATGAAGTCAACCTTGGCTCCAAGCCATGGAAGAAGTTCGACTCCTTGATAGGCTGCGCCGGTATATTCTCCGCTTTCAGACGGACCGAATGTAAGGATCATTACAAGGGTAGAGATGATGAGGACTCCCGGTATGATTGATAATCCTACATCTACTCCCGTCCTTCCTCCGTCCAGCAATGAATCAAGTATCCTCTGGAACATCGGCTTGGACTCATTTCCCTCTGACTCTCTTTCTTCATGGATATCGATTTCTATATCTTCGTCACGATACTGCGGATAGCTCTTCAGAATGAAATGCTGCATAAGTCTTGTAGATACGATGCAGCCGCAGATGGCTCCGAACAGTCCGATGAACGGTTCTATGTAGTAGCCTTGTCCGACCATGAATACTATCACAAGAAGGCCCATTCCGAAGGCGGTACCGAAATTCGTCAGTGAAATGAACTGATACTTCTTGAAATAACTGCTGAATCTCTTGTCTTTCGTAAGGGAGATTATGGCCGGATTGTCCGACAGGAATGTCAGAACTGCTCCCAATGACGCTACTCCAGGAAGATTGAAGAGAGGCTTCATCAATGGTCTCAGAATCTTTTCAAGAAGCTTGACTACTCCGAATTCTACGAAGATGCTTCCGATAGCTCCTGTTATGACACAGATGGCCATAAGGTAGAATACGGTGTTGAGCAACAAGTCATGTGCTGTGTTCATGATAGTATTCAGCATGTTTGGTGTTCCCATTCTCCAGCCGAGAAAAGCAAACAGACTGAAAACTATCAGCAGACAGATTATCCCTGATGGAATCCTGTCGTAAAATCTTTTGAAAGAGAATTTCATAGTGAAATCAGCGCTTGATCTTTAGCAGTTTCATTCTCCAGGTTATGCCTATATCGAATATGTTCTGTTTCGGATAGAGGGCTCCTGCCGGTGATGTATTGACACCGTCTGTATAGCAATAACTCATATGAAGACGGAGATCCTTCGAGTTCTTGATAGGAAAATATTCCAGACCTCCACCGACGCGGGTTACAGAAGTGCCTGGAAGAACTGTCCAGTCTCCTTCCATATCATAGTTGTTATAATCATGAGTTACATTTGCGAAAACATTCAGATAATCTGTCGGGGTCCACAGGAATCTGCACATGAATGACATGTCCTTACCTAGGAATTCCTTTACGGAGAGTGCCTTGTTCATTATGTCGATCTCAGCAGAGAAGTTTCCTATTGTGAACTTGTTGCCCAGAGCTATGTAGTTGATGAACCTGCCGGGAAGGTATTCCATCATGTTCACCGACCATATGGAACTGAAAAGGCCGTGTGAGCCATACCATACGGCATTGTAGGCGAACATCTCTTTGTTGCCGATATTGTGCTCGTTGCCTCGGAACGGACTCTCGCAGAACTGGAACATGAACTTGTCTTTCTGGTCATCGGTAGTGTATGTGCTGCTGACACCTACCTTGAAGCAAGGGATATTTCCCCAGAATTCAGAATAGATGTGAAGGTCGATAGGAGCGATGTCATATTCGTATCCTCCGATCCCGACTACCTGTTTTCCTGTCGAGAAACTCCAGTTGTTTCTTGTGTATGTAACAGTTATCCAGTCTGTTGCGTCAAAGAATGAGATGTCTTTGTTTGGCTTGTTGAGCCTCTGGCGGTATGAATATGTGAAACCTTCGGCTAGAGTACCGTCCATGCGTATGTTGAGATACCGGCCCTTTAATCCACTGTTGTCATTGATCTTGTTTCCTTCTCTGTACTCCTGCATATAGTCAACGCGTGCTTCAATGGAGAGGTTGAGAAGTTCATTGTTCTGGGCTGGTGAGATAGTATGGAAGCAGATTGCGGAAAGTACTGCCAGGACAGTCTTTTTCATAGTATGAGTAAATGTCAAATAGGTTGGTTTTAGTCGTTTATCTCTTCAAAGGTAGTTTATTTTCCTTGAATATGCAATTTTTAATACTCAATTAATTTGGCTATCTTTGCATTGATATGGCAACTTCAAGAATATATCATTCACTTCATCTGGATATCTCCAGGAATGGTTCGGAAAGCATATGTTACATACTGCTTCCCGAAAAACTAAAGGAGTCCGAGAAACTGTGGCTGGACCGTATGGCAGAAGAATTCAATTCTAACTTCGTCGTAGTTTCAGGTATTGATTGTGAAGATGATCTTACACCATGGAAGGCACCCGGAATCAAAAGTGGTAATTTCGGCGGAAATGCAAGACAGTTTGTCGATATGCTGAAAGGAGATTTTTTCAATATTGAGAATTCCATGCAGATGAACAGACAGAAAAGATATGTTATTGGCGTTTCTCTTTCCGGCCTTTTTGCTGTTTGGAGTACTGCCGTTCTTCCTCTTTTTGATGCAGTCGGATCTGTGTCGGGATCTTTATGGTATGACGGTTTTGCAGATTGGTTCAGGAATGCAGGCGAGTACAGCTGCAGCCGGTATTATTTTTCTTTAGGGGAAAAGGAAAAGTCAGGTAGGAACAAGAGGCTTTCTAATGTAGATGAGTGTACCCATTCCATAGCTGACCACCTGAAGTCATATGGTAAGGAGGTTACAATCGAATATAACGAAGGAAATCATTTCGGCCCTCTTCTCGAAAGGGTCGAAAAGGCAATACGCAGCATCTTATGATGCTTTTATGGTTTTCCGGATCATCATTAACTATACTGTATAATGAAAAAGATTGTCAGATTATTTATTATGAGCATGTCTCTGTTTGTTTCAGCGTGCGCTCCAAAGGCTGCAGATTCTGTAGAAGACCTTCTTATTGATGGAGTCGTATCCTCTCTCGAAAATGGAGGTAAGGTAGATCTTTCTTCTTTTGCATGGACTAGGGAGCCCGCTTCTTTTCAGATTTCCGGTGACACTCTTCAGATCACTACCGCTCCACACACCGATTTGTGGCAAAGGACATATTATCATTTCCGTAATGATAATGCGCCAGTGTTCCAGATCAGGACAAGGGAACAATATTTCAGTTTTGTCGTCAAGACAGATTTTACCCAGAGTCATCAGCGCTTTGATCAGTGCGGTATCGTGATGTACCTTGACAGTGAGAACTGGCTGAAAGGTTCCGTCGAGTTTGAGAATGACACGTTCCAGCATCTTGGAAGTGTTGTTACAAACAACGGCTATTCCGATTGGGCTACAACGGCAATTCCTGCCGATGTCAAGACCATGTGGTATCGTTTTTCACGTCGTGCGGATGATTATTGCATCGAATGTTCGACAAATGGTGTGGATTTCATCCAGATGCGTATCTGCCATATGTATGCAGGTGCGGAAGAGATAAGTTTCGGTGTCTATGCATGCTCTCCGGAAGATTCATCTTTCACTGCTGTCTTTACTGATATGCAGATTACGGAATGCATGTGGAAAGCTCATGACGGTCAGCAGCCTGACGAGATCTAGATTGAATACTGTCATGAATCAGCCCGAAACAGACGGAAGAACCAAATTCAAGGATGGTTCTGTAGCACCTATGCATTCTGCCGAGCATATTCTGAATGCTACTATGGTCAATTTCTTCGGTTGTCCTCGTTCCAGAAATGCTCATATTGAAAGAAAGAAGTCAAAGTGTGACTATCTTTTGGAAACCGAGCCGACTCAGGAACAGGTTCGTGCTGTTGAAGATAAGGTGAATGAAATTATATCTCGCGATCTTCCTGTAACTGTGGAGTTCATGCGTCGTGACACAGCAGCAGAATCTCTTGATCTGAGCAAACTTCCTGATGATGCATCTGACTTGTTGAGAATAGTCCGTATCGGAGATTATGATGCATGTGCATGTATTGGTACCCATGTTTCCAGTACTGCCGGGATAGGGGAGTTCAGGATAATTAGCCATTCATTTTCTGATGGCATTTGGCGTGTAAGATGGAAAGTCAATGCACCTTGACAAAATTAAAATCGGTTCAAGATATGCAAAGAGAACTCATGTCGAAAGTGATGAGAGAGGCGGAAAAGCCTATCGCAGCAGGTGAGGCCTTGAATCTTCTTTAAATAGTTGTTTTAATGAATGTGCCATATCGGTTTTTGCTGGTATGGCATGTTTTTTTTATCGCTTTATTATTGATTTTACGGTGATTGATGGCAATCTATGGGAAAATTTACTAACTTTAACTGATATTTCTGTGTATTAAAACCTTTACGATGAATAAGAATTACCCTATTTACAAGACCACCTTCATTGACGACATGCGCTCGTTGGTCGAGGAGGCAGCTCAGAATTTTCCGGAAAGCACTGCTATATCTTACAAGGAAAATTACTGGGACAAGGAAGTCAGAAAGGTTTCATTCATTCAATGGCGCGATGATGTAAGAAATCTAGGAACAGCTTTGATTTCATATGGACTAAGGGAAGAAAACATTGCCATAGTCGGCGAGAATTCATATGGCTGGTGCTGTTCTTTCTTTGCTGTAATGGCAATCGGTTCCGTAACTGTTCCTGTTGATAAGGAACTGCCGCTTGATGATATTGACGGAATTATCACTACCACCGGCTGTAAGGCTGTTATATTCGGAAAGTCTTCTGAAGCCAAGATAAAGGATATTATCGGAAAAGGTGGGCTTCAGACTGTCGAGACATTCATATCGGTCGCTCCTGAAAGTACTGTAGAGTGTTCGGGCAAGTCTCTTGCTTCCATTTCTGATCTGCAGGCAAAGGGTGCGGAACTGTTTGAGAACGGAGACAATTCGTATTATGATTACAAGATCGATGTCAATAAGCTTGCCTCGATTGTCTTCACTTCCGGTACGACCGGTAAAGGAAAAGGCGTGATGCTTTCTCAGGCCAATATCGGCCTTGATATGACTTTGGGAATGTACAATTTCGACATTACAAGAAAAACTCTCCATGTCCTCCCTCCGCATCATACATTCGGCTCAACCGTCAATTATGTCGGCCATCTAGCTCAAGGATGTGAAGTGTATATATCAAGCGGTATAAAGCATGTCAGCGATGAAATCAAAGAGCAGCAACCGACACATCTTATTCTTGTTCCTGCATTCCTTGAAGTGATGAGCAGAAAGATTTGGACTACAGCACGCAAGAGCGGAAAGGAGGGAATCCTTAAGGTTATGATGAAGGTGAGTGATTGTTTGAGAAAGGTCGGCATCGATGTCAGGAGAAAGCTCTTTTCAAGCGTACTTTCTGCCTTTGGAGGAAAGCTGGAACTTATCATCTGCGGCGGTGCAAAGCTTGATGAGGAAATCATTAATACATTCGATTCATTGGGAATAACCATACTTAACGGCTACGGAATCACAGAATGCTCTCCTCTCATTTCTGCCAATAGAAATGAATATCGCAAACCTGGCAGCGTAGGAACACCGATTCTCGCATGTCGTGTCAAGATTGACAATCCTGATGAAAACGGTGAAGGTGAGATTTGTGTCAAGGGCCCGAATGTGATGCTTGGCTATTACAACAATACTGAAGCTACTGCCGAGGTCTTCGACAAGGACGGATTTTTCCATACCGGAGATTACGGCAAGCTTGACGAAGAAGGCTGGATATATATTACAGGAAGAAAGAAGAATCTCATAATTCTGTCAAACGGCAAGAATGTATATCCGGAGGAGATCGAGGCAGATCTTCAGAAGGTGGAAGGTGTCAATGAGGTTGTGGTTTATGCCGGAGAAAGCCGTGTGCAGAAGGAAAAGATCACAATCGTGGCGGAGATTTTCCCTGATGCCGATCTTCTTAAGGATAAAGGCATATCAGACCTTCAGGAGTATTTCGAGACTCATGTAAAGGCTCTTAATGCGAAGATGCCTCCTTACAAAGCTGTGAAGAGGGTGAAGTTAAGAGATACCGAATTCCAGAAGAATACTTCAAGAAAGATCACAAGATTCAATATAGATAAGACAATAGATTGATTATGAAGACACATCTGACTTTATTGGTAGCCGCTTTTTCGTTTTTTTTCGCTTGTACTTCATGTGCCGATGCTGATGATGCCTATGTCGGTTTCAGGACTGATGCATTGGCTGATTCGACTTGGAATACCTCCGTCTGGATCTCTGCTGCAGATGCACCTGTGGTGACAGAGCTTGTGCCTTCAGAACGTTGGCATTCAGCAGAAGGAGCCAGCTGGTTCGTATCTGTCATTGGAAACAGAAAGAAGGTGGCTTCAGCAAAGTGGATGACTACCGGTCTGGGTGTGTATGATGTTTATGTAAATGGTAGGCTTGTCGGTGAGGAACTTCTGAAACCTGGCTTTACCCATCATCAGAAGACAAGGTATTCTTTCACATATGATGTAACCGATGCTGTCAATCTTAGCTCAGGTGCCGAGAATGTATTTGCTGCACAAGTCACTCCGGGGTGGTGGGCTGATAAGATCATTACGCCGGCAAAGACGCGCGGTATGATAGGAAAGAAATGTGCATTCCGCGGTGTCATAGAATTGACATATTCGGATGGTTCCAAAGAATGTTTCGGAACTTCCCCTGACACATGGAAAGCTGGAATCGCCGGCCCGGTTACGCATGCATCGATATTCGATGGAGAATATTACGATGCACGTATTGCACCGGGATATGAGACATTGGATAAACTTGGTAAGGCTGAAATCAATAATGAATTCAAAGGCGGAATCTTTCCTTCAGATGGGGCGGAAATATATCTCCGTCATGACCTTGCTTTAACTCCGGCACGAGCTTATGTCTGGAAAGATGTAGAAGGAGCCAAGGAAGGGGAGTATGGAAAAGTCGTGATTCTTGAGGAGTATGATGAAGGTGATGAGATCGTACTCAAGCCGGACGAAACTCTTGTCGTTGATTTTGGCCAGAATGCTGCTGCAGTCCCTCAATTCGTATTCAAGGCTGCAGAAGGGACGGTACTTACATGTCTCCCTTCAGAGATTCTGAATGATGGTAATGGAGCGGAGAACAGGGGTATGGATGGCCCTGAGGGAAGCTGTCATCGTCGTAATCTGAGAGTGCAAGATAATCCGGGAATCCTTCTGCAATATACCTTCGGTGAAGAGAATGATTATGTAAGTTACATGCCACGCAGAACCTTCTTCGGTTATAGATATATTTCTGTAACATCTTCAGATGAGGTCAGATTCAGAATGATAAGGTCCATACCTGTTTCATCTGTAACCAAAGACATGGAAATCGGCCACATAACTACTGGGAATCCTCTTGTAAATCAGTTGATTTCCAATACTGTGTGGGGAATGTATTCGAATTATCTCTCCGTTCCGACTGATTGTCCGCAGAGAGACGAAAGACTCGGCTGGACAGCGGATGCACAGGTCTTTGCCGAGACCGGATCCTTCTTTGCAAATACAGGTGCGTTCATGAGGAAATGGATGCGTGACATGAGAGATTCTCAGAGTGAGACAGGCGGGTTCCCAGGTGTGGCTCCTTTGGCACAGTATGGCAATGAAAAGATGCGTCTGGGTTGGGCTGATGCAGGTATTATTGTACCATGGACAATATGGAAGCAGTTTGGCGATATTGCTGTCATTGATGAAAACTGGGAGGCTATGGAGAAGTTTATGAATCATATCAATGAAACGAAATATGACCATAATGCCCTTGCTGCAGAAAACAAAAATTACCAATGGGCCGACTGGCTGAGTTATGAACCTCTTGAGAGCAGCGGCGGAGGTGCTTTCATCTATGGACCGAAAGGTCGCGTTCCGCGTCCGGAAGCTTTGGAATATTGGAATTATCTCAGCGCCTCATATTGGCTTCTTGATGCTGAAATGATGCGTGATATGGCAGTTGCAGCAGACAGGAATGCAGATGTTTATGATGAAATGGCAGAAGAAGCTCGTCGTTATATCAAAGAGAAATTCCTGACTCAGGAAGGCTCATTCAAGCTGAGGATACTAGATTCCATGCAGACTCCTGCCCTTTTTGCTTTGAAGAATAATCTTTTAGAAGATGAAGCGAGAGATAATATGATCGCTCGTCTTCGTGAAAACTTCCGTCAGCACGGAGATTGTCTTCAGACAGGATTCCTTGGTACCTCCATCCTGATGAGCACCTTGACAGATAATGACATGGCTGATATAGCTTATGATCTTCTGTTACAACGTAAGAATCCTAGCTGGCTCTACTCTGTTGACAATGGTGCTACTACTGTCTGGGAACGTTGGAACAGTTATATGATCGAATCTGGTATGGGACCGAAGGGTATGAACAGCTTCAACCACTATGCTTATGGCTGTGTCTGCGAATGGCTTTGGGAGACAGCGGCAGGTATATCAGCTAATCCTGCCCAGCCAGGCTTCAAACACATAAAAATGAAACCTGTTCCAGATAAGAGACTAGGACATCTCGAAGCTGAGTACAAGTCTGCTTCCGGCATCATAAAGAGCTCATGGAGGTATGAGGGTGATGATTGTATATGGGAATTCACAATTCCGGAAGGCAGCATGGCAACAGTTACGCTTCCGGGACAAACGGAAGCTAAGGATTATCCGTCAGGTACATATACTGTTTACATGTAATTTCCTATAGACCTGTCAGAGTGATTCTTCCATTGCAAATTCTATCGCTCTGTTGATATAGTCAAGGAACGGCTTTGCACTTCTGAATATGGATATGATTTCGTCCATATTCAGAAGTGTGTCGTCAAAGCTGCCTGACAGACAGAAATTCTTAAGCTTTATATAGTCTGCATATTCTGTATCCGGGTCGAAGCCAAGCGGCATCCTTTTCAATTTCTGGTCCTGATCCAGAGTCAGTGCCGGATGAAGATTCTTGATGATTCTGTCAAAATCACCTCCGCCTAGCTCTATGTCTTCCCTCAGAATCTTCAATACTTTCGGCTCTGTATAATAGTTGCCGACAGCCAGAAAACTCCTGCATGGGTATTCTTCACCTGAGCCTGTGCCTATGTGGAAATAATATCCGCTGTATCCGGACTTCCTTCCTCCTCTTGCAATGAAGGCTCCGAAATGGGTCTTGTACGGCAAACCGTCCTTAGAGAAACGCATGTCTTTGTAAATGCGATATGTGCAGTCGTTCACACCTACGCCTTTTATTGAACTGTCGAATGATGTTATGCCTTCCAATAATTTCTCTACCAGAATATTGAAGTGAGCGCGTGCTTCAAGGTATTCGCTCTTATGTGCATCAAACCAAGACTTGTTATTGTTTGCCTCCAGCTGTCGGAGAAACTTCAGAATCGTATCCATGTTATTTGTTCTCTGTTGAGATATCGTGTTGATGTAAATATAGGCATTTTTATTTCAAATGATTTTTCAATTTTCGGATTTCTTCAAAAAATGCTAATTTTGGATTATGAAGATAGAGGTGATTCTGCTTCATGCACATAAGAAATGGAAATGATATGAAAGCATATACATATGTAGAGACAGGACGCTTCGAACTTATGGATAAGCCGAAGCCACAGATATTAGATCCTAAGGATGCTGTTGTGCGTGTGACACTTGGAAGCATATGCTCAAGCGACTTGCATATCAAGCATGGAAGTGTACCTCGTGCAGTTCCGGGAATCACAGTGGGACATGAGATGGTCGGAGTGGTTGAAGAGATAGGAAAGGAGGTCAGGAAGGTTAAACCAGGGGATAGGGTGGCTGTAAATGTGGAGACTTACTGCGGGGAGTGCTTCTTCTGCAAGCGAGGTTATGTCAACAACTGTACCGACCCAAGCGGAGGATGGGCATTAGGCTGCCGTATAGATGGTGGCCAGACAGAATATGTGCGTGTACCATATGCAGACCAGGGACTCAGCAGGATTCCTGATGGGGTGACTGATGAACAGGCCCTTTTCGTAGGAGATGTACTTGCGACAGGTTTCTGGGCTGCAAGGATTTCTGAAATCAAGGAAGATGACACCGTTCTCATCATTGGTGCAGGCCCGACCGGACTTTGCACACTGCAGTGTGTGATGCTCAAGAATCCGAAGAAGATAATCGTATGTGAGGCTTCGACTGAACGTAGGACATTCGTTCAACATCACTATCCTGAAGTCCAGGTCCTTTCTCCAGAAGATTGTTTTATGACTGCTCAGAGTCTTGAAAGGGGAGGGGCTGATGTGGTGATTGAAGTGGCCGGAGCGGATGATACCTTCGAGCTGGCATGGAAAGCCGCAAGACCGAATGCTATAGTCACAGTCGTCGCACTTTATGACAACCCTCAGGTCCTGCCACTGCCTGATATGTACGGAAAGAACCTTACTTTCAGGACAGGAGGAGTTGATGGCTGTGATTGTGATGAGATTCTTTCCTTGATCGAACAGGGCAAGATTGATACGACGCCTTTGATTACCCATAGATTCCAGCTTTCAGAAATAGCTGAAGCTTATCGGATGTTTGAGAATAAGCAAGACGGGGTGATCAAAGTTGCGATTACTAATGACTGATCGACCTTGATGGTTTCCATCAGAATTTGTACAGGTGGCTGGCTTGGATGATGCAGTAGTATTAATTGCATGCCGTCTATCGTTTGGTTACCATGATCATAAATGTTACGGCCACGACAGAAATCAAGATGCCTGTGATGATGTTCGGAGTAAGTGCTTCTCCAAAGACGAGCGTTCCGACAAGGATAGCTGTAATCGGTTCGAAGACTCCTAATACAGAGGCTTTTGTCGCTCCGATATTTCTGGTTGCGATTGCCAATGTGGCTGTGGAGACTATAGTAGGAAGGATTGCAAGTCCGATGAGATTTATCCAGGCCATTCCTCCTTCAAGTCCCGTCATGAGATCAGCTCCGGAGAAGATGTTTCTTATAAAGAAGACCACTGTACCAGTAAGCAAGGCATAGAAGGTCAGAAGGGAATTGGAGATTGAGGATATCTTCTTGCTTCGGTTTATAATGACAATGAAGAGTGCATAGACAAATGCAGACGCTATGGAGAACCACACACCTACAGGGTCAATCTCTTCAGAACTGCCGCCTCCGGTCATTATCATCACTCCTGCGAAAGTAGCTGCAATCGAAAGCCAGACAGGCCATGAAGGGACTACCTTCAGGAATACCATGATGATTGCGACCATGGCAGGGAAGAGGAACACCAATGTCGTGGCTAGTCCCGACGCGATGTATTTGTATGCTTCAAAGAGGAAGGTGCTGCTTGCCGTATATAGCAAGCCAAGTGCGAGCAGAATTCCACCCTGCTTGAGAGTGATCCTGAAGCTCTCTTTCTTCAGTAGCAGATAGGCCCCGAGCAGAATGACTGCAATGCCATACCTGAAGAAGAGGATGGCTTCTGTGGCGGCCCCGTCATTCATCAGAGGTTTTGCAAAGAGTGGATTCAGTCCATATGTGATGCCGGTGATGATACCGGCTGGGTAGCCAATTATGGCCTTTCTGCTTAATTTTGCCATAAATTCATCTTCTATGGAAAATAACGGAGTCTCAGATCTCCTTTTCAAATGGTTTGCAAAAATAGAATATTTATTTGACTGTCGGATAAAAAAGATATTTTGCAACTCTGCAATCCGAATGTCAGATTCAATGATTCGGATCTGGCATAAAGAGCCTTATGCTTCATGTGAAAGTTCACTTCAAGAACTGTTTTAGCGCTGGACTAATATAAAATTTCACTTACCTCTTGACTCGTACCTTATGGCATGGACCGCCTCTCGGCAATTCCCGCTCGAATTGCTTTTACCTAAGCTACGAGTTGAAGATAATTCTGTAACCAGGGTCCGAAGTACGGTTCTGGTATCGTTTGATTTGATTGATAAGCGATTCAGCAACCGGTTTTGATGAGATTCACGCAAAGGTTGTTATCCTCAATGTAGTAGCCTGAAATCTCTTGATTGTAGAAAGGTGAAGACATCCATTCAGAAATATATTTGTCGTGTGATGGTTGAACAGCACAAGAATCATTTCAATCTCATCATCAGCATGCTGATGTGAAGAGAAGTTGACTTGTTCGCTGAATGTCAGTTTGTTCTGATCACTTGAGTCTTGAAACAAAGAATGATACAGCATGCGAGACAACGGTCCTTAGCTTACGTGTAATCATGTGGTTTTCTCCCTCGACCACGATCAGTTCGGCTTCCTGATCATATGTTTCAACAAACTTTTCGCTGCATGACATCGGAACAATGGTATCCTTGCTTCCGTGTATCAGTCTAACCGGACCAGTATATGCCTTCGCAGTCCCAAAGATGTCAACCTCCTGTGTCGTGAGAATGTATTCCCTGCCAAGCTTCATCATGCCGAAACATTTCACGTATTCGGGCGGATCTGCAGGATCGAACTCCGCGCTGAAGAATTTGCCACCTTTGCACGCATCCTGAATCACAGAGCCAGGAGCAACCAGCACAAGGGCGGAGGGGGACTCACCCCTCGAAGCAAGTATTCCTGCAGTCATGGAAGCGACTACTCCGCCCTGTGAATGTCCTAAGAGCCCGATCTTATTCACATAGGGAAGTGACTTCGCATATTCCCATATGGCCAGCGCATCTTCGATTTCCTTACCCACGGTCATATGCTTCATCTTGCCCTCGCTTTTCCAATGCCCGCCGAAGTCGAAGCATATCGATGCTATACCTTCCTTTGCCAGTGCCTTGGCAAGAGCAGGAACAGGAACTATCTTCTTACTTGAGAAGATGCCGTGCATCAGTATGACCATCGGGCACTTATCAGTATCTTCATTGAAGTCTTCCGGTAGTGTAACTTCCATTGCAAGTCCGCCTTGGGGACCATAGACCTTATAATCTTCTGCTGTTGCAAATATCGAAAAGGTTATGAGTGTGAGAACAAGATAGAAGTGTTTCATAGTGTCTGCTGTATGCTATAAGTTTCTGATCATATGTTTCATTTTATGTCCGAAGAAGTCTTTGTCGTCTAGATATCTGAATCCAAGCCTTTTGTAAAGAGCTTCTGCCTGTGGCTTATCAATATCTACAATAAGACTGGCAACCTTGTGCCCAAGATGGGAGGCCCGTGCGCATTGTGCCTCGAACAGACGAGATGCTATGCCTCTCCCTCTGTATTCGGGCTGAACACCTACTGAATCAAGATAGAACTCTCCGGCTTCGGTCTCCTTCAGATCTGCAAATCCGGAATCGTTTCCAAGCATATCCACGACAGGCTGCTTGAACCTCTGGTAATCTGCGCCATCGTATGCACATATTGCTCCTACGATCATGCCATCAAGCTCCGCTACAAAAGTGTTTTCATAGCTGTATATGGTATCTCTGCTGGCTGCAATGCGAGTAATGGCTTCGTGCAACTCTCTGAGTGTGATGCTGTTTGATTCCAGTATCTCATCTACAGGCCATGCGAGCATGAATATCCAGGCGATCTGTGATGCTTCCTCTTTTTGAGCTTTTCTTATTATGATACCGTTCATTGCTCTTTAGAATTCCTTGCAGATGTCAATACCTTCGGCTATGCTCTTCATGACCTTTTCTTCTATCTCCTCAGGAGAGCTGTAGTCCATATTCTGGGCAGAGATGACTGTAAGTTCACCCCAGCCCCACAGATGAGACAGGGCCTTGATGTAAGGCGTAGCCTGTTCGAGCGGATCGCCTGTACTGATGTCCATTCCGCGTGTGGTTATGTACATGACCTTTTCTGCATTGCATAAGCCATAGCACTCCTTGTCGTTGCTGTCGAAGGTTACTCCGAAGAGCGACATGTTTTCGAAAAATACCTTGAGGGCACTTGGGAAGCTCATGTCCCAGAAAGGTGCGGCAATTACTATCCTGTCAGCTGCTGCAATCTTCCTGGCAAGGACTACATGTTCTTCCGGAACTATACCCTTATTCCTGTCTTCCAGAGTAGTATTGTCTGCTATAGGATACAGGTTCTGAGTCAGATCGATCGTTTCAACCTCATATTTCCTGCCGAGTTCCTTTATGATAGCAGAAGCTATTCTTCCTGTTCTTGAACCTGCCCTCATGCAGGCATTAATGTATATCAGATTCTTCATGTCGATACTTATATCCCTAATTTCTTCATTCGTGTAATTATTGCACTGGACTTCCTGCCGAAATGCTCCGCGATCTCATGTACCGATATGCCTTCTGCCCACATCTGCTTCAGCAGATTGTCCGTTTCCTCTGTCCATGGATCGTATGCGTTCGGATGCTCCTGACGTGCCGCATATACCGAATAAACCGGCTCTCCGGTCAGTCTTTTATATGCCTTGAGATACTTTTTCAGACGCTTGACGTCCTTGTCGCTGAGATAGGGGAGTCGTCGGATGTCCATATTGTCCGTAAGGTCATTGATCTTTACGGCCACAGCCAGCGGATTCTTCTTTACTCTTTCAATGAAGTCATCGTAGCTCTCTTTTTCAGATATCTTTGTGACACATCTTAAGGCCGCCATCACTTCTTCTGAAAATCCCTCTGCTTCCAGCATCTCAAAAGTCCATTCCGAGTCTTCTACGACATCATGAAGGACCCCGACTATCTTCTCGTCTTCCGTCTTTCCCATATCCATCACCCGAAGAGGATGGCCTATGTAATCCTTACCGGATTTATCATGTTGGCCCTTATGGGCTTCGGTAGCGATTTCAATTGCTCTTTGAAGTTTATTCATCGTCATGCTTTGACCTCGATTTCATGATTTATCAATCTGAGTTCTTCATTGCTTCATGCAGTCTTTCCATAGCTACGCGCAGTACGGATCTCGGAACTGCGACATTCAGACGCATGAATCCCTGACCTCCTGGGTTGAATGTTTCTCCGTCATTCAGTGCCAGCCGCGCTTTGTTCACAAACAGATCCACGAGGGCTTCATGCCCGAGTCCAAGGGCGCGGCAGTCGAGCCATACGAGGAATGAAGCCTGCGGTTTCAGCGGCTTGATGAGAGGCATGCTTTCGGCGCAGAATGAGCAGAGCCAGTCAATGTTGCCTTCGACATACCTTAACATCTGCTGTCTCCATTCTTCGCCATGCTTGAATGCGGCCATGGTCGCAATAGGGGAGAACAACGGTGCTGCATTCATTTCGTTTGCATGCAGCCAGCCGAAGAAACGTTCTCTGATATCATCTGAAGGCACGATTGCATATGAACTTACGATTCCGGCAATGTTGAATGTTTTTGAAGGCGCTCCGAACGTGATGCTGCATGCAGCCGCTTCCTTTGAAACGCTTGCGAAAGGGATATGCTTGTTTCCATACAAAGCCATGTCGGAATGGATCTCATCAGAAATGACGATGATTCCACGGCTGTGGCAGAAGGAGGCAAGGCGTTTGAGAGTCTCGCATGGCCATACGAGGCCGGCAGGATTGTGCGGATTGGAAAGTATGAGCAGGCGGCATTTGTCATCGCATACAGCCTCTAGATTGTCGAAATCCATGGAATATGTACCGTCTTCGTTCTCAATCAGAGGATTATACACGACTTCACGCTTATTCCGCTGTGGTACAAGACGGAACGGGTGATATACCGGTGGCTGAATAATGACTTTTTCATCTTTTTCCAGCATGGCATTTATAACCATACCGATTCCCTTCACTATGCCTGGAATATATGTCAGCCATTCGCGCTCGACCTTCCATTGATGATGGTCTTCAATCCATTTCATCACTGTCGGCCAGTATTCTTCCGGCTCGGCGGTATATCCGTAAAGTGAATGTTCCAGACGCTTCTTCAATGCATCTGTTATGAATTCAGGTGTTTCAAAATCCATATCTGCGACCCATAGTGCAGTGAGGTCGTCTCTCCCGTATATCTCTTTCAGGACATCAGTTTTGATCGCGCCGGTACCTCTGCGCTCAATGATCCTGTCAAAATCGTATATCATATCACTTCGTATTTTGAGAGTACGAATTTATGAAATCCCGAGAAATTATGATACGCTTTCGGGGAATTTATCTTGATCCGGAACTTATATTTCCAAGATTGCACTGATTTGAAATGCTTCCTTCTGTATATCAGGACGAATTCATGAGACTTCATATCAAGCCGATTTATGATTGCAAGTATCGAGATTTTTGATTGGGACCGGTGCAATAAACCAAATAATAATTATATTTGCGATGCTGTTAGGGGTGCTGAGCATTTATGGCTCGGCTGAGATTACACCCTATGAACCTGATATGTATAATGACAGCGCAGGGAAACGGTATGGTATTCATTGTCTGCAGGCTTGTATCAAGCCGTCTTCTCCGTGTTGTATAATATTTTTATAGCAATGAAGACCACAATTTCCAACGACGTACTTTCTGCAGCTATCGCTGCCGTAAGGGCTAAGAGTCCTCTTGTGCACAGCATCACCAATTATGTAGTAATGAATAACTCTGCCAATGCTTTGCTGTCTGTTGGCGCTTCTCCAGTGATGGCTCACTGGAAGGATGAGATGGAGGAGATGACTGCAATCGCAGGAACCCTTGTAATCAATATCGGTACTTTGGATACCGAGTGGATCGAGGGTATGAAGGCGGCCGGACTAGCTGCTTCGCGCAGAGGCACGCCGATTGTCCTGGACCCTGTAGGAGCAGGAGCGACAAGCCAGAGGACAAATGCCGCTTGGGAGATCATCAGCTTGTGCCACCCAACAATCATCAGAGGAAACGGAAGTGAGATAATGGCCCTTGTGGATGCAGATGTGAAGAGCAAGGGCGTTGACAGCAGTGCATCAAGCGATGACGCTCTTTCTGCTGCAAAGAAACTCGCGTCTGAAACAGGTGCTGTCGTGGTCATCAGCGGAGAGACAGATTATATCACAAACGGAACAGAAGTCTATACTGTTGAAGGTGGAAATCCTATAATGACATCAGTTACCGGCATGGGCTGTACCGCTACCGCTCTTGTGGGTGCATTCGCAGCGGTCGTGTCAGATTCGATGGCGGCAGCAACGGCTGCGATGGCAGTCATGAGCCTTGCCGGAGAAAGAGCTGCCGCAAATGCTAGGGGCAACGGATCGATGCAGATGCACTTCCTTGATGAATTGTATAACCTTACTCCTGACACTCTTTAGTATATGAAGGATTATCTGAAGCTTTACCTTGTGACAGACCGGGAACTGTCATTGGGAAGGTCTCTGGAGGAAGTCGTTTCTGAAGCTGTAGCAGGCGGCGTCACTGTCGTTCAGCTACGTGAGAAGGAGGCTTCTACAGGAGAGTTCATTTCATTGGCCCGCAGGCTTGTGAAACTGCTCAAACCGCTTGATGTTCCATTGATTATCAATGATAGGGTCGATGTTGCTCTGGCTGTTGATGCAGATGGGGTCCATATCGGTCAGAGCGATATGCCGTATGAGGACGCGAGACGTTTGCTTGGCCCGGATAAGATCATTGGTCTGTCTGTGGAAAGCTTTGAGGACATAGAGAAAGCTAATGCCCTTGATGTGGATTATATCGGAATATCTCCGGTATATGGAACCCCGACCAAGACGGATACAGCCGAGCCTTTCGGACTTGAAGGCCTTCTCAAGGCAGTAGAGATGTCCGCTCACCCTACCGTGGCCATCGGCGGCATGAATGCCTCGACAATAGGACAGGTGATGACGGCGGGAGCGGATGGGGTGGCAGTCGTGTCGGCAATCTGTTCAGCTGAGAATATACGAGAGGCTACATCAGATCTTAAAGCGATCGTAGATGCTGATTCCAATAGATCCTGGAGTGAAGAAGTATGGAAGAAATCTCTCAAGATCTATAATGCGATCCTTGATCTGGATTTTCTGAAAGAACTTGCAGACGGCTCTCTTGACAGGAACTCTTTCGCTCGTTATATTGCTCAGGATGAGATATATCTGAAGAATTATTATAATCAGATGAATATGCTGGCGGACCTGATGGAAGATGAGAGTGACAGGAACCTGTTCCTTTCATTTGCCCAAAGCGGAATGGAAGGTGAAAAGGCCTTGCATGACATGCTGATTGAGAAGTACGGCATCGATACGGAAGTCGAGGCATCAGAGGTTACAGCCGGTTATAATGCTCATATATGTGAAGGCATTGCTACCGGCAATCCATGTGTCGCATTGGCATCTGTCCTTCCATGTATGTGGATATACAATCGGGTAGGTCTTCACATATTCCATCATTCAAGACTGGAGGGCAATCCTTATAAGGAGTGGATCCTTGAATATGGCAATGAAGAGTTCACTGTTGGCGTAAACAAGGTGTTGAAAATGATTGATGCTTGGGCTTCAAAAGCTGACAGCAAGACCAGGGAAAAGATGGATTACTATTATCTGAAAGCTGCCTTGTATGAATATGCATTCTGGGATTATGGATACCATGCGGAGGCCAGGTCATACGAGTACACTGATTCTTTGGAGGGCTGGTTATGAAGTCGGGAGGCGAATTCGGGTTCATAGATTATATCAAGACTCATTTCCCTGACCAGGCAGGTGTAACCGGTATCGGAGATGATTGTGCCGTCATGCCTGCCGGAGAAGGTGAGCTGCTGTTTTCCACAGACCTTCTTATGGAAGGCGTGCATTTCCTCAGGAGCGAGTCTTCTCCTGAAGATGTGGGCTGGAAGGCAGCGGCGGTGAATCTCAGCGACATAGCGGCGATGGGAGGAACTCCTGTCGCGACTTTCCTGTCGATAGCTCTTCCGAAAGATGCCCAGGGAGAGTGGGCTGAAAGATTCATAGAAGGATATGCACGGATCAGCCGTCAGCTTGATGTGCCTCTGCTGGGTGGAGATACTACTTCTTCACTTCGTGATATTGCAGTTAATGTAGGGATATTAGGCCGATCTCCTTCCGGTAGGGGATTGATGCGCAGCGGAGCCGGAGCTGGAGATACTATCTATGTGACCGGGCCTTTGGGTGATTCGGCTGGGGGACTTCAGGCGATCCTCAAGGGGATAGACAGGACTGAAGATGTAGAGATGCTTATAAGTCGCCACAAGCGCCCTGTTCCACGGGTTTATGAGGGTAGGAGACTGATGGAAACGGGCAGGGTCGGAGCAATGATGGATATCTCCGATGGCATAGCCTCTGACCTGAGGCATATCTTGAAGGCCTCAGGAGTTGGAGCTGTAGTAGCTTTGGATAAGATTCCTTGTTCTCCTCAGCTTCGTTCTGTATGTGCTGAGCAGGATTGGGATATATATGAGCTGGCTACAGGTGGTGGGGAAGATTTTGAACTTCTGCTCACTGGTCCAGAGGGACTCGAGAGGTTTGTGGACTTCCCATTGCATGCTGTCGGACGGATCGTTGCAGGAGATGATCTGGTCTGGACTGTTGATGCTGAACCGGTAGATTTGAATTTCGAAGGATATAAACATTTTTAAACTATGAAGAAATATAACAAGGTACTTACCATTGCGGGAAGTGATTCCGGTGGTGGAGCAGGAATACAGGCCGATATAAAGGCCATCAGCGCGATGGGCTGTTATGCTGCATCTGCAATTACAGCTGTTACTGTACAGAATACTTTGGGCGTGCAGGCTGTACACTCCGTACCACTGGATATATTGGAAGGACAGATTGATGCAGTTCTGTCAGATATCGGTGCGGACGCTATAAAGATCGGCATGCTTCATTCTGCCGATGTTGTCAATCTAGTAGCAGATATTTTGGAAAAGTACGGGATCCGGAATGTCGTGCTTGATCCTGTAATGGTTTCTACTTCCGGACACAGGCTGATAGAGGAAGAAGCCGTGGAAGTCGTCAAGACGCGCCTGATACCTTTAGCTCGAGTTATTACTCCCAATGTACCTGAGGCAGAGATTCTTGCAGGACGCCGGATTGCCTCTGAGGCAGATTTTGATGAGATAGCCAGAAACCTGTCATTCGACGGTAAAGTTTCTGTGTTTATGAAAGCAGGACATCTTGATGGAGAATCAGTAGTAGATTACTTCTATAATGCTGAAGACGAGACCATGACAATACTGCCTTCTGAACGGATCCGTACAAAAAATACGCATGGTACAGGCTGCACCCTTTCATCAGCTTTTGCAGCTGCGCTTGCCAGAGGCGAAGACCTGACCTGTGCGGCAAAATCCGCCAAGGCTTATATCGGACAGGCAATCATATCAGGGACAGAATATGAAATAGGCGGTGGGCATGGACCGGTAAATCATTTCTTCTGCTTGCTTGATTGATGTTCTGTAGATCTGTTGTAATGATTCTGGTACTCCTGAAGTTGCCGATGCAGAATGCGTAATCTATTGTCTGATAATCTTTTATGGTATATCGGTACAAACAGGAAACGTACCTCGAAAAAGTAACTATAAACAATTAAAGGTCAATAATTTACGGTGTTTTTCTTTGTTGCTTTCTGTTTTTATTGTTTTTTGGCTGTTGATAACTTGTTTTTTGCGGTACACGAGTTTCGATTTGTAAGGGCTATTTTACCTCAATATAGCACCCCTTCAAGAAACTTTTATTCTCGCCATACTTGGTATAGCCGAGCTGGTTGCAAAGCATAAGTGTGTTTCCTCTATATGTGCCTGCACCACCGTTATAGTGGGTGTGTCCGAATATCCAGTATTCGATATCACTGTGTTCTATAAACTTGTCCAGATTTATACAGAATGCTGAATTTACATTGCTTTTAATGAATCTTGGATCTACAAATCTCAAGGTAGGGCAGTGGTGGGTAACTACAATCTTATGTTTTGCGGCAGATTCTTGAATTGATGATGTAAGTCATTATGCTTCTGCAGTGTAGACAGGAAGGAATGGAGTTCCTCTTCACTGATTCCTTCCAGCATCTCGTCCAGAATTGAAATTCCTTTCTGCTTAGCTTCGTCGCGTAATTCCATTGCCTTTTCTGTCAGGACAATGGTATTGGATCTCCTGTCCTGTGCATTTTGCTGGCGGAGAACAAATCCTTTGCGTTCTATGGCGTCAATCAGTTGCGTGACGGAGTTCTTGTCCTTCTTCATCATGTCGGCCAGCTGCTGTTATGAACTGCTTTAGCCTGCAGCCTGTATGGTTAAGCTCTACGGCGATTTCTTTAGAAAGTAACACGACAATCGACTTTTAAAGGTTCTACTTCTTGAGCCAGTTTTCTGTCAGCCACTTGCGTACCGGCAGATCGTAGAGCTTGAGACATGCGTATGCAAGTCCAATCGAGATCAGCACAGATGATATTGCAACTACAACATGCGCGTATATAGGTGCATCCATATGGTTCCATGCCCAGTTCATCTGCATGTATAGAACAGGGTAGTGGGTGATGTAGATCGGATATGAAATTTCTCCAAGGAATGTACATATCCTTGCACTCTTTTCTCCCTTGAGATGGCTGCCTGCTCCCATCATTACCACCAGCGGGAAAAGGAAGAGGATACACGCTGCGTTATAGACTCCGTTCATGATGTTGTCCGGCCCCCCGATGCAAGGTATGCAGAATATCGTCACCAGAATCAGAGAACACCACCAGAAGCCGCCCTTTACATTGATTTTCTTGCCGATGCGTGATAGGAGAAGACCGCTGAGGAAAGGATAGAGCAGGCGGGTGAAGCCGATGTAGATCTGCTCAGGAGCTAGGCTCCAGCCTCCTATTACAGTGTATGCGGCATAGTTGCGACCTTCGGTAAGCAGACCGAATATATTCAGATTCAGACAGAGGTCAAGCGTGCAGAATGCCGCAGCGCCAGTAAGGACTGCAAGCGCAAAATTCGGCAGTTTCCTGAAGATGAATGCATAGAGGATGTTACCTATATATTCATATGTAAGCGACCACTGCGGACCGTTTAGCGGGTTCATTTCGCCCCATCCGCGGACGTCCAGACCCGGACCTACAGGAATCATGAAGAGGGCGAGAACAAATGCAGCAAGGAACTTCCATCCGTTCGCATAGCCTTCCAGACCGAACTGAGGACATTGTCCGAAGAAGTAGAAGCATGTTCCGACAATTGTTCCCATGATAAGCATAGGGTGGAGTCGGACAAGTCGTCTCTTGAAGAATCCCCATGTGCTCATCTTGTCCCACCTGTCATCGTATGCATATCCGATGACGAAGCCCGAGAGGACGAAGAAGAAATCCACTGCGAGGTATCCGTGGTTGATTATCTGGAATGCGGGCCCTTTGGAATAGGTTTCCATGATGTGGAAGAAGATAACCATGACCGATGCTACTCCTCGCAGTCCGTCAAGGATCTCGTATCTCGGTTTAGAGGCTAAATAAACGTTGTTTTCCATAAGTCAAGAGTTGTTTTTACAAAGTTAATGTTTCTATGTATATTTGCAACAATGCGTCAGTCAGTCAATGCCTATCATAATATTTTGTCAACTAATTTGTTTATTTCTCCGAGAACTCTTTCGTTATCGTCATCCTTATAGCAAAGATACATATATAATCCATCTTCAGCCAAAATACTCGGATTATATTTCCATAGGGCAAGTCTTCTGACAGCTTGCTGGCTGAAGTCTTGCACGGGCGTTTTTATGTGTGCGGTGGGAGTAGAAGGTTGCGTTCTTTCGCTGACACTTAAGCGACTTCGTCGATGATTGTGGCTTTCGCAGAAAGATATATAGGCCAAGTCCCGCTATTATATACAACGAAGCCCGGCACGAATGCCAGGCTTGTATCTCGCAGATAAATTGGAATTTACCAGATAAAAGGGATTACCTTATACTTTACACGCGTTTTATATTCCTTGTAACCGTCAAGGCCGGTTGTGAGAACGTCTTCTTCGTTCCTGATCCTCTTGGCGATCACTGGTATGTATCCGAGCATGATTATGAATGATATCGGGGAACCGAGAACCAATGGCATAGATAAGAACATGATGACTGTTGACATATACATCGGATGACGCACAATGTCATATAGCCCGGTGTCAATGACTTTCTGTCCTTCCTGGACTTCGATGGTTCTGGAGAGGTACTCGTTTTCCCGCAATACTTCCGCATATAATAAGTAGGAGAGAATAAAGAGGGCAGCAGCCGTCCATACAGTCCAGTCCGGCAACATCCACCAATCGAACCTCCAGTTCAGACCTGCGGTGACGAATGATAGAGTGAAAAGCAGACCACTTAATGCTACAACTGCTTTCTGCTCTCCTTCTTTCTCTTTGGCATTCAGCCTTTTACGGAGCAGGTCCGGATTCTTGGCAAGCATGACGATTCCTGCGAAGAACATCGGTATAAACAGGACGCCCATCAGAAGCCATCCCTGCCAATAAGCAAATGATCCTGCAGGCAGAAACACCAGCAGTCCTATCAGTAAGAGCCCGGCAAGAAATTTAATCAATGCTTGTGTCAATAATGTTCTGTTCATATTGCATTCGTGTTATTCTGCTTGCTACTTCTTCCGGGTGGTCGACGAGAATCTGACCATGATTCATGCCCTTGAAGATTTCAATCTTTGTATCAGGATATAAGGTCTTTAGATGTCTGACCTGCGGTTTAGCAACGAAGGATTCCTTTGTTCCGTACCAGTAGTGAATGTCTTGTCCAGAAATGCTTTCAAGCTTTGTGGTATATACTGAAGTATAGCCGTCAAGGACCGCTTTGCTTCCACCAAACGGATATATTTTCTTGCATTCGTCAAGCAAAACATCGAAATAATGTGAATGAAAGACCCATTTCCAGAATCCTGTCCAGTGATAGCACGACCATACATTCGCACATTGGAGATATTTCAATGGACCGACAAGCCAGCGGGGAAGTGGCAGCAGTGGAGCAGCATCCATTATCGCATGTTCTATCACCACCTCATTTATTTCAAGAACCCGTGATAGGATTTTGCCTCCGAGAGAGAGTCCATAGGCTATGTCAAGATGTCCTCCAAGAGACTCGTTGATATATTCGACCACCTGTCGAGCCTGATCGTCTATTGATATGAATTCCGTATGACTATTTAGCGTAAAGCCATCGACTTGAACCGCAATGACGTGAAACCGGTCCTTCAGCATACCGATAAGAGGCAGGAGTATCTCGTATGAGACTCCCAACCCTGGAATCAGCAGGAGGGTTGGCGATCCGGTATTGCCGTAGGTCTTAAAATCCATGGTGTTCTATAAATTGCGATTTGTCTGTGTAAATATACGAAACATTTCACAGAAGATAATCAGTACGAAAAAAGCACCCCGAGGTGCCTTTTATATACTTTAGAGCAAGCTGTCGATGATAGGCTTGATGATTGCCTCCATTACGTCGTATCCGTCTGGACCAGGATGCAGCCTGTCGTACAGACAGTAGTCCGGATGCAAAGCCAACTGATCGTCCGCGACAAGTGAAGGCCAATAGTTGCAATATGTGAATCCCTTGCTGTCAACATACTCCTTGATCATACCGTTGAGCTCAATGATATGCGGTCCCTTGTTTTTAGGACTGAGTTTAGAATAGTTGTCGTTACATGGAGTCACAGAGCAGAGAACCACCTTGATTCCGGCAGCATCCGCCATCTCAGCCATTGCTGCAAGATTTTCAAGGATCTGCTGCTTGGTGACACCCTGTGCGAGGTCGTTGGTACCACCCATGATGACTGCAACCTTAGGGTTAAGATCTACGATATCCTTCTGGAAACGCTCGCGCATCTGAGTTGTATTCTGACCGCTGACACCTCTGTCCACATAATTATTACCCGAGAAGAAGCCAGGATGGAAAGTCACTGTCACGGTTTCTCCGGTATCTGTCATATAGCTTGGATTGAATGGTATCAACATCGGATACTTCGTCTTGCTATATGCTGCTGAATTTCTTGCCCACTGCCATGTGATACTGTCACCGATGAAGGCTGCAGCAATGCGGCGAGGTGTAAGAAGCTGCACTGGAAGGGCAGCAGAAAGATCCCAAGCACTCACGTCCCAACCAAGCGATGTCGCCTGTGAAGATACTGTACCATCAGCACCTGCATAACAGTTGTTGATAGCTGCGCCAACGGTATTCTCGCCATAGAACGGCAACGAAGCATGCCATCCGATACAGTTTTCAATGGTAGCCTTTCCTCCATTCTGCTCAGCACACTGTCCGACAAACGCGCCGACTCCGCTTCCTGAGCCCTGAACTGATCCTGCAGAGTAGCAAGATGAGATTGTTGCCACATATGCAACACCTGCAAAGCCTCCTACTGCAGAATATGAACCGCCATCAACATCAGCTGTCGTATAGCAATCTACAGGTCCGCCCTGCTGAACATATGCGCTGAAACCACCGCAATTGTTGCCCTTTGCAGTCACTTTACCGCCTGACACATAACTGAGGTCAATATTCTCATACTGCACACCGACAAAACCACCGGTGTTGATACCACCTGTAACTGATGTCTCTTTTACGCCACACTGAGCAAGAGTTATATTATTTGCAGAATTATAGCTTGCACCCAACTGACCTACGAATCCTCCGATACGCTGGCCTGTCGGAGCGCTTACAGTCGCATTCTCCACAAGACATCCGTTGAACGAAACGCCCTTTGTTGCATATCCGCAGAATCCGGCAGTCTGAGCAGTTTTTCCAGTATATGTAGAGACAACCGTTCCGGTCTTATACTTGGAATCAGTGAAACTTGCATTCTCAGCATAACCGATGAATCCTCCTGTCTGCTGAGTACCGGTAACATTACCATTTGCTGAGCACTCCTTGAACATAGATGAGCCGCATGCATATCCAGCAAATCCACCGGTATACCTGCCATCGTTTGTAATGACTGCAGCAGAAGAGCAACCATTATAAGTAGTCGCAACCTCTGAAAATCCGACAAAACCGCCGACATAGGAAGCCTTTGCAGTAATCGTAGTACCTGCAAGGACGTGGCTGTTGATGCATGTAGGACCCATTGTGCTGGCTGAACGAGCAAGGAAACCTCCAACATCGTTGAGGGTCTTATCTGCTGAAGCATTCTTGTCAGCAATGATAGTAGCCTTTACCGAGCAGTCGATAAAAGATGATCCGTATGATGTATATCCGACAAAACCTGCTGTATATACATCACCGCCTGCTGTATTATTCTGATTGATAGTCACATCCGAAACATGACAATCTCTGAAGATTCCAGGAACTTCATATTTGTCATCACTACCGAGATCAACATATGCAGCAAAACCTGCGATATACGATGTTGATGTCAATGTCGTATTCTCCACGCGACATCCTGTAATATCGCCTGTTGTTCTTGCAACACCTGCAAAGCCACCGACATATCTTGTTCCAGTAACAGTAGAGTTGGTTACCACTACGTTCTCACATGAACCTGGAAGTCCGTTTGTTCCGATGAAACCAGCAACAACACCACAGTTTGAATTACCGCCGTTAATCGTTGCATTGCTGAAGGTGACATTCCTTATACTTCCGTAAAGCACACCCGCAAAGCTGGCGTAAGTTCCCTTGACATTAAGATTGGAAATGGTATGTCCCTTTCCATCGAAATCAATATACTTATAGAAAGAACCGTCTGCATTCAGTGGCGTCCACTCAATTCCGGAAGCATCCACATCTGCAATCATACAAGCATAGTACTTGAACTTATTCTTGTCTGTTGGCTGCCCAGCATCCATATAGATAGTCATGAGGTCCTCAAGGCGTGTAGGACTATCAATGACAAACGGTCTTTCCTTGGAACCATCACCATAATCAATCACAGGTGGTTCAGGATTCACAGGAGTCTCAGGAGTTTCAGGTGTTTCCGGTTCCTGTGGTATCACCGGTTCTTCCGGAGTACATGCTGCCAGACAGAGCAGACATAAAAGAAAAGCGATAAAATTTCTCATAGCGGATTATATTAAATCTTTTTTGTTGACATACAACGCGTGCGTCAGGCACATTGGCGCAAATATAAATATTATATATGACATAATCTGCAACTGATTACATACATCACCAATCATTGCAAAATTCCGTATATTTGTCGCAGACAAACAAAGCCATGAAGAAGATACTGATAACAGGAGCCAGTGGATTCGTTGGAGGACGCGTCGTGGAAGCGATGAGGGATGAATACGAGTTATTGACTCCAAGCCATAGCGATCTGGACGTTACATCTGAGGAGGATGTTGAACGCTACATCCAGAGCACTCAGCCGGATGCAATCCTGCACCTGGCTGCAATTTCAAATACAGGCTACTGCGAGGAACATCCCGAGGAAAGCTATCTGGTCAATGTCGTAAGCGTCGAAAATCTTGCAAAGTCTGCAGCAGGGCATGACATCAAGATGGTATGGTTCTCATCTGACCAGATATACAATGGCAACATTGAACTCGGCCCGCTGACTGAGGATATGGCAGTATCACCTGAAAATCATTATGGAAGACATAAGCTGCTTGCTGAACAGAAAGCACTAGCCATCTGCCCGGACAGCGTAGCACTCCGCGCCACATGGATGTACGACGCTCCAAGAAATGGCATGAAGACCCATGGCAACTTTGTCATCAACTTCCAGAAAGCGATTGCGACCGGTACTCCCCTACGCTTCGCTACTCGAGAATACCGTGGCATAACATGGGTTGAAGAAGTCGTGAAAAACATCCCGCATACATTCGATCTGCCGGGAGGCATCTATAACTTTGGAGCCGAAAATAATCTTAACACCTATGAGACAGCTCTCGCCTATGCTAAAATATTGAGATGTGATCCCGGCAGCATAGTCATCCCGGACACAGAACGTTTTGCTGAACACATAAGAAACATAAGCATCTCTATAAAGAAGGCGCGCAACGCCTCGAACGGAAAAATAGAGTTTCTTAACACGGTTGACGGTCTGTCAGAGTTTGAATGTCATACCTATAATATTATATAAAAGCAAGCCGGATGAAGTTCCCTTCATCCAGCTATGCTTTTTATCAGGTTTATAATTTATTTGAACATAAGTG
>JAZLAS010000060.1:0-46932 GCA_045613365.1 Candidatus Cryptobacteroides sp.
TCCCATTTCTGAACGGTCAGAGATAGGGAATTCCATGAGGATATACTTGTCCTCGATCGGCATAAGCCAGCCATTGGCCAGAACATCCGGCCATGTCTCCGGATTCAGCCTGTATTCTGCCGACATACGTAGATCAATGCCTATACCTTTGAAATCCAATGCTTCAGACAGATTGTCGAACTGTTCCCTGATGATCTCAGGGCTGTTTCTGTAAAGTCTGGTGATATGTGGAGTGCATGTGATACGTTCGAATCCCCACGACGCCATAGCCTCAGCCAGCTGTACAGCCTCTTCCAATGTTTTGGCACCGTCATCGATGCCCGGTAGTATATGACTGTGAAAATCGACTTTCATTGTCTTATCCGATGAATTTGACAAGTTCCTGATATACAAGGTGGACAGGAAGGCCCATGATGGTAAAGTAGGAACCTTCAATCTTTCCGATGCCTATATAGCCGATCCATTCCTGGATGCCATACGCTCCTGCCTTGTCGAATGGCCTGTATGTATTTACATAATATTCTATCTCGCTGTCAGACAGGTCTTTAAAGAATACTATGGCAGTGTCGCTGACTGTGCGGCATGAATTGCAGTCCCTTACGGTCACGGCTGTGATGACTTTATGACCTTTACCTGACAGGTGGCGGAGCATGTCGATGGCTTCTTCACGTGAGTGCGGCTTGCCCATGACTCTTTCTTCGCAAAGAACAAGCGTGTCAGAGGTCACAAGTATCTCATCAGCTTCCAAAGGTCTGTGGAAACCATATGATTTTCCCTCAGAAAGTACCTCCGGAATATGTTCGTGCGGGGTATCTTCATCATATACCTCTTCGAAAGTGTTTCCTGTATCTACAATGAAATCTATGTCCAGACCTGCCAGAAGCTCCTTTCTTCTCGGCGAATTGCTTCCTAGTATTATTCTTTTGCCTTTTGTATCCATATCGGCCGCAAAATTACAGATTTTATCTGAATAATTCCGGATAATCCTTCCGCAATATATCTGTCGTCATCTTTACATATCCTTTGCTGACACAGTTCAGATCCGCTATGCATTCCGCAGAAAAGCCGCCGGCAGCCATAAAGAGGATGTTTCTTTTGACTGTCGGTGTATCTTCTGGAAGAATTGTTCTGAACAATGGAAAAGAATCATAGATTCCTCTAGAAATGAGCATCTGGTTGATTTCCTCACGTATGTCAGTCAAAGAACGGCTTACCATATCCTTTGAGGCATCGTGGAATTCCTTGGCGTTTATAGGTCTTTCTGTCTCTGGCAATTTCCATAATTCCTTAAGGATCAGGAATCTGCTTCTGGCTGTAGCCTCCAGTAAATCCATCACTAGTCTTTCTGTCTTCAATGTCTTCATATCAGTTATTGCATTACGATTGAAGACGCAAAAGTATAATAAAAGTCTGCCGAATCCCAAGGAAACGGCAGACTAAAGTTTGATGTCAAACTTTTTTATCAGAGTATCTTTTTCACCAGTCCGAAGAGACGATACGGCATATACCTGAACGGAAGGTCTATCCATGTGCCCGTGGCGATGATCGACCTCGTGTGACTGAATGCCTCGAAACTTTCCTTCGAATGGTATCGTCCCATTCCTGAATTTCCGACGCCTCCGAATGGCACGTTTTCATTTGCAATATGCATTATCACATCATTGATGCAGCCTCCTCCGGAAGATGTCCTTCCTATGATTTCCCAACCGTCTGACTCTTTACCGAAATAGTAGAAAGCCAACGGTTTTTCGCGATTGTTGACAAATGAAATGACTGTGTCTTTGAACCTTCCCTCATTTTCATCAATTGTTATGACCGGAAAAACCGGACCGAAGATTTCTTCAGTCATGAGAGGGGAGTCAGGCGCAACATCTTCTATCAGAGTAGGTTCGATGAATCTACTTTCAGCATCGGTTCTGCCTCCATAAATGATCTTTCCATCCTTGAAATATCCGGTGACTCTTTCGAAGGCCTTGTCATTTACCATACGGACATAATGGGTGTCGGCCTGTATGTCCTCGCCGTGCAGATTCCGCACTTCTTCGGCAAATGCCTGTACGAAGTCCTCTTTTACTTCCTTATGTATAAGTATGTAGTCCGGGGCAATGCATGTCTGCCCGCTGTTCAAAGTCTTGCCCCATGCTATTCTCTTTGCGGCTGTCTTTATGTCAGCAGTCTTGTCTATGATGCATGGACTTTTACCTCCGAGCTCAAGTATCACGGGGGTAAGATTTTTTGCAGCAGCCGTCATCACTTTTCTTGCCAGCGACGGGCTGCCTGTAAAGAAGATCAGATCCCAACGCTGCTCGAACAGCATCGTGTTTACATCTCTATTGCCTTGAACCACAGCGATATACCTTTCTTCAAAAGTCGTTTTGATCATCTCCTCGATGACTTTTGAAACTTCCGGAACATATGGCGATGACTTGAGTACTGCTGTACAGCCTGAAGATATTGCACCGACCAGAGGATTGAGGAGAAGCTGCACCGGATAGTTCCACGGAGATACGATCAAAGAGCAACCGAGCGGTTCCTTGACTATATAGCTCCTTGAAGGAAACAGCTTCAAAGGGGAGTGAGCCCTTCTTCTTCGAGCCCATCTGCCGATATTCTTCAGATGATTCTTTATTTCTGCCTTGACTATGCTGATTTCAGTCAGGTATGCTTCTTCATATGATTTGTGCAGGTCGTGCCAGAGTGCATCAGCCAGCTTGTCTTCCCATGCTTCCATAGCTTCAAGAAACTTTTCAAGCATTCTTTTGCGAAAGCATAGGTCGAGCGTCGCTCCGGAACGGAAGTATGTGTTCTGCTCCCTATGTATTCTGACTATTGTTTCTGTTGATGTGTTTTCCATATTCTTCATTAATGTTGAAAGTGGTGCCCAAATTTACTTAAAATCCGGTACACCACCCATATTGTCGGCCAATTTCTTCGTTTATGATGCCTTTGTCGCTATCGCTTTGGCGCTTTTCCTTCCGGTAAACTCGTCCATAGTGTGATAGATTCCGAACACCTCACCGAAAAGCCAGTCAAAAACACGGGTAGGCAGTATGGCCTGCCAGAATCTGATGAAATGGAATCCGAATGGAATTCCTTTGAATGACTTGTTCTTTTCAATTGCGCGGATAATCTTTCTGGCTGCATATTCCGGCTTCAGAATAGGTATGATCCTGGATTTGACCCCGTCAAACATCCCGGTGTTTATATAGTAAGGGGCCACAGTTGTCATATGTACATCGCTTTTCATGTCCTGCAGCTCTATCCTTACGGAGTCTGACCAGCCGATCGCGCCCCATTTGCTTGCCGCATAAACGGACATCTTCGGATTTGAAAGCATTCCTCCGGCGGAAGCAATCGTGCATACATGGCCTCTGTTTCGTCTGATCATGCCCGGAAGCATTGCTCGTGTCACGAACATGGGAGCAATTGTATTTATGTTCATTGTGCGTACGATCTCATCTGGAGTCTGTTTGTCGAAAGTCTTGTTGCTGGTAACGATTCCGGCACAATTGATGAGAATATCGATCTCTCCACATTCGTTCACTACCTTTTCATATCCTTCGACGACCAGCTCGTTTCTTGATACATCCACTATGTATCCTTTAACTTTTCCTTTTTTGCTCAGTTCGCTGATTGCAGATGCGATATTCTTAGGGTTTATATCCCAGATCACAAGGCATGCTGCCCCTTTTTCCAATGCCATCCGGCCCATTATCTTGCCGATACCGGATGCTCCTCCGGTAATCAATACGTTTGCGTTTTCAAATTTCATAACCACTTTGTTTTCAGCAAAGTTATGGCAAATAAAATACCTGCTGCCTTCTGCAGCAGGTAATGTCGTGAAAACGCACGATTCGTTGTAATCGTCGGGATTATGTGGTGAAAGTGAAGAGGAGTGTGGCGAAATCACCTTCAGAATTTCCTCTTATACTCCTGTACATCCAAAGACCATAGCCCCTGTTCCTTCAATACCATTTCTATCGTTTCCCTTGCGCAGCCTTTTCCGCCGGGCTTCGTACTTATGTATCCGGCGATGGCTTTGACTTCTTCGACTGCATCACTAGGACATACTCCGCAACCGCAGGCTTGCATGACAGGAATGTCAGGAAGGTCATCTCCGAAGTACATTACCTCTTCAGGCTGCAGGCCATGTCTGGTGCAGAATTCGTCGAAGTCCTCAATCTTTGCTCTAGATCCAAGATAGACGTCTTCCGGCTTGATCCCGCATGTGCGGAACCGGTTGCGGATACTTTCTGAACGGCCTCCGGTTATGATGGCCAGATGAAATCCCTTCATCACAGCCATTCTTATGGCCATTCCGTCCTTCGCATCAAATGTGCGGTATAATTCACCGTTAAGGTCAGCAAGAATGCCGCCATCAGTAAGTACCCCGTCAACATCAAATGCAAAGGCTCTGATCTTGCTGAATCTGTCCTTCATTTCTTATCTTGAAATTGTTATGATTTCGCTCCGTTGCCTCCGAAACCTCCCATCGGGAATGTCGCTTTCGGCTCGTTGTTGCCGAATGTTATCTGTCCATGCTGACTCTCATATTTGTTGATATTGTCCTGAAGGGCAAGAAAGAGTCTTTTTGCATGTTCCGGAGTCATGAGTATGCGGTTTCCTACTTCAGGTTTTGGAAGTCCCGGCAGCATTGTTGCGAAGTCAATGATGAACTCGCTGTGAGAATGGGTGATGATTGCGAGGTTTGAGTATGAACCCTTTGCCACTTCCGGCTTGAGTTCGATCTTGAATTCCTTTTCGTTTGCCATGATATTATATTTATTAGTATTCTACAAAGTTAGCTATTTTTTTCGTATCTTTGCATGAATGTGCGCGTGTTTCATTGAGATGTGCGGCAATGTTTTGAATAATAATTATTTATATTAGGAATATATGGAACTGCCAGCAAAGTATGATCCTGCCTTGACGGAGGATAAATGGTATGCCTATTGGCTTGAAAACAAGTTTTTTCATTCAGAACCAGATGAGAGAGAGCCCTATACTGTAGTGATTCCGCCACCGAATGTGACCGGTATCCTTCATATGGGCCATGTGCTGAACAATACATTGAATGACGTTCTCGTCCGCAAGGCAAGGATGGATGGTAAGAATGCGTGTTGGGTTCCTGGTACTGACCATGCTTCCATCGCGACTGAGAACAAGGTGGTGCAGAAGCTTGCTGCAGAGGGTATAAAGAAGGAAGACCTTACACGCGAGCAGTTTCTTGAGCATGCATGGGAGTGGAAGGAGAAGCATGGTGGAATCATTCTGAGCCAGCTTCGCAAGCTCGGTGCATCATGTGACTGGGACAGAACCAAGTTCACCATGGATCCTGAACTCAGCGATGCAGTGATCAACACATTCGTTTACTTCTATAATAAAGGATACATCTATAGAGGTGTGCGTATGGTTAACTGGGATCCTGTAGGTCTGACAGCCGTCAGCGATGAAGAGGTTGTACACAAGGATACAGTGAGCAAGTTCTACCATCTCCGTTATTTCATTTCCGATGGAAACGGAAATCCTACCGATAAGTATATAATCATTGCTACAACACGTCCGGAGACCATCATGGCCGATGCAGCTGTCTGCATCAATCCTGATGATGAAAGATATCATTGGCTCAAGGGAAAGCAGGTTCTTATCCCTTTGATCAACAAGGAGATTCCTATCATTGAGGATAGTTATGTAGCTATGGATTTCGGTACAGGCTGTCTTAAGGTGACTCCGGCTCATGATGTAAATGACTATGAGATCGGAAACCGTCATAATCTTCCGGTAATCGATATCATCGATGACCATGGCCGTCTGAACGAGAAGGCTCAGATCCTTGTTGGAGAAGACAGATTCGATGCCCGCAAAAAGATCGTCAAGATGCTTGAGGAAGCCGGAAACCTTGAAAAGATGGAGGATTACACATCTCCTATCGGATATTCGGAAAGGACAAACGCAGTTATCGAGCCTAGACTTTCAATGCAGTGGTTCCTCAGAATGGAGGCTCTTGCAAAGGATGCTCTTGAGTCAGTTGAGTCAGGAAAAGTCAAGCTCATTCCAGACAAATACCGCAATACATACCGCCATTGGATGGAGAATGTACGTGACTGGTGCATCTCTCGTCAGCTCTGGTGGGGACAGCGCATACCTGCTTATTATCTCCCTGATGGTCAGGTTGTAGTGGCTTCTACTGAAAGTGAAGCTTTAGTTATGGCTCAGAAGATTGATGCGAATATCAAGGCTGAAGACCTTCGTCAGGATGAGGATGTACTCGATACTTGGTTCTCTTCATGGCTTTGGCCGATCTCTGTCTTTGATACAAACAAGGCGGGCCATCCTGAGGCTGAGCCAAATAAGGATCTCGCTTATTATTATCCTACAAATGACCTCGTGACAGGACCGGATATCCTGTTCTTCTGGGTAGCGCGTATGATCATGGCCGGAAACGAGTTCATGAACGATGTGCCTTTCCGTAATGTATATCTTACCGGTATCGTGCGTGACAAGCTCGGACGCAAGATGTCCAAGACTCTCGGAAACTCTCCGGATCCGCTTGACCTTATCGCTAAATATGGTGCAGATGCAGTCCGTCTCGGTATGCTTCTCTGCAGCTCTGCAGGAAACGATATCCTTTATGATGAATCACAGATAGAGCAGGGAAGAAACTTCAACAATAAGGTATGGAACGCCTTCAGACTTGTAACCGGCTGGACATTAGACACTTCAGCTCAGCAGCCTGAGGCTTCTGCTGTCGCTGTGAAGTGGTTTGACAACAAGCTTAGCCAGGTCGTAGAGACTGTAGAGGATCATTTCTCAAAGTTCCGTATCTCCGATGCGCTCATGGCCATCTATAAATTCTTCTGGGACGATTTCTGTGCATGGTATCTTGAAGCTATCAAGCCTGCATATGGTGCCGGCATAGATAAGGCTACATATGATGCTACAATCGGTTTCTTTGACTCTTTGCTTAAGATGATTCACCCGATCATGCCTTTCATTACTGAGGAACTCTGGCAGAATATGGCAGAGCGCAAGCCTGGCGAGACAATAATGAACCAGCGTTATCCTCAGGCAAAGGCATATGATGCAGAATTCATCGCAGCTTTTGAGATGGCATGTGAGTCAGTAGCAGGTGTACGTAATATCCGTCAGAGCAAGAACCTTTCTCCAAGAGAGGCTCTGGAACTCAAGATCAAGGGAGCGTTCCCTTCTGAAGTCCTTCCTGTCGTAATGAAGCTTGCTAATGTGACGGTAAGTGAAGCTGAAGGCGACATGTCAGCAGCTCAGAGGTTCATGGTGAGGACTGTCGAGATGTTTGTTCCACTCACCGGTCTCATCAACGTTGAAGAAGAGATCGCAAAGCTTGAGGCAGAGCTTGCATATCAGCAGAAATTCCTTGACAGCGTCCGCAAGAAGCTCTCAAATGAGCGTTTCGTAGCGAATGCTCCGGAAGCTGTGGTGGCTGTTGAACGTAAAAAGGAGGCAGATTCGCTCTCGAAGATCGAAAGTATCACTGCATCTCTCAATGCGTTGAAAAATAACTGATAAAACAGACTTGTTTATACCGCTAACATTTTTATTATGATGCAATCCGAGCTGTTTTTGGATGTCAGATACTATGAAACCGACCAGATGGGGATAGTACATCATTCGAATTATGTAAGATATTTCGAATGTGGACGTACTGACATGCTTAAGAACGCCGGGCTTCCTATAGAAAAGATAGAAGAAGCAGGAGTAATGCTGCCTGTCGTATCTGTTGAATGCAGATATAAGGTACCGGCCAGATTAGGCGATACTCTTAAGGTTGTTTCTATGATTGATTCGTTGCCTATGGCCAAACTGACCATAAGGAATGAAATCTACAATCAGGATAATCAGCTCGTGGCTGAAGGTAAGGTCGTGCTTGGATTTATTGACGCTCAAAGCAGAAGACCGGTGAGATGCCCGAAAATGCTTGCGGATTTTTTTGAGAAACATATTTAGTTTGAAATATTATGAGTACTATGTATTTCCTCCCTTTGACCATCGGAGTATGGGAATGGGTTATTATCGCTCTTGTTGTGCTTCTTTTCTTCGGAGGAAAGAAGATTCCTGAACTTATGCGTGGCTTAGGAAAAGGAATGAAGAGCTTCAAGCAGGGAATGAAGGAAGTGGAAGACGAGGTTAAAGAGATAAAGAAGGATATCGAGTCTGACGAAAATTAGTGCCTGATAAATGGTTGATACTGAAACAATGACGTTTTGGGATCATCTGGAGGACCTGCGTAAGAGCGTTTTCCGTGTCGTTGCTGCATTGGCAGCCACTTCAGTGATTCTGTTCTTCTTCAAGGACTTCCTTTTTGATGGTCTCATACTTGCTCCTGCCGATCCGGATTTCTTTCTGTACCGGTTGATTGGAGCTGATTTCTCATTGTCTCTGGTCAATATCGAAGTCGCCGCTCAGTTCATGATACATATGAAGGTGACTTTTGTCAGTGCCATCATTCTTTGCTTCCCGTTTCTGATATATGAATTGTGGAGGTTTGTAGCACCAGCATTATATGATAATGAAAAGAAAGCAGTCAGAAAAGCTCTGCTCTTTTCTTCAGGCTTGTTCTATATCGGTATTGTAGTAGCATATTGTGTGATTTTCCCTCTTATGCTTAACTTCTTTGCCGGATATCAGGTAAGTCCGGATGTTCCGAACACATTTTCACTATCTTCATATATCTCACTGTTCATGTCGATGATGCTGACATTCGGTATCGTGTTCGAATTCCCTACAATCATTGCAGTGCTTTCTGCTCTGGGAATTGTCACACGTGAGTCATTGAGAGGCTTCAGACGCCATGCTATCTGTGTGGTAGTCGTTCTTGCTGCAGTCATTACTCCGTCGGGAGATCCTTTTTCCCTTCTTGTGGTATCGGTTCCTCTGTATCTTCTATATGAATTCAGTGTGATCATATGCAGAAAAGAGGCAGTAACAGAAATATCTGAAGAATAGCATGATATCTATAAACAGTCTTACGGTGGCCTATGGAGGCTTTGTCTTGCTGAATGACATCAATTTTCATATCAGCGAGAATGATAAGATCGGCCTTGTGGGTAAGAACGGCGCCGGAAAGTCCACGATATTGAAACTCATATGCGGTCTGCAAAGTCCGACAAACGGAAAAGTTGCAGTTCCTAATGATGTGAAGATCGGCTATCTGCCTCAGATCATGGAACATCATCGTGGACGTAGTGTCATAGATGAGGCCATGACAGCATTTTCCGATATGTTCGAGATGGAGGACGAGCTGGAACGTATTACTCTGGAACTTGCTGAAAGACAGGACTATGAGTCTCAGGCATATCAGGATCTCATCATCAGAATGAATGAGGTAAATGATACATTGGCATATACCCGTTCTGATAATCCTCAGGTTCAGGCAGAAAGGACTTTGCTAGGTCTCGGATTCAGATATGACGAGCTTTCACGTCCGACGGAAACATTCAGCCAAGGCTGGAACATGCGCATTGAACTTGCAAAGATCCTTCTTTCCAAGCCTGATGTCCTTCTTCTCGATGAGCCTACGAACCATCTTGATATCGAGTCTATAGAATGGCTGGAAGGATACCTTAAAGAATATAAGGGATCGCTTGTCCTGATATCACACGACAGGAAGTTCCTGGATAATGTAACCAACAGGACAGTGGAAATCATGGTAGGACGAATCCATGATTATAAGGTTCCGTACAGCAAGTATCTGGAACTCAGAAAAGAACGCCTTGAACAACAGAGAGCTGCTTTTGAGAATCAGCAGCGAATGATAGAGAAGACGGAGGAGTTTATCGAGAAATTCAGATACAAGCCAACCAAATCAAATCAGGTTCAGTCGCGTGTGAAGCAGCTGGAAAAGCTGGAAAGGATTGAAGTCGATATTGAAGACAGGTCCGCTTTGAGTGTCAAGTTTCCTCCAGCTCCCCGCTCAGGAGATATCGCATATAAAGGTGTGGATCTTAAAGTCGGTTACGGTACCAAAGTGGTGTTCGATGATGCCCAGATAGAGGTGCGAAGGGGAGAGAAGGTTGCTCTTGTCGGAAGAAACGGCGAGGGAAAGACCACCCTTATGCGCGTGATCATGAACGAACTCGATCCCATGTCCGGAGATTCCAAGGTCGGATATAATGTGAATATCGGTTATTATGCTCAGAACCAGGAAGATATACTGGATAAGGAAGATACTGTATTCGGAACGTTGGACCGTATCGCAGTAGGAGATATTCGTCTGAAGCTTAGAGATATTCTGGGTGCATTCCTTTTCAAAGGAGAGGATATAGACAAGAAGGTTGCTGTGCTGAGTGGTGGAGAGAGAGCTCGTCTTGCAATGGCTAAGCTGATGCTAAAGCCATATAACCTGCTTGCGCTTGATGAGCCGACAAACCATATGGATATACGCTCGAAGGATATTCTCAAGCAGGCCCTCAAGTCCTATGACGGTACATTGATCATTGTATCGCATGACCGTGATTTCCTTGACGGACTTGTGGACAAGCTCTATGAATTCCGAGATGGAAAGGTAAAGGAACACCTTGGTGGTGTGCAGGAATTCCTTGAACGTAGGAAGCTTGAGAATCTGAATGAACTCGAAAGACATTACAAGCCTGTAGCGGAAGAGAAACCAGCTGAGGTGGTACAGAAGAAAGAAGAAGCTAAGCAGGAGTATCAGTCAAAGAAATCTGTATCTAAAGAAGAAAAGAAGATAAGAAACCGTATCTCATTCTTAGAGAAGAAGATAGATGAGTATGAGACTAAGATGGCTGAGATCGAATCCGTGTTGAGTAATCCAGGACCGGGCGATGATGTAATCGAGCTTACAAGGGCTTATCTCGAGAATAAGAGAGAACTGGATTATAAGATGGAAGAGTGGAGTGAGCTTAATGAAAAACTAGAATCTTGATATATATTACAATATGGAAGAAAAGAAAATGCAATACCTGTTCGGAATGCATCCGGTACTGGAGGCTGTAAAGGCAGGAAAGAAATTCGATAAGGTCATGCTTAAGCAGGGGCTTGAAGGCCCTCAGTTCAGGGAACTTCTGGAACTGCTTAAGAATAATGAAATTCCGTTCCAGTTTGTGCCGGGTGAGAGACTGAACAGAGCGGTGAGAGGATCGCATCAGGGAGTGCTTGCATATATTTCCCAGATTGATTATGTCGATATCGAACAGCTTGTGAACAATGCTTTAGGCCGTAGCGAAAATCCTTTGCTTGTCATTCTCGACGGTGTCAGCGACGTACGCAACCTCGGTGCCATCGCCAGAAGTCTCGAATGTGCAGGCGGACATGGAATCATTGTTCCTGCTAAAGGTGGTGCTGCTATCAATGCTGATGCGGTGAAGGCTTCGGCCGGAGCCTTGATGAGGATTGATACATGCAAGGTTTCAAATCTTCGTGTTGCTGCATATTATCTTCAGCAGAGCGGATTTAAGCTGATTGCTGCTACAGAGAAGACAGACAATCTCATATATGATGTGGACATGACCGGTCCTTGCGCAATTATCATGGGATCGGAAGGTAAGGGAATCTCTCAGACCATGCTGGACCTTGCTGACGAAAAGGCCGCAATTCCAATGGCAGGAGAAATCACATCCCTCAATGTTTCCGTGGCTTCGTCAATTCTTATGTATGAAGCTGTAAGACAGAGAATAACTAAATAACTTGAAGATATGAAAAAGTTTATTTTCGCTATTGCTTTAGCTGTCATGACAGCTTTTGCAGCCAATGCTCAGGCAAGCCTTGTGCAGGAAAGTAACTATGAAAGTTTCAATGCTGTGAATATCGCCGATGACTTTGTAGTGAAGATGTTTGCTGCACATAAGTATTCTGTGAAGACCATCGTTGATGAGAGAATTGCTCCATTTGTAGAGTCTTATGTGAAGAATGGTGCTCTTTATGTGTATGTCAACAGAAAAGGATTCAGCCCAGAACTCAAAAAGCAGCTCAAGCTTAAAGGCGCTCCTGCTCCTGTACTTGAAGTAGAGATTTATTGTCCAAGTGTCAATTCATTGACTCTCAGCGAGAATGCATGTCTTCAGCTTGCAGATCCGATAGCTACTCCTAACTTCACTCTTAATGTTGGAAATAAAGCTAAGGTAAACAAGATCAATCTCGATTGTGAGACTGCAGAGATCGTAGTGCAGAAGAACGGTTATGCAAATGTCGATGTGAATACCTCAAAGACATTGTATGTAACCACAGAGAACTCATCTCAGGCTATCGTAAAGCATTTCGGTAATGCGATAAGCCTGGTATCTTCAGGTTCTTCAGTCCAGAATATCGATACTGAAGTCGTGAATATCAATGTGGATGTTTCCGGTGGCTCCAATATCGAGGTAGGCGGTACTGCTTCTGAACTGAAGGTAAAGGGTATCGGCACATCAAGACTTACTGCAGAGAAGCTTCAGGCAGACAAAGCTAGCGTTGAGCAGTCAGGATCTTCAAAGTGTCATGTGAATGTTACCGGTCCTCTGACAGTCAACCTTACTGGTGGAGCCATGCTTACATTCATGGGCAAACCAGAGATAGAAGTTGACAGGATCGTTAATTCTACCCTTATCAAGCACGACGATCCTAGAAGAAAGTAATTCAGGATGTTTGTCCTTGATTCTCATTGCGATACACCATCGCAGATATATAGATTGAGGGATATTTCCCTTGATAATCAATATGCACATGTCGATTTCCCTAAGTTGAGACGAGGGGGGATCGACGGTGCTTTTTTCGCACTCTATGTCCCTTCATCATTGGAAGGAGCAAAGGCTTTCGGCTATGCTCAGGAGCTTCTGAAAGGAGTCGAAGAAGTGATTTCTTTACATCCGGAGTCAGCCCGTCTTGCAACCGACATGCAGCAGGCATATCAGAATAAGTCCGAAGGACTCTTTTCTATATTTCTTGGTTTGGAAAACGGTTCTCCTATAGAGGATTCTATGGAAAGGATCAGTCTGTTTTATGACCAAGGCGTAAGGTATATCACATTATGCCATACAGCGGACAATCAGATATGTGATTCATGTGCGTCAGGTATCGGAAAGTGGGGGGGACTGAGTCTGTTTGGAAAGGAGGTTGTAGCAGAGATGAACCGTATCGGTATGCTGATTGACGTTTCACATATTTCAGATGCTTCCTTCTGGGACGTACTTGCCCATTCCAAGGCTCCTGTTGCGGCAACACACTCTTGCTGCAGATCTCTTGCAGGACATCCGCGTAATTTGACTGATGATATGATCAAGGCTCTAGCTGCTGCAGGAGGTGTCGTACAGATCAATTTCTATCCTTTGTTCTTAGACGATGGATTTGCTGAGGTGCTGTCTTCATCAGGTATAATGGATAGAGGAGAAGACATCGAGAATGAATTCATAAAAGATCCTGCAGATAAGGAGAAAAGAGCTGCTTGGAATTCTGTACTTGAAGAACTGATGGCTCTTCCGCGTCCTTCATATAAGAGAATAGTTGACCATATCGATCATGTCGTGGATATTGCAGGTATAGACCATGTTGGCCTGGGATCGGATTTTGATGGTATAGCATGCACTCCTCTAGGACTTGAAGATGTTTCGTCTATGCCTTTGATATTCAATGAAATGCGCAATAGGGGTTATACTGAGGAAGATATTGAAAAGGTTGCCGGAGGAAATTTCTTCAGGCTGCTCAATGATGTTTCTTCGTGTTCTGGTGAGTGACTATAATCGCTACTGCTATCATTATCGATGTAATGCCGATGAACGATCTGACTCCGAGATGTTCATCTAGAAACAATGCTCCCAATATTACAGCTGTCAGCGGCTGAAGTGCTCCCATTATTGAAGTGAGGGTTGGGCCGATTCTTCTGACAGCTTTCACGCCTGTGAAATTCGATACCATTGTGGACCATAGACCAAGACCGAGAATGTAAAGCCACAATATACCTTCTGTGACCAATGCTATCCTTCCGTTGAAAATCAATCCGCAGATTATGAAATAGATGGCACTCATGATCATTATCCATGTAGTGAACTTGACTACCTCTATCTTATCTGCCTTTGTCCTTTTCATCAATATATAATAGGCGGCATAAGATACGGCAGAAATGATTGAACAAGTCAATCCCAAAGTCACATTTCCTCCTTCAATCTGCAAACCGTCTCCTGACGCCATCAGATATACGCCGAATATAGATAAAATTACTGCAAGTATATTGATCCAGGACTTCTGCTCGCCAAAGAATAGCATCATACAGATGACTACAACTACTGGATACATGAAGTTGATGGTAGTTGCTACGCCACTGGCAATATTTGCGAAGCCGATAAGAAGGGTTATTGAGGTTATTGATCTGAGAGCACTTAAAAGAAGAATCTTCCATGCTTCATCAAATGAGTTGATGCGAAGTGTCTTCTTTTTGCAGCAAGCATATATCATCAGAACAATTGCGGCTATGCCCCATCTATAGGAAAGCACATCAAAATCCGACAATCCAGCTGCAAGAAGCCAGATGCTGAAGAGGGGAGAAAAGCCGAATGAAACGGATGAAATAGCTGCATAGAACAGACCGTTTATGGTAATTCTTCGTTTCTTTTTCTCGTATTTCTTCAAGATATGACTCATTTTCCTATTGTTCTCCCTTTTTTGTGTAAATGTTTGATTAATAATAGTTTAAGTTTAAGTATAAGTGAAGTTTATTGTTTACATGATTGAAGTAACAAAAATGTTATAATCATAAACAAAAATGTTTTATACACTTTAAATCAATTTGTTAGCTCGTTTACAAGTTTTTTCCTCAAAATGTTGAGTGCAGACGATGCAAATCGCTCAATATTGCGTTTTCTATCGTTCTTGAAGACCATGCTGTATGTCTCGGTCCCTTTTTCAGAGCTTACACCAATCCATACCAGACCGACCGGCTTATCCGGGCTGCCACCTCCTGGACCTGCTATTCCGGAAGTAGCGACCGAATAGTCGCTTCCTGTAAGCCTTCTTACTCCTTCTGCCATTGCAGCTACACATTCTGAGCTTACGGCACCATGATCCGCTATGGCGGAAGCAGGAACTCCCAGGACATTTATCTTCACTTCATTAGCATACGAGGTAACCGAACCAAGATAATACTCGGAAGCGCCTGGAACAGAGGTTAGCAAGGCCGAAATCGTACCTCCGGTGCATGATTCCGCTACGGAAACAGTCTTTCCTGATTCTGAAAGCATTCTGCCAATGCAGTTTTCCAGAGTATCGTCCTGATCAGAGTATAACAATGAGCCTAAAATAGGGCGTAATTTTGCTAATTCCGCCTCTATTCTAGCTTCTTCGTCTTCCTTATGGCCTCCATAGATTGATAGCCTTAAACGGACTCCTGTGAGAGGATTAGGCAGGTAGGCTAGATGCATGTCTGCCGGCAGGTCGTCTTCCCATTCACCGATCATTTTGGCTAATGCCGATTCTGCAATGCCATAAGTCATCAGAGTACGGTGATAAATGTCTGATAATGAATGATGTGCCTTAATGTCATCAAGGATATCAGGCAATGCTCCGAGAGCTTCATATGGCACTCCGGGAAGAGAATACAATGTGGGAGCATGTCCGAATCTTGCTTCCGGGAAACGGAATACCATTATAGGGGCTGTGCCACATTTATTGGGAATGACCTCACACGTATCCGGAACAGAAGCCTGGGCAATATTAATGTCAAGGATATCCAATCCTCTGGAACTTAATATCTTATGAATGATTTCAAGCTGTCTCTCGTCTCTCTTGTAAACATCTGTCCCAGAAAGGTGGGCCAGTGCTGCCTTCGTTATATCGTCTTTAGTAGGCCCCAGACCGCCTGTCACGATGACTATATCGTTTGACGACAGCTCTTTTTCCAATGAATTTACAATGGTATCATGGTCATCTCCAATAGACAGCATTCTGTTCACTTTGATGCCTAAAGAGTTGAGAGCCTGAGAGATATGTGATGAATTCGTGTCAACGATCTGTCCTATAAGAATCTCGTCGCCTATTGTGCAGATTGATGCTTGAGTCATTTAGCTGTGTTTTCCAGATATTTGTTTATGTTCTTGATCAAGGCCGGACCTTCGTATATGAATCCAGTGTAGATCTCTACAAGTGAGGCTCCAGCGTCGAGTACCTCCTTTGCCTGTTCCGGTGACATTATGCCGCCTACACCGATTATTGGCAACTTACCCTCTGATTTAGCATGTACATATTTGACAAGTTCAAGGTTTTTCTTGTACAGAGGTGCGCCTGACATGCCTCCGTTGCCGATTTCTTCAATCTTTTCCTTAGAAATGCTTGTGATACCATCACGGCTTCTGGTTGTATTGCCGGCTACAATTCCGTCAATACCGGAGCGCAGGCAGTAGTCGATTATCTCATCAAGCTGCTGATGTGAGAGATCTGGTGATACCTTGAGCAGTATAGGACGGTAATTGTCATAATACATCCTGAGATCAAGCAGTTTGTCAACGATTTCAGAAAGGAATGTGATATCCTGTAAAGCGGTGAGCCCCACTACGTTAGGACATGATACGTTTACGACAAACATATCAACGAAGTCATATAGGAGTCCGAAAGACTTTTCGTAATCCTTTGCAGCATCTTCGTTGATGCTGGTGGTATTCTTGGAAAGATTTGCAGCCACAACTACTTCAGGACGGACCTTTTTCAGATGTTCGACAGCATTCTTCACTCCTTTGTTATTGATGCCGAAGCGATTGATGATCGCCTTGTCCCCAGGGACCCTGAAACATCTCGGCTTGGCATTGCCGTCCTGTGGCAGTGGGGTAAGGGAACCGATCTCGACAAATCCGAAACCGAAGTTGGCCATATCATTGTAAAACTCGCCGTTCTTATCAAGTCCTCCAGCCAATCCGACAGGGTTAGGGAATGTTATTCCGAAAACTTCTCTTTCAAGTGATGGGGTATCCTTTTTATAGATAGCTCTGATTATTGAATGAGCAAATGGAATATGTCTCAGGAATGCGAGGCCTTTGAAGAGCAGATTATGTGCTGTTTCAGGATTGAATCTGAAGAGGATCGGTTTGATGATATGTTTGTACATAGGTAGGAAATTTATATAGTGCAAATATACAAAAAAGTACCGCTAAAGCAGTACTTTTCTACATTTCCTGGAATGTCCCGTCATCAAAAAGTATTATGATTTTGGACACCTTTCTCTGATTAGTAATGGTTTGTACCATTTCATTTAAAGGTTTGATTTCATTTGAGGTTTCAACCGGATCCTTTTTATCCTCAATCTGTACGGGAGGTTGGATTCTCGGAGCATCATCAACGTCGATATCTGGAAAGAGAAGATCTTCCGGAATATCCGGTTCGGGTGCGGAAGAGGAGTCTTTGTACATTCTGCCTTTGCCGAACATAAGCCAATCTATGTTTAGGTTAGGGTAGCGCATCATCATCGCTTTGATGAAGTCGAAGCTTGGATTGTTTCGACCAGAAAGGACATGTGAAACACTTGCACGTACAACATTTATGCTGTCTGCAAACTGAGCCTGAGTAATGTTTTCGGCGGCAAGGAACTGTTTTAAGCGTGTGTTCATGATTGTTTACAATGATGTTACAAATGTAATGTAAATAAATGAATAATGCAAGAGTCTTTTGTATTCAAATATGTAAACTAGAGAGGAGAGCGGGAGCATAATAACATTATAATGTAATTTAGATTAGCAGGTATAAATAACTGATTATTAATAGTATAATCTATATAATAATTCAGAATTATGTGGGTATGAGGCGAATGAATCATGTTTTAAGAGTATTTTACATAAATAATATATACTACATATATAAGTAATTATGCTAAAAGTGCAGAAAATCAATAAGATAGGCCCAATAATAATTAAACATAAGAAAATATTATATCACATAAATCAACGTTACAAAAGAAATGTTATAAATAAGAAGTTTTGTTAGACAAGTTTACATGTGTAATGCAATTGGTCACAATTGTAATTAATATTTGTGAATTACAAGTGTAAACAAAGGGTATTTAGGAAATAAGAATGGAAATGATTAATTTTGCAACATTAAATGAAGAATCGATGTTACCTGATATTCGAATAGAAGATTATACATATGAGCTTCCGGACGAAAGGATTGCAAAATATCCTATGAAATTCCGTGACTCTTCACAATTACTTTCTTATAAAGACGGAAATATTGAAAAGAGACTGTTTTCAGGAATTTCTGAGTTGATTCCGGATAATTCTCTGATGATATTCAATGATACCAAAGTCGTTCCTGCCAGACTTCATTTTCAACGCCCTACCGGGGCACATATTGAAATTTTCTGTCTTGAGCCTGTACAGCCAGAAGAATATGTCAGTATGTTTGCTGTCCGAGGATCGTGCAGGTGGAAGTGTATTGTCGGAAATATCAAAAGATGGAAAGAGGATACATTGACCTTATACAATCCCCTAGATGATGCCAGAATTACAGAGATGGGATTGAAGGCAGATCTTATCGAAAGAGCGGGTGAAACATCAATAGTTGAGTTTACATGGTCTATTGATGCTCCGTTTTCACAGGTTCTTGAGGTCTGCGGTACGGTGCCTATACCTCCATACCTTAACAGAAATACGGAAGATGTCGATCTGGAGAGATATCAGACCTTATATGCCCGTTACAGAGGCTCAGTAGCCGCTCCTACTGCAGGTCTTCATTTCACGGAGAATGTCCTGCAATCAATACGTGACAGAGGAATTGTGACTGATACCGTATGCCTCCATGTCGGTGCCGGTACATTCCTCCCGGTGAAAAGTTCGCTTGTATCTGAACATACGATGCACAGAGAGCCTTTTGTCGTTACATTGGAACTTCTTGAGAGGTTGATTTCAAGGAAAGGAAAGGTTGTTGCCGTTGGAACTACTTCTGTCAGGACACTTGAATCTCTGTATTATGCCGGAGTCAGCTGTATCGAGAAGGGAAGACCTGAAGATGTCGGACAATGGGACCCATATTCAAGACAGTATGAGTACTCGACTGAGGAAGCATTGATGGCCATTATCGGTTATCTCAAGGCAAACAATCTCAATGAACTTAAAATCGGAACACGTATTATAATAGTGCCTGGTTTCCGTTTTCGTATCGTAGATGTGCTTGTTACCAATTTCCATCAGCCTCAAAGTACGCTTCTGCTCTTGATTTCAGCCTTTGTAGATGGGGATTGGAGGCGGATTTATGATTTTGCCCTGGAAAACGATTTCCGTTTTCTTAGCTATGGAGATAGTTCGATTCTATTCAGAAAGTAGAAATTACTTTCTGTTAGGGTGCAGTCCGATATTTGCTATTTTCAGAAAAGATTATAAATTTGCAAATTGTACTAATGTTTATACCTAATAATCATGGTTGATTTATCTGAATTCGAGAGCATCAGCCCCTATACTGATGCCGAAGCTGCCGAGGCCTTGAGCAAGCTGGCGGAGTATCCGCTTCTTGCCGGAGTGTCTCAGCAGTTCTTTCCGGAAGAGTCTCCGGATTTCTTGAAGAATCTGCTTAAAAATATAAAGACAATTGATGAATTCCAGGTACTTGTAATGCAGAAGTTTGTGCGTTGGGTTCTTGAGCATACGGCACATAATTTCTCATATGATGGAATTTCAAACATCGACCCGGAGAAAAAATTCCTTGCTTTGTCAAACCACAGGGATATCATCCTTGATCCGGCGATCACTCAGCTTGTTCTTTATAATAATGGTATTCCGATGACGGAAATTGCTGTCGGAGACAATCTTATCACAAATAAGACTATCGAATACCTTATCAGATCTAACCGTATGATCAAGGTTGTGCGAGGAATTACAGCCAGAGAGCTTTATCTTTCTTCGCAGCTCCTTTCAAAATATATCCGCCTCAACGTAACAGAGCAGAGAAGTTCTATCTGGCTTGCACAGAGACAGGGAAGAACCAAGAACGGATACGACCTTACAGAACAGGGACTTCTGAAAATGCTTGACATGAGCGGTTCGAGCGATTTCCTGCAGAATTTCGAGGAGCTGAACATAATCCCGATGAGCATTTCATATGAGATCGAGCCATGCGATATTCTTAAGGCGCGTGAACTTGTCATTTCCCGCAAACATAAATATGTCAAGGCTGAAGGCGAGGATCTCAACAGCATCATGGTCGGTATCATGAGTCAGAAGGGTAACATTCATCTCAATATCGGCAAGCCGCTTACTCGGGAAGAGATTGCAGATGCCGCTCAGTGCGATAAGAATGACCGTTATCAGAAGATCAGGCATGCTGTGGATATCCGTGTCATCGAAGGATATAAGCTTTGGAAGAATAACTACATAGCATATGATATAGCTAATCATTCTTACAAATATTCAGACAGATACGAAACAGCTGATGTTGAAAAGTTCGTTTCATATATGGAACATCAGCTTGATACGGTTGAGCCGGATATCAACAGAGAGGATCTCAGAAGGGTGTTCCTTGACATATATGCTAATCCGGTCGTTACAAAGGAACTTCTTGAAAAGGAAAAGATTACGGGAGGAATCCTTCTTTAACGGAATATCTTATAAATAAGAATATCCAGCTTCATCAATGAAGATGAAGCTGGATATTTTCGATGCTACTGATGAATCAGTCCTGATGGACATGAACATCCATCTGAGGGAACGGGAACTGAATGCCGTTCTTTGGCAGTTCCTCGTAAATCTTTTCATTCATCTGATAATTAACGTCCCAGTAATCGGCAGAACGGACCCAAGCTCTCATCACGAAATTCACGCTGCTGTCTGAGAGGGCACTGAGTGCAACAAATGGATCAGCTGGAGCACCATTGGTTATGTCCAGAATCCTGATGTCTCTTTTCAGCATATCCATCAGCACTTTCTTGGTCTCTTCGACCGATGCTCCATATTCTACGCTTACAGTCCAATCCAGACGCCTGAGCTGGTTCTGAGAGAAATTGTTTACAGTACCGTTGGATAATGCGCCATTCGGGATAATGATTGTACGGTTGTCTGTTGTCGTCAGCTTTGTACTGACTATCGTGACTTCTTTTACTGTTCCTTCGTATCCCTGGGCCTGAATATAGTCTCCGGCCTTGAATGGCTTGAATGCAATGATCATGATGCCACCGGCAAAATTCTGCACAGTACCATTCAAAGCCATACCTATTGCCATTCCACCTCCTGCAAGCAATGCTGCAATTGAAGTGGTGTCAATGCCTACAGCTCCGATACTTATGATAATCAGTGTGATTGTAAGTACTATACTGATTATGCTCTGGATAAAAGAGGTGACAGCTACGTCTGTGTGTTTTCTCTCGAAGATTCTTGCAACAAGGTTCTTGATCTTTCTGATTGCCCATGCTCCTATGAGATATATGACAATTGCAGCCATGAGCTTGAGTCCGAGACTTATGAGATTGTTTATAAGTTCGGTCATCAGATCAGTCACAGTCGTATTGGAAAGCTTTTCTGCAACGGCTTCAATTTCTTTCTGTATGTCCAGACTGTCGAGCGGATGCGCTTGTAGTAATTTATTGATAAACATTTATTTATGGTTGTTTAATTGAATAATTCCTCTACCATCTTGATGATTTCTTCCTCCGGAAGTTCCGGGTCGATGACCAGATGTGGCTTCGCATAGAAGATGTCTCCTTCTGATTTAGCTCGTTCCTCTCCTGCACCTGTAATGTTAAGCATTATGACGTCATCTTTGCTGACTGTTCCATCTGATACGGCCTGAGCGAGTGAAGCTACAGCCACAGCAGAGGCATTATGGATATCTATGCCTTCGAGCTCCAAGAACTTGGACTGCCATGCATGAAGCTCCTCATTTGTAGCCTTGAAGATATCTCCTCCAGCATCGACCAATGCATCATAAAGGCCTCCGGCTATCGGATATGGCGGTTTTCTATTGGACAGAACCTTTGCATCAATTATCGCAGCTGCTTTTCTCGCTTCTTCCGGTGTCATAGGAACGAGAGCTCTCGAACGGATCTTCCAAGAATCGTACATGATTGTAAATGGTTCATTCTGAGACGGATATAGCTTCATCTTATGAGTGCCATATCTTCCGTCTTCGATGAGTCTCTGGTTGTTTTCCCATGCTGCAATCGTACCAGTGCCGCTTCCGATTGCCTGAAAATATGCATCCGGAATCCTGCCGATGACTTCAACTGCGGAAAGAAGGGTAGTGCCCATTCCGTCACGTCTTGCTACGTTCTTGGCGCCTCCTTCAGCCATGAACATGCTGCTCTTGCATGCAATATCTGAAAGAGCGATTGCATCGAAATAGTCAGATCCTTTAGGAGATGCGATTATCTTTACACAATCATTGAGAGGCTTCTTGAACCACAGTGCGCTTATATTGTCTTCAGGAATCGAAAGAAGCAGGGGAATATTGTTGTCTGAACATACTTTTGCAAATGCACGTGCTGTGTTTCCTGCAGATGCGACTACCAGGATCTTATCATTCTCTTCAGGGAGTCTTGCACATACAGAATATGCTTCGGTCTCCTTGAATGAGCATGTCTCCATTCTTGCGCCTTTTTCTGGCCAATATCCTGAGACTGTGATATATAGGTTGTCTAAACCAAGTTCTGCTGCAAGTCTTTCCGATCTGTAGGTAACAGGTGCACATGATCCGGCAAGCGTCCTTCTTACAGGAAGCCAATCTGCATATCTGTAAAATCCGTCCAGATCTGTACGAGGATTGTATTCCTTGTTTTCATATACAGCCCTGACAAGGCTTGGGGTTGTTGATTCAGGGTCAGCTAACATCCAGCCCTTGTCCTCGAATGTCCTGCCGTCTGCGCAGTTCATGAGTGTGTACTTTGTCGGTGTGAATTTCATGGTTTATGGTTTTTAACGTTTTTTCTTTCTTGTTGCCTCATCAACGATTTCCGCAATATCCTTGACCGGTATGTCAGAATACCTGTTGAATGTGCTTCTGCATAAAGGGCAAGCAGTAACGATCGTATCAGGTGAAGCTATTGTAAGATTTGCCAATGCGTTTTCAGTCAATGCTTTACGTTTGTCGAAGCCAAGAGTGAGACTTCCCAGACTGCCTCCGCAGCATATGCTTTCTCTTCCATGCTTTTCTGCCTCTACAAGGTCTCCTGCCTTTCTGATTACATTTCGAGGCTGTTCATATATGCCGCAGCCTCTGCCTAATTCGCATGGATCATGATATACATATCGTGTTTCGCTGCTGTTCAATGTAAGCTTTCCTGTGTTTATCAGTTTGTCGAAAAACTCTGTATGATGTATGACTTCTATGCCATCAAGCTTATACTGCTCCTTGAATATCTTGTAGCAGATAGGACAACTGAGAAGCAGAGTGTCTGCTCCGGAGGCTTTGATAATAGCTGCGTTTTTCTCCACCATCTCTTTGGCCTGAGCGATTCTGCCCGCCATAAGCATAGGTCTTCCGCAGCATATTCCTCCGTCCTTATCCATGATTTCAAAGCGGATTCCGGCTTTCTGAAGAATTGCTGTCATAGATTTACTGATTGATGGAGTCAAAGCGGTCATACAGCCTGCAAAATACATAACTCTCTGATTCTTATCTGATGTAACAGAGTTGTTTGAAGTGTTAACAAATTTGTTACAGTGCTCAAGGAGTGTTTTTTCGTCAATATTTGCATAACCAGGGGACAGTTTATACTTCCTGACAGACCTTTGTGCAATCCTCATCATGTCGCCTTGGACACCGACCGGACATACTGCTGTACACTTGCCGCAAAGGAGACACTTGTCGCTGATTTCTTCTATACGTCTTTCATTGTATCGTTTGATCTGCCTGTTGAGATATACGGTAGTGTCCTTGATGTTTGACTTCACTGCACTCATCGGGCAAGCGTCTATGCAGACTCCGCAGCTTGGACATGAATATACCTGAATCTTTGCATAGCCTTTACGCGCATGGCTGACTTTTATGCCGGCATTCCTGAGCGGAATAAGAAGGATTTCAGCCGGAATATGCATGTATCTGCTGAATGGGAGTATGCACATGAAAACGCCAAGGGCAATTGAATATGCCCACCATGTTGGAAGCATATTCATTTGGTCGCTCAGGAAAGAGTGCAGCACCATGTTCAGAGATTTGGTCAGGAAGGAACCGCCGCTGATATCGGCTGTAAATCCTTCTGCCAGAAGTCTTAAAGGGAAGATGCACCAGAGCGAGTAAAGTCCGATGAGGTCTGTGATGCTTGGATTTGTAGTTCTGCGCATTCCGAAGATGCGGGAGCGTGCCCTTTTGACGATGGCCAGTATGATGCCGCTCAGCACGACCAGTAGGAAGAAGTCCATCAGAAAGAAGAAGAACGATCCTTTAATCGTACTGTCCGTAACGGCTACAAAGTATCTGAAGAATATCGGATACCATATCTGATGGACACGCTGAGGTGTATATAGGAATACCTCGATATGTCCTATGACTATGAGCATGAACCAGCCGAAGGCAATGCTTGAATGCATGTAGCCAAGGAGCTTGTTCCTTTTCCAAAGCTTTACATGAAACAGACAGTCGCAGAACCAGTCCCTTACATTCTTTGCCATGATCTTTGGATTGATCAGAGAAAGGAAGAACCTCTTTCTGTCTTCACCTGGCAGCTGGAGTATTATCCTTAGGGCTCCTATCACGCACCATGAAAGCACGAATATCATTCCGAGCATGAACGGAAGGATGAAGTTGTTGTATCCTGACAGATAGATCTCTCTCATTTCTTCTCCTCCTTATCATATATTCGGCATATGGACAGAACCAGGTGCCTGGTATTGATGCCTCTTGGACAGACCATGGTGCATTTCCCGCATAACATGCAGTTGCTCAAGAGCTTGAATGCTTCTTCCTCTTTTCCTCTCTGCAGATACAGAAGGACCTTCCTTACGCTCATGCCTGAAAATCCAGCTGCAGGACATGTAGCACTGCAGGAACCGCATGCCATACATAGTAAGGCGTCCGGTTCTATCCGACAAAGCTCGTTGAAACGCTTGTTGTCGATCTTGTCCAGATTTATCGCTGAACTAGGTGATATCTTGAATCCGAAGATGTTCATTTAGCTTCTCCTGTTATGCTTGAATGTATGTCAAGAACTGCTGAGCGCGCTTCAGCAAGAGTCTCAGGCACAGTTTTAGGACCTGTACATGCTCCCGCATAATAAATTCCTTTCTTTGGGGAAGAGGTTATATGGAATACGTTGTCGCTGCTTTTAAGAAAGCCGTCCGAATCTATAGGAAGGGAAAGCATTCCGGCAGATCGTGTGCTGTCTGGATTGCAGACCATTCCGGACATGAGTACAAGAAGGTCCAAAGTGACTTTCAGCGGTTTACCTGCCAAAGTGTCTTCTGCTTTGACAATTACCTGGCCGTTGATGTTTTCACATACTTCCGATACTCTTCCTCTGATGAAATGAATTCCATAGTCGCGCTGGGCCTTGATGTAGAAGTCCTCGAACTTCTTGCCGAAGAGACGCAGATCCATATAGAAACAGTAGATTTCTGCCTCGGGATATTTCTCTTTCATCTCTATGGCCTGCTTGATGGCAGTGATGCAGCAGACTTTTGAGCATTGGGAGTTTCTGGCTTTTTCGTCTCGGGAGCCTACGCAATGTACAAATCCTATGGAACTTATAGGTTTTCCATTGATTCTATCGTCTTTTTTGGTATTAAACCAATCCTCTAAGTCGGCATTGGTAATGACTTGGTTATAAATACCATATCCATATTCTTCCTTTTTCTGGGCTTCAAATAGTCTGAATCCGGTAGTATAAAGAATATATTTGGATATGATCGATATTCCATTTGACAGCATGATGTTATAGCTGTCTTTGAGACGATTGATGAAAGATATCTCTGTATTCAGAAATATATTGGCGTCTTTGCTGGAGGAAATAAGTTCGGATACGAGATCTTGCGCAGGAGTCAGATCAGGGAACAGCCTGTTCCAACGAGCCACATGACCTCCCAGACGGCCGCTTTTCTCCACAATGATAGGGGAATAGCCTAGCTTGAGAAGTTGTGACGCCGCTTCAAGTCCAGCAATTCCACCTCCTATTATTACTACGATTTCCTTCATGCTGCTTTAAAAACATTTTAGATTCTTTGGCAGTTCCGGACGCATAAGGTCCTTCTTGTCAAGCCCTTTGTACTTGTCTTCAGGATTATATTCTATCCCCATCTTATCAAGAAGAGGTTCTGCGCATACCTGATGGAGCTGAAGACCGAGATCCCACGGATCATATCCCAGAACCAGTCCAGCCACTTCTTCATACGTCAGTACAGGGATTCCAAATCCGTTCTGTCCGTATGTCTTGCCTTCCGTCTCTGCTATCACATACTGCCATCTGTCAAGGAAATACGGACAACCTGGACAATTGGTGATTATCATGTCCGGTTTGTATGGCTCCATAGACTCGAATTTCTTGTATGTATTTGAGAGTGAGTATCCTCTGTTGGCTTTTACGTGATATTGCCTGAAACCGTAGCCGCAGCAATGACGCCTTTCAGGGTAGTCGATGACGTTACCTCCCCACGATTCAATCATTCCTGCGAGGACGTATGGGTATTCAGCACCTCCGACTCCTTTTGAAGGAAACATCTTCGAATAATGACAGCCGATGTGTTCCACAACACGGAGTGGCTCACCCGTTTCCTTGTTTACAAGGCGGAATCTGGCTTTTTCTGCTATTTCATTGCGGAACTTATATATTAGGTCGCTGGTATGTGCAAGGTATCTGGGCTTCTTGAATTCCTTACGGCAGGATTTCCATAAAAGCTCGCGTATCTTTGCTTCGAGCTCAGGAAACTCATGCCAGGTCTCAAGAATTTCAGTATAGTTGCCGAATGAAGTTATGCAAGAAGCTGCATAATTTTCATATCCGGCTTCGGTCATAAGAGCAAACTGGCGTGCGACAATCGTCATGGCAGTCTCTTGAGGTATGGTGTCGCAGTGATAGGCGATTCCTCCGCATGTGGTATGATGCTCATTCTCATATATATCCTTGCCGAGCACATTCCGACATATTTCAAGAAACATCTTTTCGGATGCAGGGAAGAAGTTCTGCCTGATGCAGCTTCTTACGTAATACCAATGATCATCAGGAATTTCTTTCTGATAATCGCTCCATATCTTCTGTTTACCTTGATAAATCATGCCAGGTCGTTGTTAAAATGCTTTTCCGAACAATGTTCGAATGTATAACGGAAATATTCTTCCATCGTCATTCCCATCTCCTCTGCCTTTTCCTTAGAATATTTCTCGATTGTCTCTATTCTTTCAGTAGCTCCTGTCACGTCGAATATGCATTTAAGCTCATCTAGATCTGATTGCGGGATAGCCCTCAATGCTCCAGGTCCATTTCCCTTGTAATTTCCTCCTTGTCTGGCAAAACTGTCTTCAAAATGTTCCGTATGCCATTTCCAGACAGGTCCTGACTCCACATGATCTTCCCAGCTGAATGTGTCCGGATATATGCAGTAGCCGTAGTTCAGTATGTTTCCGGTCATGATTCTGGTGAGAGGGTAGAGCTGGCGGCCCTTTTCTGATTCTGCGAAATACCCGAGCTTTGCAGACAGGTTTCTCAATGCCATTATTACCAAGCCGGGACCGTTCTTGCGGGGGCATCTTGTCATGCACGACATACATTCTCCGCAATACCATATCACATCGCTTTTGAGGAGTTTCTCAATCTCCTCATCGTCTCCGCGCTGGACGGTATCCACAATCTTACGCGGATCATATCTGTAGAACTCCGCTGCAGGACAGATTGCCGTACATGTACCGCAGTTTATACATGTCTTGAGGCCTTCTTTTACTCGATAGTCCTCGCGGAGCATGTCGTAAAGTTTTCCCATAGACTACAGATTAGCAATGAGATACCACATGTATCCCGCTTCCATGAGCAGAAGTATGATACCTTCGAATCTGTCCATCTGTTTCTTCTTGAACATATATGCGCTGGCAAGTATGAAAATGGCACTGACAAGGACCACACCCAGATCTACATATGTCATGCCACCGAATGATAGTGGGGATATAAGTGCCGAGCCACCAAGGATAAGGAGAATATTTGAGATGTTTGAACCAAGAACATTTCCAAGAGCCAACTGGCCTCGTCCCTTGAGTGCAGCTACGACGCAAGTAGCAAGCTCCGGCATCGATGTTCCGGCTGCCATTACGGTGATTGCTATGAATTTGTCTGAAACTCCGAACATCTTGGCAAGTTCAGTTGCAGAATTTACAAATAATTTTCCACCGGCGATAAGTGCTCCCAGACCTGCGACGATGAGCAGGACGGATATACTTGTCTTATATTCCTTGATACCCTCGCCGCCCTCGTCTGCTGTATCAGATTTGAATGATGTCCAGAGATACCATGCGAAGATTGCCAGGAGTATAGCTCCATCAATGCGGGAAAGCTGGTCCTGACCCATTCCGAAGATGGTGAAATTCATTCCGAGAAGAATCAGAATGACTGTAACAATTATGTTTAACGGTATGTCTCTCTTGAGGTTACTCTTTGTGATGGCCATTGGCGCAATCAATGCAGTCACTCCGAGAATCATGAGTGTATTGAAGATGTTAGAACCAACGATATTGCCTATAGCCATGTCTGCTTTGCCCTGAAAAGCAGACAGGAAGCTTACAACCATTTCAGGAGTAGATGTGCCGATGCCGACTATTGTCAGACCGATTACGAATTCACTTATTCCGAATCTTTTTGCAATGCTTGATGAGCCGTCCACAAGCCAGTTTGCTCCGAAGAGTATCAAGGCCAGGCCTCCGAGTAGTATTAGAATCTGTATTGTCATGATTTAATAGCTTATTAAAGTCAGCAAAGTTATAAAAAATATCCTAAAATCGTTATATTTGTTCTTTGTACACCAAAACCAGTGACACAATGAAGCGCTTTTTGACAATATTTTCTACTTTACTGATATCTGTTTCTGCATTCTGTACAGATTCACTGACGGTCTTTTATCGCATAAGACTCGATCAGGACATAGATCCGTCTTCACAGAGGCTTGTCACTTTGGGCTTGGAGAAGGCATTGAAAGCTGATGCCGACTATGTAATTCTAGATCTGGACACATATGGCGGTGCGGTTAATGCTGCCGACAGCATAAGAAGTGCGATCCTCAGGTATGAAAAGCCGGTAATCGCATATGTCAACATGCAGGCCGCTTCAGCCGGAGCTCTGATCAGCATCGCATGTGATTCCATATATATGAAGACCGGCAGCTCGATCGGAGCAGCTACAGTTGTCGATCAAGGTGGGGAAGTCATGCCGGACAAATACCAGTCTTTCATGCGAGGTATGATGAGATCTACTGCTCAGGCTACCGGAAGAGATCCGAAGATAGCAGAATCAATGACTGATACTGCAAATGTACTCAGCATGACACCACTTGAAGCCATGGAAGTGGGATATTGTGAAGGAATATGCGAGTCCGAATATGAAGTTGCAGAGAAAGTAGCAGGTGGTAATGAGTTTGTAATCAAGAATATGGAGGATGATATGACATGGCTTGACAAGCTCATACAGTTCCTCCTCAATCCCTTCCTTCAGTCAATATTCATGATGATGATAGTCGGTGGAATCTTTGTAGAGATAAGGACCCCAGGCATCGGTTTACCTCTTATAACCGCACTTGTAGGTGCCCTTCTTTATTTTGCTCCCGGTTATCTTGGACACCTTGTGGAATCATGGGAAATTATCCTCTTCGTAGTTGGACTTGTATTGATCGGAGTAGAGATATTTGTCCTTCCTGGTTTTGGCGTCTGTGGAATATCCGGAATAGTTGCTGTGGTCATTGCGCTTGCATTTGCGATGGTTGACAATGCAGACCTCTTTCACTGGGACGGCACTCTCAATCTTCAGCCTGTTATCCAGCCTCTCGGAATAGTCATATTGTCTGCAACAGTAGCGGTTTTCGGCTCTGTATGGCTTGTCAGAAAGCTATATTCGACCCGTTCTTTCGACCATATCGCTCTAAGACAGGAAATGAGGGCTGAAGAAGGATTCACCGGTGTTGTATCCGGTCTTGAAAGTCTTGTAGGAGAGAAAGTTACCGTATTCACAGATCTACGTCCAGGCGGTAAGGTCATGGCTTCTGACGGACGCATAATAGAAGCCACCTTGAAATTCGGTGGCTTTGCATCCAAAGGTGAAACCCTGAAGGTCGTCTCTGCCGAACAAGGCCGTCTCTACTGCGAAAATATTTAGAAAATCCGGGTTTCTACTTGCGCTTCAGAGCGACTACATTCTCCACATGATGAGTGTGAGGGAACATATCGACCGGACGCACGGCAGTTATCACATAATCCTTGCAGAGAATCTCAAGATCGCGTGCCTGTGATGCCGGATTACAGCTTACATAGACCATACGGTCTGGAGCTGCATTGAGGATCACTTGTGCTACATCAGGATGAATACCGGCTCTAGGAGGGTCGAGAATGATCACATCAGGACGACCGTGTTCTTCGACAAATGCATCTGTAAGAATGTCCTTCATATCTCCTGCGTAGAAATCGCAGTTTGTGATATTGTTGTTTGCTGCATTTATCTTTGCATCCTCGATTGCCTCCGTAACATATTCGATTCCGATTACTTTTGATGCCTGACGAGAAACAAACTGAGCGATTGTACCCGTACCTGTATAGAGGTCATAAACGACCTCTGAACCGGTCAGAGCGGCATATTCGCGGGCTACGCTGTAAAGCTTGTAAGCCTGTTTTGTATTTGTCTGATAGAATGATTTGGGACCGATCTTGAATTTAAGTCCTTCCATGTATTCATAAATGGCATCTTCTCCCTTGTACAGATGACACTCCTGGTCCGAAATGGAATCATTCGCCTTTCCATTGATGACGTAATATAGAGAAGTGATCTGTGGGAATTTCTCTGCAACAGCATCGAGAAGGGCAGTACGAGCTTCAGCATCTTCATGATAGAAGCAGATGATAAGCATTACATTTCCGGCTTCTGTCGTACGTATGAACATATTGCGGAGGAATCCTACGTGTTCGCGGATATTGAAGAAGCTTAGTCCATGCTCAAGAGCGTAATTTCTGATAAACAGACGGATCTCATTCGATGGTTCCGGCTGGAGATAGCAATGCTCGATGTCAAGGACTTTGTCGAAAAAACGGCCTACATGGAATCCAAGTCCGTATTTCTCCTGGTCTGAAAGTGCTTCCGCATTTTCTGTATCGAAGATCCAGCGACGCTGCGAGAACGTGAATTCCAACTTGTTACGATAATATGTGGTTTCGTCAGAAGGCACTATAGAGGATATTTCCGGTACATCGAGATGGCCGATGCGGACTAACTGGTCATATACCTGCTGCTGCTTTGCCTGAAGCTGCATCTCGTATGGAAGCGGCTGCCATTTGCAGCCTCCGCAGATTCCGAAATGCTTGCAGAAAGGTTCAAGACGATGCTCGGAAGGTTTTACCATGCGGAGGATGAATCCTTCCATATAGTTTTTCTTCTTCTTTGTAACCTTTACGTCAACTATGTCTCCCGGAACGGCAAACTGTACGAACAATACGGTGCCGTCTATTCTTGCCAAAGCCTTGCCCTCTGCGGCCACGGCCTCGATCACAACATTCTCTAGAATGATATCCTGCTTCTTCCTTGCCATAATATTAATATTAATACAGCCCGACTGTTTGAAATCGGGCTGCAAAAATATCAAATAATCGTGAGATTAAGAAATCTTGAGCTTTGTTTTGTAGAGTGTCTGTGAGATATTGATCATGAAGTCACCCATAGTCTCAAGCTCGGACACGATATCCATATAGTAAACACTTGTCTGGTAGTTCTTGCAGTCGCTCTCGATGCTCTCGATTTCCTCGTCCCTGAGGTTGTTACGCAGATTGTTGATCCTGTCTTCTGCAGAGTAAGCATTTGAGATTTCATCAAGTTTGCCGTCGAATGCAAGTGAAAGATTCAGAATCATCACATCGTACGCATTTTCAACAAGATCCACCATGGCATTGAGCTTCTTGATCGTATCTGCATCGAATGATTTATTGTGGATATTTCTGCGGGAAAGGATACGGCTGATGCTCTCTCCAGAATCTCCGAGTGATTCAAGCTCACCTATGATCTTGTACATAGCCTTTATCATATGAGATGTCTTTTCGCTTATCTCTTCTGCTGAAACGGCATTGAGGAATGTGGCGATCTCATATTCGATCCTGTCGGAAATCTCTTCATACTTGACGAGCTTGCCTCTGAGCTCCTCAAATTTGTCATGATCAGTCTCATTGATGGCAGCTCGTGCATATCCGAGTCCGTTCTTTGAGATCTGCGCAAAATGGATGATTTCGTTGAATGCCTGCTCTGTAGCGAGTTCAGGAGTAGCAAGCGGACCTGCTTCGATATATTTGAGACGGAACTTGTTGTCTTCCTTGTTTACCGGCTCCTTGATGACCTTGCATACTACCTTCTCGATAAGACCTGTGAACCAGACAAGAATCATTGTGTTGATCACATTGAAGAGAGTATGGAGCATTGACAGACCATAAAGTGCCGAAGTGCTTTCCGGACCAGTCGGATCATTGACAGCAAAACCGTCTGCAGCTGGGTTCGGAATACCGAAGAGCGAGCTAGTGATCCAACCTACAAGGGAAAGGAACGGTCTGAACAGAATCAGGGCCCATATGACTCCGAATACGTTGAATATGGTATGTGAAAGAGCTGCCCGTTTAGCAGATGGATTACCTACGGAAGCTGCGATGTTGGCTGTTATGGTTGTACCGATATTCTCTCCAAGAACCATTGCGCATGCCATAGGGAACGGTATCCATCCCATGCTGAGCATTATCAGGGTGATAGCCATCGTTGCAGATGACGACTGGAGCACGAGAGTAAGTATGGAACCGAATCCGAGGAAGATCAGAACTGACCAGAATCCGAATCCAGACCAGGTCTTTACAAATTCAAGAACTTCCGGGGTCTGCTTCAGATCCGGAACGGATTCTTTCATGAATGAAAGTCCGAGGAAAAGAAGTGAGAATCCTACAACAAGCTCGCCAATGTTTCTTCTTTGGTTCTTTTTGGAAATCGATAAGATGAAACCAACGAGCATCAAAGGAACGGCAAGGATAGAGATATCCGCCTTGAATCCGAGCCATGCCACCATCCATGCGGTAATTGTTGTACCGATGTTGGCTCCCATGATGACTCCGATTGCCTGAACAAGCGTAAGAAGTCCTGCATTCACGAAGCTGACGACCATTACGGTAGTGGCTGATGAAGATTGTATTACAGCAGTGATGCCGAGACCTGTAAGAACTCTCTTGAATGGATTTGAGGTCATTGAAGAAAGGAAACCTCTGAGTCTGTCACCTGCAGCTTTCTGAAGTCCGGAGCTCATGAGGTTCATTCCGTAAAGGAACATTCCGAGGGCTCCCAGCAAAGTGAAAATCTGTAAAATACCCATAATTAAGTCTAGAATAGTTTAATATCGGGGCAAAAGTAAGAATGATTGTTAATGATTGTAAAGGAGAGGGTGTTAATTTTTTGTTAAATGAAAGCAAAAATTAAAAAAGCCCGACATAATGACGGGCTAATCAATGAGACTGATTATGAATCTACACTCCGATGAATATAAGCATCAGATATGCGATGACAAATCCTACTACACCAACAATAATACCGACAATCGCCATCTGCTTGGTATTGATGATACCTGTAGAGTGTGCAAGTGCATTTGGCGGAGTGGAGATAGGAAGACACATTGCAAGTGAAGCAGACATTGCGACTCCGACAAGGAGAGTCTTGAGACCTCCGATTGCGATGAATCCTTCTGCTGCTGTAGGATCGTCAAGAAGTGCTGTACCTACCACTGCAAGGATAGGAACGATAAGGTTCGCTGCTGCAGAGTTCGAAATGAAGTTCGAAAGAAGGTAGCAGAGGAAACCGCCGGCAAGCATCACCACGATGATGTTCCATGAAGCGAATGGAACAGCATTGATCAGGCACGATGCCAGTCCTGTACGGTTTAGAGCCGTTCCTAGTGCGAATCCGCCGGCAACCATCCAGAGTACGCTCCAGTCAATCTCCTTGAGGTCCTTGTTAGTGAATACACCGGTAATTGTAAATACGGCAAAAGGTATTAGAGCCACGATGTTTGCGCTCACCTTGAAGATCGCCTCACCCATCCAGAGGATGATAGTAAGAGCGAAAGTGATTGCTACGATGATCTTGTCTCTTTTTGGAGCGTCCGAAGTCCCTTCGATCTTAAGTTCTATAGCCTTGGTCTTGAATGGGAACATGAACATGAGGAGAACCCATGCAAGCAGCAGCATGATGATTACATAAGGAACCATTCTCATCATCCAGTCCATGAATGTGATGTCAACCCCTGCATTCTGGAGCGCTCCGAGAGCGATTGCATTCGGAGGTGTTCCGATAGGAGTACCCATACCACCGAGATTGGCAGCGATCGGAATTGCAAGCGCGAGACCGATCTTTCCTTTTTCGTCCTTTGGAAGTGTAGCAAGCACAGGAGCAAGGAAGGTGAGGAACATCGCTGCAGTAGCAGTATTGCTCATGAACATCGAGAAGATTCCGATGATGAAGAGAAAGCCGAGAAGGACCATCTTCGGATTCTTGCCGAAAGGTCTGAGGAGAGCCTTTGCAAGAATGACGTCAAGACCGACCTTTGAAGCAGCGATAGCCAGCACGAATCCACCGAGGAAAAGCATGATCACAGGATCGGCGAAAGCAGCCATGATGGACTTGTAGTCAACATAAGTGCCAGCACCGTCATACATCATGAAGACAAGACCCTTGTTAGAGATTGTCAACAGCATGATGACCATTGACAGGACTGAAGTAGTCCAGGTAGGAACCACCTCGATGATCCACATCAGAGCAGTGAACACGAATATTGCAATTGTCCTCTGCATTACAGGAGTGAGGCCTTCTATGCCGAAGAATGATGTCGGCACGGCCCACAGGAAGATTGTCAGCGCGAGGACGATGCCAAGCGCGACCCGATTCTTTGCGGTTAGTTTTACAGTACCCATTTTTATTAATTATTTGATGAAAGTCTTTTCAAGTGTCTGAGAGATATTGATCATAAAATCACCCATCTTTTCCAGTTCGCTGACGATATCCATATAGTAAACGCTGGTCTGATAGTTCTTTTTGTTGCTCTCGATGTTCTCGATCTCCGTATCTCTAAGATTATTCCTGAGATTGTTGATGCGGTCTTCAGCATTATATGCATTAGATACTTCCTTGAGCCCGCCATTATAAGCATATGAAAGATTGTCGATCATAGCATCATATGCTTTTTCTACGGCATCTGTCATATTGTTGAGATTCTTCAGCGTTTCTTCATCGAATACTTTCTTGTGGATATTCCTTCTTGAAAGAATGCGGCTTATTGATTCTCCTGAATCTCCAAGTGACTCCATCTCACCGATGATCTTATACATAGCCTTGATCTTAGTAGATGTCTCCTCGCTTATATCTCCTGTCGAGACAGCATTCAGGAATGTCGCTATTTCATATTCGATGCGGTCAGAAATTTCTTCGTATTTGACCAGTTTCTCACGGAATTCTTCAAACTTCTCCTCCTGGTTAGCACTGATTGCAGCACGCACATATCCAAGTCCGTTCTTTGATATCTGAGCGAAATGGATTATTTCCTTGAATGCCTGTTCTATTGCCAGCTCAGGAGTAGCTATAGGACCAGCTTCGATATATTTGAGCCTGAACACATTCTCCTCTTTCTTCTGAGATCCCTTGATGACAATGCATACGAGCTTTTCAATATATGGAACGAACCATATCAGGATAAATGTATTGATGGTATTGAAGAGTGTATGAAGCATTGAAAGACCGTAAAGGGCAGAAGTCTGTGAATCAGTCTGAACTGGAGTTCCGTCAGCAGCCTTTTCGACGATTACCGTAAAATCAGCACCGGCTGGATCAGGTACATTGAATATTGCTTCAGTAATGAGTCCGATCAGTTTCAGAAAATATGGGAACGCAATCAAGGCCCATATGACTCCGAAAACATTGAATACGGTATGGGCAAGTGCAGCTCGTTTTGCAGATGTATTGCCGACTGCAGCTGCTATGTTCGCAGTGATCGTTGTTCCGATATTTTCTCCGAGCACCATAGCACATGCCATGTCAAATCTTATCCAGCCCATATTGAGCATGATTAAGGTAAGCGCCATGGTGGCTGATGACGACTGCAGGACAAGAGTCAGTACGGTTCCGAACAGAAGGAAGATGAGTACAGAACCGAATCCATGTCCCTGCCAGCCCTGGATGAACGAAAGGACCTCAGGAGTCTGCTGAAGATCCGGAACTGAATTCTTCATCAAAGACAATCCAAGGAAAAGCAGTGAGAAACCGACTATCAGCTCCGAAATGTTTCTTCTCTGATCTTTCTTTGAAATTGAAAATATGAATCCCAATGCCATCAATGGCACTGCAAGAATTGAAATGTCAGCCTTGAATCCTAGCCATGATACAAGCCATGCGGTCACTGTCGTACCGATGTTTGCTCCCATGATTACACTGATCGCCTGAGCAAGCGTAAGAAGTCCTGCGTTCACGAAACTGACCACCATTACGGTAGTTGCTGATGAAGACTGGATCACCGAGGTGATGCCCAGGCCGGTCAATACTCCTTTAAAAGGATTGGAGGTCATGGCAGACAGGAAGTTACGGAGTCGGCTTCCTGCTGCCTTCTGAAGTCCGGAGCTCATGAGGTTCATTCCGTAAAGGAACATTCCTAAAGCTCCTAATAAAGTGAAAATCTGTAGCATTGTTAATGTCTGGTTAAGCTATTTGTGTGCTGAGAAGATACCAGGTATATCCGACAAAACCGATGAACATCGCTGCACCTGCAAATCTGTTGATCTTGCCAGTGAAACCAAGGAGAAGAGGAACGATTGCAGCGGCAATCATTACTATATAATCGACGGCTGTGATGCCGGCTGAAGTCAGAGGCATTACCTGCGAACTCAAGCCGAGGATCAGAGTGATATTGAATATGTTGGATCCCACGATATTTCCCAAAGCCATCTGGGTATTCTTCTTTATCGCAGCTACTACAGATGCGGCAAGCTCCGGAAGGGAAGTGCCGCATGCTATGAGAGTAAGCGAGATGAATGCATCGTTCACGCCGAATGACTTGGCTATGAGTACAGCATTATCAACGAAGAAATCACAGCTTGTGATGAGGATCGCTAGACCACCGATTACCTTTACAGCAGCGAGCCATAACGGGGTATTGTCTTCTTCAGAATTCTGAACTGTATCCTGCTGCAGGTCTGCAGTGAGAGCTGCAGCTTTTCTGTCCCTATAGAACGAGTACCACATGAAGAGAATAAAGCAGGTCAGAAGCACCAGTCCATCGATTCTGCTGATTGATGCCGGTGTTCCGTTGAAGAAATTCAAGGCAAGAACAGTGACTAGGAATGACACAAAGATACAGAGAGGAATCTCGAACTTCATGTTGGCCTTGTCGATGGCGATAGGGAAGAATAAGGCTGTAAGGCCGAGAATGCCTAGAACATTGAAAATGTTTGAACCTACTACATTCCCTATTGCTACATCAGCATTACCTCCGGCTGCTCCCAGAAAGCTTACCACCAGTTCGGGCATGGAGGTGCCTACACCGACGATTGCTGCTCCTATGACGAAATCAGAGACTTTGAATTTCTTTGCGATTGATACAGCTCCGCCGACAAGAAAATCAGCCCCGAAAACGATTCCGACCAGTGATACGATAAGAATCAGATATTCCATGACACTTAGATGATATTAGTGACTTCAGAAATCGGATATTCGTACAGATCTGAACATGGTTCATATTTATATGGTACATATTCAAGAAGCTGAACATATGCCTTGCCTGTATGTTTGCTGTAGAATACATCAAGTCTTACGGCATTCCCTTTGTCTTCTTCAGCAAGATTCACCGAATTCGGCTTCTTAGCTATCTTCTCTGATATATCAGCACGCATCGTCTGGGAAAAATATCTCTCTTTCTTGCAATATTTTGCACCGGATTCCATTTCCTTATATCCGGATTTGAGCATAAGGAAGAGAATGAGCCCTGCGAAGATCATAAAGAATCCGAGAATATTTATTGATGTAGCTGTCGGGAGGGCAACCAAAACGCTGCCCGCGATTAAAAGTCCAGCTGAAATTACGATATCTTTTGTTGAACGAACTTTAATGAATGTCTTTTCCATGATATTATTGATTGAAAATGAGTTTGATATATGTATAATAGGGTAGTGCGGCAACCGTCAGGTTGTCGCAGAAAAATGTATTGGTATGGAAAAGACTAAATTATCAGTTTCCCGAGATATATCAGATGATGGCTAGATTCAGCCAGCCCTGACGGGAATCTGTTTATTGATACGAAAAATAAAGAAGTCGTATATTGGTTCATGGATTTACCTGCCTTTGAAAGGGTAAATCCGTGTCTTGAAATATTTGTTGTATTACTCCTTTGGGCTTGTGTAAGAGTCCTTGTTGAATTGATGACATTAGACTGTCTAGGTACTCTGCATTGAGTCTCAGGAACGGAGAAGAAGTCCCGCTTATCCTGATCCATGAAATGAGAACCGATATTATGGCCGTAGTCATATGAAACCAGGACATCGTCCGCTTTATCATTCAATATGCATGACAAGCAGATTATCAGACCAGCAAGAATAGATAATTTTCCTTTCAGTTTCATTTCGCCCGCAAATTTACAATTTTTATATACATCAAATCAATTTTTCCGTTAAATAATTGTTAATGATTGCAGGTTCCAACTTCATGTAGAATTCAGGAGCGGACTGAATTAAGCACCATTATCAGCATTATAAATGCAAAGATCATGCAGAAGCCGGGCATCAGTGCCACAGATAAGTTATTTACTATGATTCCGAATAAGGCTGGAACCATGATGGAGCCGGCTGATGACAATGCGAGTTGGAAACCAATCAGCATCTGCGAACCTTCAGGACCGGAAATTTCAGGCGAATGATGCACCATGCCTGGGTATATCGGTCCGCAACCGATGCCGGCAAGGACTATCAATAAGTATAGCATGGGTCCGTTTGATGGCAGTAGGGTCAATGCAAACAATGATAACATCGTTATGGCAGTTCCGGTATATATCAGCTGCTTATCACCCAGCCATTCAGAAATCATTCCGGATACCAATCTTCCGGTTGCTATTCCAATATAGAAAAGCATTCCGCATTTTGTGGCCAGAATCAGATCCACTCCTTTAACCTCAGACAGATAAGTGCTTGTCCATAAACCCATTGTTGTCTCCAGGGCACAATAGCAGAAGAAAGCGACCAATGATGCCTTAACGCCCGGTATTCTCATCAGTTTCCTGAAAGAAAGGGGACTGCTTGTTTCTGTGCTCTTATCTGCGGTTTTCTTCCATAAAGGTATTGAAAACATCAGAACTGCGACAAGTGCGAATTGAAAAAATGCGATCGCTCTGTATCCCTGTGTCCAGACTCCTCCTTTTTCAATGAAAGCTCCCATGATCAACGGGCTGATGATCGTACCGATACCCCAGAAACAATGTAGAAAATTCATGTGACGGGCTTTGTAGTGTGTAGCGACATAGTTGTTCAATGAAGCGTCCACACAACCTCCGCCAAGACCATAAGGCAATGCAATCAGGCACAACACGGTAAAACTTCCGGCCATTGAGAATCCGAGCATTGTTATAGCTGTTACAGCTACCGATATCACCAGTACCTTGCCAGTCCCGAGTTTCCGGATAATCCAATCGCTTGCAATGCTGGAAATCATCGTACCTGAATACATCAGCATTGTGATGATGCCGGCAGATCCTTCCGGAACTCCGAATGTCCTGTACATAGAAGGCCAGGCTGCACCTAATACAGAATCTGGCAGCCCCAATGAGATGAATGCTATATATATAAGAATCAGAAGCAGATAATACATGTGCGGTTGTCTGGGCAGTTTATTAATTGAGTTTATGATAATGTTTTCAAGCCTACAATTGATGCTATTAGCGTCAGTGTGAACAACATTCTCCAGAAGGTGACAGGTTCATGGAAAAAGACGATTCCGACCAGTACTGTTCCGACTGCTCCGATTCCCGTCCAAATGTCATACTTACCACCGAGAAGATCAGGAATCCTCCTATCCAGATCCACCACTCCGGTCCTTCTACAGATTTAGCTCGTCCGAGGCAATAGGTAAAGCCGACTTCGCATAGGCCGGCAACAATCAAGATAATCCAATTCATAATGTTTTGAATATTCCTGCCGAGGGCTGCAGCGATATGCCGGCGTCTCCTTCCAAGGAGATGCAAATATAGAAATAATTGGAATTTTATCGTCATTGGTAATTCAGAAGTTATTTTTTACTTTTGCGGCATACAATTAGATTGTATAAAACCTAAACTGATTTGATATGAAAATTTATGACTTCGTGGTACGTAACGCCAAGGGTGTGGAGGTGCCGATGATAGAGTTCAGTGGAAAGGTCCTCCTGATTGTAAACACCGCAACCGGATGCGGATTTACTCCTCAATATGAAGGATTGCAAAATCTGTACGACAAATACAAGGATAAAGGGGTGGAAATACTTGATTTTCCATTGTTCGTCTTTCTTAAGAAGCAGAAAGGTGGTTTCATGGGTAACGATATCAAATGGAATTTCACTAAGTTCCTCGTATCACGTGATGGAACTGTAGTCGAAAGATTTGCTCCAGCAACCAAGCCGGAAAAGATAGAAAGCAACATATTGAAACTGCTATGAATGAGAAGTTGAAACTGGAAAACCAGTTGTGTTTTCCTTTGTATGTATGTGCAAAGGAGATAGTAAGAAGGTACACGCCTTTGCTTGAGCCGCTAGGACTGACTTATACCCAATATATTGCGATGATGGTGATGTGGGAACATAAGTCCATAAGTGTCAGAGATATGGGAAAAATACTCTTTCTGGATTCCGGTACATTGACGCCTATGCTCAAGAAGATGCAGAAGGCAGGGTGGATCCGGAAAAAGAGATCGGAAGAGGACGAGCGAATCGTGATAGTTTCGATTACCGAAAGGGGAGAGGAACTTCATGACCAGGCTATGGACATTCCCTCGAAGATGTCGGGATGCGTCACTCTGGGAAACGATGAAGCTCTTCATCTGTACACACTTCTGCATAAAATGATGAAATCCTTTTAAAAAACGATAGACTATGGAAACTTACAAATGTTCAACATGCTCGATGAGGGCCAAGCATGATGCGAAACCGACTTCTTTGGTCGGAAGATTCTGGAGATGGCATATAAATTTCTGTCCGGGATGGAAGGCATACTTCAACAGTCTTTCCGAAACGGAAAAAGATGAGATAAGGAAGAGGTACAACTTTGTAAAGTACTGATTGGAGATGAAACGGGAACATTTATATGTTGTCGCTGCAGTCATCTGGGGGATTCCGGGAGTCCTCCTTACAACTAAAGGCATCGAAGCTTATGGAATGCAGATGTCGGACAGCCTATGGTGGCTGTTTCTGATTACAGCAGCTGTTATGGTCGCTTTCTTCCTGATGTTCCGCAGGATCGTCAGACGATATTGTGACAGGATAGCTTCGTTGCCGGACAAGGTGAAGATATGGCAGACATTTCTGGCATTCTCTTCAAGCATATTCCTGGCATCCCTTCAACATTTACAGCTTCATTTTATACCGGTCTCGGACCGATGCTCCTGTTCTCTGCCGGAGGATTTTTGATTAATTCAAGGAGAAATGTAACTTTGTAGATCTAAAGATCTGTTTCATGAAAGAAGAATGTCTAATCTGCAATGCACCCCTTGAATATTTGAATGAGGACATGGTGATGGAATGCAGCATGTGCCATAAGCAGGAAATGAGCAAGACCAGATGTGTCAACGGTCATTATGTATGCAACGAATGCCATACAAAAGGTATAGACGGAATCGTAATGCTGTGCCTGAAGGAAGTATCCCGAAATCCTATAGAAATAATAAGGAAGATGATGGATATGCCCTCCTGCCATATGCATGGACCTGAACATCATGTCATGGTCGGTTGTGCTCTTTTGACTGCTTACAGCAATGCGGGTGGAAAAATCGACCTGCATGCTTCACTTAAAGAGATGGTCAGCAGGGGCAGCAAGGTTCCTGGAGGGGCATGCGGATTCTGGGGAGCCTGCGGAGCAGCCGTGAGCACCGGCATGTTCATGTCGATCATCACGGCTTCTACACCTCTCGCTCAGGAGGCCTGGGGATATTCCAATCTCATGACCTCCCGTTCATTGGCCCGGCTTGGCGGAATCGGAGGCCCTCGATGCTGCAAAAGGAATTCATACATATCCATTCTTGCTGCAATCGGATATGCAGAAGAAATAACTGGAGTCAGGATGGAAAAGCCGGATATCATCTGTACCCACACTACGTCAAACAGACAATGCATCGGCCGGAGATGTCCTTTTTATCCGAAAAATTCATAATCTATGAGGTACCTTGTTCTTTGTACAGGAAACAGATGCCGCAGTCAGATGGCACACGGCATACTTAAGTCCCTTTATCCCGAGTCGGAGGTTTGTTCTGCAGGTGTAAAACCAGCATCTGAAGTACATCCTCTAGCCATCAGAGTCATGGAAGAGATCGGTATTGATATAAGTCGTCATTATCCTAAGAATGTTTCGGAGTATCTTGGACAATCATGGGACTACGTCATCACTGTATGTGGAGGTGCGAAAGAAAGCTGTCCGGCATTCAGCGGTAAGGTAGGAACCCGTCTGCATTTCGGATTCGATGACCCCGATGCCTTTACAGGAACACAAGAGCAGATTCTTGATGAATTCCGTCGTGTACGTGACGAAATTTTTACAACCATGAGACATCTTGATTAATATGGACACTCAATCAGTCATCAGGAGATTCTTCAAGACATATGTAGTCGATGCGCTCAGTTATATGGCCATGGGCCTGTTCTGTTCTCTCATACTGGGGCTTATCATAAAGCAGATAGCACTTATCCCTGGCTTTGGATTTCTTTCGGATATAGCATCTGTCTTGCAGTCTGCTCCGGTGGTAGGTGGTTCCATCGGTCTGGCTATCGCCCTGGGGCTGAAACGTGCTCCTCTCGTGACTATATCAGCAGTCGCCGTAGGTGCATTGGGCTATCTCTCAGGCGGACCGATAGGAGCATATCTGGCTTCCATTGTCGGTGTGGAAGCCGGTTCGCTCGTGTCGAAGCGTACTCCTGTCGATATAATCATCACACCTCTCATAGCAGTTGTAACAGGTGGTCTGTTCGCTGAATATTGCTGTACGCCGATAAATGAGTGGGTGATGTCCCTTGGAACGGTAATAAACCGTGCTACCATGCTAAATCCGTTCATCATGGGAATAATAGTTTCTGTGTCCGTCGGCTGCTTCCTTACGCTGCCGATCAGTTCAGCAGCACTTTGCATATCTATCGGAATCAGTGGTCTTGCTGCCGGTGCCGCAACAGCCGGCTGCTGTGCCCAGATGATCGGATTTGCGGTCATAAGCTATAAGGATAATGGGGTAGGGGAACTCATATCTCAGGGACTCGGTACCTCGATGCTACAGGTTGGAAATATAGCTCGCAAGCCTATAATATGGCTTGCACCGACCCTTACTTCAGCGATTCTCGGACCTGTATCTACTGTCTGGCTCAAGATGACAAACAATTCTGCAGGAGCTGGAATGGGTACAGCAGGTCTTGTCGGGCCTATTGGATGTTGGGATTCGATGGCTGCAATTACTGATCACGGTGTCCTTCTTGCAGAAATTATCGGTCTTTATTTTATTGCACCTGCAGTTCTTAGTCTTTTCTTCCACTTTATAATGAAACGTCTTGGCTTGATCAAGGACGGTGATATGAAACTCCATGAGTAATTGTAGATTCTTTCTGTGTCTTCACTCTCTGGAATTTATGTTACACAATCGATATTATGTTAACTATGCGGTATTGAGATGAATTCCCCTTGTACCAGCCTATGAAAGTAGACACGAAAATTGATTAAAAATTTAAGATTTATCAGAATGTTAGACTAAAAACTCAAATTTGAGAACTTTTGTTTTGCAAAAATAGACATAAAACGCAATTTTCAAAACAAAAGAGAAATACAGTAGACACAGAAAATTGCGTGCTAAAAGCTATTTCTTTTGTCTGCTAAGTTTCGGTTTATCAGATAGTTGCCTATCTTTGAATGTCTCTCTTCGCTCAATTTCACCGTTAATAAACCTTTCATAAAAATTGTGCGGAGTATCATAATCAAGAGCAAAACACGGACGCATCCTGTTGTAATAATGCTGATATCGAGATAAAGCCATCAGAACGTCGTTACGGTTCTGGTATCCTTCGATATTAAAGTCCATAATCAGTTCTTCTTTTATCCAACCATTTAGAGCTTCATTTACTGGATTATCAGTTGGTGTACCGGCTCTGGACATAGATCTGACTATATTTTCATCTTTAATCAAATCATTATATGCCAATGAAGAATAAACACTTCCTTGGTCAGTATGCAATATCGTCGGTTCTTCTGTTTCAAATCCCTGAAACCTAAGTATCTTTATTATATCTATCAGTCCCTCAATGTATTGCGTCCTATCCCCTCTTCGTAAACCTACCTGAAATGTCAGCATTTCTTTTGTAAAAACATCAAAGTAAAATGTAACCTCAAATAAGAAAAATGGGCCCTTTATCATAGTCATATCTGAGACGATTACTTGTCGAGGCCTATCTACGGTCTCCCAGGTACTATAGACAAGATTTGGATACTTGTCACGTTCCTTTCTTGGTCTGTATTTCACCCTATGGAGCGTCTCTGCCTTTATTCCGAGAAACCTGAAGCATTTGTATGCATACCCGTCAGATATATTTACCTTCTCGTTAATACGTATATATGCAGCTGTCCAACGGTATCCGTGAGTTCGATGCTTCTCATGAGTTGATCGAACCAACTCGATCATATACTGTCTATGCTCATCTGTATCTGAGGGACCTCGCCTCTTCCACTTGTAGTATCCAGAACGGCTCACGCCCATCATTGAACAGATCTCCTTGACATCATACTCCTGAGAGAGAAGATCTATTATTCCGTATTCTTCTCCTTTAAACGAATAAAGACCTGTTCCCCATTTGGGTTCGTCTGCAGCATGTAATTTTTTTTTAAGCGTTCGTTCTCGATTCGCAGCCTGAGAATCTCACGCTTATAATTCTCTTCTGTACGAACAAAATCTTCAGGAAATACATCCGGGAGTGTTTTGTCTTGACGCGCTAGAGCTTCCAATCCGCCGGATTCATATTGCTTCACCCAAGAACGGAATGAGTTCATAGATACGTTGTTAGCTGTACAGAATTCGTACAATGTCACCCTATCATTTCCTTTGAATTGACGGATGAGCAACTCTTTTTCAAGAGGGTTTAAATGTCTTCCCATAAAAGTGACTCCATCTTGATAGTCCAAAGTTTTCTGTAATAAGCTGAAAATGAACCGCAAGTTACAAAAAACTTTTTTCTACCTTTGTGTGTCTACTTTTTAAAGAGCAACACCATTCCTGATCAAAAGCCTACCTTCCGATACATCCGGATTGATTTGTCGATGAATGCCATAAATGATTAGTATTAAGTGATTAAAAAAGGCCCCACATCACAACAGTGATGTTCGGTTCGCGTATCGGAAAGAAATTCACGTATAAGGCAGGTCTTCGCGGAGAGATGAGCCGCGTTACATTGGACAGCCGACACGATAATATCTCGCAGACAGACTACACTTTTTTTCTCGCTCCAAGCCTTTCCGGAATATATGACGTCGCTGACGGACATGAACTTTCCCTTGCTGTTTCCCGTCGTATAGGACGTCCGACATATCCGCAGCTCAATCCATATATGAGCATGGTTGACGCGACAACATATGAGAAAGGAAACATGCATCTGCAACCTGAGAAAGCAACCAAGCTTGACTTGGGATATAGTCTCAGCCGCGGATCATTCATCCTTTTCCTCAATGGATATGTGAATCATACCTCCGACTACATCTCGCAGATCACGGCAATCGATTCGCAAAGGCTGATCACGACGTATGTGAATGCTGCTTCCGACTTCAAATCAGGTGTAGATTTCACTCTTCGCGTCAATCCAGTGAAATGGATGAATGTATCGCTTGCCTCTAACACATATTATGTGTCTACATCAGGTGAGTATGAAGGAGCAGAGATATCCAACAAAGGTGTGACAAACAACAGCAATGTGCTCTTTGATTTCCTTCCATGGAAAGGTGGAGATATCCAGTGTCAATACTTTGTCTCTACCCCACAATATTTCCCGCAGCTGACCACTTCCCTCACCCATCAGATGAATGTCGGCTTCAAGCAGAGGTTCCTGAAAGGTGCGATGACTGCATCGATCATTCTGACTGACGTTTTCAAGACAGCAAAATGGGAGGTTTCATCGCACAATAACATCTTTGACCTTACTAATATCAGCCGCAACAAGAGCCGTATGCTCTGGTTTGGATTTTCATATAACTTCAATTCCTTCAAGCATATGGCAGACCAGAAGACAGAGTCAGACAGATCACTTATCCGACTCGGACTCTGACAGGTAGTCGCTCAGATACTGACGATTAATGAAAAGACCGTCCTGCAGCTAATTGACAGATGCTGTAGAACGGTCTTGTTTTTCGACTGTTTCTGTTTTCTGTGTCCCCAGCTATAAATTCGGATTTATCTGCGAGAAAAATGCCTGGCACAAATGTATAGTGTCAGGCATCTTATCTCTATGATAAATTGGAATATGGTTAGATTAAAATATATTTCAGGATAAACAGAATTGCAAGAATGTACATTGCAGGAGACAATTTCTTGAATTTACCGCAGATCATGTTCATTAGGACATAAGTTATCATTCCTATAAGAATTCCG
>JAZLAS010000061.1:0-10857 GCA_045613365.1 Candidatus Cryptobacteroides sp.
CTGCCTTTCATGTCTGTATCATAATACCATTCCGAGTCCTGCAGCTGTGCTGTGTATATCCTTATCTTATTGTCCTTGAGCCATTTGATCGTTTCTTCAGAAGTGGCGGCAGCTACCGGAACAGTGAATATTGCTCCGATGCTTGAACGGATGAGATTCGGATTGTACATGTCAGTCAGAGGGTCACATACGATGACAGCATCAACTCCTGATGCATCTGCGCTGCGAAGGACAGCTCCCAGATTTCCCGGCTTTTCTACAGATTCCAGTACCACGATCAGCGGATTCTCCTTCAGCTTAAGACTTTCGAGATTCATGTCCTTGCAATGCAGTTCGGCGATCACTCCCTCCGTGCCTCCGCGATATGCCACCTTATCATAAAGGTGCTGCGGAATCTCGATGATATTGCATCTGCATCTCGTTGCAATCTCCTCGAAATCGGTCTTCTGAAGTATCTCAGGGCATGTAAATATTGTATATGGCTCATAACCTGCCTCGATGCAATGAAGAAGTTCGCGTCTTCCCTCGACCACGAACAGCCCCTTCTTTCTTCTCTCCTTCGACTTCTCCTGAAGTGCCAGCAGATCCTTGATCTTCGGATTCTGCGCCGATGTTATGCTTTCTATCCTCATAGATACTTCTTTGAAAGAACAAAAATAGCTGTTTTTATGCTTATAATGTTAAAAATAAAGCTCAAAAGCATGATAATGGCGACAGCGTGCTTTTACTTTTCGTACCAGACCTTATAGTGCAGATAATGCTCGGCATTGGCATGGGCCTTTCCTGTAATGGCCTCCGAACCGTCCTTGATCTTTCTTGCTGGTATTCCTGCCCATATCCCCGGCTCCAGCTTCTGATTGGCCGGAACTACTGCCCCTGCAGCTATGATCGTGCCGTCTGGAACAACGGTATTGTCCATGACTATTGCTCCCATTCCCACGATCACGTCATTGCCGATGATACAGCCATGTACATTGGCTCCATGTCCGATAGATACATCGTTGCCGATGATGCATTCAGATTGCCGGTATGTCGCATGCAGGACCGCATTATCCTGAATGTTCACGCGGTCGCCGATGCGGATAGCTCCGACATCTCCACGGAGAACCGCCCCGTACCATATGCTGCAGTCATTTCCGATTTCTACTGTCCCTATGATCGTCGCTGTCTCCGCCAGAAACGCACGCTCTCCTATGACGGGCATGTCGCCCTTTAGTTCCTTGATGATTGCCATATCATGTGCTTTATTCGATTCAAAGATAGGGAATCTTCGGATAAAACCCTTTCAGTATGATTATTTATTAGTAAGTTTGCATCTATAATGTATAAAGCCGGATTCTTCATATGCAGATTGCTGGCCATGATGACTTGTTCATTATGGCTCTTTTCGTGTGCTCCTGAACTTGAACTGAAAATGATTCCGCATTTTGATAGTGTCGCATCATATGTCATGATGAATGAGTGCGGTTTATCTGCTGTTGTGTCTGATAAGTTGACAGCCGAATATGAAATAGGCTTCTATTATGGACAGACACAATCAAATATGGTGAAGATTCCTGCACGTTGGGTGTCTTCCAATACAATGGAAGCCCACCTGACATCTTTGGATTATGGTTCTGAATATGTCTATAAGGCTTTTATCAGCAATGGATATAATGAGATCTGTTCTGATGTGGAAAGGTTCCGGACCGATAAGGAACAGTATCTGTATCTTATTGAAAAAGAGGTGGTGCTTCCATATGAACAGACAGAATATCTCGTGGAGCTTCTTACTAATGTCGATTATGAAGTTATCATTCCTTCGGATGTGAGTTGGATCAGTCATCATATGGATAAGTATAAGTCTTATCTGACAGTTCAGGAGAATAAAGGGGCAGATGAACGAAGCTGTGCGGTTGTCTTCAGTAGCAAATATCACGATGCCCGGCAGACACTTACCGTCGTACAGGAAGGCTATTCGGAAGATGAGGGTTCTGCGATGATTCTGCCTTTCAATACATTGGAGGTAGGCTGTAATGATGACGAATTCATCGTTCAGATCGGGGGTAGAGCAGATTTTATCGTTCAGATAGATACAGGTGCCGAATGGCTGAAGTATAGTCGTGAAGGCAGGACCTGCTGTTTCAGTGTGAATAAGAATGTGACCTTCAATGCTCGCAGCGCCCATGTTACATTCTGGAATCTTAGTACTGATAAGTCAGAATCTTTGTCTGTAACCCAGGCGGCATTTTCGGCTCCCGTTTATCATCTTCCTTTTTCAGAGGTGGAATTGCCTTCTGGGAAACAGTCTTTCCAGTTCTCTGTTCTTGGTGGAGGCTGGACAGTGGCTTTTCCTGGAAAAATACCTGACTGGATCACAAAAGAAGGTATCTATAACGATGATGATTTTATGTGTCTCTTTCTATCATTCGATAAGAATATCACATATGAGGATAGAACATATGAAATAAGGTTCTCGCGTTATGGTACTGAGGAAACATTGACTATAACTCAGAAACCATGGAACGGAATCATTGCTTTTGATGATTCCGAAATCAAGAAAGCATGCGTGGATGCGTATGATTTCAACATGGATGGTGAGTTGTCGTATTCAGAAGTTTCAGAATATGGAATAACAGACCTCAATGCTCTGGATTTCTCAGGAAAGAATGTTAAATCGTTTGATGAGTTCAGGTGGTTTTCAGAAGTGGAGGTCATAGATAATGCTTTGTTTGAAGGAAGCACTTTGGAGAGCATCCGTTTTCCGGGCAATTTCTCGGTTATCGGAGATAAGGTCTTCAGCAACTGCACATGCCTGACAGATATCGATCTTTCCTTTATTACAGTATGCAACAGGGCATTCAAGGGCTGTACAGCTCTGAAGAATATAACAGCTTGCGTTATAGGTGAAAGTGCTTTTGAGGACTGTACCGGTTTAAAGACTGTGGTGCAGCAAAGTGAAGGAGTGAATTCCTATGCTTTCAAGAACTGTACATCTCTGAAATCTTTCGAATTCCATACTTGTTCGGGACATATCGACTATATTGGTAAAGGAGCTTTCGAAGGCTGCGTCAGCCTGCCGGAAATCATTATTCCTGACTATATTTCTGCGATTCAAGCCGGAGCCTTCCAGGGTTGTTCATCTCTTTCTTCGGTATATGTTGAAGCTGCTGTCCCTCCCAGGCTGGGAACGGATGTCTTCTCCGGGACCAGTCAGGCACTTAAGATATATGTCAATCCTGCATACGTCGATGTCTATAAGAAATCCTGGCCATCTCTGGCAGATCGTATAATCGGACTTAAGTTTTAATATTATTTCAAAACAGATAAATGAACCAATGTGAACTTGATTGAGGATCAGGTTCACTTTATTTTTGTAGGATAGTGTAGATATGCGAAATGAATAATCACTAATTATAACATTATGAAAAGAATCTTATTTCTAGCCCTGACGGTACTTCTTGCTGCAGGCTGTTATGATGACGCAGCGTTGTGGGACCAGATCAGAGATCATGAGGAAAGGATCGTGTCTCTGGAAAAGCTTTGTAATCAGATGAATACGAATATTTCATCGCTTCAGGCTGTTGTCACAGCCTTGCAGGACAAGGACTATGTGACCAATGTGGCTCCGATCAAGGAGAACGGCAAGGAGATCGGCTATACGATTACATTCTCGAAGAGCGGGTCAATAACCATTTATCATGGAAATGATGGTGAAAATGGAAAAGACGGTGCAGATGGAAAGGACGGTTCTACTCCTGTGATCGGTGTCAGACAGGCTTCTGATGGCGTTTACTATTGGACGATTGACGGAGAATGGCTTCTTGATACTGATGGAAACAGGATCCCGACGACAGGTAAAGACGGAGCTGACGGTGCCGATGGAGAAAATGGCAAGGATGGTGCCGATGGAGAAGACGGCAAGGATGGTGCTGACGGCGTAAACGGAAAGGACGGCGCTGACGGTATCACTCCACAGCTTAAGATCGAGGAGGATTATTGGTATATATCATACGACAATGGCCAGACCTGGGACAAGCTAGGAAAGGCTGTCGGAGAAGACGGTAAAGACGGTGCTGATGGAGCCGATGGTGAGAATGGCAAAGATGGTGCGAATGGTGATTCTTTCTTCAAGTCTGTCACTCAAGACGAAGAGAATGTATATATCACCCTTGCAGACGGAACTGAGTTTGTCCTTCCTAAGGCAAAGCAGTCGAATGTAACGATATGGCTGAAACCGCTCAAAGACGGATCAGCAACCTTTTTCGGTAATGTCTTGAACACTTCTGTCGATCTGAAGGTTACGATTTATTACAGTATCTACAAAGACCTTACGATTTACAAGTATGATGATAAAGTATCTGTGACAGATTTCCCAAATAATACATTCTCTCTTGTTCTTGAGGGCCTTGCTCCTGATACGCAGTATTACTATTTTACAGAGGTTGTTTATAATGGCACAATAGAATATAGTGATATAGACACATTTGTTGTCCCTGCTTTTTCTGACTGGGAAGGAGTCTATTTTTATGATGACTTCGATTGGATGGCTCCTTGGGTTGATGCGTATGGGTCAGGGGACTCGGTAGGTGAAAATGATCCTTCGGCGAAGGCTGCCAATGTATATACTCAGAAGTCTCATATGGAATATGACGGTATAGGTTATGCTAATGGTGGTTCCGGTGTTGCAGGCTGCCCTTCATTCCTTACTGAATTTGCTGATCGTGGTTATGAAGATATTAATGTAGATGGTAGGACTCTTTATACTCAGAAGTATTACCTTAAGTTCGGTAAGACAGGAGTTCATACAGGTATCAAGCTTCCGGCTATGGAGATTGAGGGAACTGATGCTACAGATGTTGTCCTTTCATTCGACTGGTCAGCGCAGATGACTGGTGCTGGGGTTGTCGATGACGTAAAGATTGTAGTGGAAATCGATGGAGAAGGTGTATGTGCAGATTCACAGACTAAGATCAGTAACCCGATCTCTCCAGATCAGGAGACTGGTGAACTCAAGTGGCAGAACGTAAAGCTGCTTCTTAAGGGTATAAACAATGCTACAAGAATTACTATACGTCCTGCAGTTCTTGACGATTCAGATGGAGTGAAACAGAAGAGGTGGTATATTGATAATATCAAGGTAGCTAGGTCGGTCCTACTTTACAGTGATGATTTTGAGTGGATTGAGCAATTCGCAAAGGCTGAGGGAGCGGATGATGCAGTAGGTGAGGATAATGCAATCTCAACTTCCCCTAATGTATGGAAGATGTCATCAAGTGCAGACTTCTTTGCCAAATTCAATGAGATAGGATATCAATATCTTTATAGTACGCTTGGTTCGACTGAATTTGTTCCAGGTCCTGCACAGCAGCCAAATCCATCATGTGGTAAGGAAGGGTCTCTTTATATACAAGCTAACTATTTAAAATTTGGTCAGACAAGCTATTGCGGTGCTTTAAGACTTCCTGCACTTTCTGCAATCAAGGGTACTGCAGATGTGTTGATTGAATTTGATTGGTGCTGGCAGGTAACCGGTAATCACAAACCGGATATCATGACTCTTTCTGTAGATGCTACGGCAGGTCAGTTTGCTGATACAGCAGCTCCAACAAGCGCTGCACTCGAGTCAACTCAGTCAACAGTCGATGGCGAGAGCCACCTTGCTTGGCAGCACGTTTCTATTGTTCTCAACGGCGCTACTGCTGAAACAGTTCTTACCATTCGTCCTACGGAAGCAGACCCATCTGTTCAGAATCCATCAGGGAAGCGGAATCGGTGGTTCCTTGATAATATAAAGGTTATTTCATTCAACTAAAACTCTTTTCTCTCGTGATGTGTGGGTAAGCAGCATACTTGCGAATGGAGGAATAGATAAGCATATCCACCTCGGACGTTAAATGATTCAAAAACGTCCGAGGTGTTTGGTACAATGAATTAACGGGATCTTGCTTTCCACTTCTGAGGCTTCGTCTAAATTGCTTGGTGACTTCTTTGTATTGACAACCAAGCAATTGTGTGTTATTTCTGATGCCATGTGAATAAAAAAAAGAAATAAAGTAAAAATTTAGAAAAACTTTGTTAAAGAAAAAGAAAAATCTGCTTGCCGGGGTGTGAAAACTCTTGATTTTTTCGCAAATTTGCGAAATAGAGAAGAGACAGAAGTCGGAGCATAAATTTTTGGTACGGCCGATAGTGGCTTTAAATTAATCATTAAAAACAAAAATTTATGCTACACGAATTTAAGTATGCTGACCTCCTTGACGATGATGTGTTCAAGTTGGTCTTCGGGCAGGAGTCCAGCAAGGATGTGATGATCGAGTTCTTGAATCAAGTTATTGATGACAGGAATATTGTGGATCTTGATTTCATGGATAAAGAGATGAAGTCCGTGGATAGAGATAAGAAGGATTCTGTCTATGACATGTTCTGTAAGACGGATGATGGATCAAGAATCGTCGTTGAAGTGCAGAGGCGAAAGCAGGCTTCCTATGTTGAACGTACAATATATTATTCTACGTTTCAGGTGAGAAATCAGGTTGATGCAGGACGCGCAGATTATGCCTTTTGCCCGGTTTATGTAATCAATATTCTGGATTTTAATATAGAGGAAAATCGAGGGAATCCTGAGGTGAAGACGGTTTATCGCCTATATGAGGAGAATACGCATGTCTTGTTGACCGACAAACTGACATTTATCTTTCTAGAATTGAATAAGTTCAGGAAAAGACTTGAGGAACTGGATGATAATGTTCTGGAAGGAATGTATTTCTGTCTAAAGAATATGGCTAGGTTGGATAGCTGCCCTGAGGCCCTCACTCATGATGTCTTCAAGAAGATCTTTGACATCTCCGAACTTGTGAATATGGATGAAGATACACGTTCTAAAGTATTAATAAAGATGACTACAGAAAGAGATTTACGAAATCAGATGGCATATGCTAAGCAGGAAGCCATCGAGGAAGGCCGGGCAGAAGGACTGGCAGAAGGACTGGCAGAAGGTCGAGCAGAAGGTCGAAAAGAAAGGTCAATAGAGATTGCTAGAAAACTGCTGGCAGCCGGTTATCCTAAAGAGGAGGTACTTGAGCTGACCGGTGTTGAGGTGGAGGAACTTTGAAATGAACTAATGTGAACTTGATTCTCACCTCTGTTGCTTCGTACCTTTGTATAAATTGATTGTTGACGAAAAGTTTATACATTTGTGCGACAGATAGATAAAAATATGCCGGAGCTTGCGTATCTCCTGACGGAGGTGGAGAAGAAATATGGACGAAGGATAGCGACTACGACTGATTTTGAGTCGCTTTCGGTAGTTATCGAGCATCAGATAGGGGAGCTGATATCATCTTCGACTCTGAAAAGGCTTTGGGGATATGTGAGCCTGAATCCGACTCCTCGGCTTGCAACGCTTGATGTGCTTTCCAGATTTGTGGGACATAGGGATTTCAAGACTTTCTGCAATCATCTGAAGGAGACCCAGGTCTATGCTTCCAATTTCTTTACTGCAAGGTGTCAGACTGTGGCTGAGCTGAAGCCAGGGACCATCGTCCATATAGGTTGGGCTCCTAACAGACTGGTAAGGCTGAATTATCTGGGTGACTATCAGTTTGAAGTGATCTCTTCAGAGAATTCACAGCTTCAGCAGGGGGACCGTTTCGAATTGTCAGAAATTATAGTCGGATATCCGCTGTACATATCAAGGATTCTTCGTAACGGAGGATATACCCCTTCATATGTAGCAGGCCAGATAGACGGAATCAATCTTCTTAAAATAGAATCTATCAAAGGATAAGCTCGGCAGCATCCTTGAACAGATCATCAAGAGTAGCGGCGTCAAGGTTTTCACCTGAATTGTGTGGTGGATTCTTTGGCGTCGGTTTTTTTACATCTTGGGAAGGCTCTTGTTCCGTTATGAGAGAATCGGCTGTCTCTTCAGGCTGTATCACAGGAATCTCCCGGATCTCTGATTCCGTGATCCCGATGTTCTGCTCTGGGGCATCATGGCTGTCATTGCCTGCTATTAATGTGCATATCCCTGCAACGATGCCTGAAAGTACGACGAATGTCGCAGCTGCATTCATTATCCTTCGCGACTTTTCTTTCAGTACAGCTTCCTTGATTTCCATTGCCGAGCCATACCTTTTCTGCCTTTCCCGACGCAGACAACCAGAAGAAATATAACGTAGGCTTCCGGTCAATTCGTTGATTATCAGACCTAATGACCATATGTCGCTGCGCGCGTCCGGAACCTCTCCTGCCAGCAGTTCGGGAGATGCATATATCTTTGTGCCTGCCGGAGCCTTGAGGATATTATATGAATCGGCATCGGAAAGCCCGAAATCTATGATCTTTACATTGGAACCATTGTTCGTGATCATGATGTTCTCTGGCTTGAGATCGCGGTGTATGACCTGTTTGCGATGGATATAATCCAAAGCGTCGCAGATTTCGCATATGATCTTTTTCGCCATCCTTTTGCTTATCTTTTCATCTCTGATCACGTCTTCCAGAGTCCTTCCGTCTATCCATTCCATGATGATGCAGTTCCCGATAGGAGGGAAATCTATCATTCCGAAATACTGGCATATACCGCTGTGATTGAGGGAAAAACCTATGTTGAAATCCTTCTTGAGAAGTTCTTCATAAAAAGGATTTCCGCGATATTCTTTCTTGAGGGCCTTATAGACAAAGAATCTTCCGTTCTTGCAGCCACGGTACAATACGTTGAACCCATCTTCCGAAGTATGGATGAGCTCAAGGATGTCAGAATCAGTATGTGAACCGTCATGTGAATCGGTCTTGAAGAATCCGGAAGGGCCTAGCATATTGTCTGCAAAATTCGTCCAAAGATACTCCTTTTTTGCTAAATTTGCATATTGTGAACAGGGCTTTCAGACATATAGTGGCAGTATTGGCCGGCTTCCTTGTATTTCAGCACCTTCATGCTCAGGAATCATTGGAGGCCGAGCTTGAACGTTATGAGGCGGTATGCCGTATGAGCATGGAACTGAAAGACCGTATAGAAGAAGGAGAACAGATATCCAGAAATGAGGCTGAGGCTACCATCGGGCTTTTCCTGGCGATGAACAAAAGGCTTAAGTCCCACGAATCGGATATGACAGCCGTCCAGCGCCGCCGTTTCAATGACATAGGCGAATGGTTCAGGACCGGAGCCCGTCCGGTAAGGCCGGAGCCCTTGCCTCTTGTGATAAAAAGTTTTCCAGAAATAGCCTCATCGTGCATATCTGGCCATCAATTGTTGAAACCAGAGCCTCCGATTTCAGAAAAATCCGTACATAAGTCACAGATGCCGGTCTCCCCTTCATATACACTTCTTGCAGAATTCTCTGCTCCGGACTTTTCCGGTGGACTGAGGTTCGGGATCATGGGGCGTCGTGCAGGCGGTTATGCATCGGTCAGGAGTAATTTCTGTTTTGTTAAGTCGGACTATAGCTGCTTTTCTGATGGCAGCCTTCCGAACGGCAGCAGGATATGGCCAAGCGGTAAAGAAAGACTGAACAATATGTCCGTTACAGCTGGTGCATTGTACAGAGCTGCGGAACGGCTTGATGTGTATGCCGGTGCCGGATATGGATTCCGCACTCTTTATTGGCAGGATATGGAGAATGATTGGGTGGAAGTGTCAGACTGGACACGTCGTGGTCTGGCGGTTGAGGCAGGCCTGATCTTCTCATACCGCAAGCTGTCGTTTTCTGCCGGTCTGTCAACCATAGCATTCAGTACCGCTGCATTTACTATGGGGGTCGGTTTGCAATTCTGATGTACATAAAATACCAAGGCTGTACAGTAAGGTGGCATTGAATCCCGAAAAGGGAAGGACCCACGTAGTGGGAAGAACCACCGGCTGTACAGCCTTGGTATTTTATGTAAGAGATTCTCTTACAGACTCTTCGGTCTCATCTGAGGGAAGAAGAGTACATCCTGGATAGTAGGAGAATTTGTCATGAACATTGTCAGACGGTCGATTCCCATACCGAGACCGGATGTAGGAGGCATACCGTACTCGAGTGCGCGTACGAAGTCCATGTCGATGAACATAGCCTCGTCATCACCCTTATCCTTGAGCTTCACCTGCTCCTGGAAACGCTCGTACTGGTCGATTGGGTCGTTGAGCTCGCTGTATGCGTTTGCAAGCTCCTTACCGCATACGAAGAGCTCGAAACGCTCTGTAAGCTCTGGGTTCTCGCGATGACGCTTTGTGAGTGGAGACATCTCCACTGGGTAGTCAGTGATGAATGTTGGCTGAGTGAGGTGGTGCTCGCAGTACTCTCCGAAGATTGCGTCGATGAGCTTACCCTTACCGAATGACTCGTCGATCTCGACGTGGAGCTGCTTGCATGTTGCGCGGAGCTGATCCTCGTCCATGCCTGCTACATCAACGCCTGCGTATTCCTTGATCGCCTCGAGGATAGGGAGGCGGCGGAAAGGCGGCTTGAAGTCAACCTGCTTGTCGCCGATTGTAACCTCGGTCTTGCCGTGGAGCTTGAGGGCGATCTTCTCAAGGAGCTTCTCAACGAACTCCATCATCCAGATGTAGTCCTTGTAAGCCACATAGATCTCCATACATGTGAACTCAGGGTTATGGGTCTTGTCCATACCCTCGTTACGGAAGTCCTTTGCGAACTCATATACTCCGTGGTAACCGCCGACGATGAGTCTCTTCAGGTAGAGCTCGTTTGCGATACGGAGGTAGAGAGGAATGTCGAGAGCATTGTGGTGAGTGATGAACGGACGAGCTGTCGCACCGCCTGGGATGCTCTGGAGGATAGGAGTCTCCACCTCAAGGCAGCCTGCCTCGTTGAAATACTCACGCATTGTAGCCACGATCTGGCTTCTCTTGATGAATGTGTCGCGTACCTG
>JAZLAS010000062.1:0-39832 GCA_045613365.1 Candidatus Cryptobacteroides sp.
ACATTGCGGAACTCCTGGTTGATCTTAACGATCTTGAAGTCCATGTTTGTATCAACATACTGATCGTAGTCGCGGATAGGCTTGATATCGATCTGTGAACCAGGAAGGAATGCCTCGATTCCGAATACGTCCACGATCATACCACCCTTTGTACGGGTCTTCACGTAACCCTTTACGATCTCGTCTGCAGCATATGCAGCATTTACCATATCCCAAGAACGGAGCTGGCGAGCCTTCTTGTGAGAAAGAATGAGCTGGCCCTTCTTGTCCTCTGCGTTCTCAACGTAAACTTCTACCTTGTCACCAACCTTGAGCTCAGGGTTGTAACGGAACTCAGGAGCCATGATGACACCTTCGCTCTTGTAGCCGATGTTAACGACAACCTCTCTCTTACCGATTGAAGTCACCTCACCTTCTACAACCTCACCCTCAACTACCTTTGAGAGAGTCTGGTTGTACTGCTCGGCGATCTCCTCTACAGAAGTGCCATAAACATCATCGTTCTCGAACGCGTCCCAGTCGAAATCCTCTGGAGCGACAGAAGCGTTAAGAACTGTCTTCTTGGTTTCTTCTACTGCTGGTGCAACCTCAGGAGTAACCTCAGCAGCAACTGTCTTGTTTTCTTCCATTGTAAAATTTAAAAACAAACTAGTGGGTTAAACATTATTTATTGTGCTTGACTGACAGCGTCTTACGATAAAAAAGCGCGCTTTCAGTACAAAAGCGCGCAAAATTATGGATAATTTTCGGATTTTCAAAGGGTTTGCCAAATATTCTAGAACATATTCCGCCTCTTGAAGATCCAGAATATCACTATGGTAGAGATTGCCATCAGCACTAAAGCGATCAGCCATGACCAGCCCGCATCACCGAACCAGCCGAATTTCACGTTCATTCCGAAGAAGCTGGCTATGAGTGTCGGAGGCATGAGCATCAGAGACACAAGGGTAAACACCTTCATGATCTTGTTCTGGTCGAGGCTGATGATACCGAGAACCGTATTCTGAAGATACTCGAGACGCTCGAAACTGAAATTCGTATGATTGATAAGCGAAGAAATGTCCTTGAGGAGCACATTCAGCTTCGAATGATACTCTACCGGATATTTCTTGCTCTTGATGATGCTTGAGATTACTCGCTGCTTGTCAACGATGTTCTCACGGATAAGCATCGTATTGTCCTGCAGCTGGTTGAGATCGACGAGGAATTCCTCGCTGATATCTTCTCCCAGACTGACTTTCTTGTTGTACTGGGTTATTTCCTTCGATACGAGCTCGACCATATCTGCATCAAGGTCGATACGCTGTTCCAGAATGCTGAGGAAGGCGACATGGCCGGAATCATACATCTTAGGGAATGCCAGCATACGGCGCTGAAGGTCGGTGAAGCTCTTCAGAGGACACTCACGGAGAGTAGTCAGGATATCATCAGTAAGAATGAATGAAACAGTCTCCTCGATATACTCGTCCGGACCAGGAATAAGGAAGCTTGTATTTGCGAAAATCGCCTTCTCTGTCTCGTAGAAACGTGATGAAATCTCGATCTCTTCAGCCTGGGCACGGTTCTGTATAACGGTCCCGAGACGCTGTTCCACAGCTCTCTTCTCCTCACCCGAAGGGGCAAAGAGATCGATCCAGATGATGTCATCGTATGGTATAGCTGAGAAATCAGTTTCCGATTGGGAAACCATAATCTGTCCGTCTTTCCTGTAGAAGATTTCGATCATGCTCTACCTCCCTTTTTAATAACCTCAATATACGAAACAGGCCTGCATACACAAAAGCAAGCTTGCAAATATATCTTTTTTAAAGGACAAGTCCAAATTATGGCTTGAAAATCTGCCTGTTGACAATTGAGCGTCCGAGAGTCAGCTCATCTGCATATTCAAGATTGTCACCGAATCCCAGTCCTCGAGCAAGAGACGAGACCTTGACTCCGTACTGAGCTATCTGACGATATATATAGAAAGAAGTGGTTTCCCCTTCAACATCTCCGCTCAAAGCCAGAATTACTTCCGCAGACGCTCCGTCAATCCCCGGCGCATCAGCCTCGAACAGCGCCTCCGGAGAGACAAAATCGGCCACACGTGCCACCAGTTCACGGATGGCAAGGTCGGAAGGTCCCACTCCGTTTATAGGAGATATGATACCGCCAAGCACATGATACACACCATGATACTGACCTGTATTTTCGATGCTCATCACATCACGCACGCTTTCTACCACGCAGATCGTCCTATGGTCCCGAGATTTATCAGAGCATATCTGACACACCTCTTCATCCGATATCATCATACATGTACGGCAGTATTTCACATCTTCTCTAAGATGGGCTATCGATTCCGTGAAATGACGCACGTTTTCCTGAGGCTGTTTCAGCAGATGCAAAGCAAGCCTGAGCGCACTTCTGCGTCCGACTCCCGGCAATGAGCTGATTGCGTCAACAGCTTCTTCAAGCAGTTTGGATGGATATTTTTCTTTATATGCCATGATATTTCACCAATTCTTCTATCGGAGATTTCAGGAACCTGACGAATTCAAGACCATATTCCGGACCGATCTTCCGAAGCATATCTTCGCATGCACAGCCGAAAGAGCCTGCCACGCCTATTTTAGATGCCTCCATAATTTCAGGAGAATCAACGCCATACCGTGCAAGCGCCCTCCTGACAAAGGACTCAAGGCAATCCTTGACCAGTCCATGGACATAAGGATCGTAAAGACGTTCCATTATAAATGGAGCCAGTGAAGCCATGAAAGCTGAAGCTGCAGGTTCCTTATACACTTTCCGGACTACCTCAGCATAGTCCAGCCCGGTTGCAGCTACAAACTCCTGTTCTATTGCTGAAGGCAGAAGTCCTTTTACGAAATCAGCTAGAAAAGCTCTTCCGAGGGCAACAGCACTGCCCTCATCACCTAGTACATAGCCTCCCGGACGGATATTACGCACAATCTTTCCTTCAGAGTACAGACAGCTGTTGGATCCGGTCCCCATGATAGCGACCACTCCACTGCCGTCTCCGAAAAGTGCTCTGGCCGCAGCCAGAATGTCGGAATGGAACTCGACTTCCGCAAAAGGACACCACATTTCCAGACATTCCCGCAGGGGTGCTGTCGAATCCTCGGAGACAAGACCTGCTCCATAAAAGAAGATACGCTCAACCCTTTCCCCTTCCGGATTCAGGACCGGCACAGCCTTCCTTATCAGGCTTCCGATATGTTCCGGATCAAGGCATGTGGGGCTGAGTCCGGAAGTCTGTACCGCACGTACATTCCCGTCCTTACAGACAGCTCTCCACGCTGTCTTTGTCGCTCCACTTTCAACTATCAGTTTCATTCCTTTGATTTAGAAGATGCAAAAATAAGAAAATTCCATATCTTTGCACATATCGTAATTTCCAAAAACATGAAAATTATCCGTAATCTGGCTGTAATCCTGGCAATGATGTTTCCTCTTGCCGGACAGGCCCAGGACTGGGCGAAATTCAGTCGCTTCGAGCAGAAGAACAAAGAGATAAGCATAAAGCCGAAAGCCGTGTTCATGGGCGATTCCATCACAGAAGGATGGGACAATCAGGACCCTGACTTCTTCACATCAAACAATTTCCTCGGAAGAGGCATTTCAGGCCAGACCACATCCCATATGCTTGTCCGCTTCAGAAACGACGTCATCAAGCTCGACCCGAAATATGTAGTCATACTTGCAGGAACCAATGACATCGCCAAGAACAACGGAGACATCACCCTGGATAATGTGATGGGCAACATCATCTCGATGTGCGAGCTTGCAAAGGCAAACAGGATCAGACCGATCCTCTGCGCAGTCCTCCCTGCCACCGGATTCCATTGGCGTCCGGGAGTCATGCCGGCCGAGGACATAATGAAGCTGAATGAAATGATCAAGGCATATGCCGAAAGCAGGAAGATTCCTTTCGTAGATTACCATACCGCCCTGAAGGACAGCAGCAACGGCCTTCCGAAGGAATATGCGGAAGACGGAGTACATCCCAACCTCCAATGTTACAGGATAATGGAAGAAATGATACTGAAACACATCAGATAAAGATAACGGACGCTATTCGATGTAGCGTCCGTTTCTTTTCCAATGTATGTACCCGTAAACAGCCGAAAGCGAATATGCTGCATACAGGGCCGTCATCCACCACAATCCCTGTGTCGCGCACATGATGGCAGAGAGGGCGTCTGCGATTATCCAGAGCCACCATTGCTCGAGATACGAACGCACAAGCCACCATGTAGCCACTGCGCTCAATACTGCGACAGAAGCATCCATTACCGACATCGGGTTCTCAAGGGCCGCCATAACTTCCGACAGGACGAATGTACCCGCGACAGCGACCAGAGCGCTCATAGCTATAGTCTTGAGGGTCAGTCGGTTCAGATGAACATCATCACCCTGCACGGGAGCATCACCTGACTGCTGGAGCATCACCTTGGCTTTGCCCCACTGCCACAGTCCGATGAAGGAAGTGACCAGATAATAGGCATTGAGCGCAAAGGATGCATAGAGTCCCTGCCGGAAGAATACCCACATGGCAGCCACGCTGGTAAGGATACCGACCACCCACATGAAATTCTTCTGACGGATCTCAAGAATAATGTAGATCACCCCCGTGACGAGGGTGAATATTTCCATGAATGAGGACAAATTAGAGGACCTCGATCAGTTCGACAACAAACTTGAGGGTTGCATATGGAGGGATTGCACCTGGTGCGCCATGCTCACCGTATGCAAGATTGTATGGGATATAGAACTCATACTTTGCGCCCTCTGCCATAAGCTGGACTCCTTCTGTCCAACCTGCAATCACCTGATTGAGACCGAAGACAGCAGGTTCGTTGCGGTCATACGAGCTGTCGAACTTAGCGCCATTGAGGAATGTTCCTTCATAATGGCATCTTACCTGCGAGGTAGCTGAAGGCTTCTTGCCTGTACCCTCGTTGATTACCTTATACTGAAGGCCGCTAGGAAGCACGACAACACCTTCTTTCTCGGCATTTGCCTTCAGGAAAGCCTCTCCTTCCTCACGAAGCACGGCGCTCATGGCATCAGCCTGAGCCTTCTGTTCAGCCTCAAGTTCTGCAAAATACTTATCCAGAAGCTGACCGGCCTCCTGGAACGACACTGCTGGCTCTGCACCTGTGAGAACAGCCTTCACACCTGCCGCGAAGTCGTCGAATTCGATAGTCTTTATACCTGAAGAGAGCATATTATGGGCAATGCTCATACCCAATGCGTAACTATTCTTGTCCATTTCAATTTATTTTTCGCAAATGTAGTAAAAAATCCTTTATACACGTCTAGGGTGATGCTCCAGCACCTCCCTTTGCCATGTGGTACTGTCCACATGAGTGTATATTTCAGTAGTTGTTAGGCTCTCATGGCCCAGCATTTCCTGTACGAGGCGAAGATCCGCACCGTTCTCCACAAGATGCGTAGCGAATGAATGACGGAATGTATGAGGACTTATCTCCTTGCGGACCCCGGCAATCAGAGCCTGTTTCTTTATCATCTTGAACATTGACTGACGGCTGAGAGAACGCCCGAACCTGTTCAGAAACACAAGGTCGTCATACTTTGCTCCATCAGGCACAGGACGGCACTCCAGATAAATGGTCACCGCATCCGATGCCATCTCCCCTACAGGGACAAGCCTTTCCTTATTTCCCTTTCCTATGATTCTGATGAAACCTTCATCAAGATAAAGACCTGATATCTTCAGCCCGACAGCTTCAGAGACCCTCAGCCCGCAACCGTAGAGTATCTCCAGGATAGCCCTGTCCCTTTTTCCCTGCCATGAGGTGATATCGACAGAGTCGAGTATTGCACTGACCTCATCTATAGAAAGTACATCAGGAAGCCTCCGTCCCAGTTTCGGAGAGTCAACTTTGTCGCACGGATTATCCGTAATGACCCCTTCTATCACTAGCCAGTTGAAAAAAGAGCGTAAAGAGCTCAGTATCCTGGCCTGAGACCTCTTGGAAATCCCGGTCCTTGCCAGCAGATACTGTTCTATGACAACAGGAGAAGCCTCAGCGACAGAGTCCGGAGCAAACTCCAGAAACTTTTCTATATCAGAACAATACGACGCCACGGTATTCCGTGACATCGTACGTTCTATCTTTAGATAGTTCCTGTAATCTCTCAGAAGATCATTCACTGATTCTTATAGAATTAAAGTGTCGCGTACTTCTTGCCGTACTCAAGCATCTGGCCGAGGTAGCTGTCGCTGTAAACGATCTCATAGTCAACGACCTCTCCATTCTTCTCAACCGGTACGATCTCAGGATTAAGGAAGCCGCCATATGGCTTGAGTCCGAGAGAAGCATAACGTCCCAGCACTTCCTTATGAAGCTCCGGATCGATATTCACAGCATAATTCTCTACAAGAGCCTTGCCTGCTTCATAGTCACCCTCAGACTTGATTCTCTGCACTTCAGCAAGGAGATCGCCGAAAAGTCCGCGGAGAGCCTCGAAGTCGTTCACGACAAAATATGTCTTTCCGTCGCGCACCTTCTTCTCGATCACATTGTCTGCAAGGCCCTTCTCATAGCACCAGTCAGCGATGAGCTTGCGGTTCTGCATATGTGCCTCCATGTTCTTCTTGCCCAGCTCCACACGGTTGAACTGTGTGAAGATACCGTTGCGGATATAGCTTGAATACTGAGCCTTATATGCCTCCATGTCTGGAAGAATACCGAGTTCGACGAGCTTAGGATCAGCAAGATAGTAAAGTCCGAAAAGGTCGGCACGTGTCTCCTCGAGAGCGGAGCTGTACTCACCGAGGGCATTAGGAGATGTCTCAGGAAGGAGCTGGCCCGAGCCATGGCCGAGACACTCATGAAGATCGGTATGCAGATCATTGGTGAGTGCTCCATATTTCTTCTCGGCAGCAATCTCCTCCTCTGACCAAGCAAATTCTGAAAGAAGATTCTTCGGAGACTCCTGGGCAGCCATATTGTATGCCGATGTCAGGTTCGCGATAGTCACAGACTTCGAGCCATGCTCGCGGCGGATCCAGTCTGCATTCGGAAGATTGATTCCTATCGGAGCGGCAGGATAGCAGTCTCCGGCAAGGACAGCCACGTTGATCACTTTAGCTGAAACGCCCTTCACCTCACTCTTCTTGAAACGGTCGTCAACAGGAGAATTATCCTCAAACCATTGTGCGTTCTCGCTGATGAGCTCGGTACGGAGTGAAGCCTCCGTATCCTTGAAATTCACAAGACCTTCCCATGTCGCCTTACGTCCGAGAGGGTCATTGTAGTCCTCTACAAATCCGTTCACAAAATCAACTGTGCCAAGAGTATCATTAACCCATTTGATATTATAGTCGTCCCAAAGCTTGAGGTCACCGGACTTGTAATATGCCACAAGGTCAGCGATATAAGACTTCTGGGTCTCGTTCTCTGCCACCGCAGCAGCCTTCTCGAGCTCTGTGCAGATCTTCTCGAGAGCAGGGCCATAAAGTCCGCCTACCTTATATACTTCCTCACGCACGATGCCGTCAGTACCCTTCACTACGCGGCTGTTGAGGCCATATGATATCGGAGTCTTGTCTGAAGGATCCACCATAGCGGCATAGAACGCCTCCACCTCCGCACGGGTCACTCCCTCATAGAAGTTCACCGCCGATTCAGCCACGATGTCCTTTCCGCCCATAAGTTTTCTTGCGGGATAAACGGCAGGATCGAAGATGACAGGAAGGAGTTCCGCACACTTTGCCTCTTCACCTACTGCTGTCATAAGGCTCTGGAAATACTCCTGCGAGCATTCAGGGAAGAACTTGTCCTCTGCGTAGTGATGATGAATGCCATTACTGAAGAAAACTCTCTTTGCATATGTCTCGAACTTCTTCCAGTCCTCAGAAGCACGGTCTCCCTCATAATTCTCAAGAATATTCTCAAGCACCTTCCTTATCTGAAGATTATGCCTGCAGTTCTGCATCCAGATGATGTCACGGCCGTATTTCGCCGCTTCAGCAAGATGATAGACATACTCCTTCTGCTGAAGTGTCAGGGACTCCCATCCCGGCACCTGATATCTCATTATCTTAAGGTCAGCGAACTCATCCATGAGATACTTGAAATCACCTTCCTTTGCCGCTTTGTCCGAACATGAGACCAAGGCTGCGGCCATGCCTGCGATTGTAATCATTTTTCCGAAAAGTTTCATATATCTGTATTTTTGCCAATTTTCCAGCCATATCTGACAAAGATACGAATTATATGAAAAATAGTTATATTTGCATGATATAAACTTGACAGAAAAGAATGACCATGTTCCACAGGATATCAGCCATCTTGACAAGAATCCCCATCTTGGCCGGAATCTCGCTGCTTTTCATCTGCTGTTCGGCAGACGACTTCATGCCTGATCCAGGCCAGTATGGGAACAACACACACCACAGGGTAGTCGGAAAAGAAACCCGAAATGTGCTTCTGCTGTATTCTGCCGGATTCAACAGCATTTCGGACTTTCTGTATGACGACATCCAGGAGATCAAGAGAGGCTGGCTGCCAGGCAACCAGCGCAATGACAACATCATGCTGGTTTACACACATCAGCCATCGATGTACGGTAACTACTTCACAGAGACAAGTCCTTACCTTATAAGATTATATAGCGACAATCTGGGAACGGTCGTGGCCGATACATTGGTCACTTATCCGAAAGGCACGATCTCAGCTTCAGCGCTCCAGCTCAACAAAGTCCTGAACGACGTGAAGAAGAAATTCCCAGCCAAAGGATACTCCATGATCTTTTCATCACATGCGACAGGCTATCTCCCTGCAGGCTTCTACCAAGCTCCGAACAAATACGTATTCTCTCCGGCAAGCATGATGTCAGCCAACGGGCTGCGCGACCCTTATCCGGTTCCATATGTAGAGCCGGAACAGGATCCTTCGCTTCCTAGGACAAGAAGTATCGGACAGGACCAGACAGGAAGAAGCGGAAATTATATCTCGCACGAAATAGACATACGAGATTTTGCAGAGGCCATTCCTATGAAGATGGACTATATCCTGTTTGACGCATGTCTTATGGGAGGTATCGAAGTCGCTTATGAATTGAGCGGCAAATGCGGACTTCTGGGATTTTCACAGGCCGAAGTCCTGGGAGAAGGCCTTGACTACTCGACTCTGAGCACACATCTTCTTAAAGAATCGGTTGCAGACCCTCAGAAAGTCTGTGAGGATTATTTCGCCCAGTATGAATCACAGCAGGGCGTATATAGATCAGCGACCATCTCATTGATTGACTGCGACAGACTAGAGCCGCTTGCTGACGTATGCCGCGGAATATTCTCAGACAGACGCCAGGAAATGAATGAGATCATTTCATGGAACGTCCAGCAGTTCTTCAGATCAGGCAAGCACTGGTTCTATGACCTCGAAAGCATCATCACAGAGGCAGGAGCCAGCGAAGATGAATTATCAAGGCTTCATGCTGCCCTTGAAGAATGCGTGATCTACAAGGCTCACACCCCGGAATTCATGATGGAGTTCCCTATCACCACCTTCTCCGGATTCAGCATGTACCTCCCGAGCAACGGCGATCTTGAGCTGAACAAGTATTACAGGACGCTCAGATGGAATGAAGCTACAGGTCTTGTAGAATAATTTTGCCTGCAAACTTTTGACATTTAAATAATTTAGCTATCTTTGCAGCCCCATAAAAAGCGGCAGCGCTTTTTGGTGCAATGGGGTTTTTTCTCAAAAACCGACAGATTAAAGGCGACCGGGGCTGAAAAGTCGGAGCAACCTTTTGGTTGTGAGGATTTTGAAGGCGAAGGGCAACGAAGAAGATCAGGGATTTTTGAAGAAAAAACTGAGTAACACATTTTAATTTTCAAACAACAATGAAACACATTGAACTCAAAGGCCAGGTTCGTGAAGCTGGCAACAAGGCAGCTGTAAAGGCTGTTCGTCGTGCAGGACAGGTTCCTTGCAACATCTATGGACTCGGTATCGAGAACGTGCTTTTCACTATCGACGCACAGGATCTCAAGACTATCACCCACACTCCTAACTCTTATATCATCGACCTCGAGCTCAACAACGGTACAAAGATGTACGCAGTTCTTCACGAGGTACAGTATCACCCTGTAACTGACGAGGCTCTCCACGTTGACTTCCTTACAGTATCAGAGGAGAAGCCTGTAACTATCGATGTTCCAGTTAAGGTTGTTGGACACTCAGAGGGTGTGAAGATGGGTGGTAAGCTCCTCGTATCAAGCCGCAAGCTCCGTGTAAGCGCTATGATGGACAAGCTTCCTGATATCCTCGAGGTTGACTCTACTCACCTCATGATCGGCAAGCAGATCGTTGCTGGCGACCTTAACTACGAAGGCGTTACAATCGTTTCACCTAAGGCTACTATCATCTGCTCAGTACGTCCTACACGTGCTACTCAGCAGGCTAAGATGGAGCAGGGCAAGTAATCTGAGCTGGTATGAATTATTTGGTTGTCGGTTTAGGAAACATCGGCGCCGAATATGCCAACACCAGACACAACATGGGATTTATGGTATTGGATGCCTGGGCTCAGGCATCCAATATTGTTTTTGAATCCGGAAGGTACGGCAGTACGGCAACGATTTCATTCAAGGGAAGGAAGTTCACCCTTCTCAAGCCTTCTACATACATGAATCTCAGCGGAAAAGCTGTACGATACTGGATGAACGAGCTGAAGATTCAGCCAGAGAATCTTATAGTCATTTCCGATGACCTCAACATTCCTTTCGGTACGCTCCGTCTGCGCAAGAACGGAAGCGCAGGAGGACACAACGGACTCACCAACATCAATGAGCTTATAGGCACTCAGGATTATGCACGCATCAGAGTCGGAATCGGCAATGATTTCGGACGCGGGCAGCAGGTCGGATATGTACTCGGAGAGTTGAGCAAGGAAGAAAACGAAGAAATGCCGGAAATCTGCAAGAGAGTGATTGAAGGTGTGAAGGCATGGGCTAGCATAGGACCTGACAGGGCGATGAATGTAGTAAATACACGTCCAAAGCCTAAAGAAACTGAAGTAAAATAATGCACAATCCCCTGAAAGAAACAATTTTAGAAGCAAAAATTTGTTTTTTCAGGAGATTATTCATACCTTGGCAAAAGTTTATCAATGTTTCACGAACTATTTAAAATTTCAAAACAATGAAAGAGCTTGTAGATCAGATCAAGGCAGAGTACGAAGTTTTCGCAAAGAATGCTGAGGCTCAGGTAGAGAAAGGGAACAAGGCTGCCGGCGCACGCGCTCGTAAGGCTGCTTTGAATCTTATGAAGATGATGAAGGATTTCAGAAAGGAGTCTGTAGAGGCTGCGAAATAGTAATCGTCTGACAAAAAAGTAAGGGGCCGGAAGTTTCACAACTTACCGGCCCCTAAACGTGTACTAAAACCTAAACCTGATATATAGATGCAAGTACATTCGGAAATGTTGCATCATTTTTCTAAAAAATTTACATTTTTCTTCATTTTTTATCTGAAACTACATCACTAACTGCACATTATCCAGCCATAATGTATTTCCAACTCCTCCATAAAAAGCATTTCCACAGCTTGAAATGAAATGGATCATGATATGAGTGGGCTCTGTGCCGGGGGCAGCCCAGCCATCTTCTTTTATTATGACATTATCCCCTATGGAGTTCAGTGCGTGATAAGCTGTCGCCGGATCATTCTTGAGACCCATATAATCCTTGAAGAAAGGAGTCCCGGTTATATCTCCATAATGTATCTTGACCTCATGGCCATTGACCCATTCAGGTACATCATCTGTGATACGCTCTATACCGGTACCGACTCTGAGAGCATGGACATTCCCCTCTTCATCCTCCCATCTTTTCTGGAGGATTACGGTTATTTCAGCAGAGTCATCATAGCCCATGGGCTTCAGCTTTGAAAAACCTGTTCCTCTGATGACTTCATGGCCGACATCCGCCTTATAATCCATTCTCAAAGCTTTCGGCATGCCTGTAAAAGGTATTCCATACAAGACTTTCGACATAGGGTCCTTCGTTGTCGTGATAGGTTCAGGAAGTTCTCCAATCAGGATCGCTCCCTGACAAGTCACATCCATATTCACGATTCCCAGAGCCTTCACTTCTTCTATATGAGTCTCCACCCTTGCACAATAGCCGTCTCCGCGTTTTTCAGGATAGACGGTATTGTTCGTCTTCACAATGCCCGCGACGATGGCAAGGACGTTATTTGTACGCCACAGATATCCCTTCGGGGCCTTGAATGGAGTTTTTCCTGTCTTCAATGTATCCTGATTGCCGTAAAATTCATAAAGATATCTGACATTACCCCCGATCAGTCCTGACTCCTTTACCTCTCTGACGCACCATCGGTCGAATTTGCCGATCTCATTGATCTGCTTGACCACTTCGTTCTGAGCATGGGATGTGTATGTGCAGAAAAGCAATGCACTCAAAGAAAGCGCAAATAATCTTGTCCGTCTCATAAAAAATCATTAATTATGCAATTCCATTGCAAATATAGTGCATTTTATGAAACTCCGGTCCATACTTATCATATTGATATCATTATTATACCTTACAGCAAACGCAACTCCGGCAAGAAGAGGCATCATACCTTTGACACAGCCGGACGGGACAACATTCAATGCTGTTTTCAAAGGAGATGAATTCGGGCATATAAAATCGACTGAAGAAGGCCATGCCATAATCCAGAGCGCTGACGGCTGGTGGCATTATGCTGTATATGACAATGAAGGAAGGAAATGTGACACAGGATGGAGAGTAGGCTTTGATACGCCAGAAGACATATTGACCCGCAGCAAATCTATCCCATATGCACTTCTTGCAAACGCGGCATCGGCAAAAAGGAGAAAAGCCAGTCATGACGAGGCCTTTGCATTCAGAGAAATGATGGCAAGCACCAGAAGCGGAGAAATGGCGACAAGGCATGGGCTTGTGATTCTGGCTCAGTTCAAAGACCTGAGTTTCACACATTCCAAAAATGATTTCATCGATCTCCTGACAAAGGAAGGATATTCCAAAAACGGCGCTACAGGAAGTGCAAAAGAGTATTTTGACGCCCAGTTCAAAGGACTGGTCGAATTCGAATTCGATGTAAGCGACATCATCACCCTGTCCGGGAATGTAGCGGACTACGGAGCTAATGACAATGACGGCAATGACAAGAATCCGGCCCAGATGATAATCGAAGCCTGCAAGGCAGCTGACGGAGCCATCGATTTCTCAATGTACGACGATGACGGCAACGGAGAGATTGACAATGTATTCGTATTCTTTGCCGGAGAAGATGAGGCCGAGGGTGCAGATGAAACCAGGATATGGTCCCATGCATGGTATGTATATAATGGAGCCGGGCTTTCCGTTGAACTGGACGGAAAGAGGCTGAACAGATATGCGTGTTCTTCCGAACTCACACGCATGGGCGGCGGCTCGAACAGACTGGCAGGCATCGGAACCTTCTGCCACGAGTACAGTCATACCTTCGGGCTTCCTGACTTTTATGACACTGATTACGAAGGAAGCGGAGGAGAGGCCGCCGGTTTATGGCACAAGACATCCCTCATGGACGCAGGAAACCAGAACAACAAAGGCAATACTCCCCCATATTTCAATGCTCTGGAAAGAGAGATCTTAGGCCTGTCAGTTCCGGTTGTCATAGATTCTGATGGCACATACAGACTCGAACCGGTTCATAAAAGCGGTCAGTCATACAGGATCGAGACAGACAATCAAAACGAATATTTCCTTATTGAATGCCGCTCAGGCAAAGACTGGGACGCATACACCGGAGGAAACGGCATGCTCATATACCATATAGACATGTCCGACAGAAACAGCGGCTATTCAGAACTTTACGGTGAAGACATCAGCGCCGGCAGGAGATGGTTTACAAATGAGGTGAACTGCCGTCCCGACCACCAGTGTGCCGATCTTCTGGAAGCCGACGGAAGGAAAGATACATTTACAGAAGAAGAGGGAGGACTTAATGCCAGCTTGATATCAGGCATAGGAGGCATTTATTTCCCGTATGGAAAAATAAACTCGATCACCCCTGAGAGCAAGCCAGGACTGACTTACTGGAGCGGTGAGATCTGCAAGGCTTCCATAACCAACATCAGAAAAGACGGAGAAGACATAGTCTTCAGTGTCATAGGATTTTCTGAAGAATCCACTCCTCCCGTAGCTGTCAACATCAGTCACGAATCGTTTGCAGATGCTGCCATCATATGCTTTGAAAGCGACAGGCCATTTGAAGAGGAGGCAGTGGTGACATGGAGACGTCCGGGGAAAGCAGAGATGAGCAAAACCGTACTGCCGTACGAGTCTGGGAAGTATGCGGTCGTACTTGAAGGTCTCGAAGCGGGCAACAAGACCTACACGGTTGACATAGCCTTCAAGGTAGGTGAAGTGATCGGAGAAAGCAACAGCATTTCATTCATGACGAAGAAAGTTCCTGCTGTCAGATGGCCGCACATATACATGGGCAGCATAATAAAAGACAGCACAGGGCGCATTCCATATGGTACGGGGCTTCCGTTAAGAGTATATAATGCGACTGATGCCGCTGAGATAGTATGGACATTCAATGACAAGCCGGTCAATGCATTCGAGAAAGGTTATTTCCATGTATATGAAAACGGTACGCTTAAAGCGCATATAACTTTTGAAGACGGCTCACAGACCGTGATCATGAAGGAAATCATCATAGGAGAGGAGGGAAAGAAATGAAAAAAGCATTAATCACAATAATGGCAGTTACCTTGATTTCCAGCTGCTGCATGTATGATATAGACGAAGTACTGCTCAAACGTGACGATGTCTCCATCACACAGAAAGGCAATGTATTGATGAGCTACGACCCTCTTACATGCCAGATGTCACACAATCTTGCAGACAATACATTCATGGTATATGACGATGTCATCGCCAACTGGTTCATCGTCAGCTGCAATGAAGATCCTACAACTGTCGGGCAAGAGCTGACAGCAGATGTCACATGGACTACGAGAACAGACACGAAGATTGAAAAAGATCTGAAGTTTACAGTGGAAAAGACTGCCCTGAATGGAAACATCTGGTTATGGAACAAGTCCAGATGCATAGGAATAGTCATAAAAAGATTGTAAATTTGCCAAGATTTAAAAGACACAAGAATTTAAACCATATTAATATTTAAAAGAAATGAGAAAACACATCGTAGCAGGCAACTGGAAGATGAACACAACAGTTGCTGAGGGCGTAGAGCTCGCAAAGGCAGTAGTAGCAGCTTCAGCTGAGGTTCCAGCTGACGTAAAGCTTATCATCGCACCTCCTTTCACTCACCTTTATCCTGTAGCTGAGGTTGTAAAGGGTACTGCAGTAGGTCTTTCATCACAGAACTGCGCTGACAAGGAAAAGGGCGCATACACTGGTGAAGTAGCTGTAAACATGATTGCCGGTGTTGGTTGCGAGTATGTAATCCTTGGTCACTCTGAAAGAAGAGAGTACTATGGCGAAACTGATGCAAAGCTTGTAGAGAAGGTAAAGCTCGCTCTTGCTCAGGGTCTTTCACCAATCTTCTGCATCGGTGAGAAACTTGAGGAGCGTGAGGCTGGCCGTCATTTCGAGGTAGTGACAGAGCAGGTAAAGAACGTTCTCTTCACACTTACTCCAGAGGAAATGGCTAAGGTTATCGTTGCATACGAGCCGGTTTGGGCTATCGGAACAGGCAAGACTGCTACAGCAGCGCAGGCTCAGGAGATCCACGCTGAGATCCGCAAGGTTCTTGCTGAGAAGTTCGGCGAACTTGCTGATGAGATTTCTATCCTCTATGGTGGTTCATGCAAGCCATCAAACGCTAAGGAGCTTTTCGCTTGTCCAGATATCGACGGTGGTCTTATCGGTGGTGCAGCTCTCAAGGCTGAGGACTTCATCGGAATCGCTGTATCATTCTAATTGATATCGTTTTATTTTAAGGTCTGTTCATTTTTGAAAACTAAATCCCTCCCACTCCTGCGGAGCGGGCCATTCCCGTTCACAGGGCCACGGGCGGCCATGGTTTTCAAAAATGAACAGACCTTGAACATTCAACATAAGTATGAAAAAGATTATAGTTTTTGCTACTGCGATTCTCGCTTTAGCAGCGTGCAAGCAGGAAAACGATGACCTGAAGGAAAAGGTAGAGAGCTATGCTGTGGTAGAGGTTTCTTCGCCTCTTTACGACGCTCTTTCGGAGAACGACAAGAATATCATAGGCCTTTTCCGTCAGGCAGCAGAAATCATGGATGGTCTGTTCTGGAAACAGACATTCGGCGACAAGGCTGAGATGGAAGCACTGACAAATGAGTATGAGAAGGCTTATGCCATGATCAACTACGGACCATGGGACCATCTCGATGACAACAAGCCGTTTGTCGAGGGTTATGGCGAGAAGCCGCTCGGCTGCCGGTATTATCCGCAGGATATGACCATGGAAGAGTGGGAAGCGTTCGATGACCCAGACAAGCTCAATCTCTATACGGTCATCCGCCGTGACGAGAACGGTGCGCTCAAGACCGTGTGGTATCGTGACGAATACAAGGAGGAGCTGGAGAAGGTATGCGCCCTCCTCGAAGAAGCAGCAACCCTCACTACCAACGAAGGAATGCGCACATACCTGACAGAACGTGTAAAGGCCTTCCGTACAGACGATTATCTTGCCAGCGACATGGCATGGATGGATATGAAGGACTGCAACATGGATCTCGTTATCGGACCTATCGAGAACTACGACGACCATCTTTTCGAAGCAAAGGCAGCGTATGAGTGCTTCATCCTTCTCAAGGACGAGACACGCAGCGCAAATCTTGCAAAGTACGTCTCTCTCCTCCCGACTCTCCAGACAATGCTTCCATGTGCACCTGAATACAAGACATTCGTACCTGGAACATCTTCCGACCTCAACGTTTATGATGCGATCTATTACGCCGGAGACTGCAATGCCGGCAGCAAGACCATCGCCATCAATCTCCCGAATGACGAAAGGGTACATGCAGCGAAGGGGGCACGCCGTCTCCAGCTTTACAACAGCATGATGGCCAAGTTCAACAAGATCATGATTCCTATAGGCGAGACACTTATGGATCCTGACCAGCTTCAGTTCCTCAGCCCCGACGCCTTCTTCTGGAATGTGACCTTCCACGAGGTTGCTCATGGCCTCGGAGTAAAGCAGACCATCAACGGCAAGGGTACGGTCGATGAAGCAATGGGCTCAGAAAAGACCACCTGGGAAGAGGCAAAGGCAGATATTCTCGGACTTTTCATGGTCAGCAAACTCATCGACATGGGTGAGATTACAGATATCACAAAGGAAGAGTCCATCGCGACATTCATCGCTGGAATCGTTCGTTCGGTCCGTTTCGGCCACGCTTCATCTCATGGCAAGGCGAATATGATGTGCTACAATTACCTTGAGGAGCACGGTGCATTCAGCCGCAATGAGGAAGGGAAATATGTCGTTGACTTCGAAAAGGCTCCGGCTGTCATCGATTCATGGGCAAACCTTATCCTTGAGACACAGGCCAACGGAAATTTCGAATTTGCACAGAAGTATGCTGCTGAGCATGCCAGCATATCTGAAGGCCTTGCTGCAGATATAGCCAAGGTCAATGGTGCAGGAATACCACGTGACATCGTATTTGATTACGCTTGGTAGTCTGAACCAACATTTTCGACTATGATCTGACAGCTCCGCCGGTTATAATTCTGGCGGAGCTGTTTTTGAAAGCACAAAAGTGAATGAATATGGGAATTTTATGTATCTTTGTAGATTGCAATGAGATGACAGATAGAAAAAAATTAAAAGATATATAGATATGAAGAATTTTGTAGAGGAACTCAGATGGAGGGGCATGATCCAGGACATCATGCCGGGCACTGAGGAAAAACTTATGGAAGGTTCGACTGCAGCATACGTCGGCATCGACCCTACAGCCGATTCTCTCCACATCGGCCATATGGTAAGCATCATGATCCTGAAACATTTCCAGAACTGCGGTCACAAGCCTATCGCCCTCGTCGGAGGTGCAACAGGAATGATCGGTGACCCATCAATGAAGTCACAGGAGCGCAATCTTCTCGATGAGGAGACCCTCAACCACAACGTGGCATGCATCAAGGCGCAGCTCAGCAAATTCCTTGACTTCGAATCAGAGGCGGAGAACAAGGCAGAGCTTGTGAACAATTACGACTGGATGAAGAACTTCACATTCCTTGATTTCGCACGCGAGATCGGTAAGCACATCACAGTCAACTATATGATGGCCAAGGATTCGGTAAAGAAGAGACTTTCTGGAGAGGCTCGCGACGGTATGTCATTCACAGAATTCACTTACCAGCTTCTTCAGGGATATGACTTCCTGTACCTCTACGAGCACAAGGGATGTACACTCCAGATGGGTGGAGCAGACCAGTGGGGAAACATCACGACTGGTTCAGAGCTGATCCGTCGTATTCTCGGCAAAGAGGCTTTCGCTCTCACATGCCCTCTCATCACAAAGGCAGACGGAGGAAAGTTCGGCAAGACTGAAAAGGGCAACATCTGGCTTGATCCGGAGCGTACATCTCCATACCAGTTCTATCAGTTCTGGCTCAACGTATCTGATTCAGACGCAGAGAAATACATCAAGATCTTCACAATGCTTTCAAAGGAGGAAATCGATGCAGCCATCGCACAGCATGCTGAGGCTCCTGAGCGTCGCGAACTTCAGAAGCTCCTTGCAAAGGAAGTGACTACAATGGTTCACGGAGCTGCAGAGTACGAAAATGCTGTAGCAGCATCTCAGATGCTCTTCGGAAATGCTACCAAAGATGCGCTCATGAGTCTTGACGAGAAGACATTCCTTGCCGTGTTTGACGGTGTGCCTACTTATGAGGTCGCTGCGGAAAAGTTCCCTCTTGGCATCATTGACCTCCTCGCAGGAGAGTCGCAGGTATTCCCATCAAAGGGAGAGTGCCGAAAGATGATCCAGGCAAACGGTGTAAGCATCAATAAGGAGAAAGTAGCAGACATCAATGCGCAGATCGGCGAGGAGTCGTTCATCAACGGAAAGTATATTCTGGCGCAGAAGGGCAAGAAGAACTACTTTATCATAAAGATCGCTTAACAGGTCGAATCAGGTAGTGATATATTCCGGCGACCCCCGCCTCCCTAACGGGAGGCACCCCCTAGCCGGGGGTGGCATGTCGCCTCCACATATCACTACCTGATTCAGGAAAAGCGATAAATGATAAATTAACATGACGCATATGGAAAAGAATATTGAGAGTACAAGGCAGCTGAAGGTTGCCAAGGAAATACAGAAGGTGATGGCTGAAATCATCAGAAGCAAGGGAATGGCTGCTTTCGGCGGTGCTCTTGTTTCAGTGAGCGGTGTCAAGATCAGTCCGGACCTTTCTGTCGCTAAGATTTATGTGAGCATATTTCCTTCAGATAAGGCTGAGGCTGTCATGGAAGTACTTCAGGAAAACAGCAGGGCGCTTCGTGGAGAGCTCGGCAGCAAGGTGGCAAAGCAGCTTCGCATAGTTCCGGAGATCGCTTTCTTCCTCGACAGTTCTCTTGACTATGTTGAACATATTGAAGAACTTCTGAAAAAATAGATTGCAACGCCGCTACGTTCCTCGCAATGACGTATGAAGCTCGCGCCATTCATAGCTAAGAGATATCTTTTCGCCAAGAAATCACATAACGTGATCAACATAATCTCGGCGATAAGTGCTATCGGCATGGCTATAGGAACAGCTGCGCTCATCATAATACTATCTGTATATAACGGGTTCGACTCGCTCATCAGGTCAATGCTGAGCAATGTCGAGCCCGATCTTATGATTACTCCCGCGACTGGAAAGGTTTTCGTTCCCGAAGGCGAGACATATGATTGGATTTACGACCAGCCTTGTGTAAAAAACATGTGCGGAGTGCTTCAGGAGCAGGTTTTCATCAATTACAACGGCCAGCAGGGGCTGGCTAAGGCCAAGGGTGTGGACTGGATCTACGAAGAGGAAACGACCTTGAAGGACTATATCATAGACGGACAGTTCAGACTGCATAAGGGAGATATACCTTTGGCTGCCATCGGAGCCGGACTAGCCCGCAGCATGGATATAAATCCTCGTTTCATAGCCCCGATCGAGATATACTTTCCTTCCAGAACCAGAAAGATCTCGATAGCCAATCCCATATCATCAATAGAGTCCGTCAAGGTATGGCCGTCATGCCTGTTTTCGGTCAACAATGAAGTCGATGCGGAAATGATGATACTTCCTATCGAGCAGATGCGCGAGCTCCTTGATTACAGCAATGAGGTATCAGCAGTTGAAATCAGACTTACGGAAGAGGCAGGCAGCAAAGAGCTGAAAAGGATTCAGAAAGAGATTGAATCGAGACTGGGTCCTGAATTCAAGGTAAAGGACAGATTCCAGCAGAACGTATCCTTATACAAGATGATGAAATATGAAAAGGCTGCCATATTCATGATCCTCATATTCATCATCATAATAATTGCATTCAACATTTTCGGAAGTCTGTCGATGCTTATAATCGAGAAACGCTCTGACATAGCGACCTTGCGCAGTCTGGGAGCACAGGACAAGCTCATAAAGAATATATTCATATTGGAAGGCTGGCTCATATCTCTTACCGGACTGGCAGGAGGACTTGTCATCGGAGTCGGATTCTCGCTTCTCCAGCAGCATCTCGGAATAATAAAGATGCCCGGACATTTCATTGTCCAGGCATACCCTGTAATCCTTTCATGGACCGATATCGTTATTACGGCAGTCGGAGTTGCTGCTATCGGCTATATCATCGCTCTCTTGCCTGTGGCATCTTTCTATAAGAAAGAACAAAGAATGACATCGGCCTGAACTTCATAAGCTCCAAAATTCCAGTTTCCGTCTCCGTCCTTGACATGAACGGTTTCGAGCTTGACTGATTTATCTTCATACCAGCCACCGTTATCATCTTCATCCACATCCCTGAAGCTTACATTGATGACTGCTCTTGGAAATCCAGCAGCTGACAATGTGAATGTTCCTGCCTCGTCAGTATAGATCTTGTCGGAATCCAGGTCTTCACATGAAACAGCGATACCTTTTATCGGATTGCCATTCTCATCGGTAACCTTGCCCTTTATTTCATATGTAGCATACGGAGTACCATATTCGCCGTCCATAGGCATGCTGCAGGATACTGCTGCACCCGCTGCGACAAAAAGAATCAATATACTTAATTTTGAGATTATCGCTTTCATCCTCTTTCAATTGATTTCCTATATAAGATGCACGGAACATGGCATTTGTTGCAGGAGGGTATAAAAAAAAGCCCGGAGGACCCCGGGCTCAATATCAAAGATTCAAAACAGTTTATCTGTTCTGGACATATTCATGAATTGCAGCTGCAGCCTTTCTTCCTGCACCCATGGCAAGGATAACAGTAGCCGCACCTGTCACGGCATCTCCACCGGCAAACACGCCTTTGCGAGTCGTGGCACCATTCTCATCTGCAACGAGACAACCACGACGATTGGTCTCAAGTCCGGCTGTGGTCTTGGCAATAAGAGGATTAGGAGATGTTCCGAGCGACATGATGACAGTCTCGGTCTCAATCTCGAACTCTGAACCCGGAACAGCCACAGGGCTCCTTCTGCCGCTTTCATCAGGCTCTCCAAGCTCCATGCGGATACACTTCACAGACTTTACCCAACCCTTCTCATCGCCAAGGATTTCAACAGGATTGGTAAGCATGGCAAACTGGATTCCTTCCTCTTTTGCATGATGTACTTCCTCACGACGAGCCGGGAGCTCGTTCTCAGTACGGCGATATACGATGGTCGTCTCGGCACCAAGTCTCAAGGCTGTACGGGCTGCATCCATGGCAACGTTTCCACCGCCGACCACAACGACCTTCTTTCCTGCATGGATAGGAGTCATATAATCGTCACGGTATGCCTTCATAAGGTTGTTTCGTGTAAGGAATTCATTGGCAGAGAAGACTCCATTGAGGTTTTCACCAGGAATGCCCATGAACTTAGGAAGTCCGGCACCGGAGCCGACAAATACTGCTGCAAATCCTTCTTCATCAAGAAGAGAATCGATTGTAACTGTCCTTCCGGCAATCACATTAGTCTCGATCTTGACGCCAAGAGCCTTTACAGACTCGATCTCAGCAGCAACGACCTTATCCTTCGGGAGACGGAATTCAGGAATACCGTACTCAAGTACTCCACCCGGACGATGAAGGGCTTCGAATATAGTGACATCATAACCGAGCTTAGCAAGGTCAGAAGCACATGCAAGACCTGCAGGACCGCTTCCGATTACAGCTATCTTATGGCCGTTGGCCGGGGCTATCTCCGGCTTGACGCCACCGTTTTCCCTGCTCCAGTCAGCAACGAAACGCTCAAGCTTGCCGATAGCTACAGGCTCACCTTTCACACCAAGAATACAGCTGCCTTCACATTGGGTCTCCTGAGGGCATACTCGTCCGCAGATAGCAGGTAGCGATGAATCTTCAGCAATCACAGATGCTGCTGCAGCGAAATTGCCGGCAGCTACCTGAGCTATGAAGTTAGGAATCTTTACACTTACCGGACATGCTGCCACACAGCGAGGATTCTTGCAATGAAGGCATCTTGTAGCCTCGAGCTGAGCCTCTTCCACATTATATCCGTAGCACACCTCTTCGAAATTGGTGGCACGTACCTTAGGGTCCTGCTCTCTTACAGGAACTCTTGGAATCTTGTTTGCCATTACTTTCCCCTCCCTATTCTGCATTTATGATTCTCGTTCGCCTCGATCTCTTCTGTCTTATACATGCCCTGACGACGCATTGCCTCATCAAAATCGACATCATAACCATTGAATTCAGGGCCTTCCACACACGCGAAACGTGTCTTTCCAGCTACGGTCACACGGCATGCCCCGCACATTCCGGTACCGTCAACCATCAATGTATTGAGACTCACGATCACAGGAAGCTCAAGCTTCTTACATGTCAGGGTCGCAAACTTCATCATGATCATAGGTCCGATTGCAACAGCCTGGTCATATTTCTTTCCGTCCTCAGTCACAAGTTTCTCGAGCATTGCAGTAACAAGGCCCTTGAATCCGGCAGATCCGTCATCGGTACAAAGATAGAGATTGTCACAAACGGCCTCCATTTCCTCCTTGTAGATAACCAGATCCTTTGTCTTTGCACCCACGATGACATCAACGGCAACACCTCTGTCATGTAGCCACTTCACCTGAGGATATACCGGAGCAGTACCAACACCTCCGGCAATGAATATGTATCTCTTGTCCTTCAGCTCCTCTTCAGACATTTCAGTAAAATCCGAAGGGACACCAAGAGGTCCTACGACATCAGCGAAAGACTCGCCTGCCTCGAACGAGATGATTTCTGATGAAGACGCACCGATCTGCTGAGTCACGATTGTGACTGTGCCAGATTCCTTATCATAATCACTGATAGTAAGAGGAATACGTTCTCCGTTTTCAGTAGCACGCACGATGAGGAACTGTCCTGGAAGGGCTGCAGCTGCAAGACGAGGAGCATGCACCTTCATACGACAGATCGTCGGCGTGAGCATTTCTTTGGTTTTGATTTCGTACATAATAAGGTTATATAGATCCCCGGCCCTGGCCGGGGATGACATTAGTTTCTAATGCTGATGGTCGTGGCCATGATGATGATGCTCCTGACCAGGCTCGAGGACTCCGCTTACAGGATATCCGAGCTTTTCGATGGCTGCCTTAAGAGTAGCCTCAGAGGTCTTGGCTGCATCATACTTCAAAGCCACTGTCTGATCTTCAAGTGACACCTTGAGATCTTTTACACCTTTTTCAAAGGCAATGTTCTCCTGCACCTTCTTTACGCAGTTGGCGCAATGGAGATGAACAAGGAAAGTGACTTCCTTGACTTCACCTTTCTTTTTCTTCGAAGGCTTCTGCTTCTGGGCAAGGGTTGAAGTTTCAGTCATGTCTGCAGCAGACGCATAAAGCGATGACATCGAAAATGCCATGAACGCTGCAAGTGTAAGGATAAGTGTCTTTTTCATAATATTGTACAAATATAATAATTATTCTTTATTCAGATCCCTCGACTAGCTCGGGATGACAGTCAGGCTTTTTTCCAAAGAGTGAAACGGAAACCTACATGAGCCTTGATTCCCATCAGAGGGCCCCAGATACAGCTGGCATCGAATGATGGCTGTCTAGGATCGGCTGCTCCGATGATTGCATTCTTCTGTCTGAAATTCGTAAGATTCTCAGCTCCGACATATACGTCCCATCCCTTGAAACGACGTGTAACCTGTGCATAGAGAAGAGGATACATCGGAGTACGTCCGTTCTCATAGAGGAGGTTTCCGTCAGCATCCTTAAGGTTTTCCATGAAATTATATACACGGCATGATCCGTTAAGGGAAGCGGTGAAGTCGAAGATCCATTTGTTCAGATTTGTAGCGTACTGCATATTGAGCACTCCTTTGAAACGACTTGTCATTGGCTTTTCTACGAGGCCTTTTCCGGCAAGCTCTATCTTGGCATTAGTATAACGGAAAGTAGCTGTAATATTGAAACGTTCGATCGGATCTACCGAGAAATCAAGCTGATAATTATCTGTATATGAGCTATTTCCATCAAGAGCATAGAAATGTATCTGATTAGCTCCATACTCATAGTCAACGACCATCTGCTGAGCGAACTGTGTACGGAAATAGTCAAAGCTCAGATATGTATTGGAAGAAGCTCCGAACGGAAGGTAATATGTAAGATTTCCTCCGAATGTCCATGCATCTTCCAGGATATGGTCATTGAATGATCCTACGAATTCCTTTCCGGTAGAAAACACGCCGATATTATCCACCAACGGAGTTGAATATCTGAGGCCACGTCCTCCATTTGCCCTGAGTACGATCTCATCAACCGGTATATACTTCAATGTAACTCTAGGAGATACCTTGAATCCATGTCCAGGGAACCAATCGCCTCTAAGACCGGCAATAGCAGAGAATTTCTCACCTGCATGATAAGTATATTCTCCGAATACACCTGCATTAGCAAGGTCAGTGATGCCGGCATGCTCAGCTGCCAGCACTTTTCCAGCCCATACCTCCCTCTTGAAATCCTCGTCATAGCGGTCAAATGTACCGTTGAGTCCGAGAGTGAATCGATGAGAATCATTTATCACATTCTGATAGAGCAGGTTAGCGAATGCGGAATGCTGGCCGGCAAGATACTTTGTCGAGCCGAAATACGAATCCATATCCTGATAGCTGTAATCGGCGATAAGGGCGATATTCTGCGAATTATCCTCATTCAAAGGAACGCCGACCTTGAGATAGCCGTTTATCGAACGGTTCAGGATGTCCGATCCCCATGGATCGATCTGGTTTGAAGAAGGAACAAGAGTATAACTGTCCTTGTCATAGAACATATGACCTCCATCCTCTCCTTTAAGCATCTGTCCTCCGAGACGGCTGTCCTGAAGGGCACGTACACCGAAGCGTACCTGCACGCCGTTATCGGCCTGATAAAGCCAGCGGTTTGAAAGATTGAACTGGAGCATCTTAGGTTCATCGAGGAAACCGTCAGCATCCATGTCATGAGGCCTGATGTTTCCTGAGACATGGCCGAGTATCACCGTACTCCACTTATAACCCATCTGAAGTGAAGATGCTATATTGAGGTCCATCTTGGTATCGCTCATTACGGCTCCATTGATGAAAAGAGGCTTTTCATCTGTAGGCTTGCGATGCTCCATATTGATCTGACCGGTCATGCACTCGACACCATTGATCACTGAAGAAGAACCTTTTGCAATCTGGATGCTCTCGAGCCACTGTCCAGGCACATATGAAAGACCGAATGGTGCTGAAAGTCCACGCATCACAGGACGGGTCTCGTCAAGCATCTGGGTATAGACGCCGGAAAGTCCGAGAAGTCGGATCTGTCTTGCTCCGGTAACGGCATCGGAATAGCCTACTGTCACACTGGCAGAGTTCTCGAAGCTCTCCGCAAGGTTGCAGCACGCCATCTTGCAGAGTCCGGCAGCGGAAATCACCTCAGTACGGATATCCTTGCCTTTTGAAAGATAGTTTCCAGCCTGTCTGGATACGAACACAGCAGCGTCAAGGCTGTCAGAACGCTCTCCGTAGATGTCGGTCGTATCTATCACATGGCCATGATCATCTACGATCTGTGCAAATGATGATGTTGCAGCGACAACAGCTGCAAATATAGTTATGATTATCTTTTTCATGAATTTGTCTGATTTTCTGATTTACATGATGATACCTGCTTCGTTCATCCATGGTGACATTTTCCTGAAATTTCCTGTCCAGATGACCTTTACTGCCATTCTGAACTACTCTGTCATCCTGAACGAAGTGAAGGATCAGATCAGATTCTCCAGACGCCGAAAGCGGCCTGACGGTCGCAGGCCATGCCATACCCGGAATCGGGTTTATGGACATATGCTGTTATTATACTTGTTTCAAAAACGTTATTGACCTCGTTGGAATGAAGTATATGGCATGGGCAATGGCCGCACGCACACTCATCATAATGGCGATGGTCGTCCTGAGATATTGTTCCGGCTATCTCAAGAGCGAGATAATCGTTTGAGCAGCAGGATTTTGAAGAAACAGAAACCCCATCATGATGATGACAGCAGCAAGAATGCGCTTCATGCTTGTCAGCGCAACATGCAGTCGGATCGCAGCTATGTTCCGGATGAATATCTTCACAGGTCATTCCCTCAAAAAAGGCCACAACAAAACTTCTTCCGCTTCCGCTGCACGTATGCACATCGAATCCGATGATACCTATCAGATACCATCCGACCAGCAGAGCCGCAAAAATCTTTGTCACAAGTCTATTCATCTCAACCTGCAAAGTTAGAAAATTGTGCCGAAATTTCAAATGTCAAAGTTTTTAATCGCGATTATTTGGAAATGACCGCCCTTATAAATTATATTTGTCTTTCCACTATCCAGACAAGGAATCAGCCATCCACCCCACGTTCCACTTACATCTCTATCAATCAAGCACTTACACAAGCCTCCTGCTCCCCTTTGGCGGCAGGAGATCAACAGATTCTGCTGAGCATCAACGACTTACGAGACACGCAGAACAGAACAGCCCAGACAGAGCCCTTGGCCACGGGCATTTCAGTCGCATGACGGAAACAGCTCTGACGCATGAAGAAAGCCGACGACGATTGAAGATTTGTCAGGTTTTTGTAGTATCTTTGAATTTTCTGCGTCTAATGTACAGAAGTTACGGACTTAAATCATTACTGTTATGAAAGATTTTGTGAAGATGACGCTCGCTACGATTGCGGGTCTTTTCCTTTTCGGATTTGTTGCGATATTCCTGATGGCGGCTATGGTGGGAGCCATGGCATCATTGGGAGAAAACCAGCCGGTCATGCCACGTGAAGGCGTCCTGCAGATAAACATGTCCACAATGACACTTACCGAACAGACTCAGGAGGCGGATCCATTCGCAACCCTTCAGGGAAATGAGACAATCGTTCCTGTAGGTATATACAGCGCGATACAGGCTGTAAATGCTGCCGCCAAGGATCCTGCAGTGAAGTTCATCTATATGAAACCGGACGGGGCGTCGGGAGGAATCGCTCAGATGGAGGAATTCAGGAAGGCACTCGCGAACTTCAGAAACAGCGGCAAGGCAATCGTTTCATATATCGAGAACCCTAGCAACGCGAGCTACTATCTTGCTTCAGTTTCAGACAAGATATATATGACATCTTATGAAGGGGGCATGAACATGTTCAGCGGTCTGTCTTCACAGATGATATTCCTCAAGGATATCCTTGACAGACTCGGAGTGAATGTGCAGCTTATCCGTCATGGTAAATACAAATCAGCCGGAGAGATGTACATAAGGAACTCTTCAAGTCCGGAAAACATGGAGCAGAACAGAGAGATGATCGAGTCTGTATGGGGCAACTGGGCAAAGGAGATCGCAGCATCACGTGGAATAAGCGTAGAGGACCTCAATGCCATGCTGGACAACCTCGAGCTTAATTTCCCATCTGATTTCCTTGAAAAGGGTCTTGTTGATGACCTTTTCACACGCGAAGAACTGCAGCAGCAGTTGTGTGACCTATACTCGGCAAGCAAGTTCGATGACATCAAGGCTATCCAGCTCCCGGACTACGCAAAGCTCAAGTCAACAGTCAATTACAAGGCGAAGAACAAGGTTGCTGTCATATATGCAGAAGGAAACATCGTTGACGGAAAGGCCAAGCAGGAAGTTGCTGGAGACAGATTTGCAAAGATCATCGCTGACGTAAGAAACGACTCGACGGTAAAGGCTGTCGTACTCCGCGTAAATTCTCCTGGAGGAAGCGTACTTGCTTCAGAGAAGATCAAGGCCGAGCTTGACCTTATCAGACAGAAAGGTATTCCTTTGATTGCTTCATACGGAGACTATGCAGCATCAGGAGGATACTGGATATCAGCCAATTGCGACAAGATTTACTCCAACGCCACCACACTCACAGGATCAATCGGCGTATTCAGCATGATTCCAGACATCAGCGGTACGCTCAAGGACAAGGTACATATCAACATCACTCCTGTCAATTCCAACAAGCATGCCGACATGTACGGAATGATGAGACCTCTTGACAAGGCAGAACTTGACTACATGCAGGCATCTGTTGAGAACATCTACGAAAAATTCACAGGACTGGTTGCAGAAGGACGTGATATGACAGTTCCTGCTGTCGATGAAATCGCACAGGGAAGAGTCTGGTCGGGATCGGATGCACTTGAAATCGGTCTCGTTGATGAAATCGGAACAATCGAGGATGCAATCATATATGCCGCATTCTGCATTGACGGTGTCCAGAGCATGGATGATGTGCAGGTAGCAGCATATCCTAAGCCGCTCACCACACTCGACATGCTTCTTGAATCACTCGGAGGCGAAAAGAGCGCATTCGCCGGCACGCCTTTCGAAAGTATAGAAAATGCATATAAGGATTGGAACGCATCTGAAAGCGGAAAGGTCTATGCCCGCATGCCATTCGAATTCAGCATCAGATAATCGTGGAGGATAACCCACTGATTATCAATAAATAACACGAACCCACGTGCTCCCTGATGACGGCACGTGGGTTCATTCATTTGATTCAGCATCAGCAAGATACACTCCACAGCCTGATTATGGAGGTGGTGCGTTCCGTGACCTTATAGCCGGAATCGATGCGTACACCTGCGACAGCTGCCATATGCTGTGATTCAGCCATGCCGTCGGTACATGTATCGACAACCATGACGGCAGCAGACTTCTTGAACGAATCATATTTAAGATCTGCAAAAAGGTCACTGACTTTCTTCTTTCCCCTCATGCCGAACGGAACCAGCCAGTCGCCTGAGCGCCATTTGCGGAGTACAAAAGGGAAGCGAAGCTTTGCAGCATCAAATATCAGGACACCTTCCGGCTGTTTCAGCGACATGGAATCATTCCACTCGAGTACTTCCACCTTGAATGCATGTCCATTGAAATGATATGTACCCTCCCCCCTGACAGGCATGATAGCATTATCATCCTGAACACAGACTTTGGGAAGATAAGAAAGCGTCAATTCATCACGTCCTGTAATGAGCACATGTTCCTGAGATTCGAAACGCTTGCCGGAAATGGTCCTGGAAGAAGCGAGAAGATCTTCCAATGAAGCAAGAACAGCCGAATTGAAGCCATATGGTTCCAGAATATGATAAAGAAGGTAACGCCAATGGCGATATGATAAAAGCTTAGGCACTTCTACACGCAGCTGAACCTGAGAGTTTTCAGAATTGTCGCTTCTGACTACAGAAGCTGCAGCAGACCTGCACCAGTCCTCTACAATTTCCTCCGCTTCTGAAAAATACCCCATCTCACGATTCATGGTACTCACGAATGAAGGATTGACTTTTTCGAATATCGGAAAGGCCTCATTACGGATACGGTTGCGCTTATAGTCAGAAGAGGCATTCGTACTGTCATCACGATACATGACCTTATGTGCATAAACGTAGCCCTCGATCTGCTTTCTGGTGCAATCCAGCAGCGGTCGAAGGAGATAAATCCCTCGATAAGACCGGGATGACGTATCTACAGGAAGAGGTGATATCGGCTTCATACCGGTAAGTCCTTTGAGGCCCGCACCTCTAAGCATATTCAGCACAAGAGTCTCGGCATTATCGTTGGCATTATGAGCCACCGAAACAGCCTTATACCCATGCTGAAGGCACAATTCCCCAAACCAGGCATAACGAAGCTCACGCGCCGCCATCTCTATGCTTATATTATGTTCACGGGCATATGATACGGTATCGAAATCCTTTACATGCAGCTGGACGTCATGCTTCAAAGCCCAACCGCGCACGAGAGCTTCATCTCCGTCACTCTCTTCACCGCGAAGATGGAAATTGCAATGTGCGACGGCAAAGCTTTCTGAGCCGAAGGTGCGAAGCCAAAGATCGGCCATGCACATCGAGTCGATACCTCCGCTGACAGCCAACAGGACGACGGATTCCCCGGCAGGCTCGGAATGACAATCAGGGGCTGACCATTCATTGATCAGCCCCCTCATTTCTTCTATCGTCTTTGCAAATCTCCTCTGCATTACTTCTTGCTTGCTATTGTATAAGTAAAGCCAAAAAGGAGAGATTCCTTGAACTGCACCCTCTGCTTGGTAAGGCCATCAGACTCATTGAAGATCATTACCTTATCATCATAAATGAGGTTGGTAGTCAATGTAAGAGAGAAATACTTCGCGAGCTTCCAGTCGAATCTGTTATCCCAGTTCACACGGAGATTCTCCGGCTTATCGAGATAGTTCGAGAATAGAACGAGCTGTGAGGTGTATGAGAAATTGTCATTGACCATCACGGCTATATCGGCCTTTATCTGGGCACCGAATTCGAAACGGGCGCTCTTATACTGGCTTCCGCCTGAAGGCAGACCTTCAGTCTTATCCATCCACTCATCCTTCAGCTGCATACCATAATTCTTCCTTAGCAGAGGATCGGTGACGATCACAAATCCACCAGTCAGAGGTGCGATATTCAATGAAAGCCATTTGAGAGGCTTTACATCAATACCGACTGCAAGGTTGGTATATGCAGGAGCAAGGAAACCGGATTTGATCTTACGCGCATCCTTCCAATACTTGATCAGCTCATCACGAGGAATGTCACCCTCCGGCAATGAAGGAGTAAGGTAATCATATCCTGTATTGAACTGTGACTTGAAGTCATAGTTGATGGAAAGCGAGAAGTTCTTCATATTCACGTTCTTATATCCGAACTTGCTTTCAAGATAGATTCGGTCATCGCTCTTCTGAAGAATCGGCTTTGACGATGCATATACGAAACCATAATCAAGCTGAAGACGGTTGTTCCAGAACATATCGTTCTTCTTGTAATTGGCATTACCGTCAATATAAGCCTGAAGGGTAACCGTATTGTCACCACCGGCCGCCCAGTTTGTGAGCGAGGTCTGACCGAACTTGATATTTGTCTTGAGAGATTCTTCCCAATACTTAGGCTTCGGGGCCTTCTTCTCTGCTTCCGGAGCTTCCGCTACTGCTGCAGCAGCTGCCGCTACAGCCTTCTGCGCATCAGTAAGTTCTTGAGCCACAGCCTTATGCGCAAAAACCGCACATAAAGCAATCATTCCTAAAGATAAAATACACTTCTTCATAACTACTTCTTATATCCTCCGTCTGAACCGGAAGGTATTTCCTATTAATATGAAATTGCGAAGAGAACTCTCTGGTGAGATGGCTTGCCTGAATAGATACATGTACCTTCCTCAACGCAAACTGCGCTATCAACAGGGATGCATCGGATTGTAGCCTTGGTCTCTTCCTTGATCTTCTCCTCTGTCTCAGGAGTACCGTCCCAGTGGCAGAGAAGGAATCCACCCTTTGTGATCTCTTCCTTGAACTCTTCCCATGTATCGACCTTGCGGATGCTGTCGTCACGGAATTTGAGAGCCTTTGCATAGATATTGTCCTGAATATCATCAAGAAGGTCTGCAATAACCTCTGCAATGCCTTCCTGTGGATGTGAAGATTTCTCACATGTATCACGACGAGCAAGCTCGACAGTACCGTTTTCAAGGTCACGGCCACCCATGGCAAGACGTACAGGAACACCCTTGAGTTCCCACTCTGCGAACTTGAATCCCGGACGGAGCGTATCACGGCTATCGATCTTGACTGTAATGCCCTTAGCCTCGAGTTCCTTCTTGAATGCAGCCATCTTGTCGAGGATCGCATTGTTCACAGCCTCGTCCTTTCCTGTGATAGGGACCATCACAACCTGGATAGGAGCGAGCTTCGGAGGAAGCACAAGACCGTTGTCGTCACCATGAGCCATGATGAGTGCACCCATAAGACGGGTAGAAACTCCCCATGAGGTAGCCCATACATACTCCTGCTTTCCTTCCTTATTGGTGAACATCACGTCAAATGCCTTGGCAAAGTTCTGTCCGAGGAAGTGGGATGTACCTGCCTGAAGAGCCTTTCCATCCTGCATGAGAGCCTCGATTGTCATTGTATCGAGAGCACCTGCAAAACGCTCGTTAGGGCTCTTGTGACCCACAACTACAGGCACGCCCATGTAGTTACGAGCGAAGTCGGCATATACATTCACCATCTTCATTGTCTCCTCCTCAGCCTCCTGACGAGTCGCATGAGCTGTATGTCCCTCCTGCCAGAGGAACTCTGCTGTACGGAGGAAAAGACGGGTACGCATCTCCCAGCGCACCACATTAGCCCACTGGTTGCAGAGGATCGGGAGATCTCTCCATGAGGTAACCCAGTTCTTGTATGTGTTCCAGATGATTGTCTCTGATGTCGGACGCACGATGAGCTCCTCCTCGAGTCTTGCAGAAGGGTCGACAACGACACCGTTTCCGTCTGGATCCGCCATGAGTCTGTGATGAGTCACCACCGCACACTCCTTAGCGAAGCCCTCAACATGCTCAGCCTCACGACTGAGGAAAGACTTAGGAATGAAAAGCGGGAAATATGCGTTTACATGTCCTGTTTCCTTGAACATCTTGTCAAGCACTTCATGCATCTTCTCCCAGATCGCATAGCCGTAAGGCTTGATCACCATACATCCTCTGACAGCTGAACGCTCTGCCAGATCTGCCTTCACAACGAGGTTGTCATACCACTGCGAGTAGTTGTCAGACCTCTTAGTTACCTCTTTTGCCATTGTATTTTGCTTTTTATTGATTTTTTCCTTAATATTGTCTTTGAATCCGCAACTCTGCAAGGCCGAAAATCATCGGTACAGTTCTTGCATAAGTAAACAGGTTGCGAAGATACGAAATAATTATAAATAAATAAGGAGAAAGACTATGAAAAAGAGTTCAGCGCTACTTATTGCGGCAGCCTTCATACTCTCGTCGTGCGGAACTGTCGCTCAATACGCGTCATCCGACAATGACCAGCAGTTCCAGGACGGCATCTACAGCAATACGCCGGCGTTCAGGACAAAGGTCGAGAAGGAGGAGTCAAAATCTGACACTCAGGCCCTTATAGAGAAGACTCAGGAGTCTCCTATCTATCTTTTCGGAGACAAGAAGGACACCGTGATGATTCCGAAGGACATGTCAGCCGTGATCAGATACGACCAGAAGCTTGGCGGAACAGTCGTTACCGTGGGAGAAAACCCATACGACTGGAGATACGACCTTGAAAACAACTACGGCTATTACTATGACCCATACAGTATCGGCAGCTCATGGTACTGGAGCAGACATTATAATCCTTGGTATTCATGGAGCTTCGCCCCATGGAGATATCACGGATGGTACGACCCATGGTACTACAGCGGATACTGGGGCTGGTATGACCCTTGGTACTACAGCGGATACTGGGGAGGATGGTACGACCCATGGTATTACGGAAGCTTCTGGGGAGGCGGATGGTACTACACAGGATACTACCCACACTACGGATGGTATGATCCATATTGGGGCCACCATCACCACCATGTACCAGGCTATGCGCCTGATTATCACAAGGATGTGTGGTATGGCTCGAGACATCAGACCGGTTCTGAAAGACTCTTTGCCGGCACATCATCCCTCAGAGGAGGCATAGGCAGCAGAAGCACTGTCAGCAGAAACGAATCCGCAGGACGCACAGCATCTACAGCAGTCAGAGCCTCGTCATCAAACAGGACATCCGTAAGCAGGACTCCTGCAGGAAGAGCCGGCTCGGTAAGCACTGCCACAGCTCCGACAAGAGTTTCTTCCGGCAACAGGACAACTGTATCAAGGACCACTCCTTCAATCAGGGACAGCAAGGCTCCGGAAAGAATGACAGGAACAGTTTCAAGACCGGCTTCAGACGTAAGCAGAGGCACATCCGTTTCGACAGGAAGAGCCTCGACAGCAACCGGACGCACACAGTCTGTGACCACGACACAGCCTAACTACCGCAAGCCTGCAGTAGTCACAAGCGACAGGTCTTCATCAGGCTCATCATATATCGGAAGCGGTTCGTCAGCAAGCGGAAGAAGCGCGGTATCTTCCGGCAGCCAGTCAGGCTACAACAGAGGTTCGGCGTCAAGCAGTTCTTCGTCAAGCTATAACAGAAGCAGTTCTACTTCTACCAGCAGGTCTTCATCAAGCTTCAGCTCAGGAAGCAGCAGCAGAAGCAGCTCAGGCGGTGGATTCAGCGGCGGAGGAGCAAGCAGAAGCGGTGGATCAGCAGGTGGAAGAAGATAAAAACCAAAAGACAAGCAGAAATGAAAAAGACACTCATCACTATATTTCTCGCGGCAGCAGCCGTATGCGCTCATGCTCAGACAGCATACGACGCCCTGCTTTTCAGCGAAAACGAATATGAGGGCACAGCCAGGACAATGGCCATGGGCAATGCCTTCACAGCTCTTGGAGGAGATCTGGGATCAGTTACGATCAACCCGGCAGGAAGCGCTGTAGCAAAGTATTCGCAGTTTACCCTGACTCCGGCGCTCACCATCTCCACAGCTACTTCGCAGGGTGTGTCTCCATTCCAGAACGGTGACCTCCCTTACTTCGAGAGACAGATGAAGAGCAGCAGGACAAGATTCGGAATGCCGAACTTCGGTCTTTCGATCAACTGGGACACAAACAGGACTTCCGGACTGAAGAACATGAGCTTCGGCTTCATCATCAACAGGACTGCGACTTACGACGAGGACATCTACGCAAGCGGAACAAATTCAACCACTTCGTTCATGGGTTCCATGGCATACGACGCGACAATGAGCGGCTATACAGGCAATGAACTGAATGCGGAAAACGCCTACAACTACATGCCTTGGATGCCTGTCGTAGGTTATCAGAGCGGTATGATCTCTACATTCGGAGGCTATGACGACCAGTTTGTCGGAGCCAGCGAGATCATCTATGACAACGGAGAAGTAGCATTGGGCGGCCCGCTCCAGCAGTCTTATGGACGTCAGGTTACCGGCAGCAAATATGAATACATATTCAATATAGGAGCGAACATTTCAGACTTCGTATACCTTGGAGCGAACCTTGGAATGACTGCCATAAATTATGACTACAACGAGTATTTCAGAGAGGTAGCCATCGACCCTGCTGATTTCGAGATCGTGTTCGACAGCGGAGATGCCATCTACTTCAACGACATGATCTACAAATACTCATATGCAGCGGTCGGCAATGGTTACTTCGGAAAATTCGGAGCCATCGTAACTCCAGGATATGGTCTGCGCATCGGTGCAGCCATCCAGACTCCTGTGATCAACAACATCACAGAGTATTGGCAGCAGGCCGGAGAGACCACATACACAAACTCTCACTACAATGCAGGCGCGACAAGTCCTGAAGGAAGAGGTTCATATGTAATGGTATCACCGTTCAGAGCGAACTTCGGTCTTGCATATGCTTTCGGAAATGCCGGAGTGTTCAGCGTGGACTACGAGTTCTGCGATTACGGTCAGATGAAGTATAAGGGTTCAGATTACGACGACAGGGACTACTTCGAGAATGTGAATGCAGATATCAGAGACAGATTCGGAATCTCACATATGCTTAGAGCCGGACTTGAGTTCAAGCCGGTAAGCGAGCTCGCCGTAAGAGCCGGATACGGCCTTACAACAGGAGCAGAGAAGTACAATTCATGGGGCGAGCAGATCCCGGTAGACCTCAGACAGAATGTCTCACTCGGAATCGGCTACAGCTCGAAGAAGTCATTCTATGCAGACCTTGCGGCAAGAAGAACCATCATTCCTGACGAGTACTTCATGCCATATGCAGACTACATGTATGATGTAAACGGAAACATCGTTGGAGACGCATACGCTCCTGAGCTTCTGAACAAGAAGGGCCTCTGGAAAGTCCTCCTCACATTCGGATGGAGATTCTAAAGCTTCTTCAGATATAGGATACTGTCGGGGCCTTCATTGAAAAGGAGGTCCATGACAGAAAGATCAGACTTAAAGCCGTATTTCCCGGAAAAGACCTGGAAATACGGCTTTTCCAGTCCCAGATCAGGAAGAATGGTATTGGTACGTTTCGGATGAATCTTCTCTCTCAGGTCATCACAGGCCACATGAGATCCATCCGGAAGGAGACATACTCCCTCACGAGAGTACTCTTCAGTGACACGGATATCCACACATATGCCCGTCTTTTCCGCAAAGAAACGGATCAGGGCAAGGTTCAGATCGAAGAGCCTTTCCGGCCTGCTTTCCAATATCTCGAAAAGCTCATCCTGATAATACTCAAAGTAGGCAGACGTCCTGTAGGCAGATACAATAGCCCTTTCATGCTGTTGAAGCCATGGTGTCGAATAGTCTACCTTAATTTCAGAAACAGGAAGCTTATGCGTGCCCCCTTCATGGACTACAGGGAATGTAAGAGCCTGCACACCGTCCGCGGCATAGAAGCGACAGCGGTTCCTGTAGGACTGCTTCTGATAGTTTTCGCAGGCTTCAATATATACAACGGACGGCGACAGTTCGAGAGAACTGCTGCCGTCCGTTCTATTGCTTAACCCTTCCATCTCCTCTGCCATTGCGGCAAAATAGGAAACGGGAGGAAAATATGCTGTTGAGAGAAGCTTTGGCATTTAGTCGATATTGCCCTTTACCTCAGAGTTCATGCCTCTGATGATGCCTCTCTTGGAATTTCTGATGAAGTTGATGATGGTATCCCTTTCCTCTGACTCTGGGAAACCCAACTCGATCTTTGCAAGAGCATCCGAGAAGTTTGTACCAGCACTGTAGATGATGTCATACATATCCTTGATGCTGCGGATCTGATCTGATGTGAAGCCTCTTCTGCGAAGTCCCACGATGTTCACGCCTGCATATGTAAGAGGGTCACGTCCGCAGAGCACATAAGGAGGTACATCCTTGTTGATCTTGCAGCCGCCGCCGATGAAGGCATGCTTTCCGATTCTTGAGAACTGGTGAGCCACAGAGCTTCCTCCGATTGTAGCCCAGTCATCAACGTCTGTCTCACCTGCGATACCCACATAACTTACGAGGATACAGTTGTTTCCTACAGTACAGTCATGAGCAACATGAGTATATGACATCAGGAGCACATTGTTTCCGATCTTGTTCACTCCCCTTCCGCTGCCCTTTGTTCCACGGTTGATTGTCGCGCACTCACGGATGTTCACATTGTCACCGATCTCCACATATGTCACCTCTCCATCAAACTTGAGGTCCTGTGGGATCGCGCCGATAACTGCGCCTGGGAATACTGTACAGTTCTTTCCCATCTTCACATAGTTGAAGATAGTCGCATGAGGAAGGATCTTGCATCCTTCTCCGATCTCTACATGCTCCTCGATATATGCGTAAGGTCCTACCTCTACGTTCTCTCCGAGCTTTGCGTTCGGATGTACTGTTGCGAGTGGATGAATATTTGCCATAATTATAAAGTTTTGCGGACAGCCTTTGCTGCTGTTGTATTTATTCCGTGTCCTGCCTTTTCAGCCGTAACCTTCGCCTTGAGGAAGCCTCCGCAAAGCCTCAGGTCGCCGATAAGGTCGAGGAGCTTATGTCTTGCACATTCATTAGGGAAACGGAGGACCAGGTTGCTGAGATATCCGTCTTCACGAACCTTGAGAGCAGGCACATTGAAAAGCTTGCTCATGCGGTCGATCTGCTCGTCAGTCACCGGATGCTCTACAATGACGATTGCATTGTCAACATCTCCTCCCTTCACGAGGTTGTTGTTGAAGAGGAACTCGATCTCATGGAAGAAAACGAATGTCCTGCATACTCCGATTTCCTTAGGATAAACGACGTCTTTATTCCATACGGCATTCTGGACACCGATGACCCTCGAATTGAAATCGATCTTTATCTCATAAGAGAATTCCTCAGCCGGCTCGATACGCACTACTGAACCCTTCTCTTCATTTCTTATCTCTATCGCCTCCTTAAGCTCCACATATCTGCGAGGCGCATCCTGCTGTTCGAATCCATCGTTCCAGATAGCTTCAATATATGGCTTCGCGCTTCCGTCAAGGATAGGAACTTCAACGTTGTCTATGTCTATGATTGCATTATCTACACCCATTCCTGTAAGAGCGGAAAGGACATGCTCTATGGTAGAAACCGACGCATCTCCATAAGAGATCGTCGTGCTTCTGGCTGTATTCGACACATTCTCTGCCAAAGCAGGGACCACAGCCCCTTCATCTATATCCGTTCTCACAAACACTATTCCGGTATCCACCGGCGCAGGCTTGATCGTCATATTAGCTACCCTTCCAGTATGAAGTCCCTTACCTTCAAATGAGTAGCACTTTTTTAATGTTTGTTGCAACTGCATTATATCTTCTCTGATTCCTTATATCTCCCGGAGTAGTCCCTCGCGGACGGTCCGGCACATTTTAGCCTGCAAAGATAGTCAATATTTTTGTATAATCCTATTTGCCAGCCCTTTTAAAGACAGCATAACTTCTAAGATACTGTCTTAAAGGGAAAGCAGGCGATCCCATGAGGGTCTGGCCTTCCTCCTTTATGCTTCCAAGAATACCCGACTGAGCGCCGATGGTCGTATTGTCAGCGATATTGATATGCCCCGCAATGCCGACCTGTCCCGCAATGATGCAATGCTCGCCTATCTTGGCAGAGCCTGCAATACCTGTCTGCGCAGCCATGACCGTATTCCTGCCTATCTCCACATTATGTGCCACCTGACAGAGGTTATCAATCTTCGTACCTTTCCTGATAACGGTAGAGCCCATCTGCGATTTATCAACGCAAACATTGGCTCCGATCTCGACATCATCCTCGATGATCACATTGCCGGTATGCTCTATCTTCTTCCATGTTCCGTCCTCAAGCGGAGCGAATCCGAAGCCGTCCGAACCTATGACCGCATTCGCATGGATGATGACATTGTCCCCGATCTCCATTCCAGGGTAAATCCTCACTCCCGGATATATGATGCAGTGCGATCCGATCTTTACGCCGTCACCTATGAACACATGCTCATAAACCTTTGTGTAGTCACCTACACTAGCGTTTTTACCCACATATGCAAAATCGCCGATATAAACTTTCTTACCGATCTTCGAGCTCCAGCGGACCCTGCTGCGGCAGCCACGGTACCTCTTGTATGAACGCTTCTTCGCAGTCACATAATCAAGCAGGCTTGCTACCGCCGCATATGCATCATCCACGCGTACCATAGTCGCGGAACCCGGCTCCTTAGGCTCGAATGTCTTGTTCACGATTATGATAACAGCCTTGCTTGTATCCAC
>JAZLAS010000063.1:0-12595 GCA_045613365.1 Candidatus Cryptobacteroides sp.
TGGTTAGAGCACTACACTGATAATGTAGGGGTCAGCAGTTCAAGTCTGCTCGGGACTACCAAGCATGGGGGTATAGCTCAGTTGGCTAGAGCACCTGCTTTGCAAGCAGGGGGTCGTCGGTTCGACTCCGACTATCTCCACAACAAAAGACCTGATCAATCGATCAGGTCTTTTTCGTTGTAGAGATGTCTGTTACAGGCTTGTATAGCGAGGTGAGAATGTATCTCCCTGCTCTATGTCACCGGTGGTGAAGCCTTTCTTCAGCCAGCGGGCGCGTTGAGCGGATGTTCCATGGTTGAATGTCTCTGGAACAGCATAGCCCTGTGCCTGTTTCTGGAGGTAATCGTCTCCGATTCTCGAAGCGATTTCAAGTCCCTCTTCTATGTCGCCTTCCTCGAGAGAATTGAACATTTCGTTATCATGGTTTGCCCATAGTCCGGCATAGAAGTCAGCCTGAAGCTCGAGGCGTACGCTTATCTTGTTCGCTTCCGTCTTTGATGTCTGGTTCATCGCTGTATGAGCCTGACGAAGGGTTCCGAGAAGATTCTGCACATGGTGGCCGACCTCATGGGCGATAACATATGCATATGCGAAATCGCCTGCTGAACCGAACTGTTTCTTCATGGTCGAGAAGAACGAGAGGTCGATATAGACAGACTTGTCTCCTGAACAGTAGAATGGACCTGTTGCGGAAGTGGCTCCTCCGCATGCCGACTGTACGCTTCCGGTAAAAAGTACGAGTGTAGGAGGCTCGTAAGTGAGTCCCATTCTCTTGAACTCAGCAGTCCACACATCTTCTGTTCCGGCAAGTATCTGTTTCGAGAATTTTGCCAATGCCTCTTCTTCGGCAGTCGGAACATATTCTGTCTGTTCTCCTCCCGTGATGGCTTCCAGACCTCCGGCCTGTTGCAGTACATCAAGAGGGTTTCCTCCAAGAAGCCATGTGATAAGTCCGACAATGACAAGACCACCAAGGCCTATTCCTGCGGTCTTTCCGCCTTTTCCGCGTACGTCCCTGACGTTGCGGCTTTCTCTTCTTCCGTCCAGTCTCATATTAGGTTATGTTTTATGCTGTAAAGATAATGAATGATTTGATTATTGTTAACTTTGTAGATCTGTAAAATTTCATGATTATGAAGAGAATCATATTGCTGTCAGTTGTGCTGATTCTGTCTTCTGCGTCTGTCTCTATGGCCCAGGGACCGGAAAATGTCATACCTGTCCCGTCGGAATTTACCTTGCAGGAGGGTACATATGTGTTTGATGATGAGCCGGAAGTGAGGATTAAAAGGCTGAAAGAGGGGAAACTGCCTGCAGAAGGTTACGAACTTGTTGTAAATGCCAAAGGCGTGCTTGTGTGTGCTTCAGATGAGGCTGGGGAGTTCTATGCGCTTCAGACCTTGGACCAGATGACGGCTTATGGCAAGGTCAAGGAACTTAGGTTCTGCCGGATAAGGGATTATCCGCGTTTCCCTTACAGAGGACTGCATGTGGATGTTTCGCGTCATTTCAGAAGCGTGGAATTCCTTAAGAAACATCTGGATGCGATGGCGATGTTCAAGATGAACCGTATGCATATTCATCTGACTGATGCGACAGGCTGGCGTATGCAGATAGATGCTTATCCCCGTCTTACCCAGTTTGCAGCATGGCGTCCCCAGCATACATGGAAGGAATGGTGGTATGGTGACAGAATGTATGTCGAAGAAGGTACTGAAGGCGCATACGGCGGTTATTATACCAAAGAGCAGCTCCGTTCCCTTGTGGATTATGCCAGAGAACGGCATATAGAAATTATCCCGGAAATAGAAATGCCCGGACATAGTGAGGAAGTGCTTGCGGCATATCCTGAACTTTCTTGTGCAGGCGAACCATACCGGCAAGGAGAGTTCTGTATCGGAAATGAAGAAACATTCCGCTTCATGGAAACAGTCCTGGCGGAGGTCATCGATGTCTTTCCATCGGAATTCATACATATAGGCGGAGATGAGGCAAATAAGGAACATTGGAAAGAATGTCCGAAATGCCGTCAGAGGATGCAGGAAGAAGGATTGGAGAATGTAGATGAGCTGCAAAGTTATATGATCCGCCGCATCAGCCGGTTCATGGAGGCCAAGGGCAGGAGGATCATCGGTTGGGACGAGATCCTTGACGGAGGTCTTGCCTCCGGAGCAACGGTGATGTCCTGGAGGGGAACGAAAGGTGGCATAGATGCAATGAACATGGGCCATGACGTGATAATGACTCCGGGAAGCTATTGCTATCTCGATCATGCACAGGACGCTCCTTTCAAGGAACCGGAATCCATAGGGGGCTATCTCCCGCTGGATTCGGTATATGTATATGAGCCGGCAGAGCCTGTGATGCCGGCTGACAAGCTTCATCATCTTCTTGGCATTCAGGGCAATCTTTGGGCAGAGTATATCACGACTGAGGAACATGCTGAATATATGTACTGGCCTCGTGCATTGGCTATAGCGGAAACCGGCTGGAGCGTTTCTGAAAACAAGGACCTGAGGGACTTCCGCAGGAGGGTCCCGGCTGTCATGGACCATCTGGAAGAAAAGGGATACAAGGTCTTTGACCTTGAGGGTGAATATGGAGAGAGGAAGCTTTCCCTGACAGGTGTGGATCATGCGGCCAAGGGCTGTAAGGTCATTTATAACAAGCCGATACAGAAGAATTATCCGGCAGCAGGGGAGGTTACCTTTACAGACGGTCTCTATGGAGGCTGGTCATATGGTGACGGACGTTGGCAAGGCTTCCTTACGGATGTCGATGTGACTATCGACCTTGGTGAAGTCATTCCTGTGCATTATGTAGGTGGGACCTTCATGCAGCTTATTGGTCCTGAGGTATTCATGCCAAGCAAAGTGGATATATATCTTTCTATAGACGGAGAGGATTTCGTACGTGTGGCCGAGGTCTGGAACGATGTATCGGTCAATGATGAAAATCTTGTTTTCCGTAGTTTTGATACGGTATGCAATGCCAGAGCGCGGTATGTACGTTATCATGCAGCCCGCTCACATAAGCGTGGCTTCCTTTTTCTTGATGAGATAGTTGTAAATTAAGTCTTTTTAGCACATAGTCAATTGATAAATTGTGTATATTTGCAAAATATGGAGCACTATGTGCAGGTGATATGACAATGGATACTGGGCTGTTTCTGGATATGTTGAAGATGGATTCCACTTCCGGCAAGGAGGCGGAACTTGCAGGCTTTCTGGCTGAAAGACTGCTGACTCCGCATTGCAGTGTGGAGAAATTCGCAGTCGGAGACGGTACGGTGAACCTTCTTTTCAGCTGGGGCAGGCCGGAGGTGGTGTTCTGTTCTCATCTTGATACGGTACCTCCGTATATTCCTCCGACACAAGAGGGAGATATCATCAGGGGAAGAGGCTCCTGCGATGCCAAAGGGCAGATTTTTGCCATGTATGAAGCATGCAAGGCTCTCGAGGCGAAAGGATATGACGGTTTCGGACTTCTGCTTCTGGCTGGTGAAGAGACCGGGTCATTCGGTGCCAAGGCTTTCCGGGAGCAGCATCCCGGGGCTGAATGGGTGATCGTGGGTGAGCCTACGGACAATCATATGGCATCAGCCAGCAAGGGTACGAAATCGTTTGAAGTATGCTTTGAAGGCAAGGCTTTCCATTCAGGCTATCCTGAGCATGGCGTGAGCGCAATTGAGATGTTCAATGACTTCATGAATGCTCTTGGAAGCATATGCTTCCCGCAAGATGAGGTGTTGGGCAATACGACATGGAATATAGGCAAGCTTGTCAGTGACAATCCTCAGAATATCCTCAGCGACAGACTGACGTGCAGGGTATATTTCAGGACTACATTCGAGTCGGACGAGATGGTCTGCAATGTCATGAAGAATAACGCGGGGGAGGGAGCGAAGCTGCGTTTCGGACGCAGGAAGGCTCAAGACGGTTCGGATATGGTCGCGAAGGAGGCGGCCCAGTGGCAGAAATGTATGACTGTGAAGGCTTTTGGAGGGGATTCTCCTACCAGATATGAGACATTGGAAGGCTTCCCGACCAAGCCGGTGGCATTCGGCAGCGATGCTCCGCAGCTCAGCAATTTCAAAAGGAAGATCCTGTGTGGCCCGGGTTCTATACTGGTTGCCCACAGACCTGAAGAACATATTGTTCTTGCCGAATTGGAAGCTGCGATTGAAAATTACGTACGGATGTATGAAACTCTGGTGAACATAAAAGACTGAAACTTCACCGGAACAGTGAATAGAATATAAAACAGAAGCAGGTATTATGGTAATAAGGCGCTTCAGCGCCGTGCCACTCGCGTCAGCGATGGCACCCGTCGAACGAAGTAAGACGGTATGCCCCTCGGGGCTGTCAGCTCAGCTGACTGGGGTATAAACCAACTATCATAATATTTGCTTCACAGAAGCAAATATTATGATAGTTATGAAGTTTGGCGGCACTTCCGTCGCAAATTTCGAGGCCATTACCAGAGCGGTCTTCATCATAGGAGGCAGACTGGATAAGAAGCCTGTAGTAGTAGTGTCAGCGTTGTCGAAGGTGACCGATCTCCTTTACAGGATATCGAATGCGGCAGCGTCAAGAAATCTTTCTGAAACAAAATCCCTCATGGATGAGCTCAGAAACCGCCATGTGAATCTTGCATCTGAACTTCTCGAGCAGAGTCCTGCCATGAAGGAGAATGCCGTAAGTCGTGTAAATGCGATCTGTGATTCTCTTGAGGAGCTTGTGAATGCCGTATGCGCTGTGGGAGAGCTGTCGGACAGAAACAAGGCCATCATCATTTCGAACGGTGAGCTCCTTTCTTCGACCATCATCTGCTTTACCATGAATGCGAAAGGCATCAGAACCAATTTCATTGATGCCCGCAAGATGATGATCACAAGCAATGAATACCTGAAAGGTGAGCCTGTGATCGATGAGATCACATCAAGAGTTCCCGGAATCATTGAGGAGGCCTACAAGGGAATGGATGCCGTGATCACCCAGGGATTCATCGGTTCAAATCTTGCCGGAGAGCAGACGGTTCTTGGAAGAGGCGGTTCGGATTATTCAGCTTCCCTTATCGGAATGTCGATCGATGCGGAACGCATTGAGATATGGACTGATGTGGATGGTGTGCGTTCTGCTGATCCGAGAACGGTAGAAAACACGAAGTATCTGGAAAAGATTTCATTTGAAGAGGCTGCTGAAATGGCACATTTCGGTGCAAAGGTGCTTCATCCTCTTACCATAGAGCCTGCTGTAAAGAAGAATATTCCGATATATGTGCTGAATTCCATGAATCCATCAGGCAAGGGAACTGCGATTCTTCGCAGCGAACTTATCGAGGACGGTGTGAAATCGGTTTCATTCAAGGAGAATATCCGTGTGATCAATATCTTCTCGATGAAGATGATCAATACTTCAGGCTTCCTTCGCCGAGTGTTCGAGATCTTCAGTGAAAGCAGGGTTTCCGTTGACCTTATCAGTACGTCAGAAGCAAATATCTCTGTGACTGTGGATGCATCTGAAAAGATCGATAAGGTGGTGGAACAGCTTTCGGAATTTGCCGATGTGATAGTTGATGATGATAAGTCCCAGGTTTCCGTGATCGGAAAGAACATCGTACGTCTGAACGGTATGCTCAAGAAGACTTTCTCTCCGCTCAAGAGGACGAATGTATATATGATTTCCCAGGGCGCTTCATTTGTGAACATCAGTTTTGTCGTTGACCGTGAGGAGTTTAAGGAGGTTGTGAAGGACCTTCATTATCATCTTTTCGAAGTGGAAGAGGAACTTGAACAGTTTTAGGACATGAAGTTATTTATCAGTGGATATGGAAAAATGGGAAGGATGATCGAGAAGATCATTCTTGAAAAGGGTCTTGATTATGCCGGCTGGACTGAAGCTGTGACCGGGACGGATCCGGCTCTCGCAAAGGAATGTGTATGCATTGACTTCACTACTCCTTCAGCCATCAGAGAGAACTACAAGTTTCTCGCAGAAAATTTCAAGGCTGTGGTCATAGGTACGACAGGCTGGGCTGATATCAAGGACGAGGTAATCTCGTATTTCGATAAGTGCGGAACACCTATGATATGGGCTACAAACTTTTCTATCGGTGTGAATGTGTTCTTTGCCGTGACAGATTATATATCCAGGACACTTGGCGAGACAGGCGGATACAGCCCTTATATGGTCGAGATGCATCATTGCCATAAGCTTGATGCTCCGAGCGGAACAGCCAGGTCTCTTGCCGATATCATTGATGCCAATATGGATTGCAAGACTGACATACAGTCAGTTCGGTGCGGAGAGATACCTGGCATACATACTATCGGATTTGAGGGATTGAATGACAGGATCACTCTTTCGCATGAGGCTTTTTCGCGTGAAGGTTTTGCGGCTGGAGCAGTCGAGGCTGCGTTGAGGACAGAAGGTCTTGAAGGCGTCCATGAATTCCGTGACGTAATCCTTAAATGATAATCTTCCCTAGAATAATAATAAACAGAAAATAAATGAACAACATAGATCTGAAAGGCTGCGGTACCGCTCTTGTGACACCTTTCCGTAACGGACAGGTGGATTATGACGCGTTCGCGGCATTGGTGGACTCACAGGTGAATGCCGGAATCGATTTTCTGGTGCCGCTCGGAACGACAGGAGAGACCCCTTGCCTTACTGATGAGGAGAAGATCAAGGTGCTGACACTGGCTAAGGATCGTTCTTGCGGCAAGCCTGTCGTAGCTGGGGTCGGAACAAATTCTCTTGAGCATACGATCGCCAATATCAGGCTTCTGGAGCCTCATGGCGTGGATGTTTTCCTTGTAGTGGTCCCATATTACAACAAGCCTCCTCAGGAGGGAATGTATCAGTATTTCAAGGCTGTGGCAGAATCCACGAAGAAGCCGGTATTGCTGTACAATGTGCCTGGAAGGACCGGTGCAAATCTGGAGGCGGCTACTACCTTGAGACTTGCGCAGATAGACAATATCATCGGAATCAAGGAGGCTTCAAGCAACAGAGGCCAGATTCTTGACATCATTGCCGGACGCCCCGAGGGCTTTCTTGTACTCAGCGGAAACGATGACGAGACATTCCCTTTGATGAAGGCTGGTGCCGACGGAGTCATAAGCGTGGCGTCGAATGTAGCTCCAGTACCTGTTGCGGAACTCGCTCATGCAATGCTTGAAGGCAAGATCGAAAAGGCTGCAGGTCTTCATGAGAAGCTTTCGCCGCTTTTCCGCAACTGTTTTGTGGAAAGTAATCCTATCCCGGCGAAGGCTGCTCTTGCGGCAATGGGCATGATGGCCAACGAACTCCGTCTGCCGCTTGTTCCTGCCCGGCAGAAGACATATGACCTTATGGTAGAAACAGTAAAGAACTTAGGACTTCTTTAGATTATGACAGATATCGAAAAATTCAACAATACGATAGCCGGCCTTGAAAGCGGTAAGGTAAGAGTTGCAGAAAAGGTGGATGGACAGTGGAAGGTCAATTCATGGGTGAAGGAGGTGATTCTTTCGGGATTCCGCCTTGGAAAGCTCACGGATATGTCGCAGGGACAGTTCTCATTCTTCGATAAGGATACTATCCCTACGAGGACATTTACTGCAGAAAACGGCGTAAGGATAGTTCCGGGCGGCAGCAGTGTGCGTGCCGGAGCATATCTCGCTCCATCGGTGATAATGATGCCTCCTGCGTATGTGAATATCGGAGCATATGTGGATGAAGGAACCATGATTGATTCCCATGCCCTTGTAGGTTCATGTGCCCAGGTAGGAAAGCATGTACATCTTTCGGCTGCATCACAGCTTGGAGGAGTGCTTGAGCCTGTGGGCGCTCTTCCTGTCATCATCGAGGACAATGTGTTCATAGGTGGAAACTGCGGCATTTATGAAGGTACGATCGTCAAGGAAAACGCTGTGATCGGTACTGGTGTGATCATCAATGCCTCTACGGCTATCTTTGATGCTACTACTGGAGAATATATAAGGGCAAATGAGAACGGCCAGATCGTTGTTCCGGCAGGAGCCGTAGTAGTTGCGGGCAGCCGTCCTGTCAGCAAAGGCCCTGGAGCAGAACAGGGCATACATCTGTATTGTCCTGTGATTGTAAAGTATCGTGACGAGAAGACTTCAGGATCGATCACTTTGGAAGATATGCTCAGATAGTATGTACGGAGAAATGTTTTCAGAGGACGTCGGTTCGTTCTTCAGGTCTCCGGTCAGGGAGATATTCAAGAAGGTCGATCTCAATTCCATATATTCTTTTGCCGGAGGTTATCCTTCTGCGGAGACTTTTCCGTTGGAGGAGATCCGTCAGACCATGTCTGGGGTCATAGACAAGTATCAGGGCAGGGCTTTCCAGTATGGAGCGACCCAGGGCGTGCCTGAACTTCGTGAAGCTGTGGCCGCCCGTTATGGTGTGCCGGTAGAGAGGGTGCAGATAACATCTTCGTCGCAGCAGGGAATCGATGTGTGTACCAGAGTACTCGTGGATCCGGGTGATGTGATATTGACTTCAAGCCCTTCATATCTGGGCGCTCTTCAGTCATTCCGTTCATACCGTGCTGATATCAGAGGAGTCGCTCATCAGACGGAGATCGATTCATTCAGAAGAGAGTATGAGAAGGTCATAGACCAGGTCAAGGCAGAAGGAAAAAGGATAAAGTTCCTTTATATGATTCCGGATTTCCAGAATCCGTCAGGCGAATCGCTCTCCCTGCAGGAACGTGAAATGCTTGTCTCGCTGGCTCAGAAGCACGATTTTCTTATTGTTGAAGACAGCCCTTACAGGGAACTGAGATATGAAGGCGGACATTTGCCTACGATGTATTCTCTAGATTCTGACAGAGTCATTCATCTGGGATCATTCTCGAAGATCTTTGCACCGGGATTCCGTTTAGGATGGGCCATAGCCCACCCTGACATTCTGGACAAGATATATGTCTGCAAGCAGTCTCTTGACCTTTGCCCGCCTATATTCGATCAATATGTAGCGGCTGAGTTTCTGAACAGCGGAAAGCTTGACGAGAATCTGAGCAAGAGCATAGTTCTTTACAGAGGCAAGAGGGATCTTCTTCTTGCACAGTTGGAGGAACATATGCCGGCAGGCATCACCTGGACGCGCCCTGAAGGAGGACTTTTCCTCTTCCTGACTATGCCTGAGGGTTTTGATGCCGTGAAATTCTATGACAAGGCTCTTGATGCTGGTGTAGCGTATGTGGCAGGGGAGTTCTTTCATCCGGACGGGAGCGGGAAGAATACAATGCGCATGAACTTTTCATTCATGTCTCCTCAGAAGATAAAGGAAGGCGTGGAATTGCTTGCAAAACTGCTTTATGATGAAATTCTATAAATATCAGGGAGCTGGAAATGATTTTCTGATCGCGGACAACCGTGATGGCTCGATATGTCTGACGACGGAGCAGATCGCCGCCGTTTGTGACCGTCGTTATGGAGTCGGTGCCGATGGACTTATGCTTCTTGAAGCCAGTGAGCGCTATGATTTCCGTATGACATATTACAATTCCGATGGTTCAGGTGGCATGATGTGCGGAAACGGGGGCCGTTGTATCGTTGCTTTTGCTGCGGACATGGGGCTTTCGCATTTTGATTTCGAAGCCGCTGACGGATTCCATACAGCTCAGATACTGAAGGCAGAAGATGGGGCCAAGACTATCCGTCTGAAGATGAAGGACGTGCCGGAAATATCCTCATATGAAGCTTTGGAAGGCATCACTTCGCCTTCTGAAGGCTATTTTCTGGATACGGGTACAAGACATTATGTCCGTTTCGTAGAAGCCCTTGGAAGCTATGACATAGTCTCGGAAGGTCGTGATATCAGATACAATGCATCGCAGCTTCAGCCGGTCGGAGCCAATGTGAATTTCGTCGAGCCCTCAGATGGGATTCTCAATGTACGTACTTATGAAAAGGGAGTAGAAGACGAGACATACGCATGTGGAACGGGTATTGTCGCCTCATGTATTGCCTCGTATGTGAAAGGAGTCGTTCCTTCTTCCGTTGAGGAAGACGGGCGCGTGTGTTATCAGGTAAGAGCAAGGAAAGATGATCTTGCCGTAGATTTCATACCTTCTGACATAGCGGAAGATGTCTGGCTTACCGGGCCAGCCGTTTATGTCGCGGAAATTATCATAAATGTTTAATTGTCATTATTTTTGTAAACCAATATTTAGATTTTATGAAGAAGATTTTAATCTGGACGGTCGCTCTTGTCTCGTGTGCAGCATGTATGGATAATACCGGTTATTCCGAGCAGTTTGTTGACTATGCCACATTTGAATATATCGGAGAGGACTATAATCATCTGTTCGGCTCTGACAGCCTTTTCTTCAATGTGGAATATATCGATGAAAATAAAGGAGTATCTGTGATCCCATGGCGTCATATGGGCTTTTACACAAAAGTGAGCAAGGATAAGAATTATCTGGGAGGATTCATTCTCTCATACCTCAAACCTGCCAATGACACAACAGTGTTCAAGTCTAACCCGTACAGGGTATATGACAATTATGCTTCCGGCAAGAACACTTATGCTGTTTTCCGTTATGATAAGGACAGCGACATGATGCCTGAGAAGGATTTCTTATTCCATTCTGCAGCTAACGGTACATGTACTCTCAACGGTTGTGCAGTAGCCAATACGGAAGAAGTGGTAAAGGCTGTACGTTCAGAGTTCAAGGAGGGCGACAAGCTTGTTCTCAAGGCTACCGGTTATCTCAAAGGTGAGGTGTCAGGAACTGCAGAAATCGCTTTGGCTGACTATGAGAAATACAGGGATTCGGTAGTCACAAGATGGACGGTTTTCGATATCTCGAAGTTGGGCAGCGTTGACTGCATTGATTTTGAACTGTCATCGACAAAGCCAGGAATTCCTGAGTACTTCTGCATGGATTCCTTTTCTGCTGATATTTCCGTTTCTTATTAAAAACATATATGAAGACAAATCAGGAATATAAGAATGCGGCTCTTGCTGCACTGAAAGGCAATTGGGCACCGGCACTGGTCGCTGCTGTCATCATCTCGTTCCTCGTCTGCGTCATTATCGCTCCTGCATATTGTGCAAACATGGCCGCTTTCAGGCAGCCAGGATTTGGGTGGGTGACTGAGAATCTTATGAAGATATTCAATTGGATCGGACCTTTCTTGAATTTTCTGTTCCTGTATCCGCTTGTTTCCATAGGATATCAGGTGGCTCACAAAGACCTTCTGGTATCGGGAGACGACAGGGTGACGGGAAATACTTTCAGGCATATGTATGGGGGATATCTCAAAAACGTATGGTCTATGTTCCTGATGTATCTGTTTACTATCCTTTGGGCTCTGCTTCTGATCATTCCGGGTATAATAAAGTCGTTCGCATATGCCATGACTCCTTTCATAATAAAGGATTATCCGGAGCTTTCGGCAAACCAGGCCATCAATCTCAGCATGAAAATGATGAAAGGCCGTAAATTCGACCTTTTCTGGCTTATGCTCAGCTTCCTGGGCTGGATGGTACTGTGTGTTCTTTCATTGGGAATCGGCCTTTTCTGGTTCCTTCCTTACTGGCAGACGACCCTTGCCGCATTCTATCAGGACGTGAAAAACGATTATATCAACAACAATACTAATCTTTAAAGAATAATTATTATGGTATCATTTATCATCTGGCTCATAGGAGCCATCTGCTGCATCTGGTGCATTAAGGATGTATGGTCTAAGAATCTTGATACAGTCATCAAGATCGTTCTCACTGTAGCTCTTCTCTGCTTCAGCTGGATCGGTTTTATCGTGTATTATTTCCTTCTTAGAAACAGACTTTAAAGGAGTCCTGAAGGAATCTGCATTATGATTTCAAGATTTTCCGGATCAACGGAAAGTATAAGATCTTCATGGAGTGGTATCATTACTGCTCCATTTTCTGTTTCCACCTCTATGCAAGGATTGTTAGGGATATCGATGAAGTCAGTGATCTCTCCGATCTCCTCGACTTCCATATCTTCGCTATCTTCCTGTCCCTCCACGGGTGAAAGCAGAATCCAGCCGATGAGCGCGGCGTAACCGTCTTCCTCAAGCGACATTTCAGGCAGATCGCTTTCTTCGATATATACTGCCTTGCCTGCAATCTCTTCGACATCTTCCATGGAATTGATGTCCGTCAGGCGTACAAGGGCTTTGGAATTGCCTCTTTTTGTGAATGACTCGATAAAAAAAGGAACCGGCAGTCCATCGAAAACGATGAACACCGGTTCATTTAAGTTGATATCTTCAGGAGCGATTTCGCGGAAACCCATGACGAGCTCCCCATCGGTACCGTTAGATTTCAATACCTGGGCTACCTGCTGCAAGTTGTCGTAACCTGCCATGCCGGAATTACGCCTCAGTGTTTTCAGCCTCAGCCTCTGCAGCAGCTTCTTCAGCAGCCTTCTCAGCAGCGGCAGCCTCGGCAGCTGCACGAGCAGCCTCTTCAGCCTCTGCCTTTCTCTTAGCGATAGCCTCAGCTCTCTCCTGATTTACCTTAGCCTCTGCCTCTACTGCAGCCTTGTGAGCAGCAGCAGCGTCCTTGCTAAGACCCTCTTTCTTTGCGTTTACCTT
>JAZLAS010000064.1:0-2850 GCA_045613365.1 Candidatus Cryptobacteroides sp.
GGACCTCATGGCCTCACTTGCAACCGAACCGCGCGAAGCGTAGATATAATCCGAAAGGTTATTTATCGGATAAGTCCTCTGGTCATTTTCAAATGCAAGGTCATAGTCCCATATAGGACCTGTATACAGTTTTCCATCAGCGGCATCCTTGTACATGTACACGCTCCAGTAGGTGTCGGTATTTCCGGCAAATTCTCCGACAATGAAGTTCTTCAGGAAACTGTCAAGGTCAAGATATTTGCGGTAGCCTGCCGTCTCGCTCGTGAAATTTGAAGCAAAGACAGCTGCCTCCATCTTATTGAAGTAATCCGCTATGAAATTCTGCTGATCGCCGGTAATGTCGTCTTCATCCGGATGCTTGATGGTAACAGGAGTACCCCTGTTGGAAGAGAACCATACATCTTCGCTGTAGGCATATGCATCCACCTCTATCAGATATCCGTCCTTTGCCTCAACTCTTCCGCTCGCGGCCTCGACCTGATCGCAAAGATGGTAGCTGCCCCTGTACTCGCCGTTCAGGATGACATCCACAGGATGGCAGAACGGAGTGTAGCTCAGGCCAACCCTTCTGCTGACCTCAAAGGCGAGGATGTTCCTCATGAGGGCCTTGTCACCATAGTTGCTGATGAGGGTCCATTTCTTTGCGGATGCCGGAGCACCGAGAGGACTCTGCTTCGAGTCGAACTTGAGTCTGTACGGCTTCTTAGGGAAGTTCCAGCTGGCATTTCCACGACCGCGGACCCCTGTCCCGCTAGTCGCGAGAAGCTTGGTTCCGTTTTCTGAAATGATATATACATTGCTGGAGAGTTCATACTCCTTCGATGTAATCTCCTCCGCATTCGGAGTGTTGATCACCACTGTCGGGAGATTGGTCAGCTGGTAGAGCTTTGAGTCATCGCCCTCTCCTGGCTGGCCATAGAACTCCAGCTCCGCAAGATTGCACCTCACATCATTAGGAGACACATAGCGCACATAGCGGAAACCGCGTGAGCAGTTCACATCGGCATAATGCATTATGTTATTTTCTCCCGGATCCTTCACAATGTGGATAGGCAGGGCGTCACTGAAATCCGGATTGTTCGCTCCCTCGAAAAGGGCGAGTTCCACACGGTCCTGGTGGCCTATACGAGGCGACCAGCCTACCTTGATGATGATATGCTTTTCTCCAAGATCAAGACCTACCCATGTGCGTGAGCGGTCATATGAAGCGAAGAATGTCGCATAATCTCCGTCAAAGACATTATCCTTTGTATTGACGGTCGTGCTCTGAGAATTGCCATTGGCATAGTCGACAGAATACTTGCTGCCGATAACGGTTCCTGACAACTTCGTCGGATCCACCGGCACCTCCGGCTCTGGTTCAGGCTCCGGCTCTGGTTCAGGTTCCGGTTCATCTTCGCCAGGTTCCTGGACAATCGAGTAAATGTCCTTCGCTTTTCCTGCCACGAATATAAACGCCGCTTTTCTTCTCTGACCGGTCGTATTCTTCTCCACATCAAACGTGATCGGTTCACCGCTCTCGCCGTTCATTGTCGAGGCCGTCACCCATTCATAGTCAAAAGGGCTGAGCGTCCAGGTTTCTGAAGAAGTGACGGTTATGGTCAGGGACTGCGCCTTGTAATCTATTATATCCTGCAGAGATGTCAAAGTCACAGAATCTTCCTTTACAGGTTCCTGCTCCTTTGGATTACATCCGGAAATCACGACAAATGAGGCCCAGATCAGAAGATAAAAGAGTCGTTTCATCATATTTATATTTAATCCGCGTAAATATACTGAGAAAACTCAAATTGGAGGATAGCGGACGAAAATCCGTCATCCTCCAATTGATTCAGATTAAAGTACCATTAGAAAGCGTTGGCAGCTGTACCGTGATGGCCATTACCAGAGTAATCCTCTACATGAGTACCGGTTCCATTGAGCTTCCAGTATGCAAGCAGGCCGTCTGAAGCAGCATCTACACCGTAGAAGTGGCCTTTCGCATTGATCTCGTCAGCGCTAAGGGCACGGTTCCAGATGCGGACCTCAGCCATGTCACCATTGAACCATCTTGTTTCGTTATATGACTTTCCGATATGGAATACAGGGTCAGTAAGAGTTGGGTCATAGAGATTAACCGGACCGAACTGGTATGCTCCTGAAGCCACGGTCTTACCGTCGATGTAAATAGCAACACTACCTGCATTCGAGTCATAAGTCACGGCAAGGTGATGCCATACATCCTGAGTCATGCCCTTCCAGTCAGTCACATTCTTTGCGCCGTCTCTTTCAAACGGTGCGAAGCAGATGCTTCCATATGGACTGCATACGAACCATCCGTCCTCTGGAATCCAGTGGAAGTTGTTCATACAGCGTACGAGCCAAGCACCCTCCACACCGAACATGGTGTCGATTCCTTCGTCAGGATTGAACGCATCCCATTTGAAGAGAGTCTCCATTGTGATTGCAGAAAGGTTGTTTACAGCATCAGTGTCAGACCATGTAATTGCAATTGAGTTGTGTCTCATGTCAGAATATGCAGACGGTGCCTCGATTCCATCCGTTGGCTCTGGGTCCGGGTCCGGAGTCACAGAACCTCCAGGAGTTGTGTCCATCGACAAGGTAGCCTTGCCATCCTTCACAACCCAAGGAGCACCTGCACGGCCGGCATTCAGTTTTGAGGCAAGCTCTTCCGGAGAGAGCGATGAGCCGTCGTTACCCTGTGCATTGCCAACGGTCTGCGTATACCAGCAGTTGGTGAGTGTCTGTCCGTCGTTGGTGTTACAGAATGTGTTTGTGTCTCCGAAGTCATTGACATTGATAGTCTCAGGGTCGCAGAGACAGTTCTCAAGCGTTACGCCAGCTCCTCCC
>JAZLAS010000065.1:0-135906 GCA_045613365.1 Candidatus Cryptobacteroides sp.
TGAGTACAGGGAATTCGCTGACATCAATCTTTGAGATAGTAAGGCTTCCAAGAGTCAGACTTTCAAGATTAGGGAATGCCTCAAGGCCCTTCACTGAGTTGATTGGGTCTTCACTATATGCGTTCGGATCTGTACTTCCGATTACAAGCGAAGTTCCGGTCAATCCTGCTGCTGAAAGCTCTGCTCTGATGCCCTCATCAGGAATGATCCATCCTTTGCTGTTGAGCAGATAATAGAGATTCTCATCCTTGATTTCTGTAAATACAGGGTTCGGATTCTGCTGCTTTACAAAGAGAGAACCGACTTTCACGCTACCACTCTTGAAGTCAATTGAAGCTGCGCGGCTGCCGTCTGTTGCCTCTGCTGTCATAGTGATAGAGCGGCTGTAAAGGCCTTCCTCATCCTTCTCAGTAGTCATGTCACCATGAGTCTCAGTAATCCAAGAAGGTACAGTATATGATACACTTACATTGCTCTTGAGCACGAGGTCAAGCTGCAAAGCCTCAAGACCCTTGATGATTCTCTGCTCACCAACAACGAATGCAGTATCTCTCTGAGCCTGTGTAACGGCTACCTCAACTGCATTTTCAGTGCCTGCTGCACCGATCTTGAGTGTTGTAGCTCTTGCCTTGAAATCCTGAGAGCGTGCAATATTGAGCTGAACGATCTTCTTACCGAAAGCATCTGCAACTTCTGTAAGCTTGATCCAGCTGTCAGCACCGCCAAAATCGATTGCAAGATCCTGGATGTTTGTGTAGAGATGCAATGAAAGAGTTGAGGCATCCGATGAAACCTCGATCTGAGCCTCTGACAACAACTCAATTGTATAGTTAGGGTGCTGAGTAACAGTCACAGCCTGAACTGCATCAGCAGCGAAAACCTTGAAGGTTGCTGTTCTTGCCTCACCGCTCTCGTTAGGAAGCACAGTGAAGGTAAGAGCCTGACCGCTCTTTCCTGACTCTGATGACAAAGTCACCCAGTCAGCAAGTCCTGACACTCTCCAATCTTCCGAAGAGGTCACATTAACCTGGAACTCACCGCCTTCAGGACCGGCAATGATCTGTCCGTCAGTAACGGAACCGGCAAGTGTAATCGAACCTGAAGCAACCGTTCCCAGATCTTCCTTTTCCTGGCAAGACCAAAGCAGTACCATGGCCATTGCCATCATTGATATAATTTTCTTCATAATATTTTACCAATTGATAGAGTTATACTCCAATCCCATTGTCTTTGGATAGTATACTGTCGGCGTCTTAAGTTCCTGACCATAAATACCTACAGAAAGGTAGTTCATGCGTTGGAAGTCACTTTTGAGCTGACTAGCACTGTTCCACAATGCAAATCCCATCCAGTATCCATAATCAGATGCGATGAAAGAATTCACACTGCTGGTACTTGGAAGGCTTCGTCCCTGTGCGAACTCGCTGGACATATACGAACAGTTCGCATTTGTCATACCCTCATATGGATAACCTGCTCTTCCGTAGTCACCTACGCAGATGTCCATGTACTCGCCTGGAGCGATTCCGTCCACATAGCCGTTACCGAGAGCGGCACCGAACTGGTAGCTGAGCATAACCTTGTCAGGCATTGCCTTCTTAGTCTCGAAGTAAAGGCGGTTACCTGCCTCATAACCAGGAGATGTAAACCAAGGAATGCTTGTGTCAGGAGATGCAGAATACTCGTCATCGTAGTTGATACCGTCAAAGCCATAGCCATATACAAGGGCAGCCATCTCCTGTGCGAATGCGCGTGCACCCATATCAGAGAGCTGAGCAAGACCTGCCATATCGTGGTTACCGAGCACACTGATGAGAACCTTGATTCCACGCTCACGGAGAGGTTTGATGATCTCATCATAGTGGTCGAGGATGTACTGACACTGAGGGTTTGCAAAGCAGTATACGCGGCCTGCCTCTGCGTCATAGTTGATATTGTATGCAAAGAGCACGAGGTAGTCGATGAGGAGATTTCCATCCTCAGTCTCGAACTGAAGGGCATTCAGAGGGTTTGTGTTGTTTACCTCGAAGAAGATAATGACCTCCTTATCCTTTTCAGCCTTTACAACGCTCTGGAAAGACATGTTCTTTACAAGATATACAAGTCTGGTCTCTGATGCAACGACGCCGTCAGTAGAAACGATAGCCTTGAGAGGAAGAACATAAGTCTTCTCTTCTGTAGTCTCGAACTTACCGATAGTAAGGTCAAGGGTGAATGAACGCTTCTCATCCGGTGCGACAAGGATCTTGCCCTCGTTCTGCAGAGCAAACTGCTCCTGTGGGAAGGCCTCGAATGCAGTACCGTGATACTGGTTGTATTCGTCAACGTACTCGGCATCATACGACACCTGGACATCTACGCCCTTCTTTGGAGCGCGTGAAAGAGTGAAGAGAATAGAGGTGTTGAAATCCTCCTTCCTGATCTCTACCACATTCTCCTGCTTGTTTGTGTTAAGGTCACGGACACTTCCAACAAGGCTTGTAACGTTGTTGTAAGCCGACTCGTCAACCTTGTCTACCGTAATAGGCTCGACACACGCTGCGAGGCAGAGTCCGGTTACGGCAACAGCCGCTATTTTGTTAAAGATCTGTTTCATTGTCTTATTCATTAATTTTCAGGAAGTGAAACCTTTGGCCATGTTGTCGGATTGTCGAGTGTAAGGTCATTGCCGTTAGGAGATGAGTCCTTAAGCACTGTACCTGCACCGTCATCCATCTTCCAGTATGCTGCAAGGCCATCTGAATTAGGATCTACTGTATAGAAGTGAGCATCAGCATTGATTTCCTCCTCAGAGAGGCAACGGTTCCAGATACGTACCTCAGCCATTTCACCGTCGAGGTAACGGTCATGAGCATAAGAGTAGCTAAGCCAGAAATAACGTCCGCTTACCTCATCCTTATCGTTGCCATATGCACCCCAAGTAACGCTTGAACGTCCTGAAGGAGCTCTGTCGAGAACCTTCTTACCGTCGAAGTATACTGTAGTGTAACCTCCGTCGAACACGCAAGCGATGTGAGTCCATTTGCCAAGTGTGAGGGTCATGTCTGAATTAGTCTGGTTGTTGCTGCATGCAATCTGAAGCTGAGTGTCAGGTACTCCAGCATCACCGATACGGAGAAGGTAACCACCCTCTGTACCCATGATAGTAGAGATGAGTCTACCTGCAACGTTCTGACGAACAAGACACTCGGCAGTGAACTGGGTCATGTTGCTGAACTTTTCTGGTGTCTTCCACTCCTTAGCACCTGCACGATTCTCTGTGAAGTTGCAGACAACATTGATGAGGGCAGCACCTCTGAACACATAGTAAACCACAGTCTTTGACTTTATGACATTGATGTCAGTCACATTCTTCAGAGCGATCGGCATCACGTAAACAATGTTACGGTTGAGGTCAGAAAGTTTTGTGAAAGTGATTGTTGCAGGAGTCGAAGCGTTAGAACCCTTCTTGATGATCATATCAGGATCATCGATAGTGCAGCATGAAAGAGGGAGAGCCACTGCCTCAGGCATGACATATTCCTTCTTGAACTGCTCTACCAAAGCGGTATCAGCAACGAGCACACCAGTGAGATCTTCCTCAACCTGCAGAGCTGTCGCAATGTTGAGTGTACGCACCATATCTCCCGAACCTGCCTTTACAAGCAGCTCCTCAGATACGGTCTGAGTGTTGATATAAAGCTTGTTTGTGAAATGGTGCTCTTCCAAAGCCTCTTTTTCTGTCTGGCAAGATGCGAATGCAAGTGCAGCGCAAAGGGCAATGACACCATATTTGATCATTTTCATATTAATACCTCTTATTTGATTGGTGAAGGGTTCATGGTTGCAATCGCAGCGTTGATTCCGCGATATACGTTCTGCATGTTATAGTAGTCGAACTGAGCATGGTTTACACATACACCAGCCTTAGCGTAGTCGCCTGCTGGAGCAACAGCCCAATTTGCAGCACCCTCTATTGCAGAAATATCACCGCTAAAGAGACCGTCTGTAGCTGTGTCATCTGTCACATCGAACGCTGTGACACCGATAACGAATCTGTCAGCAGGAATTCCATTTCCCATAGACATCATCACAGCGAAGTTGAATCCTACGACTGTAGTCACATCCTCAGCAGGAACGATGATGTATTTAGCAGATGCAAGAATACTCTTGTCAATGAGAAGAGTGTTAGGATTTCCTTCGTAGAAGAAGAGCTTTCCTGTCTCTGCAATGTAGTTTGCCATTGGAGCGAAGAATGTCTCCTGGAAAGCAAGGGCAGCTGCCTTTTCGTCATCCTTAAGGCTGAGAATACCCTTTCCTGTATAGCTTACCATGATACCGTCCATCTCGTACTCCTTGACAGTCTCTAAGAAAGCTGCAGCCTTCTCTGCAAACCACGCATTACGAGCAGCCTCAGGAGTTTCCTCCACTTCGGCCCCTTCTTCTGCTGGAGCAACTTCAGGAGTCTCCTCTGGAGTCTCTACAGGAAGCGACTCGAGATATGCCTTGTATTCCTTGTCGAGAACAGCATAATCCAGAAGGAGAAGAGTAGGCACACCCTTCTTCTCGCGGATCTCCTTAGCCTCATTATACATTATATCGTTGAGCTCATTATAGTTGTTAAGAACTACATAGTCAACACTGTCCGGAAGACATGTGATATGGTCTGCACGACCGGCAGGGACACCGGACTTATTATCGAATCTTGCGATAAGCACCTGGTGCTCAGTAGCATGATAGTCTCTGATGGACTGCATGTAGGCCTCGTAAAGCTCAGGGTTCTTTTCCTCGATAGTGAGATAGTTGAACTCTACCGGCTGCTGCTCTGTCCACTCGCTGCAAGCGGCTGCACTGAGAATAACCGCTGCGGACAATGCTATTGTCTTAAGTATTTTGTTCATAGTTATTTCTCCTTATTATTTGCAGTCAAACCACAGTTTAGTCGACATTTCATCTGGGCCATTGAGATATTTTGCTATAGCCTCGTTAAGATATGTCGCGTTGCTTGTATACTCCTCCTGAGGATACTTGATACGGCGTGGACCCTCGTTAGGTACGATTCCGCCTGAATTGTTGGCCTCCTCAAGACATGGAAGGATATTAGGATATCCAGTTCTGCGGATATCTGCCCAGCTTTCATTTCCGAGAGGGAAGTTTGCGATCCACTTCTGGATCATGATCCTCTCCTGCTTCACCTCTGTTGAAGCGCTTTCATCCCAAGCTACAGCCAGAGTTGTGAGAGGATTGTTGTATGAGTTGGTTCCCGCAGGGTCAGTATATGTTCCAGGTACAGAAATCACATCAGACATGTAAGCGTCTGCACCGCTCACAGCCCACTGATCGAACGAGAGTCTGATACCTTCCTCATAGAATGACTGAGCCGAACCGCCCATGTCCCATCCGAATACCGCAACTGCCTCTGCCTTAAGGAATGCAGATTCCGCTGGTGTCATGAGTACGATAGGAGATGCGAACTGATCGAGCTTTATTCCTGAATACTTATGGCCTACGGTAGCGTGGTCAGGGATCACGATACCATGACGGAGACCTACATACTCGTGACCAGCCCACTCGCTCTTTGTAAAGTAAGCGGCACGGCGAGGGTCGTTGTATCCGTTCATATAAAGGATGATGTCGGCAGCCGCATGCGAGTCACCGGTAGTGATACATGCCGAGCCATCTTCATGAGCAGAGACACGGTTGTAGTTCACTGCAACATACAGAGGGTTACCGTCCTTACCGAAAGTTGTAAGCTGAGCGATATCGTCAGCAGATTCCATGGTACCGATTTCATGTGCAGCAACTTCTTCTGCAGCCTTCTGCGCATATGCAGGATCTGCATAGCTCATACGCATTGCGAGACGAAGCTTGAGAGAGTTCGCATAACGGCACCATTTCTCTACGTTACCGGCAAAAATGATATCTGCATTCGCTGAGAAGTTGTTGGTACGGTTTCTTGTAAGAATCTCGATAGCAGCATCAAGCTCTGAAATCATGGTCTTATAGGCAGTCTCCTGTGAATCGAAAGGAACCTGGAGAGCACCATCATCAGAAATCTGAGAATATGGCATAGGGCCATAAGTATCTGTGATACGGTGCATACCAGCGACCTTGATCACATCACCTACCGCGAGAATAGTCTCGTCGCTGGTGACATTGTGAAGCTGTCTGAGGTTAGGATAGATTCTTGAAGGGAAGTCCTCCATAAGTACCTTTGTCCAGTTGTTAGGCGGATTGAATCGGCCTATGCTGTTCTGGTTGAAACCGGCATTGGCGTCAGAAAGATAACCTGCAAGAGGGCCACCGAGAAGAGCCTCAGTGAACTGAGTGGTGTTGACATCGAGGGCGATGATACCGTCAGCAAGACCTGTAAGAGCTGAACGCACGTTATATCCGTCGCGAGAGAGTTCTTCTTCATCAGCACCGAACGGGTCCCTGTTCATGTCCTCGAAGTTGCGGGTACAAGCTGCTGCAAGTACTGAAACACCGGCAAAAAACAATATATATTTGAAAATTTTCTTCATATGCTAGATCCTCCTTAGAAATTAAGTCTTACGTTGAAACCGATGTTTCTTGTGTTAGGAGTCATAAAGTAGTCAAGTCCCTGATAGTAGTTATCAGTTGCAGATGCGACTGCCTCCGGATCGAATGGAGCCTTGCAATATATCATAAGAAGATTGCGGCCTACGAGCTGGAGAGTAAGGTCACATACATTTCCGAGACGCTTGCGTGGGATTGTATATCCGAATGAAACCTCCTGCAGACGTACATTGGTTGCAGAATATGTATAGAACTGAGGAACTGTATCACTTCCGGCAATGGTAGTGAACCACTGATTAGCATCGATCATGTCGCCACCGTTGATAAGTATTCCACCTGCATCACGTGCAGCTGCAGAAACTTCAGAAACGCCATACCAGTCAAGCTTAGACTGTGTATTTGAATAAACAATACCGCCGAGACGTGCTGTAACGAGGGCACCGAGGTTGAAATTGCCGAGCTTGAAATCGTTTCTCCATGACATGTTTGCCTTAGGAAGAACGCTTCCGAGATAGATCATATCCTCGAAGTTTGTCAGTGTACGGGTAGCAATCTGTCCGTCTTCGTCAACATAGATGTTTCCTCTGTTGTCACGAACGAGATCGGATCTTGAATAGAGGTCTCCAAGAGTACCACCCTCAGTAAGGTAGAATCTTGCATTTGCAAGACCGCCTCTGGCAAGGTTATCAAATGAGAAAGTCTCTCCTGTAACAGGATTTACGAGATTCTCAGCCAGCTGCACAACCTCATTGTGGTTGGTCGAGAATGTATAGTTTGTATCCCATGTGAATTTACCCCAAGTGTGTGAATAGCCTAAAGACAGCTCGATACCGGTATTGAGGATATCACCGGACTGTACATATGCAGACTGGTATCCTGAACCTGCTGAAAGAGGAATCTGGAATGTCTGGTTTCTGGTATTTGTATAATACCATGAGAAATCAAGGCTGAAGCCGCCGAAGAGTCGTGCTGAAAGACCCAACTCCCAAGAAGTTGTCATTTCTGGCTTGAGGCCGAGCGGATAATCCGCATTGACATTATAAGAGTTGGTAGATGTATTATACGAATGCACCGGATTGGCGATCAGAGTCTGATAAGGGGAACCTACCTGAGCGAAAGAACCGCGCACTTTGAGATATTCTACCTGCTGAGGAAGAGTAAGCGCCTGAGAAAGCACTACTGAAAGACCTACCGAAGGATAGAAGAAGCTGTGCTGAGTTGACAATGGACCGAAGAGAGCAGAATCCCAGTCATTACGTCCTGTCACTGTAAGGTAATATGCACCTTTATATCCAAGCTCGGCCTGAGCATATACAGACTGAGTCTGATGACGTGACTGAGTCTGGCCTGTTGTCTTGAGGGCCTGGTCGAGCATGAATACATTGAACTTGTTCGCAAGCTTTGTAGAAGCAATCGGACCTCCGATATTGCTTCCCGCATAGAAGTTATCAGTTACTGAAGCTCCGAGCTGAGCACTTACAGACCAGTCTTCCCAAGTCTTATTTATATTAAGGAGTGCATCAGCATATACCTGACGGTCTGTGAACTGTCCCATGCTGTAAGAACCGTTCTCCGAACCGCCTGTAAGCTGTGTATTGGTTGTAGCGAAGTTCTTTGACTCATCATTGATGCTGGAGTTGTCCACTCTTACCTTTCCGCTCAATGTCATCCAGTCGAGAATCTCATATGAAAGCGATCCGCTGAGGATATAACGCTGACGCTTCTGGGTAGCAAGATTCCTATAGTTGATCCAGTATGGGTTCTGCATTGTCATACCGGCATCTCCCGCAGGCCAATACTGTGTGTAGAGCTTACGGGTGTTGTCCCAACGCTCATACATCCTGATATCTTCCCATTCTCCTCCACGAGGGAAAAGGTATGCACCTACGATAGGGTTGTTGTAGAGACCCTGGTTACGCACATTACGGTGATTCTGAATGATATACTCTGCAGCAAAATCAAGAGTCATCTTATCATTCAGGAACTTCGTAGTATTACGGAACTTGAAGTTGTAACGGTTATAGGCTGTATTAGGCACGATACCCTTGTTGTTCACAGCACTGGTAGAAAGATAAGTCTGATTGGTCTTGTTACCTGTAGAGAATGTCAATGTCTCAGTACCTGTGATTCCTGTCTGGAAATAATCCTTGCGAGGATCATAGCCATAATTGTTGCTTGCCTGAAGAGGAAGTCCGTAGCTGCGTACGACAGAGCCCTCAACTGAATTGAGGTCACCGGTACCGTAACGGTTCTGGAACTCAGGAAGAGTCGCGACTGTAGAAACCTCGGTATTCGATGAGAATGAAATCGAAGTCTTCTGAGCGGAACCTTTCTTTGTAGTCACGACGATGGCACCATTCGCAGCGCTTGAACCATAAAGAGCGGCAGCGGCAGCACCTGTCAGGACTGAAATTGACTCGATATCCTCAGGATTGAGGTCTGCGACAGGATCGATCTGTCCGGCAGAGCCGAATTCAGTACCTGCATCCTGCAGACTTGCATTTACCGGCACGCCATCAATGACATAGATGGCATTATTGCTCTTTGAGATTGACTTTGCACCACGCATGACGGCCTTGGAAGCACCACCGACTCCTGATGACGAAGCATTGATTACAAGACCGGCTACCTTACCGTTAAGTGAATTCACAAAGTTAGCATCCTTATTTGCAAGAAGAGCGTCAGCCTCTACTGTCTGGACGTTATAAGACAGTGCTTTCTCAGAACGTCTGATACCGAGAGCTGTTACGACAGTACCCTCCATAAGGATAGCATCATCTTCCAAAGTGATGTCGAATATCCTTCTGTCTCCCAGAGGAAGTTCGACGGTCTTGTAACCGAGGCATGAAACCTCGAGTACTGACTCTGCACTTGTGCCGGCAGGAAGCTCAAATGTGAACTTTCCGTCGATATCTGTGCTGGCACCCTGAGTTGTGCCCTTCACGAGAACGGCCGCTCCGATGACAGGATAACCTGTTGCATCAAGGACTGTTCCCGACACGACATTTCCGTCCTGACCAGCATTCTGTGCAGATGCCGCAAACGGCATGACAACGCACAGAGCGATGACAGCGACAAAATGTCTGACGATTGTTAGAAATAGACCTTTGTTCATAATGAAATTTATGGGTTAATAATGTTGGCTCTTTTATTTTGATAAAAGTCTGCAAAATTACAATAATACTTACAATTTAACACTATTATTTATTAAACATTGTTTATTTTTGTAGCAATAATATATCAAATTATATAATTGCGATGTTGCAATGCAGCAGCGCTTTTATCTGTATAACACCGTAAACGACACATAATGAAATCTTTGACAAAAAATCTCATCTTGGCTGCCTTGTTTCTGGTCGGCTGCAGTCAGAAGCCATTATCTTATACAGACTATGTCGATACAAAGATAGGCACCGGCGGACATGGCCATGTATTCGTCGGAGCAAATGTACCGTTCGGCCTCGTACAGCTTGGCCCTACCAGCATTCCGGAAGAATGGGACTGGACATCAGGCTACCATGACAGCGACAGCACCGTGATCGGATTTTCTCACACACATCTGAGCGGAACCGGCATCGGAGACCTTTTCGACGTTACGGTGATGCCTGTGACCGGCGAGGTAAACTACTCCAGAGGCACTGAAGACGATCCTCAGTCGGGTCTCTGGTCATATGCGGACCGCACTAAGGAAGTAACCCGTCCGGGATATTACAGTGTCCCTCTTACACGTTATGGAATCACAGCCGAAATGACCGCCACAAACCGAGTAGGTCTTCACAGGTTTACCTTCCCTGCAGCAGAAGATGCAGGAATAGTCATTGACCTTGAGAACGGTGGCTGCTGGGATGACCCGACCGAGACATTCATCGAGGCATGCGGAGACAATGCATTAAGAGGCTACAGATATTCAAAAGGCTGGGCAGATGCACAGAGAATATATTTCCATGTGGAGTTTTCGAAGCCGTTTGAAGATCTCAGGATCCACAGCGTGAACTACATGCCTCTTTATGCCCGTGCCGATTTCAGTACTGCAGAAGGCGAACAGATAATGATGAAGGTGGCCCTTTCACCTGTAAGCATGGAAGGTGCGGCAGAAAACATGGCGGCAGAACTTCCGGGCTGGGACTTCGAAGCTGTAGCTCAGGCTGCTGACAAGGCATGGAACGAAGAGCTGTCCAGGATCAGCATCGAAACCACTGACGAACAGGCCCGTAAGGTGTTCTACACCGCTCTTTACCACTCCATGATAGCACCGGCGACATTCTGCGATGCCGACGGAGACTATCGCGGAGCCGACGGCAAGATTTACGCCGACCCAGGATATACCACATACACGACATTCTCACTCTGGGACACATACAGGGCAGCGATGCCTCTCTACAGCATATTCCAGAGCGAGAGATACGTAGATTTCATAAATACGATGCTTGCCATATACAAGGAGCAGGGCAAGCTTCCGGTATGGCATCTCCACGGCTGCGAGACAGACTGCATGGTAGGAAATCCGGGCATCCCTCCTGTAGCAGATGCCATCGTCAAGGAGTTCCAGGGATTCGACTATGAACTCGCAATGGAAGCAATGAAAGCTTCAGCGCTCCGTCCGGACAGAGGACAGGATGTCAGAATGAAGTACGGCTACATTCCATATGACCTGTTCGGAGAGTCTGTAGCATACGACCTCGAATATGCCCTTGCAGACGGAGCTCTCGCACAGGCAGCAAAGAAATTGGGCAAGGAAGAAGACTATCAGCATTTCCTCAACAGAAGCAGATCATATGTTCACCTTTTCGACAATGACCTCCAGTTCCTCAGAGGAAAGGACAGCAAGGGTAATTTCCGCAAGGAATACAGTCCGTTTGCATCGACCCACCGTGCCGACGACTACTGCGAAGGCAACGGCTGGCAATATACATGGCTCGTTCCGCACGATTTCAAAGGACTTGTGAGCTGTTTCGGCAGCAAGGAGGCATTCCTGACAAAGCTTGACGAGCTTTTCACCGTCTCATCTGTAGTCGAAGGAATGGAGACATCTCCAGACATTTCAGGCCTTATCGGACAATACGCCCACGGAAACGAGCCAAGCCACCATATCCTTTACTTCTATACCATGGCAGGTCAGCCTTGGAAGGCAGCTGACAGAATACGCGAAGTGCTTTCGACAATGTACAGCGCCGAACCTGACGGACTTTCCGGAAATGAAGACGTAGGACAGATGTCAGCATGGTACATTCTTTCTTCTTTGGGATTCTATGAAGTGGAGCCGGCTTCAGGACGCTATTGGTTCGGTACGCCTCTCTTCGACAAGGCCGTAATCGATGTCGCAGGAGGCACATTCACAATCATCGCCGAGAACAACAGCGACACAAACAGATATATACAGGGAATCACACTCAATGGAAAGACATACACAAAGGGGTACCTTGAGCATAAGGACATCGCTGCAGGCGGAGAACTTGTACTTCACATGGGATCTGAGCCGAACGTATGGTATTGCGCCAACGAGCCCGAGACATATGAAGACCAGCGTCCTCTCCCTGAGGACAGGCTCTTCGTTTCAGAAGCAGTTGAAGCCGAGATAGAGCGCATTGTCGGCATGCTGGAGAATCCACGTCTGAAATGGATGTTCGCCAACTGTTATCCTAACACACTCGACACCACCGTTCACCCTGTGGAAAGTTCTGACGGACAGCCGGATACATTCGTATATACCGGAGACATTCCTGCAATGTGGCTTCGCGATTCGGGAGCACAGGTATGGCCATATGTACGTTATGTAAATGAAGACGAAGCATTGAAGAACATGATCGCCGGTGTGATAAACCGTCAGTTCAAATGCATCTGCATCGACCCTTATGCAAATGCCTTCAATGTAGAGCCTCTCGGAGCAGCAAACAAGACTGACTGGCCGGAAGCGGATCCGTATGTATTCGAGCGTAAATGGGAGATCGACTCGCACTGCTACCCTATACGGCTTGCATACGAATACTGGAAGACCAGCGGAGATGTTTCCGTTTTCGGAGACACATGGGTCGAAGCCATGGGCAAGATACTCGCCACTCTCAAGGAACAGCAGCGAAAGGAAGGACATGGAAGCTACGTATTCCTCCGCACTACAGACCGTCAGCTTGACACCAAATGTGTCGTTGGACGTGGCAATCCGGTAAATCCTGTAGGCCTTATCGCATCTGCTTTCCGTCCTTCAGACGACGCTACGACATTCGAATTCCTCGTACCTTCCAACTTCATGGCAGTGAGCTCGTTACGCAAGGCAGCCGAAATCCTCTCGACAGTAAACGGTGAGGCAGCAATGGCTGAAGAGTGCATCGCTCTAGCCGACGAAGTGGAAAAAGCGCTCAAGGAATATGCAGTATATGACCATCCTGAGTTCGGTAAGATCTATGCTTTCGAAGTCGATGGATTCGGCAGCCAGTTCCTTATGGATGATGCAAATGTTCCTTCGCTTCTTGCCATGAGCTATCTTGGAGATGTTCCGGCCGACGACCCTGTTTACATTAATACGCGTCGCTTCGTTTGGAGCGAGGCCAATCCGTATTTCCACCGCGGACCTGCAGGAGAAGGCATCGGAGGACCGCATATCTGGTCGGAAGTGATATGGCCTATGAGCATAATGATGAAGGCGTTCACATCTGATGATGACGAAGAAATCCGCGAATGCATCTGCCAGCTCATGACAACAGATGCCGGCACAGGCTTCATGCACGAGTCATTCCACAAGGATAATTGCGAAGTATTCACTCGCGAGTGGTTTGCTTGGCAGAACACTCTCTTCGGCGAACTTATCCTGAAGATTGTGAACGACGGAAGATTACATGTATTGAACAGCATAATATAAAAGATAACCCGAATACGCCATACAATTTATGAAAAAGGCACTTTACATCATTTTGGCAGCAGCGCTCATGGCTGGCTGCTGCAGACAGGAAACAGAGCTTGTTACAGATCCTGCAGATTACGTATCGACCCTTGTCGGATCACTTTCCGAGCATTCCTTTTCTACAGGAAACACATACCCGGCAATCGCCCTGCCATGGGGCATGAACTTCTGGACTCCTGTCACAGGAACCATGGGAGACGGTTGGGCATACAGATACGACGCACATAAGATAAGAGGATTCGAACAGACTCATCAGCCTTCTCCATGGATCAATGATTACGGTCAGTTCGCCATCATGCCTGTCCGCGACAGCAGGAATGTAGATCAGGAAGCACGCGCCAGCTGGTTCACCCACCTCAGCGAGACCGCAAGGCCGTACTACTATCAGGTATATCTTGCTGACCATGACATAAATGCAGAAATAACTCCTACCGACAGGGCTGCTTCTCTCCAGTTCACATTCCCAGAATCAGAGGCCTCAGGCATCATCGTGGACGCCTACAACGAAGGATCGTTCATCAAAGTCATTCCTGAGCAGAACGCAGTCGTAGGATACACTACCAGAAACTGCGGAGGAGTTCCTGAGAACTTCCGCAACTGGTTCGTCGTCAAATTCGACAAACCGATCGAAAGCTACACTGTGTATGCCGGACCTGAGAAAGCCCTTGACGGAGCGAGTGAATTTGAAGGAGACCATGCCATTGCATCTGTAAAGTTCAAGACCGTACGTGGAGAAAAGGTCAATGCACAGGCAGCATCTTCATTCATATCTCTCGATCAGGCGTGGACCAACTTCAAGGAAGTGGAAGGAAAGACTTTCGCACAGGTAAAAGACGCAGCCAAGGCACGCTGGAACGAGATTCTCGGCCGTATCCAGATAGGTGGCGGTACAGAGGACCAGTACAGGACATTCTACTCCTGCCTCTACAGAAGCACCCTCTTCCCACGCAAGTTCTATGAAATCAACGAAGAAGGCAAGCCTGTACACTACAGTCCGTACAACGGACAGGTATGTGACGGCTATCTTTACACCGACACAGGATTCTGGGACACATTCCGTGCCCTCTTCCCTCTCCTGAACCTCGTATATCCGGATGTGAACGAAGAGATCCAGCTCGGCCTCGCAAACATCGCCCGCGAAAACGAGTTCCTTCCGGAATGGGCAAGCCCGGGACACAGAGGCTGCATGGTAGGAAACAACTCTGCTTCAGTAGTGGCTGACGCCATCATGAAGGGTATCACTCCTGAAAGCGAATGGCAGACTCTCTATGACTGCATCGCATACGGTACAGAACATGTCCACCCTGAAGTCAGCTCTACCGGACGCCTCGGACATGAGTATTACAACACCATCGGTTACGTTCCATACAACGTAGGAATACATGAAAATGTAGCCCGTACTCTGGAATATGCATATAACGACTGGTGTATCCTCCAGATCGCAAAGAAGCTGAACCGTCCTCAGGAAGAGCTTGACAAATGGGAAGCCAGGTCAGGCAACTGGAAGAATGTATTCGACCCTTCCCACAATCTCATGCGCGGCCGTAACCTCGACGGTACCTTCCAGGAGCCATTCAGCCCGTATAAATGGGGTGATGCGTTCACAGAAGGAAACACATGGCATTACACATGGTCGGTTTTCCACAATGTGGAAGGTCTGAAGGAAGCGATGGGCGGCACCGAGACATTTACAGCCATGCTTGATTCTGTATTCGTGGTTCCGCCGATCTACGATGACAGCTACTACGGTTACCGTATCCACGAGATCACCGAAATGCAGGTAGCCAACATGGGTAATTATGCTCATGGAAACCAGCCGGCCCAGCATATGATCTATCTGTATGACTGGTCAGACGAGGCTTGGAAGGCACAGAAATGGGTTCGAGAAGTCATGGACAGGCTCTATAATGCTACTCCTGCCGGATATTGCGGAGACGAGGACAACGGACAGACCTCGGCCTGGTATGTATTCTCGGCCCTCGGATTCTATCCTGTATGTCCTGCTTCTGACGAATATGCAATAGGTACTCCATATTTCAAGAAGGCTGTGATCCATCTGGCAGACGGCAAAGAGATAGCCATAAACGCAGATAACAACAGCAGCGCGACTCCATATATAAGCGACATGACATTCAACGGAAAATCTCATGATTCGAATTTCTTAAGTCACAGCGAAATGGTAAAGGGAGCGGAAATCGATTTTACGATGTCTGAAAAGCCAGCAAAATGATCTACGAATCAGACTTTTTTGTATATTTGGAGAATAAATGACTTATAATATGAACAAAAACATCAAGATTGCAGGCAATCCCCTGCCAAATATGCCTTGGGAAGAGCGCCCTGAGGGTTGCAAGAACGTAATGTGGAGATATTCTGCGAATCCAGTGATTCCGCGCGATCTTCTCCCTGATTCAAACAGCATATTCAACTCAGCCATAGTTCCTTTTGAAGACGGTTATGCCGGTGTATTCCGCGTTGACGATACAAATATCAGAATGACACTGCATGTAGGTTTCTCAAAGGACGGAATCAACTGGGAGCTCAATCCCGAGACAATCAAGTTCGACTGCGATGATCCTGAGGTCGGCAAATGGGTATATGGATATGACCCTCGCGTATGCAAGATAGAAGACAAGTATTATGTGACTTGGTGCAACGGTTACCATGGCCCTACCATCGGAGTTGCATGGACAACAGATTTCAAGACTTTCCACCAGCTTGAGAATGCATTCCTGCCTTACAACCGCAACGGCGTGATGTTCCCACGCAAGATAAACGGAAGATACGCCATGCTTTCGCGTCCTTCTGACACAGGGCACACTCCTTTCGGCGACATCTTCTATTCAGAGTCTCCTGACCTTGAATTCTGGGGACGCCACCGTCATGTGATGGCACCTTCCGATTTCGAGAAGAGCGCATGGCAGTGCTGCAAGATCGGCGCCGGTCCTACACCTATCGAGACTTCAGAAGGCTGGCTCATGTTCTATCATGGAGTACACCGTACATGCAACGGCTACAACTACTCATTCGGAGCAGCCCTCCTTGACCTTGAGCAGCCATGGAAGGTCATTGCACGCACAGGTCCGTACCTTCTGCACCCTGAAACGCTGTATGAATGTACAGGAGACGTTCCTAACGTATGTTTCCCTTGCTCGGCACTTCATGATCCGGAAACAGGACGCGTTACAGTTTACTACGGCTGTGCGGATACAGTTGTCGGAGCCTGCTTCGGATATATCGATGAAATCATCGACTTCATCAAGAAGACCAATATAGAATAATCATGAATTTCACTAAGACTATTATCACCTTGGCTCTGTCCATCTGCATCGCAGTTCCGGCAGCAGCCAAGGTCACTGACCATGTAAATCCATTCGTAGGTACCACCAATTTCGGTACCACCAACCCGGGAGCGATCTGTCCTAACGGAATGATGTCCGTCACTCCTTTCAACGTAATGGGGTCAGACCTGAACGTCTATGACAAGGACAGCAGATGGTGGTCAACTCCATATTGCTATGAGAACAAGTTCTTCACAGGATTCTCTCATGTCAATCTGAGCGGAGTGGGCTGCCCTGAGCTCAGTCTTGTTCTCACTATGCCTACTACTGGTCAGGTCCAGCCGGACCATCATATCTATGGTTCGGAATATACGGCAGAGCATGCAGAACCGGGATATTACACATGCGATCTTCTTGCATACGGAATCAAGGCTGAGGCAAGTGCCACAATGCGCACATCAGCCGAAAGATATACCTTCCCTGCAGGAAAGAGCAATATCCTCGTAAATCTCGGCGAAGGACTTACGAACGAGAGCGGAGGCTGGATCAGAAAGATCAGCGAGACCGAGATCGAGGGAATGAGGCTAGCCGGAACTTTCTGTTACAATCCTCAGGCAGTTTTTCCTATGTACTTCGCCATACGCATCAGCAAGACTCCGTCAGAATCAGGATTCTGGAAGAAGCAGCCTCAGATGAAGGGTGTGGAAGCGGAATGGACTCCTGACAACGGCAAATATAAGTTATATACCAGATACGGACGCGAGATCGCAGGAGACCAGATCGGCTATTGGTTCAGCTTCGAGACAGCTGAAGGCGAACAGGTGGAGCTCCAGATGGGAGTTTCTTTCGTAAGCTGCGAAAACGCATGGGAGAATCTTGCTGCAGAACAGAAAGGCTTTGCTTTCGACAAGGTACGCGAAGATGCACAGAAGCAGTGGGAGTCGGATCTTTCACGGATAATGGTAAACGGCGGTACAGACAAGCAGAAAGAAGTCTTCTACACAGCTCTTTATCATGCTCTTATCCACCCTAACATCCTCAACGACATTAACGGCGAATATCCTCTGATGGAGAATGCCGGCATAGGCAAGGTTCCTGCCGGTGAAAACCGTTATACGGTATTCTCTCTTTGGGACACATACCGCAATGTACATCAGCTGATGACTCTTGTATATCCTGAGAGACAGAGGGATATGGTACGTTCGATGATCGGCATGTATAAGGAATGGGGCTGGATGCCTAAATGGGAGCTTTACGGCCGCGAAACCTTCACCATGGAAGGCGACCCATCGATTCCGGTCATCACAGATACATGGCTTAAGGGAATCCGCGATTTCGATATCGAGACTGCGTATGAGGCCTTCGTCAAGTCAGCGAATACTCCGGGAGCCGAGAATCTTATGCGTCCTGACGTTGACCCGTATATCGAGAAAGGATATGTTCCTCTCGGATACTATGCTGCCGACCTTTCGGGCGACAATTCAGTATCACATGCTCTAGAATATTACATTGCCGATTATGCTCTTTCACTTCTTGCGGCCGACCTCGGCAAGACAGAGGATGCAGAGCTTTACAGACAGCGTTCTCTCGGCTATAAGAACTATTACAGCAAGGAATCCGGCACATTGCGACCTATCACCAAGGAAGGAAAATTCCTTGAACCATTCGATCCTAAGCAGGGTGAGAACTTCGAGCCTGTACCAGGTTTCCACGAAGGAAGCGCATGGAACTATACATTCTTCGTTCCGCATGATATCTATGGATATGCGAAGCTGATGGGAGGAAACAAGGTATTCGTCAAGAAGCTCCAGAAAGTATTCGACGAAGGCCTTTATGACCCTGCAAACGAGCCTGACATCGCCTATCCTTACCTCTTCAGCTATTTCAAGGGAGAGGAATGGAGGACACAGGAACTGGTCGCAAAGCTTCTGGACAAGCATTTCACCATCCTTCCAGACGGAATTCCTGGCAATGATGACACAGGAACCATGTCGGCATGGGCAGTATTCTCCATGATGGGATTCTATCCAGACTGCCCGGGACATCCTTCATACACACTGACTGTTCCGACTTTCGACTCTGTCGAAATCAAGCTCGACCCGACCCTCTGCAACGGCAAAGACAAGCTTGTCATCACAAAGGGCGACGGTTCCCGCATCAAGAGCATGAAACTCGCCGGAAAGGGCTATGGAAAGTATCGCATAAGCCATTCAGACCTGACCGGAGCCGGTACACTTCACTTCAACTGCAGATAAACAGACAACAATATGTATCCATTAAAATTCAACACGATCTTCAAGACTGTCGTTTGGGGCGGTGAGAAGATAGCTCCATTCAAAGGAGTCGAGACAGACCAGCACAACATCGGTGAAAGCTGGGAGCTTTCAGGAGTAAAAGGAAATGAATCAGTCGTTGCCGAAGGCGCACTGACAGGAAAGACCATTGCAGAACTTGCAGCCGAATATAAGGGTCAGCTCCTCGGCGAGAAGGTCTATGCAAAGACCGGAACTGAATTCCCTCTTCTTATAAAGTTCATCGATGCACGCGACGACCTTTCAATTCAGGTTCATCCGGACGATGCTCTTGCCGGTGAAAGACATAACGGATCAAAGGGAAAGACAGAGATGTGGTATGTCGTTCAGGCAGATGAAAAGGCACATCTTATGTCGGGCCTTACAAAGCATATCACACCAGAGGAATATGCAGCCAAGGTAGAGGACAACACCATAACCGAAGTCCTTCACGACTATAATGTAGAGGCTGGAGATGTCTTCTTCCTCCCTGCAGGACGTATCCACAGCATCGGCACAGGCTGTTTCATCGCAGAGATCCAGCAGACTTCCGACATCACTTACAGAATCTATGATTTCGGACGTGTAGGCCTCGACGGTAAGCCACGTGAACTTCATACAGAGCTTTCAAAGGCAGCTATCGACTATACCGTACTTGATGACTACAAGACTGCATACGAGGATGTAAAGAATGCGGAGAATGAGATTGTCTCATGTGAATATTTCACTACCTCCATCTATGATCTTACAGAAGCAGTCACTGCTCCTGTCAAGGCAAACGATTCATTCCTGATCGTAATCTGCGTAGGTGGAAACGGGACCCTTACTGATTCTGAAGGCAATACGGTGACGCTCCGTCAGGGTGAAACCGTTCTTGTTCCGGCCTGCACGGAATCTGTGACATTCACTCCTTCGGCAGGACTCAAGCTCATCACAAGCTACATCCGATAAACGGACACGCCATAACTTATCTAACTATCGGTCAAGTTTAGCCTTTGCTTCCTTGACCGATAGTTTTAGTTATTGACGACTTCTCCGGAAAGGACAATCAACGAAGATGTCTGCTTCAGACCATGGTTCATCAGACCGAAAAGGATCTCCAGAGCCTCATTGCAGATCGTGCTTATAGGCTGACGCACATGAGGAATAGGAGGATCGAACAGGTCGTAAACATCAGAGTTATCGAAACCGACAAGGTATATGTCTTCCTGAAGCTTTACACCCATAGGGAAAAGCGTCTTGATGGCAGCAATAGCCAGGGAGTTGGTTGCAAATACCAGCCCTTCCACTCCCCTTTCAATAATTCCCGGCATCAGCTTCGCGGTTGCACCATCTATGTCATTGAATGGCAGACGATGGATATTTATATCATCCTTGGAGCACCCCAGGCCTTCCATAGCCTCAATGAATCCGTCCTCACGGTCAGAAATACTTGATACCCTCATCGTATAGGAAAGCATCTCGATCTTTCTGAAGCCTTTGGGAATAAGGATATCCACAGCACTCTTCATCGCTCCCTTGTTATCAAGAACAATCTTCGGAGCCTCTACTGCCATATCCTTTCTGTCGATTATCACGAACGGGATACCTAGATTCTGAATGAAGCGGATACTCTTGTCAGAGCCCTCGCACGGAACGATGATGAAGCCATCTACACCTTTGTCTATGAATGAACGCATGATGCGGTCAAGTTTCTCCGGAGACTCGTCAGTACTGCCGAAAAGCACGGTATAACCGTGATGGAATGCGATCTCTACCAGTTTTCTGGCAATCTCTCCATAGAACACGTTGGAGATATCAGACAATATCGCGCCTATAACCTTTGAACGGCCGCTGCGGAGAGTACGCGCTGCAGCATTAGGCTGATAATTCAGCTTGCGGGCAACTTCAAGAATCTTCTCTCTCGTCACCTTGTTCACTCTGTATTTCTGCTTGCCGTCAGCTTCGATGCGATTGTTCATCACAAACGAGACCAAGGCTATGGACACATCAGCTTCTGCTGCAATGTCCTTGATCGTAACGTTCTTAGGCATGGTTAAGTACTGTAGTAAGTTAGCGATACAAATATAATAAATCGCATAGGAAAAATGAAGGATACAGAAATAAAACGGGACGGCACCGAAAGGTGTCGTCCCGCGATTATAGAATAAGTAGAATATTAATTCTGCTTGAGTTCGAGATAAGCCTGATTAGTCTGTCCGTTTCTATACTTGACCTCATATGGCCATACATTGTTCTCGTCCTGTTTCCACTGGAGATATGGACTTACGTCAACATTGTAAACATAGTTGACCTCGTCGTCACAACGTGTAGTGTTAGAGAAGTCGATGTCGCCGAATGGACGTCCACCGGCCTGCTTGATCACGTGGCCAGCACCCTCATCAAACTTCCACCAAGCACCCCAGTTGCTGTTGTACATGTTTGTTGCACGGTCATCATCAACACCGCCGTAGCACTGAGTGATACGGTTCTTGCCAAGACCATAGTTCCAAACTACAACATTCGAGATACGTCCGTGGAGCTCATTACCGCGACGGTAGCCTGTTCCCCAAGATGAGTTGAACTCGATAGCCTGGAATTCGCAACGCTCTGCCTGGAGGACAGCCTTCTCTTCTGCAGTAAGGTCAATACGTGCAACCTCTTCACAGTCGAGATACATGATGTATGAATTCTGATTGTAAACAAGAGCATACTGATACCATCTTCCGGCCTCGATTGCTGGCGCATAGAGATGCTTTCTGAGTTTGCCAGGACCTACCCACCACTCGAGACGAGTATCGTAGTTACCCTTCTGGCCGTAACGGAGCATGTTGATCCATCCCTCGTTTGCATCAGAGAAGTTACCGATACGTGCTACTCTTGTGATCTCATCAAGATATACATGGAAAATATAAGTATAACCCTGGTTGCCGTCTGGTGATGGCTGGAATACCATTGGCTTCTCAAACTTGAACCATGTAGCCATTCTGTAGTCTCCAAGATAGAGAGCTGAGAAGAAGTTAGAAGCTGTCTCGAAGTTTGTAGGCTTGATCACGATGTAAGTAACACCGCAGTTAGGATCGATAGTAGCCTCATTAGGATTTACTCCGAGAACTACAGGAACGAGGTAACCTCTTTCATCAGTAAGATATGCCTGATTCTCTCCTGCAACAATATTCGAGATATTCTCAACAGTGATAGTAGCAGTTGTAGCCTTTGCATCCTGAGCCATTGTGATAGGATCAGTGAAGTTTACCTTCACACCTGAAGGGAGTGTCTGGTAGTCTGTTCCGTTTGCAGCATTGTACTTAGCAACAAGAGTATTATCAACTGAGAGAGTAAGATCGAACGGCTGGAAAGCAGGGTCAACTCCATTGATTGTGATGGTCTTTGAGATAGCCTCAGCACCTGTGATAGTTGTCTCGTTAGGGTAGTTCTTGATTCCAAACTCAGTAACAGACTCTTCAACAGAAATAAGGTTAGCGATAGGATCGACATTCTCAGTCACTACCATAAGGTAAGCGATATTAGAGTTTGTAGAAACCTTCACACCTGAAGCGGAAGCGATGCGGAAAGGAGCCTGATAAAGAACTTCCTTAAGCTTAGGGAAGTCAGCCTTGTCGATCTTCACATCAATAGTCGCCTCAGTCTGTCCGGCAGGAATGGTTACCTTTCCGTTGAACTTGAGAACGCCTTCCGGGAATGCATTGTAATCACCTGTAAGACTTGTATTGTCAACATCGACTACAATATCAACTGCAGACGCCTGCTTCTCAGTAAGAGCGACAGTCACCTGTGTTGCAACCTCACCAACTTCTCCAAGAGTAGTGGTGTGGTAAACATAGCATGTAGTAGCCTTGTACATCGCCTCTGTACCATCGACGATATATGCAAAGTCTCCGACTACACCCTGAACATCAGCCACTTCCTCCTGGCATGACGCAAAACCGAAAGCGGATGCGCAGAGGAGAAGCAAATATTTAAATGTATTCTTCATTTCAATTCAATAATTAATTAGTTGAGACACTTGTTCTTATCGTCGAACACCCAAGCCTGCTCCGCATAAGAAGAATAGTCATAATCTTCAAGCGGACCGTCCTCGTTAGAGTCGCGTGATGTTGTTTTCCAGTTCATATCGTAACCATTTCCGGTTGCATCGTGGAAGACATAACCCGTACCCTCGTTCATTCTCCAGTAAGCCTTGAGACCCTCTGCAGTTGATGCATCAACAGCGCAGAGACCAAGCTGAATCTCACCGATAGAAAGTGCGCGGTCCCAAACACGTACCTCAGCGATACGGCCAAGGAATCTCTGCTTCTGCGGATATCCGCCACCCCATGACATACCGAGTTCGAAACGCTGGAATGTGTTAGAGCAGTCAGCAACAAGCTCGCTGTCGAGAACACCGTTCACATAGAATCTGAGAGTTGAACCGTCAAATGCAAGTGAGAGAGTGTACCAGTTACCTGTCTCGAAACGAGTCTTTGAGATTATGTTTCCGCCTGGAGACACGATCTGGAGAGAGTTGATATCCTGACCGTTCTCACCGAAACGGAGCATCATTGATCTTGACTCATCCTTTGCAGTCCATGAGCAGAGACGGCTGATAGGCTCGCTACCTGGGTGGTACTGATCGATCATACACTTGATCTCATATGTATAAGTTGGGAGCTCCAGTTTCTTTGAATCATCGAAAATGAAGTTCGAATACATACGATAGTTGCTGATATCAAGAGCAGTAAACTCCATGATTGTTGAAAGACGGATATAGAGAGTTCTTGAAGCCTCAACGACATCAAGACCGCCACCTTTCACAGCTGTGATGGTAACAGGAACGATATAGATACGTCCATCCTCGAATGCATCTCTTGAAACGATGCTGAAAAGCGAAGCCTCTGAAGAAGTTGCACCCTTCTTGATCACAACCTCTTTCTTTGCGAGAGAAGTAGCATTGTCAGGAAGTGCATAGTAGCTTGTCCTGTACTGCTGGTTGTATTTCTCAACAAGGCTGTTATCAATCTTAAGACTGATCTTCACATCCTCTGACACAGGACCTGTAGCTGAAACTGTCACAGGATAAGTGGCAGCATCATCCTCTACAGCGAACTTGATCATAGGATTCATATCTGTTCCGGTCATGACGATAGCCTCAGGACTCGGATCGAAGAAGTCTCCTGCAACGCAGCCTGCGAAAAGGAAAGCACAAGCCGCAATAACGCCGAATTTAATATATTTAATCATAATTGTAATCTCCTTTATCTGATTGAAGGGTTAGCAACCTGGATACCTTTACGGAACTCATAGTAAGGACCCTTTGTAGAGTAATAGTTACGATCCACATAGAACACACCCCAACCAGCCATATTATTTTCAGAAGTATGGCGTGCGAAGCCCTCGAACGAATACATTTCTGAACCGTCGGAAGTGTAGATCTGGTTACCGCGGTCATCCTTCCACAATCCACCTCCGTTGAGAGCATAGTCAGTCTGACCACCCTGCTCGCAAGCGATGATCTTCTCGGCAGGAATACCGGCATTGATACCACGAGTGGTGTAGAAGTTTCTAAGACGTGCAGTTGAACACCCGATCTGCGGAGTATAGCACTGGATCACGAGATAATCGATATACTGGTTGATCTCTGCAGGAGGGACATCGCTGAAAAGGTCAAGGATAACAAGTTTGCCCTGTGGCTTGAGAGCCTCATTGAGCTTCCTCATCACATAGATGATAGTCTCATGGTCTCTCCATACAGGAATACCTGGCTCCCAGTCAACGTCAACACCGTCAAGACCAGCCTCTTCAACCTTGTCAAGCATGAGCTTGATATGATTGTCAAGACCCTTGCGGAAAGTAGCCTCTGCTGATGTATCGCCACCTTTCCAAGCATTGTAAGCCTCGTGGATATTGATTGTCTCACCTTTATAAACAACCTCTCTTGTAGTAGCGCCGTCACCATGGAGGACGAATCTTGTTCCAAGGTTCTCCTGCATGTACTTCATGTCAGCATATGCTACAGGTGAATAGCTTTCACTCTCAGGATTAGGGCTAGGATAACCCATCCAGAGGTTCACGATATCAAGACTGTCAGGAAGTCCTCTGAGGCGCTCACCCCATGATGCAGGATCCTTGTAGCCGGTCAAGCCTTCGAGCGGTGCCCATGCTGCATAATAGCAGTATGAAAGGGTATGCTCGCTCTTCTTATACTCGCGGATGTTCTCGAAGTACTGCTCATCATAAGTGAATGGCTCCTGAAGAACAATCGCCTCCTCCTTGAGACAGCTGCTGATTGCAGCAACTGCGAGTGCCGAAGCAAATATGAATTTTATCTTGTTCATTGTCATTTTTTATTAACGAGGTTTCTTGTCCCACCAAAGTTTTGTACCTGCATTGTCAGAACCGCCAAGCTTAGCGACGCCCGCAGCGACACCGGCAGCATTGGTAGAATACTCATCATGTGGATAAGGTACACGACGGATCTGAAGGTCTGTATTCACTGCACCCTCACTATCATTGTTCATTACAGGGAGAAGTGCAGGATAGCCTGTACGACGGTACTCAGCCCAAGCCTCGCAGCCGTTAGGATAGATTGCAATCCACTTCTGAGTGATGATCTTCTCAAGAGCAAGCTCGAAGTCAGCAGCAGCGTCCCAAGCGATGGTCACATCACTGAGAGCAGAAGCGTTACCACCATTGTTGGTAGCATCAACGAAGTCTGCTGGAGTTGCAGTAGAGTTTGCAATGTAAGAATCTGCGCTGCCAGCACCAGTCTCTTCGAATGAGAGTCTGATACCTGCCTCATAGAACTCCTGAGCAGAACCGCCCATGTTCCAGCCACGGAGAGCACCCTCAGCACGAAGGAATGCCACCTCGGAAGCAGTCATCCATACAAGCTCTGCATTCTCTGTATTAGGAGCAGAAACGTTACCTGCTGCATTTCTATAAGCAGCCCAGTTAGATGTATGGATACCGTTTCTTACACCGTTGTACTCACCCTTTGCTGTAGCCTTGAAGTACTTAGGAAGACGTGGGTCATTGTAACCGTTAAGATAAGAATCCATAGAAGCACCCATCTGAGTATCACCGTCGTTGAAGCCGTTGATTGTAGTCACAGGGTGAGTATAGATTGTATAAGACTTGCTGATCTTCGCACCATCTGCAGCCTCAGCCATAACACCGGTCATGTCTGCGATAGACTTCTCAGCCTCTGCCTTTGCAAGAGCCTCGTTTGCGTAAACAACGCGCATAGCAAGACGGAGACGGAGAGAGTTAGCAAAACGGATCCACTTTGTAACGTCACCACCATAAACGATATCATACTCTGCAAGGAGTGAGCTACCAGGATTTGCGTTCTTGAATGAATTGAGGACATCTACAGCTGCACCAAGCTCCTCGAAGAACTGTGCATAGATCTCTTCCTGAGAATCGTAAGTTACATTGCCTTCTCCACCCATCATAGAATAAGGAACCGGACCATAATAGTCGGTTACTCTGTGCATGAAAGCAACCTTTACGATATTGGCAAGAGCAAGTACCTGCTCCTGTTCTGCAGCAGCCTTTACGAGCTGTACATAAGCCGAAGCACCCTTTGTATAGGTGAATGAGAACATCGCTCTTCTCCAAGACTCTGTCATGAAGTAGCTTCCGCAGTGAACTCCGTTGTTGCTGTTGATTGTAGGAGCGAAATATCCTGCATATGAATCAGCAAGAAGGTTGTATGCGATCTGATAGTCAGAGTCGAGGTTCACACCGTCATTGTAGATATATACAGTTCTGAGCATCTGAGAGAAGAATGAGCCGGTCTTGAGACCGTCATGGTTCATCTGCTCATCAGTAGCCTCGTGCTGGTTTGTATTGAAGTACTCGAAGTTCTTCGTACAAGCGGTCAGCATTGTGCTGAAGCAAACTGCCACAGCAAGACCCTTAAATATATTTTTCATATTGATAGTCATAACTTTTGCGGCAATTAGAATTTAAGTTTAACTGAGAAACCAAGGTTGCGTACGCTTGGCTGCATGAAATAGTCAACACCCATACCGTATGTACCGGTAGAAGCTGTCATCTCAGGATCGTATGGAGCATTCATGTAGATCATAACAAGGTTGTGAGCTACGAACGATACATTGAGACCCTTGAGCCACTTGCACCAGTTCTGTACAGGGAAGTTGTAACCGAATGAGAGTTCACCGAGACGGACATTGGTAGCGTCATATACATACTGTGAAAGAACGCCGCTTCCTGAACCGATTGTCTGATAGTACTCCTTCGCAGGGATAAGCTTTCCGTTAACGACTGCACCGCCGTTGTCACGTGCATCAGCAGTAGCCTGTGAAATACCGTAGTAGTCCATGACTGCCTGAGTCTTTGAAACGACTACACCACCAAGTCTTGCACTGAAGAGGAAGTTGAGGTTGAAGCCCTTGTAGTTGAACTCGTTACCCCAGCTGAGGAGATGCTTAGGAGCTGTATCGCCAGCATATACATATGTATTATAGTCTGCTGTAACTGTCTGGTTTGAAGGGTGAACATAGATTGCACCATGCTCATCAGTCTTGAGTGTAGTCACATAGATATCACCCATTGAACCGCCTTCCCTGAGGATTGTCTTCATACCAGCCATTCCACCCAACTCGAACTTATCGAATGGAAGAGAGATGATCTTGTTCTGGTTGTGAGAATAAGTCATGTAAGTTCTCCAGTTGAAGCCTGAAGCAAAGTCCTGATCCCAGCTTGCAGAAAGCTCGACACCCTGGTTGTTGACCTGACCGGCATTGATGATTTCTGTTGCATAACCGGTAGTAGTTGAAATAGTATTCTCGAAGAACTGATTATAAGTACGAGACTGATAGTAAGTCACATCGAGCTTGAGTCTGTTATTGAACCAGTATGTATTCAGACCGACCTCCCAAGACTTTGTACGCTCTGGCTTAAGATACGGATTAGGTCTTCTTGTTGCAATGGTAACGTCTCCCATATTGATAGCATAAGTAGGGATAGTAAGGAACGGATCCGGATCGTTACCTACCTCTGAATAAGAAAGACGAGCCTTCATATAGCTGAGAACATCACCCTTAAGACCAGGGAAGATCTCAGTAAAGATTCCTGAAAGACCTACTGTAGGATAGAAGAATGAAGTGTAGTTCGATCCTGCGAATGTAGAAGCCCAGTCATTACGAGCTGTAACATCGAGATAAACCATACCCTTCCAGCCGACCTGTACGTTAGCGAACACAGCCTGCTTCATGATCTTGTAGCCGCTTGCGTCAACGTATGTCTGAGGATGAGTCCTGTCGATATTTGCAAGTGAGAATACGTTTGCAACTCTCTTGAAACCACCTTCTATGCTTTCATCTGCATAGTTTGTATATTCCATGTTAGTACCGAGCATCGCAGTGAGAGAAAGCTGGTCATCAAGGAAATACTTGTTGATGTTAAGGAGAGCCTCAGCAAAGATCTGAGTGTTCTCAATGTCGCGCTTTCCGTATGAACCGTACTTGCTGTCCCTTGCAAGGAGCTCGAGAGTTGAAGCAGAGAACTTCTTCTCATGTGTCTCGATGTTCTTGTCGATCTTCGCACGTCCTGAAATGTTGATCCAAGGAGCTATTTCATATTTGAGCTGAGCCGATCCCATGACACGTGTCTTATTGTTCACGAACTTCTGACGGTCAGTGATCCAATAAGGGTTCTGCATAGTAAGGTCGTTCTCATATGGCCAGTACTGGGTCTTGAAACCACGCTCTGCATTGTAACGCTCGTAGATCTTGATACGCTCGAAGTCATCTGCTGCAGGGAAGAGGTAAACAGGAAGCACAGGGTTTGAATACTGACCCTGAGAAATCATGTTCTGCTCTCTGATATGCGAGTATGATGCACTGAGGTCGAGAGTCATCTTGTCATCGAGGAACTTAGATGTGTTACGGATAGAGAAGTTGTAACGGTCATAGTCATTGTTACGAACAATACCCTCTGCATTTGTAGCAGCCATCGAGAAGTAAGTCTGGCTCTTCTCGTTACCTGTAGAAATGCTGAGTGAGTTGTTTGTGTTGTAGCCTGTCTGGAAGAAGTCCCTAGGGTTGTAAGAAGCAGGTGTTGCAAGTTTCTCACCCCAGCTCTGGTATGAGCCGGCCTCTGTTGTTCCGTAAGTATTCTGGAAACGAGGCATGATGTAAGCATTCGAGAATGAAGTGCTGTTTGAGAAATTCACAGAGAAATCGCCCTGAGAACCCTTCTTTGTTGTAATGATGACAACTCCGTTTGCTGCAGAAGAACCGTAAAGAGCGGCTGCCGATGGACCAGAAAGCACTGAAATGCTCTCGATATCGTCAGGGTTGATGGCAGAAAGACCGTCACCTGTCTGGCCAGCACCAGCGAATACACCTTCTGGCTGATCTCCCTGGAGAGATGGCATAGGAATACCGTCGATCACGTAAAGTGCGTTGTTGTTTCCTGAGATTGACTTAGTACCACGCATAACGACACGGCTACCACCACCGATACCGGTAGAAGATGTATTGATAGATACACCGGCAACCTTACCGTTAAGTGAGTTCACGAATGAACCTACAGGTGTAACGTTCTCAAGTTTAGTCTCCTGAACGTTGTAAGAGAGGGATTTCTCTGATTTTGAGATACCCATCGCAGTAACGACAGTTGCCTCGAGAGCGTCAAACTCAGTAAAGAGAGTTGCGTTCACGACTGTACGTCCATTGATTTGTTCTACCTGATCCTTCATGCCGATGTATGAGAAAATCAGAGCAGTCGATCCTTCAGGAACCGAGAGGGTATAGTTACCGTCAAGGTCAGTGATTGTTCCGACTGTCGAGTTTCCTTCTACAAAGACACTGGCACCGATCAGTGGCTCTCCGAATTCATCGATTACAGTACCGCTGATTGCAGTCTGCGCATAACCGATTCCAGCGAAGAGGAAGAATCCGGCCAAAGTCATGACAACTGAAGCCAGACCTTTCATCATAGAGTGTTTACTCATAATTGGAAAAGTGTTATTGGTTAATTTAATGTTGATATAGTTTGTTACTATTTTCAATGTTTGTATAACAATGCGGTTATTCGGGCCAAAGTTATAGCAATTTTTTGAGTTATAAAACGTTTTAGCACATTTTTCCGAACATTTCTTTAAAGTTGTGGCTCAGAAGGCCTTCCAAGCCACATTTCATAAGTTCGGCTGCTAAAATTATTTTCATTCAATGACCGAAAAATCCGATACACCGTAGGTGTCGTGGCTCTGTCCGGCAGCACCGGCAGAAATCTCTACGCGAACAGGAGTCAGGCGTATTGCCTTGGCCTGTACAGGAGTATCGAAGAGTACATCACGTGATGTTGGATTGTTGATGATGTTCTCGAACATCTTGCCCTCATAAACCTTTGTCCATGAAACTCCGTCAGCACTTGTCTCAAGGTCATATGTGACGATGCAGCCACCCTCTCCCTTATACATAGGAGCATAAGTGAATCCTTTCACGGTCTTCACATCTCCAAGATCAAGGATAAGCTGCTCCGAAGCCGCTTTGACCTCTCCCACAGGGATATTGGCCTTTTCATCACTCACATAGATATTGTCCATATAAAGAGCGAAACCATTGATCACAGGACATGCGAGTGCCTCCTCGATATTGACGCGTACAGCAGTCGCTGTCACTGTAGGGACATGCACGATACGCTTATAGCCGATGGTAGTCTCGTTTGCGATGGTCCTCCACTGTCCGTCTGCATCAAGAGCTTCTATGCTGAATGCAGCAACCCTCTGTCCGAGAGGTATGTACTCCTGGATCTGGACACGGTTGAATGTGCGTGGCTCCGGCAGATTCACAGTAAATGAAGCCGACAATACGTCATCATCAGTTGCCCAATATGAATCATAATCCGTATCAAGGACATTTGCAGCTGCATATTTACCGCTTCCTCCACGCACACAGTCTGCCTCAGCAGATGCGCCAGCAGCAAGATCCTCCGAGAAGATCTCATCTATGGCTGCACGAAGCTCCATAAGCCTTACAGAGTCAACCTCATGGAGAAGGCCACGCTTGTCGGCAGGGACATTGAGAAGGAGGAGCGAATTGCGGCCTACGCTTTCATAATATATCTTGAGAAGCTCCTGTACCGACTTCACCTTCTCGTTCTCTGATTCTCTCCAGAACCAGCCCGGACGGATAGATACATCTGTTTCAGCCGCTACCCATTTCTCGCCATCTGCTTCACCTTCGTTAAGTATATCACAATTGGCCGGACTGCTAGGAGTAAGTTCTCCGATATTCATTGTGCCCCAGCATGTACGTCCGGCGCTTCCATACTCATTTCCTACCCAACGGCAGCCAGGACCGACATTGCTGAATATGATTGCATCAGGCTGCATCTTATACACGGTAGAATAGAAGAGCGGCCAGTCATATGTCTGCTTCTTGCCGTTAGGTCCTTCTCCGCACGCTCCGTCAAACCACTGTTCGAAGACCTCTCCATAGCTTCCTAGAGCATGTTCCAATGTCTTCACGAACACATCGTTGTATGCGTCCGAACCATAATGAGGATCGTTTCTGTCCCACGGAGAAATATAGATACCGAACTCGAGGCCATATTCCTTACAAGCCTCAGAGAGTTCCTTGAGGACATCACCCTTTCCTTCCCTCCAGCTGCTCTGAGCAACTGTATGCTGGCTTACAGGATTTGGCCAGAGGCAGAATCCGTCATGATGCTTGGCAGTAATGATGATTCCCTTCATTCCTGCAGCTTTTGCTGTTGCAGCCCACTGACGGCAATCCAATGCAGTCGGAGCAAAGATATCGGCACTTTCAGTACCGTCTCCCCATTCTGCACTTGTAAAAGTATTAGGACCGAAATGGACGAACATATTGTACTCCATCTTCTGCCATTCCACCTGTGCATCTGACGGCAATGCACCGTATGGGGCTGGTGCCGGAACTGTTGAACAGGCAGCAATGACTGCCATTGAAAGGCAGCCGAGCAAGACTTTTTTCATTCTCATAGTATTATCATTTATGTGTGTTTCATTTTCCATTTCCGGAAATCATCTTCACCAGAAGAGGATTTTCCTGACGTACGCCATTAACATATATCCATATACGGTTCACATGGCTTCCTTCATATCCGTAAGGCATCGTGATGCTGACATAAAGTTTTCCTCTTTCATCCGGAGCAAGGGAAAGTTCCTTTTCCATCCCGATGGTCCGGGCGCAGCAGCCCTCGACGACAAATTTCAGCGTCATAGGCTTGTCAGTACCGTTTCCATAACGGAAAAACATCTTTTTCGTCTGGCCATGTCCAATGTGCCCGAAAGGAAGCACCTTATGGCTGGTATATAGGCCCCCGCCCATGCTGTACGGATGATCTTCCTCGATAGGATGTGACATGGGCACGACGCTTCCTGTAACCGTAACGTATTGATATCTAGCCTTATCAGCATACCATACGGCAATACTGTACCTGAAAGGACCGGAACGATATGCAGGATCGAATGTAAGCTTAATATCCCCGGTTTCTCCCGGAGCCACGGTCTTGAATGATGTCTCTCCGACAATGCACCGGCAGGCTGTCGTAAGATCGCATACAGTAACATCCGTTCCGGTGTCATTGCGGAATGTAAAACTCCTTACCGCTTTTCCGTCCTTCTCGAAGATGGTCCCGAAATCGAGGCTGTCAGCAAAAACCAGTTTCTGAGCATGCAGGACCTCCTGCCCTGCCATAAGGCAGAACAGGAAGGCCATAAGCATTATTCCCGGAAGTTTCTTCATCAGTAAGCGTAACGATATGCCTTGCGGAAACCGGTCGCACCATCAGGCACCATTGTGAAGCTGAATGAGAAATCCTCATTGCTGAAATGAGTCCTTTCAGGGTCTGTTCTCTGTCCCCAGCTGTCGTATCCGCCGATACCGGTCTGTACACCGTCGAGGCAAAGCTCCACATAGTCTCTTGGCACGATATCATCAATATGGTGCTGACGACGACGTGCGTCCTTGGCATTTTCAGGACTGTGGTCCTCATCGGCATGGAGGTTATCCCATTGGTAATCATGCTGGACCGCCTCTTCAGAATCGAAGTCTTCCACGCAGTTTCTCAATGCATTGAACTCGAAACATTCTCCTACAAGAGTCAGAGGAGCGAATTCAAGCCACTGGCAGTCAACATGATGGCCATTCTCCTGAGGACGAACATATGCAACATATGAATCGGTTGCAGAGGTTTCCCAGATGCCCATTCTGGCACCAGCCTTCCTGTCCCAGTATGTTTCCTGCGGTCCGCGACCGAAATATGTATATTCCTCTGCTGAAAGCGGAAGCCTCATTCTGAATCCGATACGAGGGACCTCAATCGGCTCTTCAGAAGCAAATCCCTTGAAATCAGCCGAAACCTTTACTATACCGTCTGCAAAGACATTATACAGGACATCATATGTATTGCCTGTAGGAAGGGCATATGAAACCTTGAGAGCCATGCCGTTCTCTACCTCTACGATGCTCCATTCGGCGTCGAATTCATTGGAAGCCTTCTTATAACCCTGAGTTCTCCTAGGCCAGCCGCAGCCATAGTCATTATCGTTCGGAGCTCTCCAGAAATTAGGTCTCAGACCGAATCCGTCGGCAAGGATTTCCCTACCCTTGAACTTATATGACACTACATAGGCCTTTTCTGTATCATAAGCAAATTCCACCTTATCGGACGAGATCACCACAAGATTTCCATCTGTAGCCACCTCCATAGGCTTGTCCTTCGGCACATATGCCTTTCTGCCAGCCTTCTTCAAAAGGAACTGCTCAGTCGCGATCACATGACCCTTCTCAAGAAGCGGAGCCTCTTCCCTGGTCACGACATCAAAGTTGATATGATATTCCTTGGACTTTCTGAGTCTTGGAAGCTTGACGATGAAATCCTCGCCCTGCTGTGCCTGAGTATCGAAACGGAGTTTGCCTTTTCTGACAGGCTTTCCGTCTGCAAGCACTGTATATCTTACATCATAGCCTGAAAGATCAGTGAAATAGAAACGGTTGAATATATTGTATTTTCCGCTTACAGGGTCGTCGGACGTGAACTTCACGTTCTGATATACATATTTCACTTCGGCAAGTCCCGGATGAGGTTCGCGGTCCGGACCGATAAGTCCGTTGCAGACGAAATTACCGTCACTTGGCATATTCTCTCCGAAGTCGCCGCCATATGCCCAGAACTTGAAATTACCGTTCTCATCATATTTCGCAAGAGCCTGGTCCACCCAGTCCCAGATGAATCCTCCCTGAAGGTGGTCATACTTGTAGATATAATTCCACTGGAGGTCAAGAGATCCGGTAGAGTTACCCATAGAGTGGCAGTATTCAGAAGGACATACTGGACGGCCAGGAGAATTCTCACCGAACTGCTTGAACCAGTCGTCCGATGGATACTGAGGCACGATCATGTCTGTGTTCCACTCGAATTCAGCTCTTTCGTAGCATACCGGACGGTTCATTCCACCTTTTTCAAGAGCCTTTATCTCATTGTAAGCATTATAGAAATTACAGCCGTTACCACCCTCGTTTCCAAGAGACAGGATAGCTACACAGGCATAATTCCTTGTTCTGAAATACATGTTCCTGATACGGTAGATATGGTTTGTGTACCACTCAGGCTTGTTTCCCAGGGTCTTGTCCAGATCGTAGAACATACCATGGCTCTCTACATTAGCCTCGCTATATACATAGAATCCGAGGCTGTCGCAGAGATCGTAGAACATGCGAGGCTGCGGATAATGACATGTACGGATACCATTGATATTGTTCTCCTTCATAAGCCTGAGATCCTGAAGCATCCTCTCGCGGGTCACATAATGGCCGGTATAAGGATCTGTCTCATGCAGATTCACGCCCTTGAACTTGACTGGCTTTCCATTCACAAGGAAGAGGTCTCCCTTAATCTCAAAGCGGCGGAAACCGACATTGAAACGGGTATATTCGCCCTCTACACAAAGAAGGAGAGTATAGAGCTCAGGGGTCTCTGCAGACCATTTCCTTACATTCTCGACAACTCCTTCCATCACAGACTTTCCATCGCTTACAAGACGGCAGTCCTTGAGGACAATCGAGCCGTCCTTGTCGAGAAGCTGATATGAAACATCGAGATCTTTTGTAGGAAGTGCTGAAAGTTCGAGACGGAAGACTCCGTTCACACACTCCTCATCAAGGCTTGAGATGACATTGATGTCAAACTGAGTATGGTGTTTTTCAGTTGAAAGATATACATCTCTCTCGATACCGCTTATACGGAAGAAGTCCATACACTCGAGATATGAGCCTGTAGAGAAACGGTACATCTTGAGTACCAGATCATTGTCTCCTTCTCTAAGGTACTCTGTAATATTGAATCTCGCAAGATCCTTCGAGTCCTCATTGTATCCGACTTCCTCTCCGTTCACATAGACATAGACTCCTGACTTGGCACCGGCGAGGTTGAGATACACCTGACGTCCTGCCCAGTCCTGAGGAACTTCGAATGAACGATAGTAAACACCCGTAGGATTCTGGTCTGGAATGAAAGGAGGCTGAGGATTCCACGTAGCGAACTCGAAATCCGTATTCACATAGATAGGGATACCGAAGCCCTGCATCTCCCAGTTGCCCGGAACCTTAATGTGTTCCCATGACTCTGCCTTTGCAGCTGTAGTCTTTCCTATCTCAGGATCCATATTTTCCTGAGAATCATGATACAGGAATTTCCATGTACCATTGAGGCTTTTGTAATAGCTGCTCTGTTCGAAATCCTGAGACAGAGCGTCCTCCCAGTTATCCCAGAATATCATTTCAGTCCTTTCTGTCTCAGAATTGACAGCAAAGACGTCCAGATCCTTCCAATAAGGAACCTGAGCATAGGATGCAGCAGCCAGAGTCATAGCCGCTGCGATAATAGCGATTTTACGTATCATATTGTGGTCTTGTTTTATTCGTCTGCAGGCTGAGGACCCATTGCAAATTCGAGGGTACCTCCTGCCATTATCTCATCATAAGTGATGCTGGTCCTGTCAAGCTTGACACCATTAAGCTTCGCTGACTGTATATAGATATTTTCTGGTGAATTGTTTTCTGCAAGGATTGTAAATGTCTTTCCCTCCCCTACGTTGACCACAGCCTTGCGGACTGCAGGAGAGCCGAACTGGAAGTCACCCTTTGCAGGATCTACCTGATAGAGGCCGAGAGATGAGAGCACATACCACGCGGACATCTGTCCGGCATCCTCATTACCGCACACTCCGCTGTAATCGTCGAAATACAGTTCATTGAGAATATATCTTACCTTCTCCGCACACTTATGCTGCCTGCCGATATAATTATAGAGATAAGCGACATGGTGGCTAGGCTCATTTCCATGTGCATACTGGCCGATAAGTCCTGTCACATCATTGGCAGCCGGGCCGAGGTCTCCTTCTGCAATGAACAGAGAATCGAGCTTCACTTCAAAAGCTTCAGGGCCTCCGATAGTCTCGATGAGTCCCTCTACATCATGAGGTACAAGCCATGTATATTGCCATGCATTTCCCTCTGTGAAATCACTCATCATATGGATTGCCTTGAAAGGATCGAAAGGAGTCCTCCAAGACCCGTCGGAAGCTCTTCCTCTGACAAGTCCGTACTCTTTGTCATAATATTTCTTCCAGCAAGTGCTTCTTTCTCCGAAATATCCGGCAGCTTCTTCATCTCCGTAAAGTCTTGCGACCTTCGCAAGAGAAGCGTCTGCAATCGCAAACTCCATAGCCTTGGACACGGTTTCCTTTTCTGCACTCTTGTCAAAAGGAATGAAACCGTACTGTTTGAGCAGTTCCTGTCCCCTTTCATCAAGCATTGATGAGACCTTCATGGCCTCCAGAGCAGCAGGCACGTCCTCAACAAGGCCTTTCAGGATAAGGTCTGCCATGACGATGACGCCTGGATTGCCGATCATGCAGTCTGTCTCGTTTCCGGCAAGATGCCATACAGGAAGCTTCCCCTGCTGGTCATATATGTTCATGAATGTAGAAGCCACAGACCTTGCCTTCTCCGTATCGATGATGGTCATCAGAGGAGAAGCGGCTCTGTATGTATCCCACAAAGAGAAGATAGTATATTGATCCTGCTCACAGTTGTATGACTTTCCGTCAGCTCCGCGATAATCTCCGTTGACATCGCTGAAAAGAGAAGGAGAAATCATAGTATGATACAGTGAAGTGTAGAAAATCCTCTCCTGCTTCTCATCCATAGGCTCGATGTCTATGCGTCCGAGCACCTCGTTCCATTTTGCCTTTGCAGCGGCGAGGGTACCTTCGAAGTCCCATGCAGGCTGCTCGGCGCGAAGATTCTCCCATGCATTCGCACAGCTTACAGGAGAGATGCCGACCTTCACGAAAATCGTCTTGTCTTCAGATGTATCGAACTTCAACGACACGGCGCTCTCTTTGTCTGTAATGACCACAATCTCCTGGCTCACAACAGGCTCCGAAAACTCAGCGGCAAACCAACATGTCTGGTCCTTGGCCCAGCCGGAAGACCTTCTGAATCCTTCGATATGGGTATCATCAATGAATTTCAGATCCCAATCGGTCACTCCGTCCCAACCGATACCGGAACAAAGATCCACAAGGATCGCCGACTCGTCCGAAGTGAATGTATATTCATGGATACCTGTCCTTTCTGTTGCTGTAAGGCGTACATTCACACCGTAATCAGGCATTTCCAGGCTATAATATCCTGGGGCCACCTGTTCGTCTGCATGGTCAAGATATGCATAGATATGTTTTGCTTCAGCCTTCTTGCGAGGCATATACTCGCTCGCATAGACAGTCTTGGCAGGATCATATGGCATGAGCATGACATCACCGAGGTCACCTATTCCCGTACCTGAAAGATGGGTATGAGAAAAACCAATCACCAACGTATCGATGTACTGGTATCCTGAGCACCAGTCCCATGAATCACGGATCTGCTGAGGTCCGAGCTGGACCATGCCGTAAGGAACATTTGCCCCCACGAATACATGTCCATGTCCTCCGGAGCCGATATACGGATCCACCAGGCTGGTATAATCCTTCTGCTGGACAGGGCTGCATGCTGCAAAAGCTGCCGCAGCGATAACTGTCATCAATGTAAGTCTTTTCATCAGAAAGTATATTAAAGAGTTATGGTTTCATCAAGTCTTATATCTGTCGAAGATGCACCTACGGCGATAGTGAAATCACCAGGCTCTACCACCATCTTCATATCCCTGTTGCAGACCATGAATGCAGTCTCGTCAAGAACGAACTCTACATGAACAGTCTCACCTTTCGGAACAGCGACTCTCTCGAATGCACGGAGCTGCTTGCGTGGACGTACTGTAGAAGCCACATGGTCAGTCACATATACCTGTACGACCTCTTCTCCGTCATGGTTTCCTGTATTCCTGACATCAAGGCTGACCTTAACCTGATTGCCGCCGAGGTTATCGACAGCAAGGCCGGAATACTCGAATGAAGTGTAGCTGAGTCCGTATCCGAACGGATATAGGGCATCAGAAGGCATCTCTACATAATCATGTCCCTTAGGGAATTTCTTATTGTAATAGACAGGTACCTGTCCTGCATCATAAGGCACGGATACAGGCAGACGGCCTGCAGGATTGAAATCTCCGAAAAGCACATCGGCAAGACCTTCTCCTCCCTGCTGTCCCGGATAGAACTGGGTCAGAAGAGCATCTGCATTCTCGCTTGCCCACCTCTTGTCAAGAGGACGTCCTTCGATATACACGACGACCATAGGAGTTCCTGTCTTTTTCACGGCTTCGAGAAGATCGTTCTGAAGGCCGAGAAGCGAAAGACTTGCTCGGTCGAAACCTTCTCCCGCCTCCATATCGCTGATTGAATTCTTGTCTGCTACGGCAGCACCTGTTTCCTTATAAGTAGTCTTGAAATCCCTGGCACTTGAGCCACCGACCACTACAACCGCCACATCTGCACTGCGCGCCGCATTTACAGCCTGAGCGATAGTATTGTCTTTTGTATCACGGATCGCACAACCCTTTACATAAGTCACGTTCCTCTCGCCGACCTTAGCCTTGATTCCATCAAGCACGGTACGGATGTTCTCACGTGGCTGAGGAGCAGTATAGTCACCAAGCTGGTTGTACATATTGTCGGCATTAGGGCCGATTACGGCAATCTTCATATCCTTTCTGAACGGAAGCACGCCGTTATTTTCAAGGAGAACGACTCCCTTACGCGCAGCTTCACGTGCCACAGCTACATTCTCTGCCTTCCTTACCTCTGCAGCTGCAACTTCAGGATCGACATAAGGATTATCGAAAAGTCCGAGTTCGAATTTAAGTCTGAGAACCCTGCCTACAGCCTCATCGAGTACCTTTCCGCTGATCTTTCCAGCTTCGACAGCCTCCTTGAGGAGTGCATAGCAGTTAGCACCCAGATCGACATCCACTCCGGCATTCATTGCCATGATACCGGCATCCTCCTTATCCTTAGCTACATGGTGGTCGCTGAAAAGTCCGTCAATGCTGACAAGGTCAGACACGACAAAGCCCTCGAATCCCCAATCTTCCTTAAGCACCTTACGGAGAAGTTCAGGATTGCCGGTAGAAGGGACTCCATCGATGGAATTGTATGATGTCATCACAGAAAGAGCACCTTCGTCAACAGCTGTCTTGAACGCAGGAAGGAAATTCTCATGAAGGTCCCTCTCTCCTACATTGGAAGGATTTCCGTTATGTCCTCCTTCAGGAATACCATATGCTACGAAGTGCTTGAGTGTAGAAATGATACCTTTATCCCAGCCGTTATGCTTAGGGCTTGTACCTCTTACCATGGCAGCAGCCATCTGGGAAGTCAGATATGTATCTTCTCCGTAAGTCTCCTCTACACGTGACCATCTCGGCTCGCGTGCAAGGTCGATGACAGGTCCGTAACCGATATGGCCGCCCTGAGCCCTGAGCTCTCTGGCAATGGTACGGCCTACTTCCGTGATCAGAGTCTTGTCCCATGTAGAGGCAAGTCCGATGCTGGTTGGGAAGACAGTTGCGCCGATTGCCATATGTCCATGCGGAGCCTCCTCAGCCAGAATCATAGGGATACCAAGACGGGTACTGTCAATTGCATAACGCTGGAGAGCATTGTACGCTTCAGCAGCAAGCTTCGGATCAAGGCCGTTCTCCAAAGTCTTCCTGGTCCAAGGATCGGCTCTGAATGTCGCCCACAGCATTCCGCCATGCTGCTCGTCGATGAATTTTCTGTATTCATCTGAAATACCGGCAGTTGCACCTTCCGGAGTCTCAGTCTTGACATACATAGGCCAGCCGAGAGGACAAAGAAGCTGTCCGAGCTTCTCCTCCACGGTCATTCTGTCCAGAAGGTCTTCGACACGGTCCTGTACAGGTAGTTCCGGATTCTTATAATCCGGCTCCGAACCCGATGTACCGCATGAAATCAATGCCATTGATGCGGCAAATATGATAAAAGGTTTTAGCAAGTTGTGCATAAATAACATGGTTAGAGTTTCATCATTAATTTTTACTCGAGTCCTCTTGCTCTGAGGAGTGCAGCCTCATCAGGGTCTGCGCCACGGAAACGGCGGTAAAGGACCATAGGCTCATCACTTCCACCCTTCTCAAGAATATTGCGACGGAAAGACATCGCTGTCTCCTTGTCGAGGATTCCCTTTTCAATAAAGTACTCGAATGCGTCCTTATCCAGAACCTCAGCCCAAAGATAGCTGTAGTATCCTGCGCTGTATCCGCCGCTGAAGATGTGGGCGAAATATGTACTGCGGTAACGTGGGATTATTTCATCGATAAGGCCCATTTCCTTGCATGCAGCTTCCTCGAAAGCTTCTACATCAGAAGGCACTTCCGAAAGCATATGCCATTTAAGGTCAAGTATTGAAGCGGCCGCAAGCTCGGTGGTCATGAATCCCTGATTGAAGTTTGCTGCTGCCTCGATCTTGGCTACAAGAGAGTCAGGAATAACTTCTCCTGTCTCATAATGACGTGCATAGCTGGCAAGAACTTCCTTCTGGAATGCCCAGTTCTCCATGATCTGAGACGGAAGCTCGACGAAGTCGCGGGCAACTGAAGTACCGCTCACGCTCTTGTATGTACACTGGCTGAGGAGGCCGTGAAGAGCATGTCCGAACTCGTGGAAAAGGGTCTCCACCTGATCGAGAGTAAGAAGTGAAGGCTTATCTTCCGTAGGCTTAGCGAAGTTGCCTACATTCACGATGACCGGACGTATATCCTCTCCGTCAAGAACTTCCTGATTCACAAAATTGGTCATCCACGCACCGCCTCTCTTTGTGCTGCGTGGGAAATAATCAGTCAGGATCACACCTATAAGCGAACCGTCTGCATCGGTCACCTTGAATCCTTCTACATCGGAATGATATACCGGAATATCCTCAAGTTTCTCATACTGAAGGCCGAAAAGCTTTGTAGTAAGGTCAAATACTCCCTGACGGACATTCTCCATCTGGAAATATGGCTTGGTCTGCTCCTCATCGAGGGCATATTTAGCCTTGCGCACCTTCTCTGTATAATATGCCCAGTCCCATGGCTCGATAACACTTCCCTCAGGAAGAAGTCCCGCCTTGATGTCCTCGTCCATGAAAGCCTGCATATCGGTGATCTCTTCCTTGGCCTTGGCTACAGCAGGAGCCATGATGCTTGCAAGGAATGAATCTACAGTCTCAGGATTGCCGGCCATCTTATCGGCAAGAATCATCTGAGCCGGATTGTCATAACCGAGAAGCTTCGCTTTCTCTACGCGAAGAGCCATCATCTTGAGAATCAGCTCCTTATTATCGTTTTCATTACCGTTATTTCCGCGTGATGCATATGCATTGAACATCTTCTCTCGTAGCGCACGGTCTTCTGTTGACGCCATGGCCTCACCATATTCGGAAATCGATACGCCGAACTCCTCAGCAAAAGCATTGTTCTCGGCAAGAAGATTGTTTCCGAATGTATTTGAAAGAGAAGAAAGCTCCATGTTGATCTCGCGCATACGCGCCTGCGCAGCCTCGTCAAGAGCCACACCGTTCTTCACGAAGGCATTATGCAGCTTCTTGAGGGTCATCTTCTGCTCCTGATTCAGATCCAGCTTTTCAATATCCTTATATAGTGCATCCACCTTTGCGAAGAAATATGGATTCATGAAGATATTGTCACTATGAGAAGAAATCAGCGGAAGCGCCTCCTCAACGATCTTCTGAAGAGACTCTGTCGCATCTGACTCTGAAATATTGAATAGTACCATTGACACACGGTCAAGAATGGCACCGGAACGCTCATATGCCTCTACCACATTCTCAAATGTAGGAGCTGCTGACTCTGCAATGATGGCATCGATTTCGCTCTGCTGCTGACGGATACCGATCTCGATTGCCGGAATATAATGTTTTTCCTTTATCTGATTAAAGTCAGGAATCCCGTAAGGGGTATCCCACTCTGTAAGGAACGGATTGTTTGTGTTGCAGGATATCGCTGCCATGATGATTGATGTAAACAGTAATATTTTTTTCATGATTCAGTGAATTATTATTCATACCATAGGGTTCCGTCAGATTTTCTGACACCGTCAAGATCGATGAGGGTGAACTGCGCTGCTCCCTTATATTCTGTCAGAATGCCGGTAAATGACACTCTTTCCTTTCCGCTGAGCACGTCCTGAGGAATCTCAGTATCTGCAAAACGGGCATATCCGCTGGAACGTACCTGTACTTCGGTATCACCCATCTTGAAATACTGGCTCACTGAGTATGCCATGGAACCTATGCCGGTAGTCCTGAGGAGTTCACCGACCGTAGTTCCTGCAGCTTCTACACTGTCGAAATTACCGGCAAGCAGATATTCCTTCCATTTCTGCTCAGAACATGCCCATGTGGTAACTCCATAATTATCCGGTCCTTCCTCGTCGATGAAGATGCCGTTGTTCGTATAGTCCTTTCTGTTTCCGTTAGGATCTACATATGCAAGAATGAAGATATGGTTGTCATATTTCAGATTCTCGATAGTCACCAGACGACCGAGGTTCACGTCCTTATGAAGATCCGCCTCTGTAACCACTACAGGCTTGACAGGATCGCCATATTCTCCCTTGAATACATGCTGGTCGATAATGTATGCATGCTCGAGATATCCTGTTTCGTACTCCCCCGTCGGATCCTCATAGCCGATATTGATCATGCCGTTGTAGTCTCCGACTGTCAGTCCCGAGCAGTCGATATAGAGCCACTGTCCGAGCTTATACTCGTTGTAAAGGCCGTTCTTTCCGATCTTTATCTCGATTCCGGCTGTCTCGTCCTGAATATAAAGGCTCTTGTAGAGGTTGCCGACCTGGTCTGAAGTAGTAACCTGACCTTTGATGACGCAGTTCTTCTCCACCACGTATGGCTTGTATCCATTTGCAGCATACATAGCCTTCACATCAGCGATGGTTGTGAAACTGCCGAAGTCGGAATCACTATAGATGTACTGCTCCTGAGGATCAGGATATTTACCTGTAAATACAGGCTGGAACTCTTCACAACCTGCGAAGAGGGCCGCTGCAGCAATGATTATTGTATATATTCTTTTCATATCCCTAGAATCTGAAATAAAGGTTCAGCATATAATTGAATCCCTGCATGTAGAAATACTTCGAATCGAACTTGTAGTATCTCTCCATGGTCTCGCTGTCGGCAAGACGTGTTCCTTCATATCCACCTGTCCTCACATTACGGTTGTTGGTGATATTCTGAAGGTTGAGAGAGAATCCGAAATTGTACTTGCGGTCGATATACCAGGATTTTCCGATGCTTGCATTAAGAAGGAAAGCCGGTTCGAAACATTCCTGGGCAGTAAGGTCCTCCACCTCTGTCGGGGTGATGTTCAAGTCCGGACCAGCCACGATCCAGTCAGTCCTGTAGAGAGGATTCATATCAAGATATGACTTCGCGAAATACTGTGCATGGAGTTCGAAGAACCAATATGAATTCGTCCTGTAATTGAGTCCCAGATCTGCAGCCAGCTGAGGAGTCGAAGGGACATAATGCTTCTGGTATCTTTCCACGACAGGTTCGCCGCCAAGATCGGTCTCATAAACGGTTTCACCGTCCATTACGGTCTTCCTGTAAACAGGGCTGCTGGCCCAATATGGCACAGTCTGGTTATCGTAGATCAACTCTGCACTGTTATCGATAGTCATGGTCATACGAGGGGTAGAAGTATATATGTACTCACCCCAGCTGAGTGCTCCGGCAAGAGAAAGCCCCTGAACAGGAAGAGGAATCTTGAATCCCATTTCAAGACCGATATGCCTCTGGTCGATTCCGCTCATGGCAAAATTCACGAATGAATTCTGCGAGTCGTCATAGAAGCTCATCATGTCGGTCTGGTCAGCTATATTGGTCCAGAAACCGGTAATACGGAAATTATACCCGTTATTGCTGTACTGATAGTTGACATCTGCAGACGCAGTCTTGACTGTAGTCAGGTTCGGAACCATGGAATTTCTTGTACGAGGAGAGATGAATGACTGTGCAAATGTAGGAGCATCATTGAAATAAGCTCCGTTTGCATAGATCCTGTGTCCTCTTTCGAAATGGTACTGAAGTCCAAGCTTCGCAGAGTATGTAAGGAAGTCTGCAATTTCAGAATTTCCTTTTGAAGTAATGGCCTTACCAGTCTTTTTATCGTAAGTGGTAAGCACCTTGCCTTCATACATCATCTCGTTTCCGTTATCGTCAAGTCCGGCAAAAAGTCCCTTTCTCACAAGACCTTCTCTCCAGAACTTCGCATATCCGGCCTCGAGAGCGAGATTGGCCTTGAAACCTCCTAGATCGAGAGCTCCGTTAGCCCAGATATTTGCATTGCGGACATGAGCATAATAATCATATCCGTATTTGTCGCCTTCCTTAAGAGCCTTTGTTTCACCATGCTCAAGGAAATAGTCAAGATCATTCTGAACCATTGTAGGAGATGAAGCGAAATCACGTTCAGCGAACTGGTCGATATTCAGATAATAGTCACCGCCGAGAAGGTCATCCATCTTCTTGTAATACTCCGTACGGTTCCATTTGTAGTTGATGCCACCTGTGAGGGTAAAGGCTTTGGACGCCATCCACTTCACGCTGGCGTTGAGATTGACATCATTCTGGTCCACACGGCGTTCCTCGACCGCATATTTCGAGCGGCGTAGTCCGTTCTCATCATAATTGTTCCAGTTCACGTTATAGAGACGGTCCCAGTTCAAGTGCGTGTATTCAGGAATATCGTTGATCCATGCATCCTTGGCCCATGCTGCCTTCTCGAAATTCAGTCTTCCATAGTCCTTGTTATCCATCCAGTAATAGCTCGGAAGATTTCTGTAATAATCCGGACGCGGATCCGCAGCATCATACCAGTCCATTGCAGTATATCCGTTCTTTCCGGTACGCCAGAGCAATGTAGCGGAAGCTTCCAGATTGTCCGAAGGAGTCGCTGTATATTTCAGAATGGTCACAGGCTCGAAAGTCTTGCGTACACGTGAGTTTCGCACCTTGCCGTTCTGATATCCCCAGTTGCTGTTGTACATATTATCTCCTGTAAGGTCATACACCTCCTGGGTAGAGGCATTCTGCGCACCGCGCTGGCCTGGAGCAGCAAATGTCACGAGACCTATCTTATGGATATCATTGAACTTCTTCTCGACACCAGCATAATATGCGAAGTTTCGATAGTAAACTCCTTTTACCCAATCATTTCCACCGATACGGGCTGATACGTTGAATGCATATGACCAGCCGTTGTCAAGCTCTCCTGAAGCATATGTAGCCATAAGGCGGAGGCGGTAAAGGGCACTGTTGGTAAGAGCGCTGAAACGCCAGCCTGTCCGCACTGACGAAGGCATCGCATGGATATTTGTCACACCGTTGTATCCGCCGTAACCATAATCAGACACCTCGTTGCCGATAGTAGTCTCCTTGCTTCTCATGGCCTCGTTGAGACCGCTCCAGAGGGAGTATGGAGAATAACCGGTGATTGCATCATTCATCCTTATGCCGCTGAGATATACGTCCTGGGACTCATTGGTATAACCTCTGTTCTTGAAACGTATGTTGCTGAAGCCGAAACTTGCGATGTTAGTGAACGGATCATTGCTGTCAAAAAGGATCGAAGGTGCATCTTCAAAGCCTGAATCGTCCATATCGAACTCTGCGAAATTCGAGTCATCGACATCCGTAACGATCTGCTCCATGACCATGCCTACGAATATAAGATCCTTCACATAGCCTTCCACCGTGACATTCACATTAGCATCCAGAAAGCCAGGAGCCTTTATGGTCATGTCATAAATACCGTTCTGAAGTTCCTCGACAAGGAATTTTCCTTCAGCGTCGGAAGTTGCGGAAGCAACAGTCTCCCCATTCTGAGAAAGAGTGAGAGCAGCACCTGCAACAGGAACTCTGCCGGCACGGTTCACCACCGTACCTTTTACACCGCCCCAGTCACTCTCCTGTGCGAAGAGCATGAACGAGCAGAGCAGCGCTGCAATGAATAGTAATGCTTTCTTTATCATAGTTATTTTGTAATTACAATGTATGTCGGATAGTGGTCGCTGTAACCTCCGATGAATGCCCCGTTGGAGAATGTCCTGAACGGAGTACCCTTGTACTGTCCCTTCTGATTGGTAAGGAACTTAGGATTGTATATGCGTCCATAGTAACCTTTCTTATGCAGCTGCAGAAGGCCGAAAGTACCTTCCTGAGGGTTTGCAAGGGCATTATTGACCAGGAGAAGGTCATATATGCTCCATACTCCCTGATAAGCGAGAGATCCGAATCCAGCCTTGAGCATGGAAGTGAAAGGAGAGAAGAAATCCTTGTCAGTGACATCTCCCTTATGCTCCTTACCGTGAAGATATTCCGCCATGCTTGTATCGGTCGGATTGTCATTCATATCGCCCATGCACACGATCTTGATGCCCGGAAACCTCTCCTGCATCTTCATCGCATGTTCATACATGATTTCGCCGCCACGGTCACGAAGCTGGTTGCCTCCCTTCTTACCGCCTGCACGCGAAGGAAGATGGGCTACATATATCGCGAAATGCTCGCCATCAATGGTTCCATGCACCATAAGGATATCACGCGTACGGAAATAATCCCTTTCCTCCTGACTCTGGATCCAGTCTATCGAACTTCCCTCGAAAGTAAACGGAATCGACTCGCTTTCAATGAATTTGAAGACTTCCGGCTTATACAGGAGAGCGACATCTACACCTCGTCTGTCAGGTCCGTCATAATGAACGATCTGGTAATTGGCTTCAGCGATCTGCGGTTCCATCACAAGATCCTCGAGCACGAGTCTGTTCTCGATTTCGGATACACCGAGCAGAGCATGCCATGCGCCGTTTTCCTCCTTCATGGATCTGATGACCTTGGCCATGTTCTGAAGTTTCTTCTGATACTTGGCTTCTGTCCATTTGTTCTTTCCTTCAGGAAGAAACTCTTCGTCATTCTTTGCCGGATCGTCATATGTATCAAACAGATTCTCGAGATTGTAGAATCCGATTACATAGTTCTTTTCGCCCTTCTGGGCATATGCGCAGGTGCAGAAAAGCACCAGAGCCAAGGTATATAATATCCTTTTCATTGATTTGAGTTTCAGTATTACAATCCCCATACGGAGTTTTTCAATGGGTCTTCAGCCTCCAGTTCTGCAGCCCTGATCTCTCCCAGCTTTGCAGGAAGATTCACGAAGAAATCCATTCCCAACATCTCCTCCAGTTCATCTACAGACATCGCCAGGCTTCTAAGGGAAGTGCTGGAGCTATAGCTCTTATGTTCGGTATAGAAAGCCATAGCCGCCCAAGTGCTCAGGGTTGAAGACTTGCTGTAACGGAGAAGGACCTTATAGTATGCCACCGGTACCGTCATCTTCTTTCCGTCTGAATCCTGAGTGAATGTATTGCTGCCCTCTACGACACAACCGGTAACGACATATGTCGTATCGGAAGTGTTGGCCAAAGTGCGCACCTTGCTTTCCATGGTCTGCCATATGCCTTCGTTATGGGCATTCAGCTGAGGAGTCATGTTTGTACCGTAGAAAGTCTGTATATTGGCATTGTAGCTGCACAACCTGTCTGCAGATGGAATCTGATGTCCTCTTGCATATGAACCGCCATATCCGCCGAATGGAGCCGAAGAAAACTCCAATCCGAGAAGAGGGTCATATGCCCATGCATCCGTACGGCCTACGGTCTTGTTTGTGTACATTGAACAGAGAGGATATGCCACCCAGAGCGCCACAAGGTCTTTCTGGCTCCAGCCGAACGAATAATTACGGTATATCTTCTTGTTCATTTCGAAGCTGTGGCTGTAATATCCCAGATCAGGATTATCCATTGCAGGAAGCTCCAGCCAGCCGGTCTTGGACAAGTCCTTGTCAGGCTTAGGAACGGGATCCTTTTCCGACTCCGGCTGCTTTCCGGATCCTGCCTGATCGAATGTACATGAAGTCCACCTGCTGCCATTGTCAAGGACGATATTGAGTCTGCGCCCCTCCTCGGCATTATTGACCTGGTACGAAAGAATTACATTGCTCCTGCTTCCCTTTCCCGAAGCAGGATTGACATCAGCCCAATCCACTTCCTGACCCGCTTCATCTGTCAGAGACAATGTCCATGAAGCGTTGCATCTGACATTCACGAACACCTGTCCTTTGCCTGAGGCTACAGAAGGATTCTTTACAGATACTTCCAGAACCTCCTTCTCCTCTACAGGCTTTTCGCAGGAAGATACAGCCAAGGCGCAGAGAGTCATCACGACCGCTGCGACCTTGGTTATTGAAGTAAAATATATCATTTCAATCTTTATCGGAATTATTCAACGGCCTTAAGACCGAAAATTATTGCACGGCAGTTGCTTGTTCCTGTCGTAGCAAGAGTAAGTTCGGTCACACCGGAAGGGATGTCAACAGTATAATAATCTGACTGTGTTACAGTTATATTGTATCGCGGTTCAGGATTGCCAGCGGCTCCTGAGTTTGCTGCCGGCTTCAATGTAGTGACATTGCTGCCTGCTGTACAGCTAAGAGATGTATTCGAGCTTCCGTTCCAAGCTACCGCATAGAAACCTACCTTGGCAGTTCCTGCCGGAACAGAAACCTTTGCTGAACCGCCTTCCTTGCTCTTGCCCAGTTTGAGGACGTTATCGACATCTACACCATTGACTGTAGCTTTCTGAGAAGTAGAAGAAGTCGCATCATAAGCATTTGATCCGAGTGTCCAGGTAAGCTCCGAATCATATTCACCGGCTTCTCCGGTGCTACCGCCATCACCATTTCCTCCTGACGGAGCATCAGTCTCGGTTGTCTGCTCATAGAGAGTAGGGTATGTTCCCCTTACATCAGGATACGCACCGTAAGAGTTATAATTCGAGTCAAACTGAATGGACTTGTTCATCTCATTATTTGTGATGACAGCCTCGCCATTCTCAAATGCTACAGTCCATACATGGCCTGCAGTAACGTCTGCTGCCACATTGAAACTGTTGTATGTTCCTTTCATGAAGAGGTACTTGTCATCAGACTGTCTGATCGTATAACCACCGTCAACAGAAGTGAAAACAAAGGCATTGGTTCCCTTAGCCACGATATCACCATTCTCTACAGTAGCATCCTCTACCTGAATGTATCCGTAATTTCCAGAAATTGCGGTCGCAATCTTCGTTCCCACTGCCAGGACATAAGATTTGCCGCTCTCAATAGTCTGCGCTTTCTTATAGATAAAATACTTGCCGTCATTTTCTCCACTACCAGAATTGCCACTATTGTCACCAGCTGTAAAGCTTACAATATGAGCGTCAACAACTTCATGCTGGGACTTCTGCTCATAGTACAGGTATTTTCCATAGATTGTGATGGTGCCGCCGTTAGAGATCTTGCCTGACCACTCAGCCTTGCTTGCATCAAGAACAGAATAAACATATATCTTTCCTGAATCATCTGTAAGGTCAAAGCTGCAGTATGTAGGATTGAAGCCTGAAACCTTACCGGTAAGCTCGTAGTAGTTCGCATTGTCTGCAGCTGCAATGAACTCCTCAACGGTCTTCTTGCCCTTTGATTCAGGGACAGTGCCATCTCCTCCGGTATTTCCTCCCGGAGTATTTCCGCCTACCTCGAATTCCTCACCGTTTGCAAAATCAAGGGTCTTGCCGGCCTTATCAGCCTGAACAAGCTTAAGGTCATCAAGAGCATACGCAGAACCCAAAGACGATACGAAATATACATAAAGAGATGAAGTGCCTGAAGGGACTGTGAATGTAGAAAGAGCGAGATCCCATCTTCCGTTCGGAAGGGCACCACCGGCGAAATCACATGCAAGTTTCACCCACTTCTTGCCGTCAGCACTTACATAAGCCTTGAACTCGTCCCAATTGAATGTATTGTCGGTAGCCTCATAGAGATATCTCTCTGTACCGAAAGAAAGAGTGAAATCTCTCTTTCCCTCAGGAAGAGTGATGTTCTTTACAGCGAAATAAGGAGTGCCGGAACCGAACCAGAGGTAGTTCTGTCCTGATGCTCCGAGAGAAACATAATCCGAATATGAACCAGCCGAACCATTTCCGCTGTTTGTACGTGCTGTCATTCGGTCAAAACCGTAAGTCACGGTCTCTACGCCCGATCCTGTAGCATTGAGCCAGCCATCGAAAGAATCAAGATATGTAGCCCAGCCGTTGCTACCCTTCTCTGCCTTGGTCTTATCGAAATTGTTTGAATAAACGACAAGCGCCTCAGCCGATCCGCCAGGTCCTGACTGAGTCACAGTCAGATACTTGCTCTTCATTCCGATAGTGAACTTAAGGTCTGCCTTACGGTCCATACCTGTGTTTTCAAGAACTGTGACAGTTACTGTCTGATCATCTGCCGATGCCGCTCCTGACTCTGGATTTACAACCACCCAGTCAGCATCAGTCTCGACCATCCAGTCACGTGTCGCACTCAGCGTAAGAGCCTCATTTCCACCGGCTTCATCAAAAGTCATCTCAGTCACGCTGAGTGTAATATTAGGAGTACCAAGATTCTGCTCTACCGGCTCACAAGAGGCAAGAACGGCCATCGATGCTGCTACTCCCAAAAATAAATTTCTCAATCTCATAATGAAATCCATATAAATTGTTTATGCCTAATGTCTTAAGGACAGTTCCCTTGAACTTACAAAAATAATGAAATTTCCTTGATATTCAACATCTGGCGATGTTCAATAATAAAAAATCAGGCAGCCCTGACAGGCTGCCTGACGTAAAAATATTTTTCGAAGAATCTTACTTGTAAGAGTTAAGTCCCCAGATGATCACGCGTGTTGCACCTTCTACAGTGCTGAGAGCAACTTCTGTATCAGATGGAAGAGCCGAGCCGAGAAGTTTCTCGATATTGATTTCATAATAATCGGTATCAGCTACAGTGATAGTGTAAGGAGCATTACCTGTCGCACCGTCATTTGAAACAAGATCCTGAGAGTATATCTGCTGACCACCTACTGAAGCCACAAGAGTTCCTTTTTTAGCCTTCCATGAAACACCCCAGAAACCTACCTTCTTTGTTCCGGCAGGAACAATAATAGAAGCAGAACCTACAACGCTTGATGTACCGAATTTGAGGACCTTATCGAGCGCTGTACCATTTACGGTCGCTGCTCCGTCGTCATATGACTTGTTGTCCTTGTTAGCAGTCCATGTGATGTTGCTGGTGAAAGGGCCTACAGTCACAGGATCGTCACCCGGCTCTGATGCTTCATGAGAAACATAATAGCCGTTTACCATCTGTGCACTGCCATTGTACTCTCCGCGCTGACCTGTTACAGTAAGAACGTCACCTACCTTAAGGCCTATTTCTTCGATAGCCTTTCCACCGACAGCAGGCTTCATGCGGAAGATATAGAGCTCAGTTCCGTTTTCGTCTGCAATTGTAAGGGTAGCATTCTTGTAAGATGCGCTTATCTCCTTGATATTGACGATCTTACCCGTAACGATATAAGTCACGTCAGTAGATACTGGAGCTGCAAGGAACTCAGCAATAGTTGCTGCTGTGAAGCTTACATAAGATTCTACATAGCAACCAGCAGCCATCTGAGGCTTGCCGTTATAGCTTGACCTCTTGCCGACTACAGTCACCTGATCACCAGCCTTGAGTCCGAGATCCTCGATATTTGCATCTACTGCAACAAGACGATAAAGATCAACCTCGTTACCTGCACCATCAACGATAGTGGCGCTTGCATTGTGATACTGTGCGTTTGCAGAGAAACTCTTGAGAGTACCTTTTACACGATAAAGTGTAGCATCTTCTGCTGCTGCAAGGAATTCAGGGATAGTAGCATCAATGATAGAGCCAGCCTGACTGAGAGTAGCGAATGCCTTATACGCTACACCCTTGCTTACAGTAACGAACTCGATCTCAGTCGAACGGTCGCCACCTGCATTAGGAGCAGCATAGAATGTAACGACAGCAGTAGTACCGCTTGTCTGTACACCTGTTACTGAAAGCCATGACTTTGCAGCCTCTGGAACAACTACAGTTACGCCGTTACCCTTTGCTGTAAGAGTTACTTTGAACTCGCCACCCTCGATTGGAAGGACAGCCTCCTCCGGAGACACCTCGTCAACCTTGATGAGAGACTTCTCGATGCTGATTACGTCAACGTTAACGAGCTCGATAGTACCGTTGTAGTCCTTTCTAGGGCCCTCTACAGTAACGATGTCACCCACCTCGATGCCATGCTTGGTGAACAGCTTCTCAGCACCGTCATAAAGAGTACCATATACATATACAGTACCTGTCTCGTCCTGAAGATACCAGTTACCATATTGTGTGTTGGCGATAGAAGTCACAGTACCCTTTACACGATACCTTACTCCATCCTCACCGGCATTTACCTGAGCACAAGTAGAAATAGGAAGCTCTACCTTCTCTGTAAGCTGCAATGCAGTCATGAACTGTGTAGCACCGTCACAAAGAAGAGAAAGAATAGCCTCGTTTGTAGCTGTTGTAGCTTCAGCAGAGAACTTTACCACTGTCTCACCTGCAGCACCTGTAGCAGGAGAAACTGTAAGCCATTCAGGGATATCAGTGATTTCCCAATCAGCAGCAGCAGTAACAGTCACCTCTACCTGACCTCCCTCTGCAGGGATAGCGATATATGACTGAGATACCTTTACCTCATCCAGGAATCGCTCTTCTTCCTGACAGCCCACGAATGTGAACGCAAGAACTGCTGCGAGCGCTGTGAAAATATTTCTAAGTTTCATAATATTCCTGATAATAAATTAGTTAAACATGTATTTGATTCCGACAGAAGCATACCAGCACTGGCCGATATTCACGTACTTCTTCCAGATCTCAGTATCGCCTGAGATTACAGAAGGTGTAGAGAATGTAGGATATCCGTCAGCGTCAACACCCTCATACTTGAGGACACGTGCCTGAGTAGAGCTTGAGTACTCAGGGTTCATGTACTTGATCACGCCCCAGTCAGAGTTGAAGAGGTTGAGGATATTCTTGATATCTACATTGAGCTGAAGGATATTCATAGACTTGCCTGCTCTGATCTTGAAATCATGCTTGTAGCTGAAATCAAGTCTGTGTACCCATGGAGAGTAAGCGCTGTAAGACTCTGCATATTTGCCCTGGTTCTTGCTGAGATATGGATCCTGATGTACATAATCCATGAAACGTTTCTCATCATCCTCAGAAACGAAACGGAAATCACGATTTGCAACCTGCTCATCTGTAGGGATATAGATGAGGTCATAGTTGTAACCATCACCGTTCATATCGTTGGCAGTCATGTAAGAGTATTTGTAACCGCCTCTGAATGCCTCATAGATGAAGCTGAAGTGGTTGTCAGACTTATCGTGGAAAGTAGCAGATGCCACGACACGGTTCGGAGTCACGAACTCTGAGTTGTGGAGACCTGGATCATTCGGACCATAGATTGTTCCGATGTAGTTAAGCACTGATGCTGCATTAGAGCCAGGCATACCTGTAAGCTCCTTAGAAACAGTATGAGTATAAGAAGCCATGAGGCTGATGCTCTCTACAGGACGCATATTCATAGTAAATGTGCCTGAATATCCGTATCCTCTATGAGTATTCTCGAGAACATATGCTGCAGGCATGTTCTTATCTTCATATTTCTCCTTCTCTGCGTTATATACCTGATATGTCTGCTTGAAGTCCTGATAGATAGGACGGTTGTCCACACCATTGAATCTTGTAAAGCCATCTACAGGATTAACACTCCAGTCTCTGAGCACCACGCCATTGATTGTCTTGTTGAAGATACCCTCGGCGCTGATAGTGAATGGGAATGAAACCGGAATTGTATAATCGATAGCAAATGAAGCCTTCCATACCTGAGGCATCTTGAAGTTTGCGTCAACTGCAGAAATCTCAGAAGGGAGTGTACCGTCTTCAGGCTTGATTGTGCTTGGATAACCCATCTCATGAAGCTTCTTGAGAAGTGCCTCACGCTTGAGAAGATCGCCCTTGAACACATCCATTGTATATTTAGGAACCTCCACGCCATCTTCATTGATCACTGTACCGAACTTATCGAGGAGTTTGGCATCATTGAGCTGAGCCTGATACTGAACCATTCCTGAGTTTGTAGGCATGTTGGTGAAGAACACGAGAGGCAGACGTCCTGAGAAGAGACCTGTACCACCACGGAACTTAAGGCTGTTGTCTCCAAGAACGTCCCATGAGAAACCTACTCTTGGAGAAGCTGTAATTGCAGCTGTAGGCCACTTGCCGGTATCGATATGACGCTCCTCGCCATCTACCGTATAAGCAAGGTCATAGATAGCCTGGTTTCTCATAAGGTCCTGATTGTCAAAGAAGAGACCATCGAGACGGAGACCGTAAGTAAGCTTGAATCTTTCAGTAACATTCCACTCATCCTGAGCATAGAGACCGGCCTTGTGGAACTGTACACGTGCTGCAGGATTTGTCTCACCATCATAACCATAAGTAAGACATACTACCTCAGGTGCTGCTCCGGCATAGAAATCCTCAAGACTCTTGTAACGGTAGTAACCTGTACCGTTTCTCATGTAAGAGTTGTCAGCCATCTGATACTCATAGCTCAGACCTCCGGTAATCTTATGGTTACTTGCATAGTATGTAAGGTCATCCTTTACGCTGATATGAGTATTGTGTACTGCATTGTTGTATGTAAAGAGCTCGTAACCGAGGGCGATATAAGGGAGAACTGCACTGCCGTCGTCCTTACGGATATCAACGAAAGGCATATCCTCTGAATTTGTTCCGCGGATATCGTCAAGCTTTGAATAAGTTGCGAGGAACTGGTTTGAAAGATTGTCGCTGATACGGCTGTTGAGATCTACTGAAACTGTACTTACGACGTTATCCATCGAATACATAGAGTTGGCATATGCCATACCATACTGAGAGAAACGAGAATAACCGGAACGTGAACCACCGTCCATTGATGAACCGTTGGTTGAGTTCCAAGCTCTGTTAAGAGTATAGTTGTATCTTACAGCGAGCTTGTTCCTGTCGTTGATGTTCCAGTCGATACGGGCAAGGAGCTTGGTATTGCTCTCGTTTGCAGGGAAATCAGTCCATGAACCTGTCTCATATCCATACTTATCCTTTACAAACTTTGAAACCTCCTCAAGGTCCTTGAGAGTTGTACGTGAGATGTATTTATCAGCATTCATCACTCCATCCTCAGAACCATGCCATCTGTTAACGACTGTAGGCACCTTCGAGTACTCTGCATTCACGAAGAAGAAGAGCTTGTTCTTGATGATAGGTCCGCCGAGTGTGAAACCGTATGTAGTGTTGCGGTCTTTTTCACGTGCACCTGAAACTTCCTTTCCACCGGCCATATTACCACGCATGTTCTCATTGCGGTGATAAACATATGCAGATCCCTTGAATGTGTTTGTACCTGACTTTGTGATAGCGTTCACACCACCACCGATGAAGTTTGTCTGACGTACATCATATGGAGAGATAACCACCTGCATCTCCTCGATAGCATCGATAGAGATAGGGCTTCCACCACCTGGGAGACCTCCGTTAAGACCGAAGTTGTTGTTGAAGTTCGCACCATCGACTGTAAAGTTAGCTGTACGGTCGTCCGCACCGGCGAAGCTCATTCCGTTACCACCATATGGTGAAAGTCTTGTAACGTCAGAGATGCTTCTGTTTACAGTAGGGATAGATGTGATCTGGTTGCTTGAAATGTTGGTCGCAGAACCCATCTTCTCAGCTGAGAACTTTGAAGCTGGAGCTGCAACTACCATTGCTTCACCGAGCATCTCAGAGTCCTCGTTGAGAGTACCGTTGAGAGAGAAAGTCTCAGCGAGCTGAAGAGTCACATCTGTGTAAGCGAGAGTCTGGTATCCAAGGCAAGAAATCTCAACCTTGTAAGGACCGCCGGCACGCATACCGTTGATGGCATAACGACCGTCATTATTTGTTGAAACGCCGTAAACGGTACCTGAAGGCTCATGTGTAGCGACAACCGCTGCACCGATCACAGGCTCACCGTTAGCATCAACAATACGTCCACCCAGAGCAGATGTGGTCACCTGTGCGAAGGCAGCCACGCTCATAAGCATTGCCGCGAAAACGGCAATAAGACACTTAATTGATTGTTTCATAACGTTTTAGTTAAAATAATAGGATTTTTTATGGCGCAAAGATAGCACATTTTGACGACGTTATGAAATTTTGTGCCCATTTTTAACAGCCAGAGCATCATATATTAATGGTTTGCCGGAAAAAATATTTGCATGTCAGAAATTTTATATATCTTTGCCGCCCGAAAAGAAAATGTGGAGAGATTTGGCTGCTTGCAACCACGTAAAAAAATGCTAAAATGTTGACTAAATGGTCATCTAGCCATGGTGACCGCTTTCATATCAATGTTTTGTGTTTTTGTGACGGCTCCGCATTTATGTGGGGCTTTTGTTTTTATGCCAGGGGCGCTGATTGAATTAAAAGATAATATTGAAAATATGAACTACTTATTTACATCTGAATCGGTGTCAGAAGGACACCCAGACAAGGTTTCGGACCAGATTTCCGACGCCATCCTTGACGAATTCCTACGCCAGGACCCTGAGGCCAAGGTCGCATGCGAGACATTCTGCAGCACAGGTCTCGTAGTAGTAGGAGGCGAAGTACGCTCTGAAGATGCATATGTTGACATCCCGAAGACCGTACGCCGCGTGATCAACAAGATCGGCTACAACAAGGCCGAGTACATGTTCGACGGCAATTCATGCGGTATCTTGTCTGCTCTTCATGAGCAGAGCGTGGATATCAACAGAGGTGTAGTCGGCGAGGACGCTGACGCTCAGGGAGCCGGTGACCAGGGAATGATGTTCGGATATGCATGCCGCGACACTGAGGAATACATGCCTCTTCCGCTCGCTCTCTCGCATCAGGCCCCCCTCATGCTCGCAAAGATCCGCAAGCAGAAGCCGGAGCTCATGCCATACCTCCGTCCGGACTCGAAGTCACAGTTCACAATCGAATATGATGGAGAGACAAATGAGCCTGTACGCGTGCATACAATCGTGATTTCAACTCAGCATGACGAATTCACTCCAGCTTCGCTCGGAAACATGAGCTATGCAGACGGATGCGCACAGTATGGCCAGAAGAGAGTCGATGAGGCTATGCAGGCAAAGATCCGCGAAGATGTCCAGAATATACTCCTTCCAATGCTCATAGAGACTCTCGCTCCTGAGACTGCCGCCCTCTTCAAAGGTGATTATATCCTTCATGTCAATCCTACTGGAAAATTCGTCATCGGAGGTCCTCATGGCGACACCGGTCTCACAGGACGTAAGATCATCGTTGATACATATGGCGGAAAGGGAGCACACGGCGGTGGAGCATTCTCAGGTAAAGATCCTTCAAAGGTTGACCGATCTGCAGCATATGCATCACGCTACATTGCAAAGAACATGGTAGCAGCAGGCGTTGCTCGTGAAATGCTCGTACAGGTATCATATGCAATCGGTGTAGCACGCCCGCTCAGCATCTTCGTAAACACCTATGGCACAGCGGCGAACGGACTCACTGACGCAGAGATTGCCAAGAAGATCGAGACCCTCTTCGACCTTCGTCCGGCAAAGATCATCGAGAAATTCGGTCTCAAGAAGCCTATATATGAGCCGACTGCATCATATGGTCATGTAGGAAGAACACCATACAAGGAGTCGGTGACTCTTGTCAGAAACGGTGTGAAGACTCAGGAGTATGTGCAGTTCTTCGGATGGGAACTTCTTGACTCGGTAGACATGATCAAGAAAGCGTTCGGACTGTAAATCATTTCTATCAATACAACAGCAGGGCTGTGTTATAGGCGACATGCCACCCCCGGCTAGGGGGTGCCTCCTGACAAGGAGGCGGGGGTCGCCGGAACACAGCCCTGCTGTTGTATCGATCAAATGGTTCTAGATTCTTTCCATCTCACGTCGGAGATCCTTCTCCTTGATGGAAGCACGCTTGTCATACTCTTTCTTACCACGCGCAAGAGCAATCAGCATCTTAGCATAGCCATTGTCTGCTATATAAAGCTTCACTCCGACTATTGTCAGGCCTTTCTCCTTCACTGCTCTGCTGAGCCTGTTCAGTTCCTTCCTGGTAAGCAGTAGCTTACGTTCACGACGCGGGTCATGTTTACCCCAGCTTCCCCACCAATACTCAGCGACATGCATGTTCTTCACATACAATTCGTTGTTATTGAAATAGCAGAAAGTATCCACCAAAGAAGCCTTCCCCGCCCTGATGGACTTTATCTCCGTACCTGTAAGCACGATTCCCGCCTGGAAGGTCTCGATGAACTCATAATCAAACGAAGCCCTCCTGTTCTTTATCTCTACACTGCTTTTTGCTTTCGGCATAATCTCAAAACAATTAAATCACGATTTGTGAAGGTGATGTACCGGAATTCACTTGATTTCGGACACATCGGCCTCCACAATGGTCGTACCGTTGTATGAATGGAGTGCAAAGTTAATGCTTTTTTCGAATTTCATACTAAGGGGGTCTCCGAGCCGCTCTACCACTAAAACATTATTACCCAATGGATTACACCCGTACGGGTGGGTATAATGGCACAACCTTCAACCTATTAAAACATTGACACACAGTCACTTGAGAGTCACACATCCAATCATATATTTACTGGTTATTATTCAAAATCATTATATTTGCACCCTGAAACCTGACCACTATGGCAAAGAAATCTTTCACTCCGATACCTCCTATGGCAGAGCTGCCCCCTGCCGAAGAAATCAATGTCAAGGAGATTCTTGACAAATACCTCACAGGAGAAATTGACCTCATATGCGTCCTGGGCCCGACAGCCCCAGGAAAGACCCGTTATGCCGTACAGCTTGCCCGACAGATCAACTCACTATTGGCTCAAACCTCTTTCGGTGAGGTAGTGCAGGTGGCTGAAAACCTCGAGGACCGTGCCACCCGCGGCGCTGAAATAATCTCAGCCGACTCCCGTCAGGTCTATCGCGGTATGGACATAGGTACCGGAAAAGACCTTGATGAATACGAAGAAATACCATACCACCTTATGGACATAGTCGATGCCGGGGAGAAATACAATATCTTCGAGTATCAGAGAGACTTCGAAAAGGCTTACAGAGATATCAGAGAAAGGGGCGGAATACCGATATTATGCGGTGGAAGCGGACTTTATATCGAGGCTGCCACATGCGGTTATTCCCTTCCGGAGGTACCACCTGACCCAGAACTTCGTGCAGAACTTGAGAAGAAAACGGACGAGGAGCTGATCGCTCAGCTTGCATCATTGAAGCCGCTCCACAACACTACCGACTACGATACCCGCAAACGCCTTATCCGTGCATTGGAGATAGCGATATATGAAGCAGATCACCCTGTACAACGCACAAGTTTCCTCCCCAAAAGCACATATTATATAGGAACACTCGTCACCCGCGAAGTACGTAACGCAAAAATCGACAAGCGTCTGGACGCCCGACTGAAAGAAGGAATGGTAGAGGAGATCAAAGGTCTGATCGATGGGACACATCCGGCTCTATCCCCCGCTCAGAAACCGATTCCGGCAGAAGATCTGATCTACTATGGACTCGAATACAAATTCGTGACACTTTACCTGATCGGAGAGCTTACATTCGAAGAAATGCGCCAACAGCTTGCCACAGCCATCCATCAGTTCGCCAAGCGCCAGATGACATGGTTCCGCGGAATGGAACGCAAAGGCATCCGCATCCACTGGACAGAAGTGCAATAAATCCGCCACCGCCTAAACCATTGGTTATCAGCATAATCATAAAACCTCTTGCCGCCGAAAGGGAGCAGGAGGTTTTTATAAGTCATTGAAGCACAGCGATATAAGCGTCAGCGAGAAACTATGCTTCAGGATAGAACTTCGAAGCGACCGGAAGGCCGGAAGGTATGACAAAATGATGACCTTCATCTTTCCATGTATCTTCGTCCCATTCCGGAGAGATATAATCGCCGGCATGATCGGCAAGGAAAGAAAGGTATGTTATAGGGAATCCTTGTGCAAGATACTGGGACTCATAGAAAGTCTGCACCTCGAAAAGTGCATCTACTGCAGCCCTACCGCAGACTGACGAAAGCTCACTTTCATATAGCCTTTCTTTGTCAGCCCCATAGATATCAGTAGCGGCAGCAAGCACACGCAGTCCGTTCTGCTGAGCCATCGCAAGCGAATATTCATGAAGATAACGGCTGTCTGTCTTTAGATGGATGATTCCACCCTCACAAAGGAAATTACGATAGCGGGACATGAAAAGCGGAGCTGTCAGGCGTTTCTTTTCACGACCGATCTGCGGATCCGCAAATGTGATCCATATTTCTGACACTTCACCTGGAGCGAACAGAGATTCGATGAATTCTATGCGTGTACGAAGGAAACCTACATTCTTAAGTCCATGTTCCTCAGCATATTTGGCACCTTTCCACAAACGCGCACCCTTGATATCGACACCTATATAATTGCATGCCGGATTACGTTCGGCCAGATCAACGGTATAATCCCCCTTGCCACAGCCAAGCTCTAGAACGATAGGATTGTCATTTCCGAAGAAATCCTTCCCCCAACGACCCTTTAAAGGATGGTCGCAGTTCAGGACCTCAGATGTAGCCGGCTGCACAAGACATCTGAATGTTTCGTTTTCTCTGAATTTTCTCAGCTTATCCTTTCCCATGCCTACTCCTGGTCCTTCTTTGGACGGTCATTACGACGGCCTCCATTACGGTTGCCGTTCCTATGACCTTTATGTCCGTTATTCCGTTTTTCGCCGCCGTTGTCAGCTGCTTTCTGTTCCTGCTGGCCGCCTGCACCGGCAGCTTCTGCCTGAACCTTCTTCTGTCCGCCGCTTCCGCCACGGTACTTCTTCTTTTTCTTACGTTTGCGAGCCTCGTCGAAACGGTTGATGGCATCATCTCCTACAGCTGTAACAAATTCAGGAGCAACAGGTTCCGCATCATTCTTCAGCGACTCAGGCTTCTCTCCGTTACGGTTCATTCTGATGATATCCCAGACATCTTCAGCATAAAGCGGGTAAAGATTTGCAAGAGACTGGGGATCATATGAGAAGTACATGATCTCACGAAGGATGTCAGTCTTCATGAGATATGCAAGACCGTCTTCAAATTCCAGAGGATTGTGGACCTTAGGGATACGGGACTGCGCATCGATATATGCTGCTGTCTCATAATTAAGACAGCATTTGAGTTTTCCGCACTGCCCTGCGAGCTTCTGAGGATTGAGCGAGAGATCCTGACAGCGCGCAGCCGAAGTAGTTATGGACTGGAAACTTGAAATATAGTTCGAGCAGCAGAGCTCACGTCCACAGACACCAAGACCTCCGATCAGTCCGGCCTCCTGACGTGCTCCGATCTGCTTCATTTCAATCCTGATGCGGAATTCCTCGGCAAAGACCTTTATCAGCTGACGGAAGTCAACTCGGCCGTCAGCAATATAGTAGAAGATCGCCTTCGTTCCGTCACCCTGGAACTCAACGTCTCCGATCTTCATTTCCAATCCCAGTTCGGCAGCGATCTGACGCGAACGTATCATGGTCTCGTGCTCGCGCGCAATAGCTTCCTGCCATCTCTCGATATCAAACAGCTTAGCCTTGCGATAGATTCTCTTGAACTCATATGTCTCAGGATTGATCCTCTTGCACTTCATCTGACGTGCCACGATAGGTCCCTCAAGGGTCACGATACCGAGATCATGCCCATTGGCTGCTTCGACGATCACCAGGTCGCCAGTCTTTACGCTCTGGCCGGAACCATTACGGAATATCCCTTTGCGGGTATTCTTGAAACGGACTTCAAAATAGTCTTTGTACTGCTCCTGATTGACTCCCGACAGCCAATCATACACCTCCAGCTTACAGCAACCCTGACGGTAGCTGCAATCGACCTCTCCTGACTCATTACGCTCTACAGTGCAGCCGCGTGAGCAATCATATCTTTTTGATTCATTCATACACTTAAAAACATACGGTTGACCAGATCACAGAACAGGATCTTCGAACTGACGTTCCTGTCGATCATGGACACGACCTTCTCTATATTTGTTATCGATCTTGTGCAGAAGCCCTTGCCACACTTTCCCGCCATATTGACATAGAAGTCCTGCTCCTCGTCAGCAATACCTGCTATCTGAGGCATCTTCTGCTGGATCATGAATATCTTTCTTATACATTCGCCCGCAAAGTTACAAAAAGCTTTCTGCTTTTCGCGCGACTCCAATGCGGCCATGACTTCTCCACATTCGAGGGCAGCCATGAGGTCACGGGCTGTAACCGCATTCATCAGATCCGAAAACAGATCCATGAACAGATTATATTCCTCACGGTCATCAAATGGATTCAGCGCCTTGACGCGTTCCGCCTCTTCCTTAGAAAGAGGCATGACCCTGATGCTCTGGCAACGGGAGAAAATAGTCTGCAGCACTTTCTCCGGAGCATGAGTGATAAAGATGAAAAGCGTCTTTTCAGGCGGTTCTTCCACCATTTTCAGGAGTCTGTTCGCAGTCTCCTGATTCATTTTTTCAGGCAGATAGAAAATTACTGCCTTATAACCGTCAGCTACGGCTGTCAATGAAAGTTTGCTGATGATGGATCTGGCCTCAGCCACGGCTATGAGGCCGTTCTTGCTCTCGATACCGATGGCTCTTTGAAGGTCTGCCTCCACAAAATACGGATTTGCGATAGCAAGTTCACGCCAATATTTCACATATGACTCCGAAGTCGGCTTTTCATCAGAACTTTTAGGGCCTTTGTTTACCGGGAAGACATAATGTACATCAGGGTGAATAAGCTTAGCCATCTGACGGCATGACGGGCATTCTCCGCATGAGTCGCCATCATGGGGATCGGAACAATTGAGATACTGGACATAGGCCAATGCCAGAGCCAGAGCTCCGCAACCTTCATTCTCATACATAAGCATTGCATGGGCAACCCTGCCGGTATCCGCCATGGACACCAGTGCCTTAGCCACATCAGCATTTCCTATGACATCAGCAAATCTCATTACATTATCCTTCTAGCTGTGAAATAAGCCAGTTCCACAAGCATGTCCTTTTCTCTGGACTCCGGAAGCACACTCAGGGCCTCCACTGCCTCAGAGACATATCTGTCCAGCTGTTCCACAGCATATTCGAGACCTCCGTTCATTTTGACAAAGTCAACGATAACGTCTCTATACTGCGGATTGTCCGGAATATTCTTTACCATCTCTCTTACACGCTCCTCTTCCTGTGGGCCGGCATTGACAAAAGCGCCCAACAAAGGCATGGTGATCTTCTGCTCAAGGATATCCACTCCCAAAGGTTTACCGACACTGTCTGTACCGGAATAATCCAATATATCGTCCTTTATCTGGAAAGCAAGTCCAAGAGCTACAGCATAGTCCTTTGCCGCCTTTTCATACTCAGGACAGGCATCTACTGAAATAGCGGCAGAAAGACAAGCCGCTTCGAAAAGCGAAGCTGTCTTATTATAAATTATCCTAAGATAATCGTTCTCATCAGTATCTCCGCTCTGAGCCTTCTGAAGCTGCAGCATCTCACCCTCAGCCAGATCGCTGAGAGTCTTGGAAAAGAGTCTGATGACACGCATATCGTCGCCAGATGCTTCCAGAACCAGTTCCACAGCCTTTACAAGCCAATAATCCCCTACAAGTACTGACACCGATGGTCCCATCAGAGACATTATCGTAGGCACCCCTCTGCGCTGGTCACTTTCATCCGCGACATCATCATGAAGGAGAGTCGCATTGTGAAGGAGTTCTGATGCCGCCGCATAGCGGACCGTAGCATCAGAAGCTGGCTTACCGGCAGAGCAGGCACGTGCAATGATAAGCGCAAGCATCGGTCTCATCTGTTTCCCGGAATGAGACAGGATCGATTCATTGGTCACGTTCAGAAGGGCTATATCACTCTGTAAAGCAGAAGCTATCCTTTTCTGCACAGCAAGCCAATCCTGACCTAACAACTCTCTGATAGCCTTTATATCCATAACTAGTCCTGCAACTTATCAAAAATTTCGTCTGCCGTATCGGCAAAACATATCAGCCTCATAGTCTCTTTGCTCAGCATTCCGGTATCCACATAATGCTGCAGAAGCTGACGCAAAGGTTCATAGAAACCTTCATGGTTCAGCAGAAAGATCTTTCCGAAATATTGCTTCAGATGAACCAGAGCAAAAGTTTCAATCACTTCGTCAAGCGTACCGATGCCTCCAGGGAGTGCAACTACCGCACAAGTATCCTTTCTGAGCAAAGTCTTTCTTTCAGCCATCGTGTCTGTCCAGATCACTTCAGAAAGATCCGGGTACACATATTGTTTCATGAAACGCGGAATCACCCCCAGATGATATCCTCCGCAATCACGAAGTTCATCTGAAATGACACCCATCGTGCCCTTTACGGTACCTCCCGACACAATGCCATATCCATGAAACGAAGCCGCCCGGACGAATTCGCGAGCGACTTTGTTGTACTTTGGATCTATTTCGAAACTGGCCGAACAGAAAACAGCAATCTTCTCCATCAGAAAAAACTTTAGAAGAGTATTGCGGCTGTAAGCGTTATACCTCCGAAATTCGACTCACCGAATGCTTCCTTGAACGAAGAGTCACTGAACACGCCCTCACCATGGAAGGCAGATACCAGATTTCCGAAATTCCAGTTATAACGTCCTACGATCTGAAGTCTCCAGATTTCAAGACCTACACCCAGACCTACTCCATATTCGAATTTATTCAGTGCATCCTTGAAAGCAGGAAGGCTGGCCTTGGTATTAAGTCCATATCCCACAAACGGGCTCACATCCAGGTATGGTCTGAACAGAAGAAGATCCGGTCCCCACTGGATAGAAGGCATGAACTCCAGATATCCGACTGAAAGGTCAAGAGAACTATCCTCACTACCTACCATGGCTCCCTTCACACTGTAGAGAAGCGAAGGCTGGATCGAAAAGCCAAGTGCAAGATCGAACTTATATCCGATACCGGCATGGTACTGCGTCATGGTACCCTTGCTGATCTCTTTCACGTTAGATGTCGAGAAATTGAGTCCTCCCATCACAGCAAATCTGTTCTGGGCATTGACACTCACAAAACCGGCAGCCAGCAATATGATGGCCGCCATGAAAAATCTTTTCATAATCAAGTATTATAAAAGTGAATCAATCTTTGCAGAAAGGTCTGCCTTCGAGATGACGCCCACGTGTCTGCCGACAAGCTCACCGTTCTTGAAGAAAAGAAGAGTAGGGACACTTCTGATGCCATAAGTCATAGGCGCATCATCGCAATCATCTACATTGCACTTGCACACTACAGCCTTTCCTTCGTATTCAGCAGCTACTTCCTCTACGATAGGAGCAATCGCCTTGCATGGGCCGCACCATGTAGCCCAGAAATCCACGAGAACAGGCTTGTCTGTATTCAAAGTCTCAGCGAAGTTCGCGTCAGTAACAACATTTGCCATAATTGTTTCTTATTAAAAGTTCTTAAAATATTCCGTATTTACGTTGGTTGCCGGAATAAAGCAATCCAGTCGCAAATATAAAGAATTGCGACTGGATTTACAATAATGATACCTCAAAGGTTTAATATGATTTTTCAATGTTCCAGACAAAAGCACGGATACCAAGGTCAGGAGTTTCTTCATCCATTGCCTTGAGCTGTGCCAGAATATCGTCAACCTTATCATCAGGAACGAATGTAAGGATCGCATTGTTCATTGTAGGCCATGCATGGTTACCCATATGAGGCTCTCCGTCTACTCCTCCGCGACCGGCAATATCCTGCCACATGGTGAAGCCTCTGCAGCCAAGCTGTTCGATTGCATCAGCGATCTCCATATTATACGCCTGATCATAAGCTATAAATATACCTTTCATATTTTTCAACGTTATATCTTGATTCAACATCAGTCAACTTATCACAAAGCTCTACGAAGTACATAGAGGGGACTTGCTATCGTTTCGCTCAAAGTTTTCTAAGTTATGATAATTATGCTTTTGAGAGCTTTTTAGCGGCTTTGCGGGCGGCACGACGCTCCTGCCATGAGGCCATCGATGCATATACGGTAGGTATGATCACGAGAGTCACAAGAGTCGAGATCGAAAGACCCCAAGCCACAACCATACCGAGCGAACGCCACATTTCCGCTCCCTCACCCTGACCTACAGCCATCGGGATCATACCGAGAACGGTTGTCAGAGTAGTCATGAGGATAGGACGGAGACGGGATTTGGCAGCAATCACTGAAGACTCCGCAATGCTCTTGCCACGCTCACGCATAAGGATAGTGTAGTCGATGAGCACGATACCGTTCTTCACCACGATACCCATCAGGATAAGGATACCGATCATACCCATTGTTCCAAGAGGAGTTCCTGTAACCCAGAGTCCGAGGAGCACTCCGACGAATGCGAACGGAATCGAGAACATGATCACGAAAGGACTCATGAAGGACTCGAACTGGGACGCCATCACGATATATACCAGAATAATGATCATTGCAAGGAGCATGATGAGGTCTGCGAACATCTCCTGCTGGTCTTCATACGAACCGCCTATTTCGACAGCAAGCTCTGAAGGGATATCTGTTTCCGCGAGGACCATATCTGTCGAAGCCACAGCATCAGACAAAGCAACACCATTTGCCACAACACCGGACACAGTGATAAGTCTCTCACGATTCTTTCTCTGTATAGAAGGAGGAGTCAAAGTTTCCACCACAGTTCCGAGGTCCTTGATTCTCACGCCCTTGCCCATGTTATTATAAATGATGATATTCTCGATATCCTCTATACTTGTCCTGTATTCAGGAGCATAGCGTACGCGGATATCATACTCATCACCGTCCTCACGATAGAAAGACTGGGTAGAACCGTTCATGGCTGCACTCAGATATGAAGCTGCAGTCGTACTGTTGAGGCCGTTCACAGCGAGCTTCTCGCGGTCGAAATCCACCTGATATTCAGGTGTATATTCGTCACGGCTCAAGAGCACCTGAGAGAAATCTCCTGTCTCAAGCAAGCCTGTCTGGATTTCCTTGGCAACGCGGTCAGTGGTCTCGAAATCATATCCATAGATTTCGACATCCACGGTAGAAGCTCCACCCATTCCGCCGCCGCCTTCAGTAACTCTGACCTTCTTGAACTCCGGATAATCGGCAATGATACCACGGACCACATCCGCAATCTCAGCTGTCGAACGTTCACGCTCTTCCATGCTGCCGACATTGATGTTATATGATACGACATGCGTACCATTGGTCTGCATGGCAGCAAATGAATTGTCCGAGTCAGCCTGACCGAGCGAATATGAACAGTTTATAATCTCCGGAATAGCCGTATCGAACTTTGCATAAAGCTCATGTGCGATAGATCTGGTCACATTCTGTCCCGTTCCTGCCGGAAGTTCCAGCTGGATTGTGATACGTCCGTCATCCGACTTCGGCATGAACTCAGTCTTGATGCGAGGGCCAATCAAGCCTACTGTTCCTACAAACACGACAAGAGAGATGATAACCACAATTGTCCTATGACCTATACACCAGTTGATCAGTCTTCCATAGCCTCTTGATATCAAGTCAATGAGTCTGTTGAAGTTACCGAAAATGAGGTCGTGAACCTTACCGGTCTTAGGCTTGAAACGGAGGAACTGCGAGCAGAGCATCGGAATAAGTGTAAGCGCACCTATCGTTGACACGATCATGATGATACTTGTGATCCAACCGAGCTGCTTGAACATAAGACCTGCCATTCCCTTGATCATGGTAAGCGGAAGGAACACGGCAAGCATGGTCAATGTCGAGGCAATCACAGAGATACCCACCTCCTGGGTCGCATGAACGGCAGCCTCCTTTGGCTTGGCTCCCCTTTCCAGATGTGTGGAGATATTCTCCAATACCACGATGGCATCGTCCACTACCATACCGATGGCAATCGAAAGAGCAGACATGGACACGATGTTCAGCGTATTTCCTGTAGCCCAAAGGTACATCAGAGACGCAAGGAGGGAAATAGGGATCGCAAGCACGATGATGAATGTAGCACGCCATCTTCCGAGGAAGAGGTAAACCACGAGCATCACTATGAGGAATGTCACTATAATGGTCTCCTTCAATGAGTTGAGGGTATTCAGGATATTATCCGAACTATCCACGACTGTCCTGATCTCGATATCTGAAGGAAGATTCTTCTCGATCTTCTTCATTTCCTTCTTGATACCCCTGATCACATTCACAGTATTGGCATCAGCCTGCTTCTGAATAACGATCTGGGCACCCTGGATACCGTTAACGTAAGACTCCTGATACCTTTCCTCGACACCGTCGATCACACGTGCCACATCACGAAGATAGATAGTCTTTCCGTTTACGTGTCCAACGACGACATCAAGCATCTCTTCAGCCGCAGTAAACTCCTTCTCGACACGCAGAGAGTATGCATTCGATCCGATATCGATACTTCCAGAAGGCACATTCCTGTTCTCCTGAGCGAGGATTGCAGAAATACCGGCTACCGTAAGTCCGTATGCCTCAAGCTTGTTAGGGTCACAATATACCTGGATCTCACGCTGAGGTGCTCCGGCAACGGATACCGTACCTACGCCTGAGACTCTTGCAAGAGGAGTCGCTACCTTGTCGTCCAGAATCTTCTCAAGAGCCTGAAGGCTCTCGTCTGCTGTAGCCGCCATGATCATGATAGGCATGTCGTCGGCACTGAACTTGAAGATCACCGGCAGTGATGCTCCATCAGGAAGAACGGAGTTGACCATATCGAGTTTATCGCGGACATCGTTGGTAGCGACATCGATATCCACACCCTCGATGAATTCAAGAGTGATGAGCGATATGTTCTCCTTGGAAGTAGAACTCAGATTCTTAAGATCGCTCACACCGTTCAGGGAGTTCTCGAGCACCTTCGTCAGGTTGGTCTCGATATCCTCCGCACTGGCTCCCGGATACGATGACATGACCATCACGACATTCGCATCGAACTTAGGGAACCTGTCCAAAGATATGTTAATCAGCGAAAATACACCGAAGATCGCCAACGCAATGAATACAAGCGAAGTGGTGACCGGGTTATTTACCGCTTTTCTGTATATGCTCATATTTCAATTATTCGTTTACTGTAACCTTAACACCATCCTTGAGGCGGATCTGGCCTCCGGTAACGACCTTTGCACCATCTTCAATACCCTCAAGCACTTCATACTCAGCACCCATACGACGACCAAGGAGTACCTTCTTGTATGTAACGGTACCGTCTTCATTCAAAATATACACAAACCTCTCGCCTGATCCCTGCTGCTTCACCACAGCGACATCAGGGATCACGACGCTGTTATTCACACCGAACTTCACGGTAGCTCTGGCGAACATTCCCGGACGGAGAACTGCATAGTTATTATCAACAACCACCTCTACGGTAAATGTACGGGTAGCCGGATCGACAGTCGGATAAATCTTCCTGATCTTTCCGTAGAAAGTCTTTCCCGGAAGAGCATCTGCAGTGATTTCAACTGAATCACCCTTCTTTACCTTCGAATAATCAGTCTCTGAGATACCCACAAGGAGCTTCACAGGAACTATCTGCTCGACTGTATAGATAGGAGCTGACATGGCATACATATCTCCTGCATCATAATTGCGGGCAGTGATGACACCGCTGATAGGAGACACCAGAGTAGCATTCTCCTTAAGGTTGTTATACTGAGTCTTGCTTACATTATAAGCCATCTCGATAGCATCCAGATCAGATTTTGAAAGACCGCCTACCTCATAAAGCTCCTTGAGACGGTTGTACTCTGCCTCATTGTTCTTCATCTGGAGTTCAATCTGAGCAAGCTGTGTCTGATCCATCTCTGCAACTACCTGACCCTTCTTAACATTATCTCCTATATCAACAAGAATCCTGCTGATACGGCCGGCAGTCTGCGGAGCGATATTGTTCTTGACATAGGCCTGAATTGTAGAAGTATATGTCTCTTCCTGAGGAACTTCACGTGCATATACCTGAGTCACTGCGACCGTAGGAATGATTTCTTCGGCCACCGCTGTCTGTTCTGCAGTCTTGCTGCCAGTGTTACCGCAACCGGCAGCAATGGCTGCTGCTACCGCCAACGGCATAATTCTGAAAATAGTCTTCATATATCTTTTCTTTTATTATTCAATGAAATCCTGACCGAGTGTCTGTTCGAGCTGAGCTTTTGCCACAACGAAGTTATAGATAGCCTGAGACTCCGCGAGCTGAGCCTGAGTAAGGGCAAGCTGGGCGTCATTGAGCTCGATAAGGGTACTTCTTCCCACCTGATATGCCTTTTCTGCAATGCTGTAGCCCTTTGCCGCCGATGCGACAGCATCCTGAGCAGCATAATAGCTCTTCATGTTGGTCTCCATTGTCGTCAGGCTCTGACGGATAGCGATCTTAAGCTGACGCTCCGCATTTTCAGTCTGAAGCTTGACCTGCTGATACTGGTTCTTGGCCTGACGTATAGCCTGATGACGCTTTCCTCCTGCGAAGATCGGAATATTGAGGCTGAGAGCCACATATGAATATGGAGTCCAGCGGTACTCGCTGAAATTGAAGTCATTGGTCATGGCATTCATGCTGAAATTGAATGCAAGTGCCAGAGACGGGATATTCGCATACTTCTGAAGCTTGATTGTCTCTGCAAGCATCTCTGACTGTATTGCAAGCTGCTTCATAGTAGTATTACGGTCAAGGCTGGCGCTGTCATGCTGGTGCATGTCATAGAGCATATGTTCTGCAAAATCCGAAAGCTGTCCGGCCACATCAAGATTCATATCCAGATCTACACCAAGAATGGCTTTGAGCTGCCACAAAGCAAGTATGATCGAACTCTCCGCATTATACACATTAGGGATAGCGCTGGCTACAGTTGTCTTAGCCCTGAGGAGTTCCATCTCCGAAATCTTCTCTGCATCGAACTTCTTCTTCGCCTCATCATAATTGCTTACTGCATTCTCGTAAACATCCTTATACACCTTGAATGCCTCCTTTGCAAGAAGCGTAGCGAAATAAGCATTCTTTACCTGAGTCACTGTTTCAAGTCTTGAAGAACGTGCCTTCTCTACAGCCAGTTCCACATCCAGACCTGAAATACTGAGGCTCTTCCAAAGCTGAGCGTTCACAAGAGGCATTGCTGCGGAAATACCACCAGACCAGGTGTTCCAACGTCCTACCTCAAGTCCGCCACCATTGTTCGACGACGGTTTCTCTTCTGTTTCAGGAATCTGCACTCCGTCCGGAATCTCCACACCATCAGGAAGTTCGGTATCACCACCTTCTCCGGTACCGCCTCCCATCATTCCGCCAAGCGAACTCATGTCGAAATCCATATACATCACCTGCTTCTTGATGGTTCTCTGGTACGCACCTGTTGCGTCGATCTGTGGGAAGAGAGCGGCATATGCACCTTTCTTGGCAAATCCGGTTCTTTCAATCTCCATGTCGGCAACCTTTACCGACACATTTTCGCTCAATGCAATCTCGAGCGCCTGTTCCAAAGTGATTACAACAGGAGTTTCAGCTGCCTCCGCCTGAGTCAGGATAGCCTGTACTTCAGGATCCGGAGCATTCTCTGGCGCATTCTTTGTTCTGAACTGCGCCGAAGCAGAGAATGATGCGAGCATTGTTCCTGCAACGATCACTGTAGTTACCACTGTTCTTTTCATCATTTTAATACACTGATTTTCAAGGCGCAAAAATACAACAAAATTCAAGCCACTCACATAGATTTTTTGGTCTAAAACAACACACTTTTGGTTTATAATTCCAATTTACTTACTTTTGAAAGACAAAAGTATCAATATGAGCGAAAAAAGGCATAAAAACGGCAAACCGGCAGTCCTGTTCGGGGAAAATAACGTCACAAGAGTCGGATACATCGAAGACTATATATTTGCCTGTGAAATAAAAGGAGAAGGCCATGTAACATATTCAAAACCAAGAAGGCCGAAATACCATCTTGTGATAATAATCCTTGATGGAACGATGAGCCTTGTCATAAATGGCGAAAGGCTCTCATTCAGCAAAGACACTTATGTCAACCTTCCGACCTGGTCTGACATATATGAAATCAGATACGACGCAGACTTCCATGCCATGGCTACAGCTACTGACAAAGGAGTCGTACAGGATATCTTCCAGAACCGCAACCCCTTTCCTCCGGATTTCAGATTCACGATAGACCATGGAATCGGAGGGTCTTTAATGGAAAGACGGGACATAGAGACCCTTCACAAAGATATCAGCAACATGATTTCGTCCCTGTCAAACAAGGATCATCATTTTGCAGAAGAAATCAATTATGCATATTTCTACATCCTTCTGACAGACATGGCCGACATGATGTGGAGAACATATGGAAAAGGAGCGCCATCCCGCAATCCGGACATGAAGCGGTCCGACACCATAATGAAGGATCTGACCACGCTGCTCACGCAACATATCCGTAAAGAGACCAGCGTGGAGTTCTACGCCGAAAGCCTCTGTATATCAAAGCAATATCTATCCTTGATAGTAAAGGAGAAAACCAGAGTGACGATAGGCACCATAATCTCTTCAATGAGGGTAGAAGAAGCATCGAGACTATTGAGAGATCCCGGTCTGACTTTACAGCAGATCGCGGAAATGCTTTCATTCTCCGACCAGTCTTCATTCGGAAAATTCTTTAAGAAACAAACGGGAATATCACCATTGAAATACAGGCAGAAGCTCAGAAAGACACTTCTTACACTTCGGCAGTAACATCGAGCCACTCGTACTCGCCTCCCCAGATTTTCAGGAACCTCATGAAATCAGCATTGGAAAGCACAACGCTGGCAGTATTGTCACATGGGTGGAAACTGATGTTTTCCGCCGACTTCAGATCCTGGTCAAGGAAAAGCTTCACCCTATGTCCATTAGGGAAATGTTCCTTAGTAAGCACGTCAGTCTCAGGATCATGGATCAAACCGAGAGGAGACACTGATCCGGGGAGAAGCCCCAGACACCTTTCCATACGTTCTGCAGAAGCGAAGGACAGCTTTCCTTGCTTGAGCATGTGCTCCAAAGAATGGATGGCCAGCTCTTTATGGCATTCGAAGACAACAAGATAATGTCTGTTTCCCTTATGGTTACGGAAAAACAGATTCTTGCAATGGACCGAATCTATTTCTTTCCAATACTCAAGGGCAAGCTCGATGGTAGGAAGCGGAGGATGAGTATGAAGCTTATAACCGAGTCCATGCTTCTCAAGAAAGGCAAGGACCTCGGCAATTCTCTGATTTTCCATTACTTAGCTATGCTTTTTGCGAAGTGGGTCGGCGCAGCCTTCTTCTTCTCAGGATGCACTATCCTTGCAGGCTGTTTTCTGACATAGCTATACACCAGAAAGCCGATGCCAAGCAGTATGAAAGGAATGCTGAGCCACTGTCCCATGTTCAGGACCATATCCTGCTCGAATCCGACCTGAGGTTCCTTGATGAACTCTATGAGGAAACGCATTCCGAAACAACCGATGAAGAATGTTCCGATAAAGAATCCCCTGTAAAGCTTGTCAAGTCTGTACTTATACATAAGAATCTGGAAAACGCCCAGAAGGAAGTAGCTTAAGGCTTCATAAAGCTGTGTCGGATGCTTTGGCTCCGTCTCACCCCTGAGTTCGAAGATGAATCCCCAAGGAAGGTTTGTGACATCTCCATAGATCTCCGAATTGAAGAGATTGCCGAGACGGATAAACGTAGCTGCAAAGCATACGGCAATAGCAAGATGGTCCAGGATCCACACGAAATCGAAATCGTATTTTCTACCATAATGCCTTGCAAACCACCACATTGCGATAAACAAGGCTATAGTACCGCCATGACTGGCAAGACCTCCTTTCCAAGGCATGAATATCTCCCAGAATCCCTGCCAGCTGCCAAGATAATAATCAGGCTGATAGAAAAGGCAATGTCCTAGACGGGCACCGACTATGGTACCTATCAGAAGAGTATAAAGAAGCGGATCAAGGAGCGTCTCAGGAACACCTTCCCTTTTGAAGAACCATTTGAAGATGAACCATCCGAGAATGAATCCGGAAATGAACAGGAGCGAATACCACCTGAGAGACAAGGGCCCTATACTTAATATCTCTGGGTTGACATGCCAATTTACCACCAATGTTTCCAACATAATCTTTCTATTTGATCCTGCAAAGATAAGAATTAGAAAGGATATCCGTCAAGATTTATCTGTTTTGAATTATCCATCAATTATTAATGGTGCCGGCATTGACGACAGGCTGCGCGGACTCGTCAGAACAAAGAACCACCAGCAGATTGCTCACCATGACTGCCAGTATGACAAACAGCATTACGAATCCGTTGGCTTTGAAGCCACTGTACACTAAATTCAAATTCTTTTCCATAGTCTAACGTATCAAAGTAATATCATTTTGACATCACAAAGTTAAAATAAATAATGCATAACTTTGCAGTACAGCACAAATGAGGCTTTAAAATGAGGACAACAATCAAAGAAATTTATTTCGCTGGAGGATGTTTCTGGGGGACGGAACATTTCTTGAGACAGTTTGACGGAGTAACGGAGACAGTTGTCGGCTATGCAAATGGCAGGATTTCGAATCCCTCTTACGAACAAGTATATACCGACGCTACCGGCCATGCAGAATGCGTAAAAGTCACATATGACCCTGCCATCATATCATTGGCAACATTATGCAGGCTCTTTTTCCGGTCAATCGATCCCCTGCTCAAGGACAGGCAGGGTAATGACATCGGAACCAGATATCGTACAGGAATATACTGGATAGAAGATGAGGACAAGGCTGTCGTTGATGGAGTCTATGAAGATATTCAGAAAAGGTATGAAAGTCCTTTCATGGTCGAGAAATGCAGACTGGAATGCTTCTTCCCGGCAGAAGACTACCATCAGGACTATCTCGTCAAGAATCCCGACGGATATTGCCATCTTTCATTAGCGGAACTTCAGTTCGCAAAGACATATTCCCGCGTCACAAAAGCCCTGAGATCACATAGCAACGAAGAAAAGAAGAAGGTTCTTCCTAGATTCTTCAAGACAGGAAAGGGTGAGTATGGAGAAGGTGACAGATTCATTGGGGTCGTGGTTCCGGACACCCGGAAGGTCGCCAAAGAATTTTCTTCCGTATCATGGGATATTGTCGAAGCACTCCTTGAAAGCGAATGGCACGAATGCAGGTTGTGCGCTCTGCTGATACTGGTAGAAAAGTTCCAGAAAGAGCCAGACGACACCTTCAGATTCTATCTGGACCACACAAAAGGCATAAACAACTGGGACCTTGTGGATCTCTCTGCGCCTTATATTCTTGGACGATATCTTTCCGGATCAGCAGACAGGTCCGCTTTGTATATGCTTGCCGGATCTTCAAACATGTGGGAACAGAGAATAGCAATCGTCTCGACTTTGATGCTTATCAGAGAAGGCCAGTTCGACGACACCATGAAACTGGCAGAAATGTTTCTGAACACAAAGCATGACCTGATGCAGAAGGCCGTCGGCTGGATGCTGCGCGAAGTCGGCAAACGCGATGAACGCTGTCTGAGAGAGTTCCTTGACGGACATTGCACGGTGATGCCAAGGACAATGCTCCGTTATGCCATAGAGAAATTCACTCCTGACCTCCGTACACATTACATGCACTTCCCGTTAAATTGATCACGTGCAAAAACATAGGAAAAGTGCGCGTGGTACCTCTGAAATTCGGGGTACCGCGCGCACTTTCAATATGAAAATGCACTGAGTGCAGAATTATTTGCGGATAGCAGCGATACCTGGAAGCTCCTTACCCTCAAGATACTCGAGCATCGCACCACCACCTGTAGATACGTAGCTTACCTTGTCAGCAAAGCCCATCTGAGTGACTGCTGCAACTGAGTCACCACCACCAACGAGAGTGAATGCGCCGTTCTCTGCAGTAGCCTTAGCAAGGATCTCAGCGATGCGGTTTGTACCCTTTGCGAATGCAGGGATCTCAAACACACCTACAGGACCGTTCCAGAGGATTGTCTTTGACTTCATGAGAACCTCCTCCCACATTGCGAGAGTGCTTGGAGCTGCGTCCATACCTTCCCAACCGTCAGGAATCTCTGAGTTGAGGCAGATCTTTGTATTGGCGTCGTTAGAGAAATCATCAGCGATGACAACCTCCTTAGAGAGATATATCTTAACACCTTTCTCCTCAGCCTTCTTGAGTGTATCGAGAGCAAGCTGCATCTGATCATCCTCGCAAAGTGAGCGACCGATCTTGCCACCCTGAGCCTTCTTGAATGTATAGACCATACCGCCGCCGATGATCATGTTGTCAACTGCGTCGAAGAGCTTCTCGATGATAGTGATCTTTGAAGAAACCTTTGCACCACCTACGATAGCGGTCACAGGATGCTCAGGAGTCTTGAGAACGTGATCGATAGCCTTGATCTCGCCTTCCATCACATAACCGAACATCTTGTCGTTAGGGAAGTAGTCAGCGATGAGAGCTGTCGAAGCGTGTGCGCGGTGAGCTGTACCGAATGCATCGTTGATGTAGCAGTCAGCATAAGAAGCAAGCTTCTTCACGAACTCCTTCTGGTTCTCCTTAACCACTGCCTTTGCAGCCTTCTTCTCCTCGTCAGTAGCGAACTCGCCTCTTGGCTTTCCTTCCTCTTCAGCGTAGAAACGGAGGTTCTCGAGAACGAGGCACTCGCCCATCTTGGGGGCAGCTACCTGAGCGTCAGCTGCCTGACAGTCGTCAGCGAACTTTACAGGTGCTCCGAGGAGCTCCTCAACGCGGCCGAGGATATGCTTGAGAGAGAATTTCTCAGTCACTCCCTTCGGACGTCCGAGGTGAGACATAACAATCACAGCACCACCTTTCTCAAGTACCTTCTTGAGGGTCGGGATAGCTGCGCGGATACGTGTGTCGTCAGTGATCTCCATCTTCTCGTTAAGCGGAACATTGAAATCTACTCTGACAATGGCCTTCTTGCCTGCGAAATCATAAGTGTCAATAAACTGTTGCATAATCTTATAAAATATTGTTAATAGTCTACTTTCTTGTAAAGTTACCAAACGAACATCAAAGTACGCTGTAAATCCTAGCAAAGTTAGCAAATTTCACTGAAATACAATAAAAAGATGGTTATATTTGCAAGACCAATGTCATATCAAAGGCTTATGAAAAAGACAGTAATTCTGCTTCTATGTGCAGCTGCAGTTTCAATCTCCGCACTTGCAGGTTCATCAAAAGATGTGTTCTTCTCCATTGACACAGAAAATTCTTCAATGATACTAGGAACATGCAATGGCGGACTTCTGTTTCATCATTACGGCGGAAAAATCAACGACCCATATCAGTTCGAGGGATACAAAAGCTACAGAAGGGCCGATTACGGCACCGATCCGCTGGCATATCCGGCCGCAGGAGGGAGATATTTCAACGAAGCTGCCCTTACCGTAGAATACGCAGATTCGGACTGTAATACAGAACTGGAATATGTTTCCCATAATGTCAAGGAAAGAGCAGGAGCAAGAACTACAGAAGTTTTACTCAAAGACCGGAAGACGGGTCTTGAGGTAAGGCTGGTATATGATGCTTTCCACTCCGAAGACGTCATTGTCTGCCATAGCGAGATCAGTAATGGAGGGAAAGAAGACATTGTGCTCCATAGTTTCTATTCCAGTGCATTGCCTTTGAAGGCGGGGAAATATTTGCTTACTCACTTTTACGGATCATGGGCCAGAGAAATGCAGATGGAAAGCGAATTGCTGACTCATGGGATAAAGACTATCGAGACAAAGAAAGGAGTACGTACGACCCACACGGAGAACCCGTCTTTCATGATCAGTCTGGATACGGAGTCATGGAATGAGAATCATGGTGAAGTGATAGCAGGAGCCTTGGCATGGAGCGGAAATTACAGGCTGTCTTTCCAGATAGATGAAACCGACAGGCTGAACATATTGGCCGGAATCAATCCTCACGCATCCGCATACACACTTGAAAAAGGAGAGACATTCGTGACCCCTGAAATGGTCTATACATATTCTGACAAGGGAGCCGGTCAAGCAAGCAGGAACCTGCATGACTGGGCACGCAGATACGGATGCTACGATACTTCCGTCATGTGCCCGACACTGCTGAACAGCTGGGAGGGAGCATATTTCGATTTCAACACAAAAACCATCACCGACATGATAGACGACGTCAAGGAAATGGGGTTGGAGATGTTCGTTCTTGACGACGGCTGGTTCGGAACGGATTACCCGAGAAACAATTCCAGACAAGGTCTCGGAGATTGGGAGCCGAATACAGCAAAACTCCCTGAAGGCATCGGATATCTGGCAGATTACGCTCATGACAGAGGGGTGAAGTTCGGAATATGGATAGAACCGGAAATGGTAAGTCCGAAAAGCAATCTGGCACAAAAGCATCCGGACTGGATAGTCGGCTCGGAAGGACGTGACAACACAACAATAAGGAATCAGTGGCTGCTTGACCTGACGAATCCAGATGTCCAGGACTTTGTATTCGGCGTATTTGACAGGACAATGCAGCTTGCTCCGGGCATCGATTATATAAAATGGGACTGCAACAGGCATGTTGAGAATTTCGGTTCGTCATACCTTGACGGACAGAGTCATTTCTGGATCGGATATACCCAAGGATTCTACAATGTGATCAGGCGTATAAGGGACAAATACCCTGATGTCATAGTGCAGGCATGTGCTTCCGGCGGCGGAAGGGTGGAATACGGAGCATTGAAATGGTTCAATGAAGTATGGACCAGCGACAATACCGAAGCCCTGTCAAGAGTGTTTATCCAGTACGGGACAAATATGATATATCCTGCATGCGTGACCGGATCGCATGTATCGGCCGTACCGAACCACCAGACCAACAATATCACTCCGCTAAAATTCAGGTTTGACATAGCTTGCTCGGGAAGACTTGGAATGGAGCTTCAGCCGAAGAACATGACCGAAGAAGAGAGGGAATTTGCGAAAAAAGCCATATCCTCATACAAGGAATATCGCGATATAGTCTTCAACGGAGACCTTTACAGACTGTCATCTCCTTATGAATCTGATCATTATTCGCTTATGTATGTTTCCAAGGACAAGAAGAGGGCTGTAGTATTCGCTTATTGCATCAGGTACCAGTCACGCACTCTTGTTCCGATATTCAGGCTCAACGGCCTTGATCCGGATATGCATTATTCGGTCAGAGAACTAAATGCAGAGAAGCCTCTCTATTGGGGGAACGGCAATGATTTCCAGGGAGACTGGCTGATCAGGCATGGCATCAATCCTCAGCTTGTGAAGCTGTATGACAGCGGAATCTGGTACCTTGAGGCACAAGAGTAAAATTATGCCTATATTTGCACCGTCAAAACTCAGAGATTATGATGACTATTGAAAGCCCAGGAGCATTCTGGAAAGACTACGAACTCATTGATTCCGGCAATTTCGAAAAACTCGAAAGATTCGGTCCTTTCATCATGGCACGTCCCGAGCCAAAGGCTCTGTGGGACAAGTCACTTTCCGAAGGTGAGTGGAACAAGATGATACACACCCGTTTCAAGACAGGAGCAGGATTCGGCAAGGCAGGAAAAGAGGACAGCGGCACATGGGAGCGCAAGAGGAAGATGGACGACCAATGGTACATACGCTACAACGGAGCACAGGAGGGACTGAACTTTTCGCTCAGGCTCGGCCTGACTTCCTTCAAGCATGTAGGAGTCTTTCCCGAGCAGTCATCAAACTGGGAATACATATACAGGCAGACCAAGGCATTGGTAGAGAAAGCTGAGGCCGAAGGCAAGCCTAAGCCAAAAGTCCTCAATCTCTTTGCATACACTGGAGCAGCGTCTCTTGCAGCAAAGGCAGCAGGTGCTGACGTGACCCATCTCGATTCTGTACGCCAGGTAGTTACATGGGCACGCGGCAATATGGAAGCCAGCCGTCTTGACAATATCAGATGGATCGTTGAAGACGCCTTGAAATTTGCACGCAGGGAGGCCAAGAGAGGCAACACATATCAGGGCATTATCCTTGACCCGCCAGCTTACGGGCATGGACCGGACGGTGAAAAATGGAAACTGGACGAGTGTCTTAACGAAATGCTCCAGTGCGTAGCTGCAATCCTCGCTCCGCAGGACAGTTTCATGGTCCTCAACCTTTATTCGAACGGCTACTCCGCTGTTCTGGGCGAGACCATAGTAAAGCAAGCATTCTGTCTTAAAAACGCATACAAGTCCCTCGATTTCGGGGAACTTGTATTACGTGATTCATACGGCAAGAATCTGCCGTTGAGTGTATTTGTAAGGCTAGCAAGATAGCTACTCTTCCACATCCAGCATTGCATTGAAACGGTTGCGTATTTCGGTGGCAAACTCCTTGTCGCCGAAATGGTCAGCCAGTTCCGCCACGTATGAGATGCAGCTGTAGCATGACTCGAACTCCCTCTTTGCAGCGTCATAATTATTGAGGAAGAAACTTGAAGAAACGAACATCTCATCAGTGAAGCGTCTGGCCAGATCCAGAGCCTTCTCCTTCGCTCCCGCATCATAATATGTCTCTATCATATCTATGACCATATACTCGTTCGAGAAGCCGAGGTAAGTCATATCCAGAGGGAAATTCTCGACCGGAACACATTCCTGGCACATATCCAGCATCTCGACAGCACGTGCTGAATCACCTATCTTGAGCATTTCCTTGGCGACATTCACAAACATGCCTCTCTGTGACATGACTCCGCAGAATGTATAATAGTTCTGGTAATCCACAAAATAATCGATCCTCTTCAAAGCGTCCCAGCTGAACACATTCTTCATCTTGTAATAGAGGTCTTCCGGATCTGCAAAACCGATCTCTGTACTCTTCATCTTGTTCTTTATAGGAACCAGCTTGTAAGAGAATCCTTCATACATGAGATAGTCCTTGATGCCTATATTGATATCACCACCCATACTGAGAAGGTTTATAGGACGGTCCCACTGATAGTTTGAAAGAAGGTCAAGCATGAAAAGTTCAGGCTTGGTCAGATAATCCTTATTCTTGGATATCGTGAGCGTGATATGGTCAGGAATCATATCGGCATACTTTTCATCAAGTATTCCGTACTTTATGACATTCTCCTTGTTCACAGGAACAATGAGCTTGCGTGACATGATATAGTCAACCATCTTGCCGCTGGAAAGAGGTATCTTAGCCTCAGGATGCTTGAATATGCGCATGACATCCGAAAGAAGGAACGACGTATCACGGGTATCGTATATGTAGATGAACTCATTCGTTCCGTAGAGGTACTGCTTAGGACCGACCGTAAGGTCGAGCGGAGACGATTCATTCACAGCATATTTCATCTGATCGATATGCCAGTCGGTACCGAGAAGAGATGTATTTGCTATACGCACGTCAGTACGCACGTTTTCCACTTCCTGAGCATACCAGAGAGGGAATGTATCATTGTCACCATGGGTAACGAGCACACCGTTCGGACCTACTGAATTAAGATAGTTCTTAGCCATCTCAACGGCAGTGTAGCGGTTGCTTCTGTCATGGTCGTCCCAGTTCTCTGCAGCCATGAGCACTGGCACGCCAAGCATTGCGGCTGTAACCAGAGCTGCTGTTGCGACACCCGATCTGCCTTTCATCTTGTCCTCAAACCAAGAATATACGGCAGCGACAGCAAGTCCGATCCATATCGAGAACGAATAGAATGAACCGGCATATGCATAGTCACGCTCACGCACCTGATATGGCGGCTGATTGAGATAAATGACTATGGCGATACCTGTCATGAAGAACATGAGGAAGGTAAGCCAGCAGCCCCTCTTGTCTCGGCCGAACTGGAAGAAGATACCTATGATGCCGAGAATGAGAGGCAACATGTAGTAATGGTTCTTTCCTTTATTATCCTTGAGATATCCCGGAGCATCCGACTGGTCGCCCAGACGGAAATTATCAAGAGGAGTGATTCCGCTTTCCCAGTTTCCGACAAATCTGTCACCTGGGGACGGGCTATGGATATCATTCTGTCGGCCGGCAAAATTCCACATGAAATATCTCCAGTACATCCAATTGAGCTGGTAATCAAAGAAATATGAAAGGTTGTGGAAGAATGTAGGTTTCTTGTGTTCAGCCCCCGGAACCACCTGGCCGCCGTTATTCATATATGACTTATAGAAAGCTATATGACGCTGGTCCGGACTCCACATTCTAGGGAAAAGCATCTTTCCATCGGTATATTTCACCTCTCCCGGACCATCTGCCTTGATATACTTGTCTCCCATCGGAGCCCAATATGTATTGGCTTCGATATCATATGGAGCATCAAAGTACTGGCCATACACAAGCGGATTGCTTCCATACTGTTCACGTCCCAGATATCGCACTAGGGTGAAAGGATTGTCCGGCTGATACTCGTTTGTAGGAGTCTTGGCACTTGACCTGATGATCACTATGGTGAAAAGCGAGAAGCCTATCACGATCATGGTGAAACAAAGCAGAACTGTATTAGCAAAGACCTTCTGTTTCTTCATTGTATGGAACATTCCCCAGAAACATACCCCTAGAATAGCCACCATGAAGAATGCAGCACCGCTGTTGAACGGAAGCCCGAGCGTATTGACGAAGAAGAGGTCGAAATATGCAGCGAATTTCGGAAGATAAGGAATGATTCCGAAAAGTATGACGGCAAGTATGACCACAGACACCAGGAATATCTTCACATATTCCCAAAGGGTGTAATGTCCGTTTTCCTTCTGCTTGTAATAATACATGAATACAAGTGCAGGTATCGCAAGAAGGTTGAGAAGATGGATACCGATCGAGAGTCCCATAAGGAATGAGATCAATACGATCCATCTGTTCGCATACGGCTGGTCAGCCTGCTCATACCATTTTGTCATGGCCCAGAATACAAGGGCTGTGATCAGGGACGACATGGCATATACCTCACCTTCAACTGCCGAGAACCAGAAAGTATCACTGAATGTATATGCAAGAGCACCGACGGCACCCGAGCCGAAGATTGAAATGGCCTTGGCGATGCTGTATGTCCCGTCTTCACCAGGTTTCACAAGCCTTTTGGCAAGAAAGACGATGGTGAGATACAGGAAGAAGATAGTCAGTGCGGAACATATGGCACTGAATGCATTGACAGCCACAGCTGCATGCATATTGTCGCCGAACATCGTGAATAGTCTTGCGAAAAGCTGGAACACCGGGTTTCCGGGAGGATGACCTACTTCCAGTTTATATGAAGAGGCGATGAATTCGCCGCAGTCCCAGAATGAAGCTGTAGGCTCGATTGTAACCAGATAGGTCACAGCTGCAATCAATGAGACCGCAACAGCTGTAATCCTGTTCCAAAAAGTGAATTTCCTGTTATTCATTATTATACTATTTTCATTTTTCAAACTTACAAATATACGACTAATATGCTTATATTTGCAAAATAAATTTTGAGCATAATAACGCATATGGCAGAAAACGACTGGAAGAAGAGACTCGGGGTCGTCTTTTCGACAAATCCGGATTTCACATACGAGGAAGAGACTGTAGAGGAAGGAGTTACGCTTGAGCCAGCCAAGCAGAACCTTATAGTATCGATCGACAGGAAAGGTCGTGCTGGCAAACAGGTGACTCTGGTCACCGGCTTTGTCGGCAGTTCTGACGACCTGGCTGAACTTGGCAGGACTCTGAAAGTGAAATGCGGAGTAGGAGGAAGCGCCAAAGATGGAGAAATTACCATACAGGGAGATTTCCGCGACCGCGTGACGGCATTGCTCAAGGATATGGGATACAAAGCCAAAAGAGGTAACTGACATGCTTTTCAACATTCTCGCACTCATATCCGTACTTATCTGCATCACTCTCCTCAAGAGGCTTGTAGCCATCTTTCCGTCGCTGGCCGCATGCATTCTCCGCTGGAAGGAAAGTGTCAATCTTGAAGCAAGCGTCAAGCTCAGCAATGACAGGGACAGGCTTGCATTGGCCATGGTGGTCCCATTCTGCCTTGCCTGTTTCAGATTCAGGCTCTATGATCCTGCCTTTCTGGAAAATCTGGGAGAAAACCTGCAGCTATGCATAGTCTTAGGCGTTTTCATATCATATTTCCTGCTCAGGACGATAATGTCAGCGATGGTACGTCCACGGAAGATAAACAGCAAATTATTCAAGACAGCCGAGAAAGCCTCATTCACCTTCTTCATAATTCTGACACTCCTGCTTCTGACCATAGGAGGAATATTATCATTCATCGGGGTTGACATTGAGACCATCAGAGGTGCAATGCTTTGGATATCAGCAGGCATATACGCGATATCTCTGCTTCGAAAAACTCAAATTTTTGCTTCAGGTTGCTCAATTTTCACAGCTTTTTTGTACATTTGCGCCCTTGAAATTTTTCCGACTGGAGTTTTAGTGGCTTCAGCCTTAATTTTATAGGTTAGAATGAGTGTAAAGAACATCCTGATTTCACAGCAGCAGCCGATGACGGCTTCTCCATATACCAGCATTGCAGAAAAGTTCGGAGTCAACTTCGACTTCAAGCCTTTTTTTAAGATAGAGCCTCTGACTTCCAGAGAGTTTCGTGCCCAGAGAATCAATATTCTTGACCACACTGCAATCATTTTTTCAGCGCGTTCTACAATTGACGCATTTTTCCAGCTTTGTGAGGAGCTTCGCGTGAAAGTTCCGGAGACAATGAAATATTTCTGCACGACAGAGGCTGTAGCCAACTATCTGCAGAAGCATATCGTATATAGAAAAAGAAAGATCTTCTTCGGCGACGGCAAGCCTGACTCTATAATCGGACTCATCGGCACCAAACATAAAGGCGAAAAGTTCCTCATCGCTACAGCTGAATCTTCATCAAAGGATGCAGTAACCAAAGCATTCGAGACTCAGAAATATGATTTTGAGACAGCAGTTTTCGTAAAGCCAGTATCACAGGACATCAAGGATGTGGACCTTCATGCTTATGACATGATCGTCTTCTTCAATCCAGCCGACGTGAAGTCCCTTTATGAAAACCAGCCGGAATTCGTTCAGGATGACATAAAGTTTGTATCTTATGGAAGATCCATCGTCGGAGCAATGCAGGAGGCAGGACTCACTATCGAGATTTCCGCACCTACCGTCGAGGCGCCATCTGTTGCAAAAGCACTCGAGATATATCTCTCAAACAACTAAAAGTGGAAGTACAGGTTTCTAATACTCTTCCTAAGAAAGAAAGATTGTGCAGCAAGACCGGCATTGCAGAGCTTCTTGCCAAAGGCAAGCACGGCAGTGTAGCCGGAATGCGTTATATCTGCCGCAAAGGTACAGGCCATGACACTGACAGGATCATGATTTCAGTACCCAAGAAGCTGTTCAAGCGTGCAGTCAAACGAAATCTCCTTAAAAGAAGAATACGTGAAAGCTACAGAAAGCAAAAACACGATCTGGCTGTCCAAGGAGGTCTTGATGTGCTTTTCATGTATTCCACAAAGGATATTCTCAGCTATGAGGAAATCTATTCTGCCATCGGTAATATCATAAAGAAGATAAATGAATAGCTTCATTCAGATCTTAAGGAAGATTGCATCTGCACCATTTATCCTTCTGATAAGATTTTATCAGATATGCATATCCCCGCTCAAGCAGCCAAGCTGCAGATTCACACCGACATGTTCACAATATGCATTGGAAGCATTCAGGAAACATGGACCGTTCAAAGGATTGTATCTGACAATACGTAGAATCCTCAGATGTCATCCATGGGGAGGCAGCGGCTATGATCCGGTCCCTTGACGGAATCAGAAAAGATAAGCGATGAAACCTATTCCGGTCAGAATCGAAAAAGCCAATATATAAAGGGCAAGCGAAGACATCATGCAGTCTGCAGCTTGTCCTTTTACCGTATATAACCTTACGATGAAGACTATGAATAAAGGGATTGCCAGCACATAGAGGAAATGCATGATATCGAACATACGCATGAAAGAGAATGCGACCATCAGGGATATTCCTGAAAGCACCAGCAGAGTAATGAAAGGTCGTTTATACCCATCTTCGAGGCCATGCGCCGCCACACAAAGCAACCCTATGGACATGGCTGGAAACAGAAGGACCCACGAACCGAAAGAGTGTGAACAGACAAAATATGCGCCTATCAATGCGACAGGGCCTTTCACGATTCCTGTAACGACCCCGTCGGTGACTCTGCCGGAATTCCCAGCCCCTTTAGCAAGCCGCAACACAAAATACGAGAACAGCAGCAGAATCAGCGACTCCAAGCTGAAAAGAGTACCATACGACAGAAACACAGTCAATGCCGCTGAAACGACCGAAGCTAGCAGGAACCACTTGCTTTCTGAAGCCATATAAAGATGAATAAGGATTGCTGACATGAGCAAAGCCGACGCAGATACCAGGTCAACATGATAATCAGCCACAGCCAGCATGACTCCTAGAAGTATTCCTGATAGCGAGACAGGAAGAGTACGCAAGTCGTATTTAACTGATGCCTGTTTCATAAAAAATGCATTTAAAAGCCCTACAACGGCTAAAACAACAACAAAAACAACAAAATCTACAACCAGATTCACAGAGAGAAGAGCGATCTTTGCTCTCGGTTAAGAATCTTATTCGTCTCTTTCTACGGATCCTTTTCTAAGAAAATGTGTGCAATTCCTTGGATCCGTGAGAAGGGCCTCATTCATAAGAGGTACAAAAAAGGGAAGCCGTGACGGTTTCCCTTTTTTTGTTTTCTAGTCCAGTTTGAGAACTGCCATGAATGCACTTTGCGGAACTTCCACCGTACCGATCTGGCGCATTCTCTTCTTACCCTGCTTCTGTTTCTCCAGCAGTTTTCTCTTTCGCGTGATATCACCGCCATAACACTTCGCAGTAACATCCTTACGGACTGCCTTCACGGTCTCTCTGGCAATGATCTTTGCTCCGACCGCTGCCTGAATAGCGATGTCGAACTGCTGGCGAGGGATAAGTTCCTTAAGCTTTTCACACATTCTACGTCCGAAATCATATGCATGGTCAGCATGAATCAGAGAAGAAAGCGCGTCAGCCTGATCTCCATTGAGCAGGATATCCAGTTTCACAAGCTTGGCTTCCTTGAAACCGATCACATGGTAGTCAAACGAAGCATATCCCTTGGAGATGGATTTCAACTTATCATAGAAATCGAAGACGATTTCAGACAAAGGCATTTCGTATGTAAGTTCAAGGCGGTCTGCTGTAAGATAATGCTGATTGATGAGCACTCCCCTCTTGTCGAGGCAGAGTTTCATGATAGGTCCATAATAATCGGACCTCGAAATCACCTGAGCCCTGATATAAGGTTCTTCGATCTTATCGATCAGTGTAGGAGCAGGAAGTCCTGAAGGATTATGGACATCAAGTACTTCACCCTGAGTAGTATAGACCTTGTATGAAACGTTAGGGACAGTCGTGATGACGTCCATATTGAATTCTCTGTAAAGACGTTCCTGAACGATTTCAAGATGGAGAAGACCGAGGAAGCCGCAACGGAAACCGAATCCGAGCGCAAGAGATGACTCCGGCTCGAAAACAAAAGAAGCATCGTTCAGCTGGAACTTCTCCAGAGATGCCCTGAGTTCCTCATACTGGTCAGTCTCTACCGGATACATACCGGCAAAGACCATAGGCTTCACCTCCTCAAATCCGGCAATCGCTTCCTGGCAAGGCCTTGACAGATGGGTGATGGTATCACCGACCTTTACCTCGACTGCTGATTTTATACCGGAAATTATATATCCTACGCTTCCGCACGGGATCTCATCCCTAGGATGCATCTTCATCTTGAGCACACCGATCTCATCGGCCTCGTATTCCTTGCCCGTATTGAAGAACTTTACCTTGTCTCCCTTCCTGACAGAGCCGTTCACCACCTTGAAATATGCGATGATACCTCTGAATGAATTGAACACCGAGTCGAAGATAAGGGCCTGCAGAGGAGCCTCAGGATCTCCTGTAGGAGCCGGTATCCTCTCGATGATGGCATCAAGTATATCCTTGACACCTTCACCTGTCTTAGCGGAAGCCAAAAGGATATCTTCCGCCTTGCAGCCGATAAGGTCAACGACCTGATCGGTCACGACATCAACCATGGCGGACTCGACATCGATCTTGTTCAGGACAGGAATGATCTCAAGATCATGCTCTATGGCAAGATAAAGGTTGGAAATCGTCTGGGCCTGTATGCCCTGGGTCGCATCTACGACAAGCAGAGCACCCTCGCATGAAGCGATGGCACGTGAAACCTCATATGAAAAGTCCACATGGCCGGGAGTATCGATAAGGTTGAGAGTATATTTCTCCCCTTTATACACATAATCCATCTGGATTGCGTGGCTCTTGATCGTAATGCCTTTTTCCTTCTCAAGGTCCATAGAGTCAAGGACCTGATTCTCCATATCACGCGCATTCAATGTATCGGTAACCTCGAGCATTCTGTCCGCAAGGGTACTTTTTCCATGATCGATATGCGCAATGATGCAAAAGTTTCTTGTGTTCTTCATCTATAAGTGTATAATCGGTGCAAAGATAGTAAATTCAGTTTTTTTTCCCTATTTTTGTTTAATCCATCGGTCAATTTCAGTGTCTAATTACAGATGACGGACGAGAAGATCATAGAATTATACGGCTGCGGCATGCGGGAAGAGGCTTTCAACGGTATCGTCGATACTTACACCGAAAGACTTTATTGGCATGTACGGCGTTTTCTATGTTCCCATGACGACACCAACGACCTGCTCCAGGACATCTTCATCAAGATATGGACCGCATTGCCTTCTTTCCGGGGCGAATCCAGATTATACACATGGATTTACAGGATCGCGACAAATGAAGTCCTGAATTTTCTGCGGAAACATAAGTTCAAATCATTGATATCGCTGGATTCCGCCTCCGCTGCGCTGGAAAAAAAGATTGACGAAGATCCGTATTTCAATGGAGACAAGCTTCAACGAGAATTGCATAAGGCCATACAACGCCTTCCCGAAAAGCAAAGGATCGTATTCAGTCTCCGATATTTCGATGAGATGAAATATGAAGACATCTCTGAAATTACCGGAACGACAGTTGGAGCGCTCAAGGCTTCGTACCATCACGCATACGGCAAGATCCGGTCAGAACTGCAGAAGGAATTCTGAAATTTTTTCCAAACATGTAAACCTTTAAAACAAACAAGTGTCTAACAAATATATGGATAAGATGAGCAAAGACATATTGGCCGAGACTTCCAACCTGAAGGAAATGCCTTATAGTGTCCCTGATAGCTACTTCGGCTTATTGAAGGCAGAGATAAAGGCAAGGCCACAAAAGACTGCATGGACCAGACTTATGCCTTATGTTTCCATGGCAGCAGTATTCATATTCCTCGTGACAGCAGGTACTCTTATCCTTCAACGGTTCACGCCTGCAGAAGACCTTACACAAGAAGACTTTCTGGTATTTTCTCCGAATGCTCTGAACATAGAGTATTACAGCGAAGAAACAAACCAGTATGCAAGTGCAGGTATCGAAGATGAAGACATCATAGAATATCTTATATACAGCGGAATAAGCGCAGAAGAAATTGAAAATGCAAAATAAAACTACAGATATGAAAAGGTCATTTATACTTTCCCTTATAATTTCAGTCTTTGCATTGGCTTCCGTCTCAGCATCTAACAGATGTCAAGGGGACTGGAAACAGAAGATGATGAGTGAAAAGATTGCATTCCTCACGGTTGAGATGGGCATAAGTCCTGAAGAAGCTCAGGTATTCTGGCCTGTTTACAATCAGGTGAACAAGGAAAAAGACGAAGCGATGCGTAAAGTCTTCGAGACTTACAAGGAGCTTGAGTCTTCAATCGAGGCAGGAAAGCCTGAGAAAGAGGTTTCAAGACTTCTTGGCAATTATCTCAAGGCAATAGACAGACAGAGAGAGATTGATAATGAGGCACATGCAAAATATGCAAAAGTCCTTCCTGTCGAAAAACTCGCAAAATTATATATATGCGAGGAAAAGTTCAGAAGACATCATATCAGAAGGCTTCACGCTAAACCTGAAGCCAAGAAATAATCAGGCGAAAAGATAGAAATCATGGGTGAGGGAAAGATACTCCTGGGTATATTTTCCCTCATTCATTATTGTCAGAATCTCGTCCTTCACCTCCTCCGGCCTTTGCCTTGAAAACTCTGCGATGATTCGTATAGGAGCCTTTCGTTCGACAGTACGGATACGTAGGATATGGAAAAGATGAAGTCCGCACATTCTGGCATATCTGCAAAGAGGAGATTCCTGATCGGCAGGGAGCACGAGGGACACACGGCCGCTGCCAGTCAGACTCTCTGCTGCAAATTCGAAGATATCCCTGTACGAAAGCCCGTCAGAAGTATGTCTGGCAGCACTTTTCCTTTCATCCGGAGCTGGAAGCGAATCCTCGAAATATGGAGGATTGGAAAAGATCAGGTCATATTTTTCCGAGCCGGCCTCTACAAACTCCTGAAGCGAAAGATTGTGGGCATGAAGATGATCCGACCATGGTGAAGACTTGAAGTTTTCAGCTGCCTCGGTTGCGGAAGGTTCGTCGATGTCGATCGCATCAATCATGACATCGTCCCCAGCTTGACCGGGGATCCTCAGCGCCCTCTGCGCCGCCATAAGAGCAATCGTACCGGTCCCAGTCCCTATGTCCAGAAGCCTCCTGTCGCCCGGACTTATGGTCATAGCCGCACCAAGCAGCACACCATCGGTATTCACCTTCATGGCGCTGCGCTCATTCACGACATTGAACCTCTTGAACTGAAAGACACCCATTGGAACCCTATCACCTAAAAAACTAATAATCAATCGATTAGATTAGTCACGGTAGGTAAATTACACCCACCCTCAAAACCGTTTTGCACTGATAATCAGCCAGTTAAACAGCAGACTGGAATTGTCCATCAACCATATATAAAGACCTGTCGCACATTTTAGCGAGATCGGGATCATGTGTGACAATGACTATGGTCTGGCCATATTTGTCTCTGAGGTCGAAGAACAACTTATGCAGCTCCTCCTTGGTTTTCGAATCAAGGTTGCCGGAAGGCTCATCTGCGAACAGCACTGAAGGCCGGTTGATAAGGGCACGTGCAATAGCAACTCTCTGCTGTTCTCCTCCGGAAAGCTCTGATGGCTTATGAGTGACCCTTTCCGCCAGCCCTAGATCTGCAAGAAGAGTTTTAGCCGCAGCTTCAGCATCTTTCTTGGATCTGCCGGCGATAAAAGCCGGGATCATGACATTCTCCAAAGCAGTAAACTCAGGCAGGAGATGGTGGAACTGGAATACAAAACCGATCTTGCGGTTACGGAATTCCGCAAGAGACTTACTGTTCAACGACATGACGTCCACTCCGTCAATGACAAGAGACCCTCTATCAGGTGTGGACAATGTACCTAAGATCTGCAGAAGAGTCGATTTACCGGCACCGGAAGCCCCCATTATCGACACTACTTCAGACTTTCCGACCTCAAAACCAATTCCTTTCAACACCTTTAGAGAACCAAAAGACTTCTCTATTCCTTTTGCCTGTATCATTTCCGAACAATTTTCACAAATATACAAACTATATCTTATAAGAAAAAAAGCGGAAGCATTTCTGCTTCCGCTTTGTCGGGGTACTGTGACTCGAACACAGGACCCTCTGGTCCCAAACCAGATGCGCTAGCCAACTGCGCCACACCCCGATTAGTGTTCCCTTTCATTTGGGACTGCAAATATAGATACAAAAAATAAAAGTGCAAAACTTTTTTGAAAAATTTTGCACTTTTTGCTTCATACTCCTCGATAAAGCTAGAAACATACCCGATTAATAACCCAGATTCTGCACTAATTTCGGATTGTTGTCGATATAATTCTGGCGTATCGGCCAAAGATAGTTCTTATCCTCGAACGAACGTATCATGAAGTTCCTCTGCGTAAAGAAGAATGCATCATCAGTCGTAGCCTTGACATTCAGTCCTCGGATAGGCTCTTTGAAAACATCCTTTGCCACAAGCCAGCGACGGAGATCGGTATATCGTTTCCCTTCATCAAGAAGCTCGATCCTGCGCTCCATACGTATCATCTCCCTCATCTGATCCTGAGTATATGAGCCATCATATGCCGGGATGCCGGCTCTTTCACGTATCGCATTCAGATACTTCAAGGCCTCCCCATGACCTGCTGGACCATAATATTCATTCATAGCCTCCGCATAGCTGAGATAGAACTCTCCCAGACGGAAGATTATGCCATGACGATATGGATGGTTCTGGTTCCCAAGCTCCGTACTCTGAGGGTGCTGGCGTTTGCGCATAAGATAGCCGCACTGAGGAGAATCATATGTAGGACCCCCGTTCGCACCTCCGTAAAGGAAATCGACATGGTCTTCCATCTGAGTGGAATATTCTCCATGCCAGAGGACAGACACATAGAAACGTGGTTCCCTGTTGCAATACATATTCGGCGTGCCAGCCTCTGTCACAAGCCCTTTGATCTCCTTTGAATTAGAACGCGTCCATGACGTATTAGGATAATGTACATCTTCAGTACTATATCCGGCGGCAACGTATGAAGGGTCCTCATCTATCGGAAGTCCGTTACGTGTAAAAAAAGCATCGACAAGATTCTGCGTAGCTCCATAAGCTCCGTTACCATCACCATAACCATGAGGAGCCATATTCTGGTCAGCCTCGGCATAATTGCAGTTGTTATTGATGAAGATAAGCTCCGGATTATTCACTCCAGTCGCGAAATGTATGTTCATATATGAAAGGAACGGGTCCAATGTACCGTCTTCATTATATTGCTTGTAAAGCGAATATATTCCCAGGTCGAAGATATCCTTGATTGCGTCCGCCGCTCTTTTCCACTTTTCCTTGTCATGCTGCTGAGGGAAAAGAAGAGTTCCGTCCGTATTCTTCACATCAGCATACATCTTGTTGCCGTTGAAGAGAGGACTGGCTGCAAGCATATGTACATGAGCTCGTACCGCCAGTGCCATACCTTTCGTAGCCCTTCCGTAATCCTCAGACATATTCTTTATGGTAAGAGGAAGCTGTTCCGCAAGATCAAGAAGCTCTGTATCCAGCCATTCCACGATCTCTTCGAAAGGAGTACGCTCAAGCATGAGTTCCTCATAGGTGGAATCGATTCCGTAATACTGGGTCACAAGAGGGAACGATCCATAGAACTCCAACATTTCCGCATAATAATATGCCACCAGAAAACGCGCCTGCAGCTTCATGTAAGCCACATCTTCTGCTGTCTGCTCCGTCCCGAGAGGTTTTGCTTTTTCCATGAAGATAAGAGCTGCACGGACAGCTTTATATACATCTCCCCAAAGATCATAATAGTTGGAAGTCGCACTCCAGTTGCCCTTCATGGCGGAAGCTGACCACCAGCCGAATCCTGACCATTCCAGAGGAATCTGCACATCGTCCACAAGCGTATTGAGACCGTACTTCATATTCCAGCCCATGTATGGATCAGGAAGGTAGCTGTAGATGTTTGCCAGCCAGCCGTTGGTCTTCACCACATCATTGAAGACCATTTCCTCGGTAATGAGGTCGTCAGGCTCCTGATCAAGATAATTACAGCCCGCAAAGCTTAAAAGTGCGAGCACTGTCATGATTGCATATAATGTCTTTTTCATAATAGCCTGATTTTAATTGAATGAAATGTCAAGACCTACAGAGACTACTCTTGAAATAGGATATGCGGCAAAGCCGTTTCCTGCAAGTTCCGGATCCCACAGCTTGAATTCTGATATGGTGAAGAGGTTCGTTCCCCTTGCAAAAAGTCGCAGATTGTTTACGACCCTGTCGTTTCCAGAATTCTTTCTGAGGAAGGTATAACCTATTTCAAAATTCTTAAGACGCATGAAAGAGCCATCCTTCATCCACCACGTAGATGCCTGATTGTTGTTTTCGTTCACACCAAGAGAAAGTCTTGGCCAGAAAACGTCATTGGAAGGATTTTCAGGAGTCCATCTGTCATCGACATTACCAAGAATATTTGCAACTGCACCGGAGCCGGAACCAGGGATATAATACTGATTTCTGGCATCGTCATAGTCTCCTCCGACAATGAAGTCAGTAAGAGCCACTCCCTGGAACAACGCACTGATATCGAAACCTTTATGACGGAAAGAAAATCCGAAACCATATACTATCTCAGGGACAGAAGAACCCCCGATGGCGGTAACGTCCTCATCATTTATGAATCCGTCATTGTTCTGATCCACATATTTCACATCACCCGGCTTCACGCGGTTCCATGACGGTACCGGAAGGCCCGGTTTCAATGTACCGGCAAGCGGATCCAGAAAATCGTCCTCTGTATAGAGACCGAGTGATTCAAGTCCGAAGTTCTGATTGATGCTATGGCCTGTACGTGCACGTGTGGTACCGACTATACCTGCCGCCTCATCATATTCCATGATTGTATTATGCGCATATGTGAAATTGGCCATGAGGGAGAGATATGTATCTCTTGTGAAAGCCTTGTTGAAGGTAAGAGATGCATCGATACCCCTGTTGAAAACCTTTCCGTAGTTTGCATATGGCGCATTCTGGAATCCGGAAGTTTCTGGGAATATCTTTCTCTGCATGAAGATATCCTTACGCACTTCGGTAAAATAATCGACAGTGATGTTGAGAGCGTCGAAAAGACCTAGATCAAATCCGACATTGGTCTTTGTAGCCGTCTCCCATGTAAGGTCAGGGACTCCGAACTGATCCTCTGCCACGCCGGAATAATGCACACTGTTATTATCGCCGAAACTATGTCCTCCGGCAGATCCGTTTATGGTAGTGAGGTAGCCGAAACGACGTCCTCCGGAAATCTGGTCATTTCCTGCAATACCCATGGAACCACGGATACGAAGCTGAGAAACAATATGTCTCACACCTTCCATCCAAGGTTCATTGGAAACCATCCAACCAAGAGCACCGGAAGGGAAGAATCCATAACGGTATTTCTTTGCGAAATTCTCGGATCCGTTATATCCGAAATTGAATTCAGCGAAATAGCGGTTGTCGTAATCATATGCCATACGTCCTGCAAGACCTGCATGACGGTACGGGAATGAATAAATCGCAGATGAAGCGTTCTGATCTACATAACTGCGCATATTCCAAAGCAAGAGGCCGTCCACACTATGCTTGTCAAATGTACGTGTGTATGAAACCGGTACCTCGAAATATGTGCTTCTGCTTCCTCCGAACGACTTTGTGAAGCCCAGGAATTCATCTCCGGTCGAAACAAGTTCGGTAAGGAGATTTCCGTTTTCATCACGTCCGCTCGCATAATAATAGCTCGGTCTTCTTGTACGTTCAGACCAATAGTCCTGATAGACATCGAAAGAGAATGTCACCTTAGCATGAAGTCCCTCAAGAGGATCCCAAAGCATTCCGAAATCCTGATCCAGAGTAGCCACGCTCTGAAGCTGGGACTTATAATTATCCTTGTATCCGGTCTGGGTGGCCATGACATAAGGATTGGCACGATTGGACTGGATCGGGAACTGTCCGTTGGAATATACGGCAGGGTGTACTATCGGCGGAATCTCGAGAGCATACTGAAGGATACTGCTCACGTTCGAGCCGGGAGCATGTCGGTCCTGCATATATCCACCCAGACTGAAGGTAAAGAGAGTGGACTTCGTTATATTCAGGTCTATGTTGCTTCGGACATTGTATTTTGTAAGCTTGAGTTCCGAATCAAAGGCTGCAGAAGGGTCTGTAGCTATGATTCCTGACTCATTATAGACTCCGAGAATGAAACGATAGCGCAACAGCTCGGTACCTCCGCTCACGTCTGCACTGACATGAGCATTAGTCGCAAAATCATTGGTCACCAGATCAAGCCAGTCAGTCGAAGGATACAGATCCGGATCGAATCCGTTACGTGTGTTGTCTATCTGTTCCTGCGAATATGGCATAGCCATTCCCGAAAGGGAGGCAGCGGCATTGACCACTTCCATATGCTTTGCTCCATCCACGAAATCAGCTATCTTCAATGGATTAGTTACTCCGTAATCAGCCTTTATATTGACCTTGGCCTTGCCCACCGATCCGCGTTTGGTCTTGACCACAATGGCTCCGTTTGCTCCACGCACGCCATAAATGGCAGTCGCGGAAGCATCCTTGAGGACAGAAAAGGACTCGATTTCCTCAGGAGAAAGCTGGTCAAGAGACCTCTCCACGCCATCGACAATGACTAGAGGATTCGAACTTGCTCCGAATGTATTGATACCGCGGATCCAGAAATCCGAGGCATCATATCCCGGCTCTCCCGAACGCTGGACACCGATCACACCGGCTATCTGTCCTGCCAGTGCATTTGACAGGTTTGCAGTCTGGTTTGTCGCAAGAGTTTCAGGAGCGATGGAAGCGATAGCTCCGATCACGCTTTCCTTTTTCTGTGTACCGAATCCTACGAGGACAGCTTCTTCAAGGACCGTATCGGTCTTCATCTTGATAAGAAGTTCAGTACGTCCTTCAACAGATACCTTCTCGTCCTTATATCCGATACCTGTCACCGTCAGGACGTCATTCTCCGGTACAGTGATATAGAAAAGTCCCGCATCATTCGTGATGGTTCCGCTTGAACCGTCAGACGAAATGACTGCAATTCCTATGATCGGCACTCCGGCCTCATCAATGATCTTTCCTGACACCTTTACCTTGCCGGGACCATCTGATGCCGAGGCAGATCCGACAGAAGCTAGAGCCAGTATCGCAGCTGCAAAAGCAGCCAGAAAATGTTTTATTGACATAGGATCTGGTTATTTTATTTCTTTATAGTCAGGGTTTTCAACTCTGAATGTCTGCTTATCGACGCCCACTCCGGTCACTGTAAGAGACTTCCAATGTGACGGCAGAGTTGTAGGCAGTTGAATGATTCCGTTTTCAGTAATATCTACTCCTGCAAAACCGAATATGACGCTCTGAAGGATTCCTCCAAGACCGGTCACGAATGATACACGGGAGTTGTCGGCATTCTCTGACAATACTCCGAACGGAGGTCTCAGTTTATCGGTATAACTTTTCTTGAAGACCTTGAATGCAGTCTCCGGATCGCCCAGACGTGCATGCAGCACAGCAATTATGGCATTGCTCATTGCCGGCCCGTTAGGATCTATCCTGTCGAAATAATAATCGATGTCACGAAGAATCTGTCCGCGGTCGGTAACGACGCCAAGAGGATATGCCAGCATATTCACATCCGTCTGTTTGATGATCTTACCGCCATAACCGTCATATTCCATGGTCACACCTTCATCATTGTATGTAAACACAAGATTATCAGATATTTCCTCCCATCTTGGATCAGCCGTCTTTCCAAGCACCTCGGCAGCAGCAGTGACATCACGGAGGACACGTTTTGCCGCGCCGTTGGTAAATGCATTGTTATCCACATTTTCAGCATATTCATCGGCGCCGACCACATTGATTATCGAATAGCTTCCGTCGTCATTCCTATGGACACGACTCACCCAGAAATCAGCCACAGCCTTCAGCACAGGCCAGCCTTTCTCCTCCAGCCATTCCTTATCCTTTGTAACACAGTAATACTGCCACATGGCGATACCCACATCGGCCGTGATATGATGCTCATACGTACCCGTAAGTGCCCACACAGGAGTACATTCCTCTCCGGAAGTATCGGCTTCCCATGGGTACTGAGCGCCTTTATATCCATGATTAATGGCATTCTGCCTTGCCTGAGGCAGACAAAGAGCACGGTAATCCATCAGGGAACGTCCTGCCTCATGGTTCATGACAAGAATAGGGGGATACATCCAAAGTTCGGTATCCCAGAAATAATGTCCGTTATATCCTTCGCTGGACGAAAGGCCCATCGGAGCTATTCCTACAGGACAATTGTCACGGGTTATGGAATAGAGCTGATAGAGGGCATGGCGTATATCCAGCTGGCTTTGCGGATCGCCTTCTATGATGACATCGCCCTGCCAAAGTTCCTCCCATGCTGCACGATGCTGTCCGAGCAGATGATCGATGCTTGACTTGTATGCAAATGTAGCGAAACGCTTGGACTCATTTACAGGATCCTTGAAATCCTGAGTAGAGCACACAGCTCCTACCAGAGCGAAGCGGTAAGCCTGACCCTTCTTCAGCTTCACAGAAAACCACATTCCGTCCCGGCCATCTTCACTGATTCTCTGCACCTTCGGTTCTTTTCCATCGAACATGAACATGGATGATGAACTTACACGATGCATCTTCGTACGGGTGGCGGCATTAAGCTGATAAACCAGCTGTGCCCCTTCACCGAAGCTGGCCTGATGATCGCTCATTTCTTCCGGAATGCCGTATATATTCTCAACCTTGAGCGTGAGATCCTTGAACGGAACCACCTCAACGACAGACATGGCATTATATGGAAGATGCCTCAATGCCATGACAGTATATTTGAAAGAAGCCTTTCCTTTCAACTCCACATTGGTCGTAAGCTGAGCTTTGCGAAGGTCAAAGACCTGATTCCAATCCTCAAAGTCCTTATCCTTCACCTTCACACCGTCAACGGAAAGTTCCATATTCAGGAATACCGGGCCACGGGCCACACGGCTTACCCCATTGTGTCCTTCCTTGTCGAACACACCTGCAAGAACTATTTCACGGGCAGTGAAAGGCTTATCGTCAGTCACGACACCAAGACGGCCGTTAGCCATCGTCGCTCCATTGTAATTCTTTCTGGAGACAGCCTCCATAACCCAGCCTTCCTGAGCTACGGCCGACACAGCCATGCTCAGGAAGACCAGCAAAGATATGATTTTCCTCATATGATACTACATAAGGTTCTTATCCGTAACATCTTCTGCTGTCACGACAATACCGAGAGGGTTGGTAACGTCAAATGTGAAACGGATCACGATTCCTTCCTCCGGATACATGATGGCATTAGGATCAGCCAGACCGGTACCCTGCTGGAAATTGCCGTTACCTACAAGGGCATTGCTGTAGATATTGGTTAGGCCGTTAAGATTGCTCTTTTCCAGATTGTAGTTTGTTCCGTATATATCACCCCAGTTGAGCTTTGTACAGAAGAACTTATATGAAGCCACATTATAGACTCTAAGTGTTATCTGGTATTTATAGTCGTCTATCTTGGCCATACAGTATGCATCAAATGTCTCCCAATCAGTATAGACACGTCCGTCACGGACGGCACGTTTGTCTGGCTTTCCGAAATTGTAGTTTCCAAGGCACCATATAGCCTCATTGGTCGTGATATTGCCCGATGCGTCCCAAGCGAATGTTGCGAGTTCACCTGTCGCCGAAGAAATCCTCTCTGTACGGAGCGAGCCCCAGTCAGACTGATTGGTAAGCCTGTACTTACCTCCTTCCGCACGGAAAGAATAAGTACCGTCTCCGTTGTTTTCAAAGAAATCCACATCGACCCAAAGCTCGCCAAGGCCATTGAAACCGACGATCTGGCCTTTCTTGAAATCTACCTCCACAGTACCTGGATAAGCCGCATCCGATGTCTGCGGAACATCCACCCACATAGCCTCAAGCGGATACTTGACCTCAAACGAAACCATATCGAAAGAAATCACGCCCTGAGGAATGGCTGCCGAATAGCTGTAGAGTTCCATGGCTGAAGTACTTCCGAATTCCACGTTATCTACATTGCTTCCACCGAATGTATAAACGGTTCCGTCTGCTGTCTTAGCTTCGAAATAGCCTGAAAGAGATGCTGGAAGAGCACCAGAATAAGACCATTTGTTCTCCTCCAGTGGTGAAGCTGCATCAGAAGCGTCGAGCGCGATTCTTCCACTACCATGAACAAAAGCCATAGATGTGAATTCCGGATGAGTAAGGCTGATCTTTACGGTTCTCTCAGCACGCTCATTCTTGCCTGCTGCCACAAACATCACGTCATATTCCCCGTCAGCGATATTCTTTGTATAAGGAATGTTCAGACTTCCGTTGATTGCTGAAGAATGATATGAAGAAGCATCGGTAATACGGATTGTCTCATCGGCAAGCTGCTTTCCATCCTTGATAAGCGCAGCCGTCACACTGGTCACCTCCGCTCCATCAGGAACAGCAACAGTAAAAGGTACACTCTCACCGAACACGGCAGATTCAGCCATAGTATGGCCGGTCACTTCAAGCTTTACAGGATCCGGAGTCTGCTCGCAAGATGAAAGAGCCGACACAAGAACAAATACAGAAGATAAAATTGAACAAAGCTTTCTCATATGAATCTATTTATTTTTGGCAAAAGGCGACGACCGGAATGATTTCCGGCCATCGCCATCTAACCTTGCCCTTCGCTTGAAGGGACAACACTTATCTTAGAGATTAGGGTTGATTGTCTTCCACTCTGCTACTGGCGGGATAATGCCGAGGTTGATGATCTCGTCACGCATAACCTGAAGGTGTGCGTAAGAAGCGTCGAGAGCTGCGATCTCCTCCTCAGAACCTGTAACCTCACCGAAGTGTACGCCTGTTGCGTCGATCACTGTAGGCATAGCCATGAGAACATTCTGATACTTCTCAGTGTTTACATAGCATCCTGCCGGCCAATGGAACTCAGGACCGCCCATAGCTGCCTGGATCATGAGAACTGACTGATAAGCAGGGCTCTGGAATGATGAACGGCCACGGAGCTTGATGATGTTCGAGCCACCCTGGATAGTTGCATGCTTGATCTCTGCCCATCTGTCCTCAGGAATGTTGTACTCTGCGAGAGGCTTGCCGTCAACTGTGATCTTTGATGCGAACACTGCCATTGCCTCACCGTGACCGCCGTAAGTACGTGCGTTCTCTACCTTGTACTGTGGTACGCCGAGCTCCTTAGCGATAGCTGACTGGAGACGTGTAGAGTCGAGAGCAGCAAGTGAAGTAAGCTGGCTTGGCTTGAGACCTGAGCGGATGAGAGCTGTGAGAGCTGTAACGTCAGCCGGGTTGAAGATAACTACCACGTGGTTCACGTCTGGGCAATACTTCTTGATGTTGTCACCGAACTCAGCAGCGATCTGGCAGTTACCCTTGAGAAGGTCCTCACGGGTCATACCCTCCTTACGAGGAGCACCACCTGATGAGATGATGTACTTTGCACCTGTGAAAGCAACTTCAGGATCTGTTGTCCAAGTGATGTTCGCACCCTCGAATGCGCAGTGATAGAGTTCCTCTGCAACACCGTTCACGCCTGGACCATAGATGTCATAAAGGCAGATGTTTGGAGTAAGGCCGAGCATGAGAGCAGTCTGAGCCATGTTTGATCCGATAGCGCCGCCGGCACCTACGATCACGAGCTTGTCGTTAGTCAAAAATTCCATAATAATTCTATAATGTTAACATTTAGTTTCAAATCTTGGCAAATATAATAAAAACTATGATGATTTCGTCTTAATTCTCAGAGAATATATCAATTGAACGGGAAAAAACGCTTCTGATTCCGTTTCAGCCGCCCAACGGGTATGAAACTACACCTGTCAAGCGGCAGGATTGATTTCCAGAGACAATTTTCCGCTCATCGGAATCCTATGTGCAAATTAATTTTCAGATATCAAAACATTTAGTATCTTTGCAGCTGAAATTTAAGAAGATAAGACAGTGGAACCTCCCAGTCCTATAGTTAAAGAACAGAAAATCTCTGCGGATCAGATGTCTGACGATCCGTTGTCCAACAATATATACATGATTATGGGCGGCACTTCTGATGAAAGTCAGAAGGTGTTTTCAGTGTGTGCATGGTCTGCGCGCACAGGTCTGTCGTATATAGGCACACCAAGTTACACACTCTCATAGAACATTATTGATATATGGCACTATATTTAAGAAAGAAACTGGAAAACAAGGCGGAAATCGCTGTATGGCAGGTGACCGAGACTGAAGAAGAGCTTAAGAATCTTGTATCGGTCCCGACTGACGAGCTTGAAGAAATATCTCTTTACAGAGAAGAAAGCCACAGAAGGCAGAAGCTGGCTGTAAGGGCACTTCTTAACGAAGTATTCGAGGAAAAGATGTACCTCAACCACCACGACAACGGAAAACCTTATCTCGAGAACAGCGTCACAAACATCAGCATCACCCATACCGACAATTACGTGGCCATCATCATCAGCGATGACGACGAACTAGGCATAGACATCGAGTCTCTCGACAGGGATTTTTCAGTCGTTGAAAAGAAGGCTCTTTCTGAGGACGAGATCGACGACCTCGAGAAGGAGAAGAGAAACGAGCAGCTCGCGATCTACTGGTGCGCTAAAGAGGCCATCTTCAAGAGAATGTCTCAGAACCGCGTCGTATTTGCCGAGCAGATCGAGGTCGAGAAGTTCAACCTCAGAAAAGAGGGTGAACTTGAAGCGACATTCATACATAAGGATGAGCACGAGGAAGACTTCGAACTTGAATACATGATCTTTGACCGTCACGTTCTGGTGTGGCTTGTCGGCTAGAAGCTCAATTTAGAAAATATAAAATTTATCAAATATCTATATCCTTGTTAACCAATATGTTAACAAGGATATTTTATTTTTGTTGATAACTTTGTTTGGAAGATTGTCTGTATTTGACTTATATTTGTGCCACTGTCGGCAGACAGTCTTCATCAAAGGAAAACCCACAGGATTTATAACTTACCGAAGAGCCTTTTGAAACGAGAGGCCCTATGGAATTGACAATTATAGTTTTATGGTAAAGCATGTAGTTAAACGCGACGGCAGGGTTGTGATTTTTGATAACAGAAAGATCGTCGATGCAATCCTCAAGGCCATGAATGTGACAGAGGAAGGAGAAGACATCGTTCTCGCAGCGGAGATCGCCTCGGCGATATCCAAGATAAATGTGGACAACATGAGCGTGGAGGATATCCAGGATCAGGTGGAGTATGAACTCATGAACAGTCCGCGCAAGGAAGTCGCAAAGAAATACATCGCATACCGCAACCAGCGTAACCTCGCCAGAAAAGCCAAGTCACGCGAAATCTTTCAGGAGATCATTGATGCCCAGGCTACCGAGATAACACGTGAGAACGCTAACATGAACGCAGACACTCCGGCAGGAATGATGATGAAATTCGCTTCCGAATCAACCAAGTCATATGTGGACGAGTGCCTGTTGTCAGAGGAAGTCAAAGAGGCTGTGAAAAACAATTATATCCATATCCATGACAAGGACTATTACCCGACCAAGAGTCTTACATGCATCCAGCATCCTCTTGATAAGATACTTGAGGACGGATTCTTTGCCGGACATGGAGAATCACGTCCGGCGAAGCGCATCGAGACAGCAAGCATCCTCGGCTGCATCTCCATGGAGACCGTCCAGAACGAAATGCATGGAGGTCAGGCGATACCTGCATTCGATTTCTACATGGCCCCTTTCGTAAGAAAGACATTCCAGGAAGAGCTTGACAAGATAGGAGAAATCAACGGAGAGAACTATGCGCGCCTGTATGACACTCCTATAGATGATTATCTAAAGCGTCATCTGGTAGGTATCCAAGGAGATGACCGCGTCATTCAGCACGCCATAAATATGACTGTAAGCCGCGTGCATCAGTCGATGGAAGCATTCGTACACAACATGAACTCAATCCACTCCCGTGGAGGTAATCAGGTTGTGTTCAGTTCCATCAACTATGGAACTGATACCTCTGCAGAAGGACGTTGCGTGATCCGCGAACTCCTCAACACCACATATGAAGGCGTCGGAAACGGTTCTACCGCGATTTTCCCTATCCAGATATGGAAAAAGAAAAGAGGCGTAAGCTATCTGCCGGAAGACCGCAACTACGATCTTTACAAATTTGCATGCAAGGTATCCGCTCGCCGTTTCTTCCCTAACTTCGTAAATCTTGACGCACCGTTCAACCACCATGAACTTTGGACTCCGGATGATCCTAAGAGATATCAGTATGAGGTGGCTACAATGGGTTGCCGTACACGTGTTTTCGAAAACAGATTCGGTCCCAAGACATCAATCGGCCGAGGAAATCTTTCATTCACGACAATCAATATAGTCAAGCTGGCTATTGAATGCATGGGCATAGAGAACAAGGAAGAGAGGATTCACGAATTCTTCAAAAAGCTTGACTGGGCTCTGGAGATTGCAGCAAGACAGCTTAACGAAAGATTTAATTTCCAGAAGACCGCCCTCAAGAAGCAGTTCCCTCTCCTTATGGGAGCACTATGGCTTGACAGCGAGAAGCTTGCCGACAATGATACCATCGAGTCTGTGATCAACCACGGAACTCTCGGCATCGGATTCATCGGACTGGCCGAGACACTCATAGCCCTTACAGGAAAACATCATGGAGAATCCTCGGAAGCTCAGGAGCTCGGACTCCGCATCGTGACATTCATGAGGAGCAAGGTCAACGAGTTCTGCGAGACTTACAAGCACAACTACAGCGTACTCGCTACTCCTGCCGAGGGTCTTGCCGGCCGCTTTACCCGCGGGGACAAAAAGAAGTTCGGAATCATTCCGGGAATCACAGACAAAGACTACTATACCAACTCCAACCATGTTCCGGTATATTACAAGTGTACTCCTAAACACAAGGCCGAAATCGAAGGTCCATACCATGCACTTACCGGTGGCGGACATATCTTCTATGTCGAGATCGACGGAGATGCGACCCATAATCCAGAAGCCATCATGTCTATCGTTGACCTTATGGACAAGTATGATATCGGATACTGCTCTGTCAATCACAACCGCAACCGCTGCATGGACTGTGTCTTCGAGAATGCAGAAAAGGGACTGAAGAAATGTCCTCATTGCGGCAGTGAGAACATCGACCAGCTCCAGCGTATCACCGGATACCTCGTGGGTACGACAAGCCGCTGGAACGGTGGCAAGCTCGCCGAGCTCCGCGACCGCGTGGTACACGAATAAAAGATATATTCACTAAATCACCATCCCTCGGTTGTAGGCAAGCGAAGCATATATCTATGCTTCTGCGAAGCGGGCTACAACCGAGGGATGGTGATTTATTATTTATATGGAATTATCGATATTGCTCCGGGAATTTCTTCGTCCTCTTGAGAGGTGAGATGTATGATCCGCTGATTCGAGCTGCCACGGAAATGGAGGTCAGGATCGCGAAGTTCATCTATGAACGGGCCATCAACCAATGTATCTATATATGGAAGTATCTGGCTCAAACGCCCGTCTGCGAGGATTTCCTCATATGTGAATCCAGTATAGCACCATATGTTCTTTCCGGTTTCCTCCTTTATGCGGCGGGCAAGTTCGGTAAAAGCCTCAACCTGATAGAGAGGATCCCCTCCGGAAAAAGTGACATTGGAGAACTCATCCGCCTTTATGACTTCAAGTATCTCCTCTACCGGCACTTCCCTGCCCCCATTGAAATCCCACGACTGCGGATTATGGCAACCCTGGCAATGGTGGGCACAGCCCGCACAATATACCGATGTACGGAATCCCGGCCCATCTGCCATCGTCTCTTCCAATATGTCCAATATCCTTATTTTCATCCTGGTGGCTATATTATTGATTATCAATCGTTTCCTGAAACTGCGTGCTCCCCTTTGGCGGCACGCGGTTTCTGTAAAACACTGAATCCTAGCGACTTAGGCGCCAGGTTCTGAAGTGGTTTTCGACAGTGGGGCGGGGCGGACGTCGTCCCATGAGCGGATTGCATCGTATGCTTCGCGGGATCCGTAGTATGCCTCGAATTTCGCCTGGTCATTTTCAACCCACCATTGAGTTCCCATGCCTTTTTCGAAGGCAAACGGCTTCATGAACATCTTCACGGCCCACGCCGGAGCGAGGAAGGCAAGGTTGTAGAACCAAGGAAGCTTCGACTTCATTGTCGCGAAATATTCATCGACAGGAACATTGGAGCGGAAATGCAGGATATCTTCAAGATTGTCCGCATCAAGATACCACATTCCATGAAAATTCTTAAGGGCAAACCACTGCGGTTCGAAAACCTTTTCAGGAGAAGGCAGTCCGAGAGCTCCAAGCATCCTGGTCATGAATTCGTAATTGGTCATACGGTATTGCTCTCCGCTGCTGATATTGTAAGCCTTGTTCCAGAAACTCTCAGGCACCCAGTCTTCGCAGACCTGTGCAAGAAGACGGCCCGAATCCTCTATGGTAGCCCATTCGAGCACACCTCCCATAGGGACATGGAAGGCTGTAGGATTCACGACCTTCAGTATGCCCGGATATAAAATGCCGCTCTGACGGAGTGTAACCCATCTTTTTAGGCCTGCAGATGCGAATATTTCCTCGGAACGTATCTTCGAGAGGGCATACATATCGAACTTCGCAGGTGTCTGAGGCTCGGACGCATCTCCCCAATGATGAGGAGGATTACGGTCGCCATATTGAGCTACAGAGCCTATATAAACGACCCTGATTTCATCTTTGTGAGGCTGCGCCAGAACTGCCCGGACAACATTTTCTGCTGCAGAGACATTTACCTTAAGTGTCTTATCCGGATAATAATCCGCCGCCGGAGACACCATACCCCCGACATGAAGCACATAATCCGAACCATTGACCCCTTCAAGCACATCATCATATCTGGTCAGGTCTCCCCATATAACTGTCACGGACGGATCGTCAGCATACCTGTCCAGCATCTTATGGTTCTTCTTGCTGTCACGGGCAAGAAGCCTGATATCAAATGATTCCTTCCTTTTATATAGTTCCTGAAAACCGGCCCAGCCCATATTGCCTGTAGCACCGGTAAGAAAAACTGTCTTTTTCATATATATGATTTATCTGAGCCATGTCTCAGGATTCTGAGGCTTGTCTCCTTTCCAGACTTCAAAATGAAGCTGGGTCTGTCCGTTGATCGTATCTATCACTCCCAGCGCCTGTCCCGTCCTGACCTTATCTCCTTCCTTTACAGCAAGCGACTTCATCTTGCAGTATAATGTAAAATAATTTCCATGCTGTATCAGGACACATTGATTGTATCCCGGCATTACGAGAACCTGCTTCACGACACCGTCAAACACCGAATTGACCTGGGCATCTCTGGCCAAGGCGATATCAACTCCATTGTTTGGAGGAAGCTCCAGATTCTTATAGACAGGATGATAATGCTTGCCGAAACGGCTTACCACAGGGCCCTCGGAAGGCCATGGGAGGCGTCCTTTATTCTTGGAGAATTCTGAGTCAAGCTTCATATCGACCGCCCTTATCTTCTCTTTCTTCTTCTGGTCATCAGTCTTCATCGCCTGAGCGATCATACGGGCGATCTCACGATTCAGGGCATTGACCTCCTTCTTCTTTGCCGCCAGCTGTGACTGATATTTCCTGCGGTCCTTGTTCAGACGCTTCACCACTCCATCAGCCTTTGCCTCATCCTTGCGAAGTTCGTCAAGTTCCTTCTGCCTGTCTGCCCTGATTTTCTCAGCATCCAGCTTCATGGATGAAAGCCTCTGCCTTTTTTCTTTAAGATCCTCCTTAGCTGTCCTGATGGTAGTAGCCTCATTCTTCATATGTGTGGACAAGCTCCTGAAATAGCCCATGCGGCGGAAGGCCTGACCGAGATTTTCGCTGGCGAACATATACATGTACCAGATACGGGTATCCCTGTTCTTGTATGCACTCAAGACAAGACGGGAATAATTGGCAGTCAAGGTATCTACCCTTGCCTGAAGGCGGTTGATTTCTCTCTGAGCCAGATATATGCTGTCATCATACGATCTGATCTTCTTCTCCGCATCGTCAAGCAAGGCCTTCCTGTTAGATATTTTCTTGCGCACCAGAGTAAGATCGGAGAGCATGGAACTGCTCTTGGATGCATTTTCAGCAAGCTGCTTGTCTATGATCGCAATTTCTCTTTCCAGACGAGCCTTACGTTCCTCATGCGCTCTGGTATCCTGAGCCCCAGCCTGCATCTGGAAACAGAGCAGGAACAACAGAACCGGTATAAGCTTCAGGTCAATCCGCATGTCATCATTTCTTCATTGCCTGACGGCGCTGTTTCACTTTTTCCTCCAATCCCTCAATCCTTTCATCTTTCTTCTGAAGAGCAAGATTCCAGTAAACCATCGCAAGATCATATTCCTTCAACGCATACAGGACTTCCGCATAATGGTCCATGATCACCGCACTGTCCTTACCTCCATAAAGCATGGCATGCTTGAAGAACGGCTTTGCCTCAAGAGGCTTGCCCTGAAGGTAGAGGATCCATGCAAAAGTATCAAGATAAGTCGCATTATCCGGCTCCGCCTCTATGGTTTTCTTGCTCATGGCATATGCCTTCTTGAGCTTCTTGCCCTCCACGCTCAGATAATATGCATAATTGTTCAGCACATAGACATAATCCGGGTTGATCTTCAATGCCTTGTCATAGGCCTTGTACGATTTCTTCGAATCTCCTAAAAGATGATAGACATCTCCCATGGTTGACCATGCCCTCAAAGTGACGGAACTGTCTGATGGAGCGACTTCAAGCACTTTCTCACATATTTCCAGCACCTTATCGTAATCCTCCAGGTTGTAGTCTCCTACGCTGGCCATCTCAAGGAATGCAGTCTCTTCCGGGAAACGGGAGAAAGCTTCGCGGCCCTGACGTGAAAGTTCTTCCCATTCCTGCGCATACATCAGGTATTCTATATATGATGCGCTGGCAGAAAGGCTTTGGGGCCATGCCTGGATATTCCTTCTGAAATATTCTCCGGCTTCCGCCTTGCGGTCCGTAGAATAATAATAAACCGCTGCTGTCTGAAGTACCGTACTGTCTTTCGGATGCGCCTCCAGAGTCTTTGCGATCACGCTATCCATCTGAGGCTTGAAGGAATTGAGGAATTTAGGATCGGTTCTCTGGATTATGGCCGTCAGGTAGTCGCTCTTTGCAGCCGCAGGGCTGTCAGCACCTGATACAAAATCATCAAGGACTGAAAAATATTCGTCATACCTGCGCGTGATTCTGAGCGTCTCGGCTTTTCCGAGCAAGGCTGGAGAATAATCAGGAGCGATATCCAAAGCCTCATCATAATATGCAAGAGCTGTAGAGTCATTATACATCGCCATCTGATAATCAGCCAATGTCGATAATACAAAAGGCGAAGAATACTCCTTGTTATATTCTTCAAGCGACTTGAAAGCTTCCTCCTGCCTGTTCAGCATGCGCAGAAGATTGAATCTGTAAACAGCTATGGACTCGGTCATACCGAAGACGGTCTCTATCTCCTTCAGAGTCTCCAGAGCTTTATCGTATTCCTTCTGAGATGCATACATTTCGACCAGATCGAAATACAGGTCGCTTTTCTTCGGAAAATCCTCAAGCAGCTTCTCATACATATCGACGGTCAGCTCAGTGCGTGAAGTCACCGCATACAGGCCGGCAAGCCTGTAACGATACCAGAAATTGTCCGGATCAAGCTCTGCAGCCTTTCTATAGCATTCCTCCGCGGTCACAAGATCCATTTTCCCCATTGCACACTGTGCCAGATAATACCAGGCAGCATCATTGTCCGGATACCTGGAAGTGACTTCCTTAAGAATCGTGACCGCCCCGTCGATGTCTCTTTCATTAAAACGTGTGACAGCAGAAAGGACGAGATTCTCTTCGACTGATTCCGGTCTTGCATTCTGAGCCCCCGCCATGAATGCAGCGGAAACAAGAATAAACAAAAGCAGTATGTTATGTATGGTCCTATTCATGTTCATATATCAGAAAACATACAAAAATAAGGAAATTTCCATATTTTTGGGAAAAATATGTGCCAGATGCAACATTAAAGGTCCCGATTGCATCTATAATGCGCATGAACAGTTTGAAGACCTTCGGGATCAAAACCATAGAGACGTGGCAGTAAACCTTGATTTAAAGCTGATAGAATCATGCATAAAAGGAGATAGAGCGTCCCAGAAGGCCTTATATGACCTGTTGGCGCCTCGTATGTTCCCTTTATGCATGCGATACGTCGGCGATAGGGATGCCGCTGAAGATACTTTGCAGGACGGCTTCATCACACTGTTCACCAAATTGGAAAGCTACAAGGGAGAAGGCTCCTTTGAAGGCTGGGCACGAAAGATCTTTGTCACTACTGCACTCATGAGCCTGAGGAAAAAAGATGCCCTCAAGATGACGGAAGAGCTTGATGCGGTCAGAGGGATGAAGACCGACCTGCCGAGTCAGGGACAGAATCTCGGGTACAAGGAACTCATGAAACTTGTGATGACTCTTCCTGATGGATTCAGGACTGTCTTCAACATGTACTCGATAGAAGGGTACTCGCATAAGGAGATAAGTGAAATGCTGGGAATAACGGAGACCACTTCAAGAACCCAGTTGAGCAGAGCAAGGATCTGGTTGCAGAACAAGATAAAGGAGATTGAAAATGTTTGACGAAAACAAAAATACAGAAGAATTCGACCTTATGATGAAGTCCATTCTGGACGAGGGCACGGAAGAAGTTCCGTCCCATGTCTGGGAAGTGGTATCTGCGGGTCTCGACAATCTTGCAAAACGGAAGACCGTCGTTTTGTGGTGGAGGCGCACTGCAGTGGGAATCGCCGCTGCTGCCGCACTTGCCATAGGTGTGGTTTTCAATGGAACGGAAGAACAGACATTGGTTCCTGAAGCAGGAGACAGCGACCTGATTGCCGTTGTCGAGCCTGTACAGGCCCCGGCAGAGCCTGAAACCGTTCAGGGAGATGTAGTGGGGACTGAAACAAAAGCCGCAGTTATTCCAGTTCTTATAGCTGAAGCTGATGAAGCTGTAAAGCCTTCGGAGAGTGAAACCGCAATTAAGAATGCTGACGAGGCCATAAAGGTATTCTCAGATGTCAGACCGGAAGATAAAGGCACAAAGGCATCTGAAGTAGTTGCGGAAGAAACTGTCGGAGAATATTTTCCGGAAGATTGGGGTGAGGAAGAAAGCAAAAGGAAAAGAGACGTTTCATTGGTCCTTTCAGGTATCGCAAGTACAAACAGCACTCAGAACCAGAACAGACTGGGACCGATGAAGGCACCTTCAGTCAATCCGGCTCCGCAAAAGACCGGTATCACAGAAACCAGCACGAAATCTTCTTACGGAATCCCTGTATCATTCGGAGCTGGTGTGAAGATCGGATTGTCGCCACGCTGGTCTTTGGGAGCAGGAGTCAACTACACCATGCTTACACGCAAGTTCTACGGCAGATATACCCTCGTTAATGAAAACGGCGGTATTGACAGTTCCACTTCTTCTGATATCCGCAATACACAGCATTACATCGGAATACCTGTAAACGCTTATTACAACATCGTAAACAAGGACAGGATAAACCTTTATGCCTATGCCGGCGGAGCCGTCGAGAAATGCATATCGGACAATTACAGCGTCATAAACACCTCGATCAACCATAAGGAGCAGATCAAGGGAGTGCAGTTATCCGCAAATGCCGGAATCGGAGTAGAGTTCATGCTCGGAAACCATGTAGGAATTTATCTTGATCCAAGCATCAGATATTATTTCGACTGCAACCAGCCTAAGAGCATCAGGACCGTACAGCCTCTGATGGTAGGGTTCGAAATGGGTATAAGAGCCAGACTTTAATATTTGCCCTCTATAATATTTCTTGCCAACGTATTGGCACAGACAAAATCCTTCAGCTGCTGACAATCAGGCTGGAGGATTGTTTTTTTATCGCCCTGCCAAAGCATTTCCCCCTGATGAATGAATCCTATCCTGTCACCGATTTCCAGTATGGAATTCATATCATGCGTATTCACGACTGTCGTCATATTGAACTCCCTTGTCAGATCGCTGATAAGATGGTCTATGACTATGGAAGTATATGGGTCCAGTCCTGAATTCGGTTCATCACAGAAGAGGTATGAAGGATTCAAAGCTATCGCTCTGGCTATGCCGACACGCTTCTGCATGCCTCCGCTCAGTTCATTCGGATACTTGTCATCCGATCCTATCACATTGACCTTCTCAAGGCAATATTGCGCCCTCTCTCTCCTCTGCGCCTGCGACCAGTCCGTAAAGAACTCCATCGGGAACATCACGTTCTCTATTACGGTAGCGAAATCAAACAATGCACTGCCCTGAAAAAGGATACCGATGCTCTGGCGGAGTATCTTCTTTTCCTTATCGGTCATTCCTGAAAGCTTTCTGCATCCATAGCTGATATCTCCGCTGTCCGGCTGCTGTAGTCCTATGAGATTCTTCAGAAGGACGGTCTTTCCCGAACCGCTGGCACCGATGATCATATTGCACATGCCAGGCTCGTATGTAACGGATATATCCTTCAAGACAGGCACTCCGTCAAAGCTTTTATTCAGATTCTCTACCTTGATCATACTAATATAACATTAACTGAGTGACTATAAGGTCTGCCATCAGTATGAGTATGCTGGTGACGACGATTGCCTTTGTGCTGGAACGTCCGACCCCTAAAGAGCCTCCCTTGGCATAATACCCGTTGAAAGCTGCTATGGAAGATATCATGAAGCAGAAAAGCGAGATCTTGAAGCAGCTGTAGAAGATATAGAATCCGTTGTAGAATGCCTTGATTCCGGTTACATATGATGCTGTAGGGATTATCTGAGTGAATTCCACCACAACATAACCTCCCACAAGACCGAGAGCAAGGCTGAGAAGCATAAGCAGAGGGCTGAGCAGTGTAGCTGCCACAACTTTCGGAAGCACAAGAAAACCGGCAGAATTGACACCCATCATTTCCATCGCATCTATCTGTTCCGTGATACGCATGCTTCCTATTTCAGATGAAATATTGGACCCCATCTTTCCGGCCAATATGAGTGCTATCATGGTAGAGCAGAACTCAAGAATGAGGCTCTCCCTTACCATATAGCCTATATACATCTTATCGATGATCGGGTTTTCCAGATTGGAAGCTGTCTGAATGACAAGCACGCCTCCGATGAAAAGAGAAATGACTCCGACAAGAAGAACTGATGATATGATCAGCTTGTCGGACTCAAATATGAACTGTTTCCAGAAAATCCTCCACTTCTCAGGCTTTCTGAAAACTGTTTTCAGAAAAAAGAAATATTTACCTGTGGATTCAAAGACATCTTTTAACATGCGAACTACCACTCTCCTTCATTCTGATCCAGCATCTCATTACTGCCGCACAGCACTCCCTCTGGAAGAATATCAATGACAGACACTTCCGGAGACATATAATCTTCAATTGCTATGTTGATGTCCTTCATTTCCATTTGAGCCATTTTAGAATATTTCTGCAAAAATACTTTTAATAATCTGTCCGACAAATAAAAAAGATTAAAAAAATCTTTATGTACCACAAATAAATCTTTAAGACTGTTTTTCGTCACTTTTTTCTTTTTCTTAAACTCTTTTCCGGCCACGATGCTGATATTTGGTCGAAAAAGAAAAGATGCTGATCAATATCCATAGCGCAAAATGCATCGGAATAGATGCTGTACCGGTAACTGTTGAGATCGATATCGCCACAGGTATAGGGATTCATCTGGTCGGTCTTGCCGATGCAGCTGTAAAAGAGAGCCTCCTGCGTACCATCACTTCACTTCAATCAATGGGATTCAGAATCCCGGGAAGAAAGATCGTCATCAATCTGGCTCCGGCTGACATGCATAAGAAAGGAAGCGGTTATGATGTACCTATAGCTTTAGGTATCATTGCAGCTTCAGGCCAGAGAGAGCTGCCCCTTCTTGGACAGTTCATGATAATGGGAGAACTCGGATTGGACGGAACTGTCAGGGAAGTGCCCGGGGCATTGCCGACTGTAGAACTTGCTGCAAGATCCGGACTGCGAGGCTGCATCCTGCCGCTTTTATCATCTTTCGAAGCGGTAGAATATGAGGGAACAGATGTATATGGAGTCGTGAATCTTGATGATGTCCTCAGGATCCTTTCCGGGGAGGAGCTATGCGATGACCTGCTTGCAAAGAACCAGCTGATGACAGGAGGTGCGGAAATGAGTTCCGGAAATGAAGAGGGTTGTTCTGACAACATCATGGACCTGTCAGAGATAATCGGTCAGGAGGGAGCAAAAAGAGGGATAGAAATTGCGGCAGCCGGAGGCCACAATGTCATTCTCATCGGTCCTCCCGGATCAGGGAAAAGTTCATTGGCCAAGGCCATGTCCGGCATTCTTCCACCTATGACATTGGAAGAATCCCTGCAGACCAGCAAGATATATTCGGTCGCCGGGAAAGGGAATCCGGGAAGAGGGCTCATGAGGCAGAGGCCGTTCAGGGCACCTCATTACAGTGCCTCCATTGCAGCACTCCTCGGAGGCGGTTCCGACAACATCATGCCTGGAGAGATTTCTTTGGCACATAATGGTATCCTGATGATAGACGAGTTCTGTGAAGCACCCAAGAAGGTCATGGAAATCCTCAGAGCTCCGATGGAGGACAGGAAAGTAACCATCTCCAGGCTGAAATCCAAAGTAGAATATCCTGCCGACTTCATGCTGGTCGCTGCCACGAATCCCTGTCCTTGCGGATATTATGGAGAAGGTGACAGATGCACATGCACACCGGCTAAAAGGATTGCATATCTGTCTAAACTCTCCGGGCCTATAATGGACCGTATCGACATACAGCTGTGGATGAAGCCGGTGGATCCAAGGAAGCTTGTCGAACGCAGGAAGGCGGAATCCAGCGCCGTCATCGCCGGAAGAGTAATGAAAGCCAGAGAGATACAGAAAGATCGTTTCAAGGAGGATGGCATCTTCTGCAATGCATCGATGAGCAGCAGAATGATTGAGAAATACTGCAGATTGGACGGACAATGCAAGGCACTTCTGGAAAAGATCATAGAAAAGATGGGGCTGTCTGCACGTGCATGTTCAAGGATAATCAAACTTGCAAGAACGATCGCCGATCTTGCCGGACAATCATCAATCTGTCCTGAACATCTGATTGAAGCTGCCAGCTACAGATTCCTTGACAAGCAGAACATCCTTGAATGAAATCTTTTACATATCTTTGCAACATGAAACAGCAAGTAACAATCAAAGGGATCGAGGATCTTGAAAGGGCGGCAGCCGAATTTCTGGAAAAGATCGGAGACCACACATTGGTAGCATTCTTTGCACCTATGGGTTCGGGGAAAACCACTTTTACTACTGCAATCTGCAAGGTACTGGGCGTCACCGATCCTGTCGGCTCGCCGACATTCGCCATAGTAAACGAATATCTTCGCGGCGATGGGGAACCGATGTATCATTTCGACTTCTATAGGATCAACAAGCTTACTGAAGCCATAGAAATCGGCTTGTATGACTACCTCGACAGCGGCTGCCTATGTATAATGGAGTGGCCTGAAAACATCGAGGAACTTCTTCCTGAAGATACTCTCAAGGTCAGCATCACCATAAATCCGGACCAGTCCAGGACGCTGACTTGGGAAGCATGACATCTTCTGTCCTGTTCGTGGTGACGGACGTTACGTATCCGTTATAGTCCAAGGTATCCGACTGACCATCTCTCCATATTACGGGCTTCCCACAGCTTTTCGAGGAAAGTCCCGCTTGAAGTATCCCATCAGCAAACATCACGGTATTACTCCCCATGGAATGATATCCATCGGGAAGGTTATGATAGACGTCATTATGAAATATCTTCCCCGGATGGCTGCTTGAAGAAGGATTCAGGATACAGGAGATGCAGCCATCCCTAAGACACATGGATGACAATGACAGCCCTTCCGGAAATGCGTGACATTGATCAGGGCGTCTCCACATACCTCCGGTCAATGATTTTCCAGGCGATGCATATATTCCTTCCAGAACCGGCCTCCCTTCTGCGATGGCCAGCCTGCATGCAGTCATTCGCGTTGAAGCAGGCATATGCAGCAGTTCCATACTTTCACTGTGAAACAGGACAGGGGCAGCAACTCCGACAATATCAGCCAGATAGATGACTTCTCCGCCATATGAAACAATGTCCCAGACATGCTTGACATCCTCCCTCAACGCAGTCTGAGAAACATCTCCGTTTCTCACATGATAATACCGTTGAACACCGTCAGCTGCAGAACCGACGGTTTCTGAAAAAGCGAAACAGATATCATTCCCGTCTTTCTGAAGACGCCCGAACGTCCTTCCTGAAAAACGTTCAAGGATAAGGTTACCGTTTATTCTGTATGAGAATCCCTGTCCATCGCGCTTTTCCCCCAATGTGTGGATTCCGGAACTGTCAACCACCATTCCGCAGATTATCTCCCGCCCCGGATACCTGAAAAGCATTTTTCCATCCTTTTTGACGACAGTCTCATCTTCTGACGAATAATCTGTATAGATATGGCCGCCAAGAATCCTATGCATATCAGGATCCGAAGCTGTCTCATATCTGTCCCCGACAGGTATCTTCATCATGGGTATTCCGTTGGCCAGCACCACCAATGAACATTTTACAGATCCTTTATCCTTATCTGCTCTCCAATCATATCCGTCAGGATAATCCAGCAAAGTCACATACCATACCGTCTTGTCAGGATCCTCTTTTCCCTCATTCATTCCAGGGCCAGTCCAGACTCCATCATTCCTACCCGGCATAACCGGCTCATCGATGCCGCAAGAAACAGCAGCAAGAAGCATAATTTCAATGAATAAAACCCTCATGACTTTTTTTCAGCAAAGAAAGCCAAAAGCATAAGATAACCCACATATGCTCGTCCCGCATACAGGATTTACGTCACATTTTTCTTTTTCTGAAAAGTTTTATCTTTTTCTGAAGACTTCTTTATTTGCGATACATCGCAAAAAGAGCAGAACCGGAACCGGACATGCTGGCATATACAGCCCCGCTGTCATACAGCGAACGTTTGATTGCTGCCAGTTCCGGATATTTTGCAAAGACTGTTTCTTCGAAATCATTGACCAGAAGACCGTCCCAGTCATCGACAGGACGTGCCAGTACCTCCCTCAAAGGTATTTCTGGGAGATGAGGGACAATGCCGCCATAGGCGTCCTTTGTTGACACCGCTATTCCCGCCGGGGTTATCACCTGTATATCATAATCTTCAAGATCCAGAGGATATTCTGACAGGATTTCTCCTCTTCCCTCTCCTGTCATAGGACGATTATATACAAAGAATGCGCAATCGCTTCCAAGACGTGACGCATAAACAGCGAGTTCCTGTTCCGAAAGTCCGAGAACACACAATTCATTGAGCATCTTGAGAGCAAATGCAGCATCTGCCGAACCTCCGCCAAGTCCTGCTCCTACAGGAGAGGTCTTTTCAAGAAAAATCTTCACAGGAGGCAGTGTAAAGTCTTCAGCAAGAATATAATATGCCTTTGCGGTCAGATCCTTCAAAGGATCCCAATCAACGCCTTCCTCACGGGCAATGGTTATCATCAGTTTACCATCCTCAGATATGCCCTGTACAAGCTTCGGTGCAGAAGATTCTTCAGTCTCGACTCCGAATACACCTTCCGGCTTCACACTTCCCTGCCTTACCGGTACGGAAGTACCGTATCTGCTGAAAAGCATCGCAGATGTGCGGCTGTAATCGTCCCCCACTATGATTTCCAGTGTATCGCAGATGCCGAAATATGGGACAAAAAGTGTCTCGAGGTCGTGAAATCCGTCCTCTCTCTTGCGCAGGACATTCAGTCCCAGATTGATCTTTACATTCGGATTAGTTATCATAGGTTTCTGATGTCTGATTCCATCTCGGCCGTAAGGGCCTCACGCTGCTCCTCATTCTCGATTTGTTCCAATACCGGAGCGATAAATGAGATCATCTGAAGGACTTTCGCCTCTTCGAGGCTGATTCCACGCGAACGCATATAGAACTGTTCCTCCTCATTGAGCCGGCCGATCGTAGCGCCATGTGAACATTTCACATCATCTGCGTATATTTCAAGCTGAGGCTTGGTATCCACCTTTGCTCCGTCAGTCAGCAGGATATTATGATTCTCCTGATAGGCCTCTGTCCTCTGAGCGTCCTGAGCCACAATGATCTTACCATAGAAATCCACTTTGGACACTCCTCCGGCAATACCCTTGAAAAGCTGCCTTGAATTGCAATGAGGCACCTTATGATACATATCTACAGCGATCTTCACCTTTTCATCACCTCCGCAGACATATGCACCATAAATGTTGGCCTCAGCACCCTCACCTACCAGATGCACATCCAGCTTCACATCACAGCTGATTCCCGGATATACCAGTATAACAATATCCACCTTGGCGTCTCCCTCCACAACAATCCGCTGTGGGATAGTCGTGGTACTTGATTGTGGAGACGACGTGCCACCCTCGGCTAGGGGGTGCCTGCCGCCAGGCAGGCGGGGGTCGTCGGAACAACAAGTACCACGACTTCCTAGAACATATATTCTATGCACTTTACTGCACCTAGCTACTATCAAATCTTCCATATCCTACAGATTATCGTATCCCTTCTCCTCGATTTCTGCTACGAGTTCCTTGCCGGCAGTCTTGACAATCCTGCCATCCTTCAGCACATGCACCACATCAGGAACGATATAATCCAGAAGCCTCTGATAATGGGTTATGACGATGGCAGCCTTCTCTGGAGTATGAAGCGCATTCACTCCGTTTGCCACGATACGGAGAGCATCCACATCAAGTCCGCTGTCGGTCTCGTCAAGAATAGCCAAGGTCGGATCAAGCATCGCCATCTGGAAGATCTCGTTTCTCTTCTTCTCACCACCTGAAAAACCAACATTCACCTCACGCTTTGCAAATTCCGGCTTCATCTGCACGAAAGCCATCTTCTCACGCATAAGCTTCAGGAAATCTCCTGCCTTGAGAGGCTCCAGTCCCTTTCCTGCACGATGTGCGTTGACTGCGGTCTTCATGAAATTAGTGATAGTGACTCCCGGTATTTCAATCGGATACTGGAAGGAAAGGAAGATACCTGCCCAGGCACGCTCCTCTGGAGACATTGCCAGGAGGTCCTGTCCGAGGAATTCGATGGTTCCCTCAGTCACGGTAAACTGCGGTTTGCCTGCAAGGACGGCAGAAAGCGTACTCTTTCCTGCACCGTTCGGACCCATCACCGCATGTATCTCTCCCTTGCGGATAGTAAGGTCAACACCTTTGAGGATTTCCTTATCCTCTACCGAAGCCCTCAGGCCCTCGATCTTCAATAATATATCGCTCATATCATGCATTTTTTCTATACAATTTATACCATGTGAACAAAGACCATATGCCATTGATAAGGTAAAGGCAGCTGACGATCGGCATGAAGACCAGTCCGGCCTTCAGATAAAGCGTCAGATTGGCAATGTTCACAAAAAGCCATGCTATCCAACAATCCCATTTCTTCAATGCTGACAAGGTCTGGGCAGTCAGAATCAGAACCGTCACACAACAGTCCAGATACGGGAGAGGATTGGCAGGGAAATATCCCACGAACCATCTCGTACCCATCATGCTCATAAACCAGCCCCACACAAAAGCGAGTACCAGCACCAATGCCACAATAAATCCTCTTTGCGGCCAGGAGAGCATTGAAACCTTCAGTTCACCTCCATTCTGCGAGCTTTCCTCTTCTTTCTTCGGATGGCTCCACCGGTATTGTCCCATTATATTGATACCCAAAGAAATCGGCTGAAGTATCAGGTTCGCATACAGATTCTTCTGCCAGAACATGAAGAACAGCAATGCGGTATAGACATATCCCACATAAAAGTTCTTCTTGCTGTTTCTTCCGGCAAGAAAAACAGTCGTCAGACCGAAGACCGCCGAAAGCAGATCTATCAGCAGCACCGGTCTCCCGCCCATCTCAAAAAGTATCGTGTTCCAAAATTCCATCATCCTACGGATCCCTCCAGACTCACCTGCAGAAGCTTCTGAGCCTCAACAGCAAATTCCATCGGCAACTTTGCCAGTACCTCTCGTGCATATCCGTTCACTATAAGTCCTACTGCTTCCTCCGGGCCTATACCTCTCTGGTTGCAGTAGAACAACTGATCCTCACTTATCTTCGAGGTAGTCGCCTCATGTTCCACAACAGCTGTCCTGTTTGCATTCTCGATGTAAGGGAATGTATGAGCTCCACATTTATCCCCTATCAGCAGGCTGTCGCATTGTGAATAATTGCGCGCATTATCCGCCCCTGGCAACATCTTCACCAGACCTCTGTAACTGTTCTGGCTGCGTCCTGCCGAGATTCCCTTGCTTATGATACGGCTGCGGGTATTGCGTCCAATATGTATCATCTTCGTTCCTGTATCCGCCTGCTGGAAATTGTTCGTCACGGCAACAGAATAAAACTCGGAAGATGAATTATCTCCTTTCAGGATAGTCGATGGATATTTCCAGGTGATAGCAGAGCCTGTTTCCACCTGGGTCCATGAAAGATGACTTCCCGAACCCTTGCATATGCCTCTCTTGGTCACGAAGTTGAATATGCCTCCCCTGCCCTGGGCATCTCCCGGATACCAGTTCTGCACAGTGGAGTACTTGACTTCCGCATCTTTCTCTACGATTATCTCCACCACAGCCGCATGAAGCTGATTCTCATCACGCATAGGTGCCGTACAGCCTTCCATGTAGCTCACATACGAACCCTCATCTGCCACGATCAGAGTCCTCTCGAACTGTCCTGTTCCTGCCGCGTTTATTCGGAAGTAGCTTGAAAGCTCCATAGGGCAACGGACCCCCTTCGGGATATAGACAAAAGAGCCGTCACTGAAAACAGCTGAATTCAATGCCGAATAGAAATTGTCACCCACAGGTACTACAGAAGCAAGATACTTGCGTACCAGGTCTGGATGTTCACGGACAGCTTCTGAGAATGCACAAAAGATGATGCCTTTTTCTTCCAATGCTGCGCGGAATGTAGTCTTTACCGACACTGAATCAAATACAGCATCAACCGCAACTCCGGCAAGAGCCGCTCTTTCATGAAGCGGAATACCAAGCTTGTCGAATGTCTTCTCCAGCTCAGGATCGATTTCCTTCGGGCGATCCTCGTCTTTCTTTGGAGCTGCATAGTAGATTATATCCTGAAAATCGATTTCAGGGATATCAAGATGTGCCCATTTCGGCATAGGCATCTTCTGCCAGCGGCGGAATGCCTCAAGACGGAATTCAAGCATCCATTCAGGCTCCTCCTTCTTAGCCGATATCAGGCGTATTATATCTTCATTGAGACCTTTCGGAATGAACTCCTGCTCCACATCTGTCACGAAGCCATGTTCGTATTCCTTCTCGGCAATGCTGTCCAATATTTCCTTGTCCTTACTCATATCTTTCCAATTGTATCTTGGGAAAGCAAATAAAAACCGCTATCCCGCAATGCTCAGGCCAATATTCTGCCCGAACATGCAAAGATAGCAGTTTTTATCATTATTCGGTCCTTACAGACCCTATTCGTTACTGAAAACTACAGGAACGGTGAGTCTTACATTTCTTTTTTCTCCTCTGAGTTCTCCCGGCTCCCACCTAGGAGATTTGCTGACCGCCTTTACTGCAGCTTCATTCAGAGCAGGTACAGAGCCGAAGACCGCATGTACGTCAGAAAGTGTTCCGTCCGTATTGACTGTAAACTCCACAAGGACAGTCTTTGAGGTCTCTCTTGCCAGTTCGGTGATAGGAACTTCCACACGAGAATTCACCCACAATGCAAAATCATCTATGTCGCCTCCCTGGAATCTAGGATTCACCAGTCCCGCATTCTGCCTCAGTCTGATATTCCTTTCTTCCCAAAGGATTTCAAGCTCTTTCAGGAAATCCTCCTGCCTGTAACGGAGATCCACTCTAGGGTACTCAGGCTTTCCCTTGACAGCTCCTGAAGACGGGCCGGAGTCATAAACCTTTGATTTAAGCTTTCCGTTTCTGTACTTTCCCACATGCATTGAACCATTGGAGCGGTACAGAGTATCAAGGCCGTGATATTTCCCATTCTTGTATTGTCCGGCTACGACGATACCGTTATCCCTGTAGATACGCCCGTTTCCGGTAGCCTTTCCTTTCTTGAAATCTCCCCAATAAACTTCACCGTTCGGCTTATAACATACACATCTTCCCTCAGGAGATCCATATGAAAATGTTCCTATTATAAGTCCATCTTTCTCGGAATACAATATGCCCTCGCCTACCGGCCAGTCTCCTTCATATCTTACAGGACTGCGCTGTCCTAACGCGTTATGGGACAACGATGAAAGCACTGCCACCATCATTGTCAGAAACATGATCTTCATTTTCATAGCATTGGTCATTAGTGTATCGCAAATATACCATTTTCGAATGACTTTCACTACATTTGCAGAACAAAACCACATCATATGAGACGCTTACTGATACCCCTGTTCGCAGCCGTACTTTTCATGGGCTGCACAAGTCACGATCCTATCGACGACATCACAGCCAAGGTTTTTGATCTGGCAAAACAGCAATATACTGCAATGGATGCAGCTTTAGCTGCTGACAAGAGTCCATGCACTACAGATGCAGAAGGCAAGCTCAGACCGGCAGGTTTAGGCTGGTGGGGATCAGGATTCTTTCCCGGCTCACTCTGGTATATCTATGAATATACAGGAGACAAGACATTCCTTGAAATGGCATGGGATCATACAAAGAGGCTTGATGTCCTCATTGACGGAAAGACCGACCATGATATCGGATTCCAGATAAACTGCAGTTACGGAAACGCCTTGCGTCTCACTGGAGATTCTGCAGCCGTCCTCCCGACATATATGGCCGCCGCCCGCAAGCTTGGAGCAAGATTCTCTCCTGTCACCAAGACCATCAAAAGCTGGGATTTCCTGCGCAACAGATGGATATATCCGGTAATCATTGACAATATGATGAACCTTGAACTGCTGACTGTCGCAGCCGGAATCAGCGGTGAAGACTCCTTGGCGGACATAGCTGTTGCTCATGCTCTTACGACAAAGAAAAACCATTTCCGCCCGGACTACACGACATGGCATCTTCTGGATTATGATCCCGAAACCGGAGATATCCGTTCAAAGGAAACCGTACAGGGATATGCAGATGAGTCAGCATGGTCACGCGGACAGGCATGGGCTCTTTATGGCTATACTATGATGTATCGTGAGACTGGTATCAAGGAATTCCTTGATCAGGCTGAACATATTGCAGGAATGCTTATCGGCAAACTTCCGGAAGACGGCATTCCATATTGGGATTTCAATGCTCCCTGCGCACCGGAGGGTTTTGAAGAGGCACCTGAGCTCCCTGTCCGCGACGCCTCTGCCGGTGCTATCATGGCCTCAGCATTCATCGAACTGAGCACCCTGACATCAGACGGAAAGGCTGCTGCAGAATATCTTGCAACAGCCAGAAAACAGATGATGACCCTCGGTTCGGACGAATATCTGGCCAAATATGGAGAAAACGGATTCTTTATCCTGAAACACAGTGTAGGCAGCTTCCCTGAAAACAGAGAAGTAGATGTGCCTCTCAGCTATGCAGATTATTATTTCCTCGAAGCGCTTATAAGATATTCGAAGCTTTAGACGATACAGGCGTCAATGAAATATCAAGAGATGCAATCTCTCCTGCCGGAACGGTCATTGTAAATCCGACCCTGCATGTTCCGGGATTCGGGGCATCATAATACCTCGGAGGTTCATTGGACCACACATGTGGAGTGACCGGCATTCCCTTGGCATCGATCTGCAGTTTCATCCGTTTCCCGTTCTTTTCCAGACAGATGTTTCCGTCCGGCAGGATTACTGCATCAGCAGATGTATTCATAACCCACATGACATCTACACTATCCTGTCCGGCTTCAATATCATCTCTGACATGAAGATGATTCTTCCTGTCAAGCCAGACAGCACGGACAACTTTCTGTGCAGCATTACCGAAAAGCGAAGTCATGTCCATTTCCGCGCCTTTGCGCCTCTTTTCCTTCCATACATCAGTGAAAGGAACGGCACTTTTCAGCACATGGCGTTCACGGTTCAAGGTCAGAGTCGAATGGGATTCGTTTCCTATACGGAATATCTCCCATCTCTGTCCCTTCTGACCGGCTTCCCAGATACCTATGCCCAACTTTTCCAGAGAATAGTATTCCTGCATGCCTAAATCGACAGACCATCTGACACCCTCATATTCATATACGAAAGAACCGACATCCATATGGGCATGAGAAGCCCTCGGAGTACCTGCCTTTATGCCAAGATATGCATCTTTCCTGCTCTTCCAGCCCTCTCTATAGATGAACACCGGATTGAGGCCATCAAAGACCTTGATGTTTTCCTTCGGCTGTCTGATCCCTCTTATATCCATCATGGATGAAAATATCAGCAAAGACGGCAGAAGACGAGGCTCTGCAAAGTAAAGTCCCACCTTGTCCATGAAATCCTCCGGAAGATTATCCACATATGACCTTTCGAGCCAGACACGGGACAGATCACCGGTCTTTGCGGCAAACCAGAACATGGCAGGATTGCAGTGTGCAGCCGGACGTGCATCGGAAAAATTGAAGCTGTCTCCGCTTGGGGCCGTCATGAACTGTACGAAGTAAGATGAATCCAGAAAGCCTGGGGCATCGCTCAGACCGAAATCCGTACCTAGAGCCGATTCCAGAGCCGCTATCATCAAGACCTGGAAAGTAGTACCGTATCCCCAGTAATTGAATCCTTCAGGATAACCTCCGTCAGGCGCATAAGTCTTAAGTGCGAAAGGTACAGACCTGACATACAGGTCCACAAGTTCACGAGTAAGCTCCGGATGTTCTTCATATGTAGCCAGAGCTCCATACAGAAGTCCTGAGCAGCAGACCTGATTCCAATTGTTCGCGACATTATAGAAACCGGCATATCTTTCATCATCTGCCGGAATGAAACCTTTATTCACAATAGAAGCGGCGGCCGTCCGCTTTTCCGAAGGACTCAGTCTGTCATAAAGCCAGTCATATCCGATAGCCACAGCCATGACCATTTCCCCCACGTCAAGGAAATGGCTCGGATTCCAGTCCGTAAAGGAGCAGACTGCCATCATTTCTTCTATGGCACGGTCTGCATATGCCTCTTCCCCGGTCATTCTGTATGAATACGAAAGCCAGAAAATACGTCTGAGAGCCTCCCTGGAAGTATGAAGCAGCCTCTTTCCTTCCATGACCCTCTCCAACACAGGCAAGGCCAGCATCTCATCGCACTCGGCAACGATACTGCGATGTATTTCAGCCATAGGCTCATCTTCAGATATCATTGCGGCGACAAGTTCCTCTTCCCCGGCCTTGAGAAGCAGGCGAGGGTGCTGCGCTATATCAAATTTCTCCTGTGCGGAAAGCACAGGAGAAACAAGACATAATATATATAAAAGTATCTTTTTCAAAACTTTTAGTGGATAGCTACTGTAAGCATTGCCATCACGATAGACACCATGCTCATGAGCTTGATGAGGATGTTGAGTGATGGTCCTGATGTATCCTTGAACGGGTCACCTACTGTATCACCTGTTACTGTAGCCTTATGAGCCTCTGAGTTCTTTCCACCGAGGTGTCCTTCCTCGACATACTTCTTGGCATTGTCCCAAGCACCGCCTGAATTTGACATGAAGACTGCGAGGACGAAACCTGAACCGAGACCACCGATAAGGAGACCCATCACACCTGCAGGGCCGAGGATAAGACCTACGAGAACAGGAACGATGATGGCGATGAGAGAAGGAAGGAGCATCTCACGCTGAGCACCCTTTGTAGAAATCTCAACGCAACGAGCATAATCAGGAGTAGCTTCCTTTGTAAGGATACCCTTGATCTCACGGAACTGACGACGTACCTCAGTCACCATGCTCTGAGCAGCACGACCTACTGCGTTCATTGTAAGACCGCAGAAGAGGAATGACATCATCGCACCGATGAATACACCTACGAGAACCACAGGGTTCATGAGATCCACGTGGTAATGAGACATCACGTCAGGAATTGTAGCCTGAGCAGCATCGATGAGTTCACCTGAAACATTGTAGATCTGCTTTCCAAGGTGAGTGAGACCAATCTTGATCTCCTCGATATAAGATGCAAGGAGTGCGAGGCCTGTGAGGGCTGCAGAACCGATTGCAAAGCCCTTTCCTGTTGCTGCAGTTGTGTTTCCGAGAGCGTCGAGAACGTCAGTACGCTTACGTACCTCAGGGTCGAGTTCACTCATCTGGGCATTACCGCCGGCATTGTCAGCGATAGGGCCGTATGCGTCTGTTGCAAGGGTGATACCGAGTGTCGAAAGCATACCCACAGCTGCGATACCGATACCGTAAAGACCTGTACTGAGGCTGTCTGCAGAGAATGAAAGGTCGAAACCGTTAGCGCAGAGATATGCGAGAAGAATGGCAACCGCGATGGTTACGACAGGGATTGCTGTCGAGAGCATACCGAGACCTACACCGGAGATGATTACTGTCGCAGGACCTGTTTCAGCAGATTCAGCAAGCTTCTGGGTAGGACGATAAGAGTGAGATGTATAATACTCTGTTGCCTGACCGATGATCACACCGGCTGCAAGACCTACAACCACTGAAAGTGAGAAGCCCCACCAGTTCTCCATTCCGAGGAGATACATGATGCCGAATGTAGCGCATGCAATAAGGATAGAACTGAGGTTTGTACCGCGTCCGAGAGATTTCAGAAGCTGGTCCATACCTGCACCTTCCTTGGTACGTACCACATAGATACCGATGATCGAAAGAACGACACCGACAGCTGCAATGATCATAGGAGCAAGGATAGCCTTCATCTGAGCCTCTGTTCCTATAGCTGAATATGCAGCTGCTCCGAGAGCCATGGTAGCAAGGATAGAGCCGCAATATGACTCGTAAAGGTCAGCACCCATTCCGGCAACGTCACCTACGTTGTCACCTACGTTATCTGCGATTGTTGCAGGGTTACGAGGGTCATCCTCAGGGATACCTGCCTCAACCTTACCTACGAGGTCGGCACCGACGTCAGCAGCCTTGGTATAGATACCGCCACCTACACGCGCAAAGAGGGCCTGTGTTGAAGCACCCATACCGAATGTAAGCATTGTAGTGGTGATGAACACAAGTTTCTGTGTGCCTTCGATGTCAACGAACTGGTTGAGGATCACCCACCAGATAGCGATATCGAGAAGACCCAGACCTACAACGGTAAGTCCCATTACGGCACCGCTTCGGAAAGCGACCTTAAGACCGGAATTGAGAGATCTCTGAGCTGCATTGGCTGTTCTTGCAGAAGCATAAGTAGCAGTCTTCATACCCACGAATCCGGCAAGACCAGAGAAGAAACCTCCAGTAAGGAATGCGAACGGAACCCAGCTGTTCTGCACACCGAGTATTGCAAGAACTGTAAAAAGGAGGGCAAGGACAATGAATACGATGATCACGACCTTGTACTGCTGCTTGAGGTAAGCCATCGCACCTTCTCTGACGAATCTTGCGATCTCCTTCATTGTAGCATTTCCTTCGCTTTCCTTCATCATCTGACGGAAGAAAAGATAGGCGAACAGCAGAGCTATCACTGCTGCCACCGGAACTAAATAGAATAGGTTAGTCATATTGTTATTAGTTGATTAATGTGATTATCCTGCTTTCTGAAGAATCATTCTTCTTCGATAAGTCTGACAAATTTATTTAATTTTTCGAGAAAGACAAGCCCTTAACCTATTAATTCTTAAGCACAAAGATGATTTTAAATAACAAAGTTAAATTTTATAGTACTAGTGATTGACCTTTTTATTATATTTGCAAAGTTCCCGAATATGGTTATGAAGAGAATCAGCCCAAAATCACTGTTGCGCACGATCATGACATTGGTCTGCGCCTTATTTTTTATCCTTGCTTCCGAAGCCGGAGAGATCCGCAGATTCACTTACAGACATGGAGGCATGGACAGGACCTACTGGTTCTTCCTGCCATCGGAAATAAAGGATAATGCCCCTCTGGTAATGCTTCTGCACGGCTATGGCGGCAAGGCCGAAGGTTATCGTCCGGAAATGATGGATATAGCGGAGGAGTATGGCTTCGCACTATGTTATCCGCAAGGAGCCGAAGACGGCAAAGGCAAGACATGCTGGAACGTCGGTTATCCTTTTCAGAAAGGTCTCAAGACGGATGACGTCGATTTCATCTGTTCATTGGCAAGACATCTTCAGAAAAAATACAGTCTCAGCCGGGAGAACACGTTCTGTACCGGCATGTCGAACGGAGGAGAAATGTGCTATCTTCTCGCATACTTGAAGCCTGACGTCTTTGCGGCATTCGCTCCCATAGCCGGACTGTCGATGGAATGGTCATACAAAAAGTACGATGCCAAGAAAGCTGTTCCTCTTATGGAGGTACATGGAACTGCCGACAAGACTTCCCGCTGGGCGGGGGATCCTACCGACGAAGGAGGTTGGGGTGCATATATTGCCGTACCTCAGGCCGTGGCATACTGGGCGGCTCAAGCCAGATGCACACATGAAGAAACAACAGAACTGCCTGCTGTCAGGAATAAAGTGATACTCCACAGATACCTCGGTGGCGAACCTGCCTGGAAAGACGGGCCCGCCACTGAAATACGTCTGTATGAAGTCATCGGGGGAAAACACACTTGGGCTTTGAACGACATGGATACATGCCGCGAAATCTGGAAATTCTTCAGTATCTATCTGAGATAGCCTAGAACCACCGGAGGAGCAGTCGGCTCATACGTACTTCCAACGTAATCGGTCTGCCTTGTCATCACGACAGCGCCATCAGCCATGGCTGAAGTACGGTTGACCGCATCATATCTCCTGCTGTTTTCTACCCCAGTTCAGAATCGGAAGCAGGAAGGAAATCACCGCTGCTCCCACCCAGAATATCGACACATATGTAAAATCATACTGCAGGATTTCTCCTGTGACCTCATCTCTCAATGCCTGGCCGTCGATCAGCCAGCCACTGATGATGTTCATCAGTCCGGCTGCAGCATATGATGCAAGACCGACGATGCCGAGAGCGGATCCTGTCGCTTTTCTCGGTACGAGATCTACAGCCATGAGGCCTCCGATAAAGCATATGAGTACACCTATGGATATTCCGAACAGAACCATGGCAAGAATGTTCACGAACCAGCCGTCTCCTCCGTAAAGGAACAGAACCAGAGCTACAGCCTCCATGATTCCTGCAGCCAGAGCAGGCCACTTCCTGTCACCTTTGAATACCGTATCGGATATCCATCCGGCACATACAGTACCGAGGATGCCCGCTATAGTATTGACTGCAATGATCGATGACGCTTCCAGAAGTTCAAAGCCTTTCGTTTTCTGGAGGAAGAACATTCCCCATTCATTGATGGCATATCGGCTCATGTACATGAATGCACTGGAAAGAGCGAGGATCCACACACCAGGATTACGGAGAACCGCCTTCTGGATACGTTTTGTTTCCAATGCAGCATCAGCGGCCTTGGATGCTTTCAACGCAGCCTCTTCGTCGAGCTCCTCCTGAGTCTTTTCACCGGCGAGCACCTCGACAGGGGACAAGCCTTTGCTTTCCGGTGTATCATGCAGCCACAATGCAATGAGGGTGATACCGATGGCACCGGCTATCGCAGCACCGAAGAAGCCCCACTGCCAGCCTGCCGCTGATACAAGCAGACTGACGAAAATGAAGGCCAGGCCCTCACCGAAATTATGCGAAGCGCTGAAGAATCCGTAATATGTACCTCTAATATTGAGGGGGTACCACCTTGACAATGAGATGATTGCAGGAGGAGAGCCCATTGACTGCGACCAGCCGTTGATGGTCCACATTATTGCAAACATCACGAACATTGCAGAACTTGCAATACCCGCGGAACCTTCCCATATGCCCAGTACTCCCATCATGAAATTGGCGAAAGCCGAAATGACAAGGCCGGTCGCCATGAATTTCTTTATATTGCAGTAATCGGCAAGAAAGCCATTGACAAATTTACCGACAGCATATGTCCAGTAAAGGCAAGCGCCGATCACACCGAGCTGAGTGGCATCAAGCACTCCGGAATCAATGATCGGCTGTTTCATCACATTAAGGGAAGTCCGGCACACATAATAGAGGCTGTATCCCAATGTAGCAGCGACAAAGGCCTGAAATCTCAGCTTCTTATACTGTCTATCAGCCTTGTCTGCAGGAAGTTTTTCTGCAGACGGAGCGCTGACCTTATAGAAATCCAAAAAACGTTTAAACATATTCATATTTAGAAAATACTGTTCAACAAGGCTGCAAGCCTGTAGCCGGCATACAGGATCTGAGTTTCAATCAATGGAAGAGCTTCGTTGACAAAATCTTGTGCGACATTGTCTCCCGGCGAAGCCATATCAAACTGCACAATGCATCTTCTTGCATTGTCATGAAGCCAATCTACAGGAGTTCCGGCAGCTACGGCCTTTCTTTCCTTAGCGGACAGGCGGTCAAGTTCTTCAGCCCACTCGCTTACCGACCAGATACGGGAAGACTGGATAGCAGCCTCATCCCATACGGTGTGGATCTTCATCTCCTTGTGAGGTTTGATATATCCGCCGCCGAAATCCACTTTGAAGTTCTGGTCCCTTCCGATATAGTAAACATGAGCAGGACAGTGCATGTCACCGACAAGATGGATCAGATACTTTATATTTACGGCAACGGTAGAATCCGGAAGATCCTTATAATTCCTGAGGACCTTCACAGCCTGCTCGATTCCATAGACCGCATCTCCTACTTTTTCATTATGCACATATTCAAGATCCTCATTCACACTTACCACATGCCATTTTGTGGTGAAGGCATATTCCGGAGTATGACGATATTCGTCCATCCATTTTGCATAATAGACGATCGAACGGTCTCTCAGGTATTTCTCGATCTTCTTACGAGCGGAATTCTGAAGATTATTATCAGCAATCTTTGCAATGGTCTCATGACCTTCACGGCCCCATGCAAATGCCGGGCTGCTGACAAACAGCCCGGCCAATATGATTACAATCAGTCTTTTCATATTGCGCTAGTCATGTCTTCCGATCGAACGCAGATATTCTAGAAGAAGCTGAGGACGGTCAGTCTGGATCATGGTCGCACCCATCTCGATATACTGTCCATATACTTCTGCAGGATCTGCAGCAGCAAGAGCAGCATCATCATCGTTTCCAAGGCCGCCACATACAGAAGGCCAGAATGTATTCACCCAAAGCTTGGATCCTGTCTCATGGATCTTGGCCACACATTCATCTATTTCAGTACCGGGTTCCTGCCAGCATACTTCATATGCCATAGGCACCACACCTCTCTCCTGATATTCTGCAAAGAGAGCCTGGCCCTTAGGTCTGTTGATGTCGATGATAGGCATATAGAGAAGATTGTTCTCATGCTTAGCCATGTCCTCATTCACCTTGTCGATGTTGCTCTTGCCTTTCATAAGCACCTGACCTGTCACGCCCAGTTCCTCTGTAAGCTCCACGATCTCCTTGTAATAAGGATATGCATGATCGACATTTACAAGAATCCTGTCCTTGCAGCAGAGAAGAGCCTCACGAAGGGTAGGGATCCTGAGAGAATCCGTTGCCACATTGTGCGCTCTCTTGAGCTTGAATGTCATCAATGAGTCATATGTGAAGTCTTTTACCAGTCCCTTGCCGTTGGTCATACGGTTGATGGTCTGGTCATGCATGAGCACAAGCACGCTGTCCTTTGTCATCTTGACATCAAGCTCCATCATATCGACACCCATGCGGATAATCGACTCGATAGCCGGTATGGAGTTTTCAGGATAATTCCTCCAGTCACCACGATGTGAAATCACCACGACATAGTCAGAATTAGGGTCATTGATCTCAGCAAGGATCTTTTCAGCTCTGTTGGCATACTGAGGCTTCTGCTCTGCACATGAACATACAAGCATCAATGCAGCAGCAAGTAATAGAAACACATTCTTTTTCATATCAGTCATTTATTAGTTCCAGTATTAAAAAGTGGCCTATAAATTATAGACCACTAAATTAGTAAAAACACTCAAGGCTTTAGCGAAAAAAATGATTTTTATGCATCTTTTTCGTCAAAAATCAGAGTGTTCCGTATCTGATGTTTTCCTTTGTCACATTTACGGCATTCGCTCCGACCTGACCAAGATAGTCAAAATAATTGTCAGCGGTCACTTCAACCATAACGTATTCACCATTATTATATTTTCCGACTGTTCCACCTGAAATACAGTCCTTGAACGAAGCTGCCTTGCTGCACTGGCCGAAGAACACTCCCTTATAAGCATTATTCTCTTTATCGGAAATGACCTTGCCATAGGTCTCGACTCCTTCCAATACATTGTCATCTGAATTGACAAGACAGAGCACGCCACCCACAGCACCGGAAGTGGTAGAAATCAGATCGCCGAAGTTTCTTGTATAATATAACGCTGAACCGGCTCCTGTGATACATGTGATGTTACCCAGACGGGCGCCGCCAGATGTCTTGAATGTATTCAGGTTGTCACCATAGTTATCGCATCCGCGTACATGGGTGTATCTGTTACATGCTGCAACGAGACCTGAAGCACGTGCTGTTGCCGACTCGATGTCTCCGTTGTTCACGCAGTCGAGAACAGCTACGATCTGAGTGCTGTTCAGATGGTTGGTTCCGAATCCGAGAAGTCCGGCAACATGTACGGCCGTACCGCCGTTCTTCGTATTGCCACCTGCCGCAGCCACGATCTTTCCGTTGTTGACTACATTGCTGATGATGGTGCTGTCTGTCTCCGCGAACGCCATACCCACAACAGCCATGGTCATCCTCTTGTTGTCACCTCCGTTTCCGTCGAACTTCATGGCAGCGTTGCTGGTGATGTTGCGGACCTTTGCGTCCCACATCATTCCTGCGATCACGCCGCAATCTGTCGGTGCTGTAGCCTTTATTTCAAGCGAGCAGCTCTCGTCGATGACGAGGTTCTCGACAACTGCACCTGCGCCAAGACCTCCGAAAAGACCCCATGCACCGCCTGCAGTCGCGTTGTCACAAACCATCTTGAAGTTCTTGATGGCATGTCCCTGACCGTCGAAGTAACCGGTGAACATCTTTCCTGAAGTGAGGGAAAGCGCGTTGCTTGCCCAGTTGAATGCAGATGTGCCGATAGGAGTCCAAGCGGTCACTGAAGACATGTCTATGTCATTCAGAAGAACAACCTTTCCGTCTGCGTTCATCCAGTTGACGATGCTCTCGCCAGCGTTCACTGCCGCTGCAAAAGCAACAAGATCCTCTGCTGTAGCGATACCGCCTGCGTTTGCAAACGCATACATCGGTTTTGCAAGATGTCTTGCATAGAAGTTCTCACCCTTCTGCACGTATGAAGTAACGCCTGTCTTATAGACATTTCTCGAGTAAGAACCCTCTGATGTAGTGAAGGTTATCTTAAGTCCGCTGGCTGTAGAGAAACGGCCGACAGGGAACTTAAGGGTCATGGCCTGCTTAGGATCCGCATTCTCCGTAAGATTGAGGGTAAGGCTGTTGCCTGTACCATTCTCCGCCGGAGTAACTGCAAGAGTTGCAGGATCTACTGTTCCGGTAAAGCTGAGATAGCCCTCGAAATCAGCAGCGGAAGCTGGCTCGACTGTTACGGACTTTGCTGTTCCGCCGAGTTCGCCCGCATCGATACGAAGCTCAAGCACAGAGAACACGTTACTGAACACAACGCTCAGGGCACCGTCCTTAAGATTGTCATCCTTAGGTGTTCCCACAAGCGGAGCACACGATGTGTTTACCTGAGCTCCTTCCTTGAATGCAAGGGTCTTCTCTGACTCGATCTTGATTGTTCCCGCAACATCTGTTGCCGGATAATATGCCACAAGAGGCTTGGCCGCATCATATGCAGCAATACCTGCCGTACTTGTAAAGGTAGTGGTCTCACCTGCCGACTGGGCAACATACTCGTATGCTGCACCGTCGTAAACCACTGTGATCACATCACCGGCTTCCCAGGTACTGTTTCCTTCATTCATGTCAGTCTTTGTAAGATCTGCCATGCCTGCATTCAGGACAAGGAAGTCAGAGCCTGCTGGAGAAAGCTCGGGAGCGGTCTCCTTGGCGCAGCCTGCCATAACGAGCAGACCGGCCATTACTGAAAATATTCTGTTTCTCATGATGCTGTCAATTATTCTTTGCTTCCTTCTTCAAAGTCTACGTCGCCGATGCTGTTGCCCGGAAGGTCTTCCTTGACATCAGACATATCGGTAACCACATAAGGATTAGCAATAGCATACCTTGCCGCCTGGAGGGCTACAGGAGCATTTGCGTCAGTCACAGGAGTACTGTAAGCGCTGGTGCTTGTATTCTCTACAGCGTAGCGGTATGAATTGCCGTCGAGGGTGACATTGAACTTAGGGGTAATGAGTGTCTCGAACACTGCGCAGGCCGCACCGTAGCGTGAGATTCCGTTGTCCATATGATAACCGTCACGAGTGAGGTTCATATCGTTGTCAAGCGGAGATGTACGGAGGTTCTGGAGCATTACGCCTGTAGAGATGATGCCGTCGAATGAAACATTATCCATTACATTCTTTCCGAATGCTGCAATGACATCCCACATGCCGGCCTGGTCTGTCCATGTTATCGATGACTGCGAACCGCTGCCGATCTTGCCCATGTTGAAGTAAGCCTGGGACATGATGTAGTAGAACTTAGGCATAGCACCTGTCTGGGTTGCCTTCGCGCTGTTGATCAAGCCCTGGAGATTAGTCTGAGCAGTCGAGTTCCATGTCCATGCTGCAGCATTTCCTGTGTGTTCCTGGATGGTGATGATGTCCCAGCTGCGGCTCTCAGCCACCTGCTTGAGAGTCTTGCCTGTAGTCTCTGTCCAAGTTGTAGCACCTGGGCCGCACTCATAGCACTTGTAGTCGCTTGAAGTGCTCCAGCCTGCATAGTATTCAGACACGAGACGTCCGCCATAATACATGTGAGTGAGCTGTACCTTGTCAAGGCCTGCCGCCTTGAGAAGGCCAGGAAGATGCTCTACAGCGTCCTTTGTGAAGCTGTTTCCGATGAAGAGGATGCTGAGCTCGGCCTCACCCTCGCCGGCACCGGGATTTGTGGTACCGACAAGGTATGTGATGTTCTCAAGAACAGAGTCTACGCCTGCCTTGAATACGCCGAGATACTTGACCTTCTCTTCTTCAGAATAAGAATCATATACCGGAGAACCGTTGTTGTATGTTCCGACCTTACCGCCGGCCACACTGTTCTTCCATGTATGTACGGAACCGTTATATCCCCAGAAGAGTCCGCGGTTTGCATCATCTGTGAGGATCTCGCCATAGTTCGCGCAGTTCTCGAACACGGCTGTATTGGTAAGGGATGCGATACCTCCTGAACGCGCACCTGTTGTAGAGATTAGGTCACCATAGTTGATGCATCCTGTCATAGAACATCCTGCAGTGATGTTGCATGTGATGTTACCGAGACGTCC
>JAZLAS010000066.1:0-51946 GCA_045613365.1 Candidatus Cryptobacteroides sp.
GACAGGAAAAAGACGGTCGCTGTCTATGCCTATGACGGTACATTCCGTCCTGATGCTGCCCAGAGCCTTTTCCACTCCTCCTCTTCCTCGTCCGACGTTATTGCTGTCCACAGATCCGCAGAGGTAGTAGTATGAATATGCGTCGAAACGGTCCGAAAGTTTCTTTCCCTGGTATCTCTGATATGATCCTGCGCGGTCGGCGAACATGCAGTCCTCGTCTTTTTCCCACTGTGTCGAGTTGTATCCCTCATAGCTTCTGTAGGAAATAAGAGCTATGCTTCTTGCGCATCTCAGTCCGGCTTCTCCTCCCTTCAGGCTTGCGCATTCGCGGAATGTCGGATCGGTTTCAAGAGCCATTCTCATGGATTCGTTGAAGGCTGTCAGCCAAGGTGTGACCCTTGTTCCGCATGCTATATACACAGCTTTCTTTATGACCTCCGGCTTCATTATGGACCATTCTACTGACTGGAAACCGCCGATGGATCCTCCGACCATGAAGTCGATATGTTCTATGCCGAGGTGCTGGCGTACAAGATCGTTCGCACGAACGATGTCCCTGACAGTGATTTTAGGAAAATCGAAGTAGTATGGGGAACCGGTCTCGGGATTGATGGAAGACGGACCTGAAGATCCGTAGGCGGAGCCGAGCATGTTGGCGCATACCACGAAATACTTTTCAGTATCGAAAAGCTTTCCGGGACCGACCAGTTCCGGCCACCAGTCCTCTGCATCCGAGTTTGCGGTCAGGGCATGGCATATCCAGATGACCTTGCGGAGATCGCCATTCTGCCATGGACGTTCGGAGCAGTGGTAAACCACTTTGAGTCCGCAGATGCTGCCGCCTGCCTCGAATTCGAAAATATCGTTGTGTATATATTCCTTTCTTATCATATAATCAATCGGTTAGGGGTGTCCCGAAAAAACGTGCAAAGATACAATTTTTCTTTTTTAATGGGGCTGCAAAGATGATACAATGGCATAATATATGCAACCTTTCTGAAAAATTCGGAAAATTATTCTAAATTTGTTGAATAAATCTAAAATGACAGAATATTATTCTGTAAATGTTTGATATTGTAGATTTCTCAACAGGCTCGAAATGACAGAAGTTGGGCTCGGAGGGGTCTCATTGCTGAAGTTGTATGGAAACATTGGATAAGACCGATATTCTGATTCTGCGGGAGCTGCAGAAGGATGCAAAACTTACGACAAAAGAGCTGGCTGCCAAGGTCAATCTCTCTCCATCGCCGGTATTCGAGAGGCAGAAAAGACTTGAGAGGGAAGGATATATACGCAAATATGTGGCAGTGGTGGACCCTATAAAGGCGGGAAACGGCATCATGGTCCTGTGCAATGTGCGTCTGAAGCACCACAGCAAGGAATTCAGCCGTCAGTTCACGTCCGTGATCGCCGATATAGATGAGGTTGTGGAGTGTTTCAATACATCAGGAGACTATGATTATATGCTGAAGATATATGCAGGAAGCATGAAGGACTACCAGGATTTCGTGCTTGGAACTCTAGGCGATCTGGACTGTATAGGTTCTTTGCACAGCATATTCGTGATAGGAGAAGTAAAAAACACATTATCTGTACCTGTCAAGGAATAGAGCTATGACAATATAATAGTTAAATTTGCACCCTTTTCATTCTAGGCTTAAAATAGAATTATGATAGCAACATTAATAATATTACTCATTTCGGCCATCTTGTTCGTCAGCGGCAAAGTCCGCTCCGATCTGGTGGCCCTATGTGCGCTTCTGGCGCTTCTTCTCTGTCAGATACTGACTCCGACGGAGGCCCTTTCCGGATTTTCGAACACGACGGTTATAATGATGATCGGTCTTTTCATCGTAGGAGGAGGTATATTCCAGACCGGTCTGGCCAAGATGATAGGCAGCAAGGTCATGACGCTTGCGGGCAACAGCGAGCTCAGGCTTTTCCTTCTTGTAATGATAGTGACATCTGCCATAGGAATGTTCGTCAGCAACACCGGAACCGTAGCTCTGATGCTTCCTATAGTGGTAAGTATGGCTGCGGCAGCAGGCACATCTTCGCGCCGTCTTCTCATGCCGTTGGCCTTTGCCAGCAGCATGGGAGGTATGATGACTCTGATCGGTACTCCGCCGAACCTTATTGTCAGTGATACGCTTGCATCAGCCGGATATGAACCTCTTGGCTTCTTTTCTTTCCTTCCTGTAGGTCTCGTGACCCTGGTGGTCGGTATTCTTTACCTTCTTCCGGCAACAAAGATGCTTGCTCCCAAGGATAAGGTGAAGGACAAGAAGAAAGGAGGCAAATCCTTCAAGGAACTCGTCAAGGAATATGGTGTGACCGACAATCTTTTCCGTGTACATATAAAGGATCATGATTCCAAGGCTATAGATAAGACTGTCGTGGACTTGAATATCTACAGGGAATATGGCATCAATGTACTGGAGCTCAGACGCAGTACCGGCCAGAACCGTTTCGTCCGTTCAGTCAACCAGCAGCTCGCATCACCGGATCTTGTGCTGAAGCAGAATGATGTGCTCTATCTTTCCGGTGATCCTGAAATGATCACGAAGTTTGCTGATGACTATTCGCTCCGTCTGCTTGACAACCATACCGATGAGATAGACGGAAGTTCTTCAAATGCATCTCTTGATTTCTTCGATATAGGAGTAGCTGAGATCCTGATCATGCCGTCATCTTCGATGATCAACCGTTCTATCGTAGATGCCGGATTCCGCAGCAAGTTCAGTGTCAATGTGCTGGGTATCAGGAGGAAGAACGAATACATTCTCAACGATCTGGGAGATGTGAAGATGCATGACGGTGATGTCCTTCTTGTGCAGGGAGCATGGAAGGACATTGCCAGGATGAAGAACGAATCCACCAACTGGGTCGTTCTCGGCGAGCCTCTTCAGGAGGCTGCCAAGGTGACACTTGACCATAAGGCTCCTATAGCGGCTGTCATTATGATAGGTATGATAGTGATGATGGTAGTGGAGAGTATCCCTGTCGCTCCGGTGACATCGGTGCTTCTTGCCGCCGTTCTCATGGTGATCACCGGCTGTGTGCGTAGCGTCGAGGCTGCCTACAAGACCATCAACTGGCAGACCATCGTGCTTTTTGCAGCTATGCTTCCTATGTCCATCGCTCTTGAGAAGACCGGAGTTTCGGAGATGATTTCCAATGGCATCGTATCCGGACTCGGCAGCAGCGGGCCGCGCCTGCTTCTTGCAGGAATTTATGCGGCGACATCGGTGATGACCATCTTCATCAGCAATACGGTGACAGCCGTCCTCATGGCGCCTATCGCTCTTCAGTGTGCCCTGCAGATCGGAGTAAGTCCGGTTCCGTTCATGTTTGCTGTGACAGTGGCCGCCAGCATGTGCTTCGCATCGCCTTTCTCCACACCGCCTAATGCACTCGTGATGTCAGCGGGTCAGTACACTTTCATGGACTATGTCAAGGTCGGTCTTCCGCTCCAGATTCTGATGGGTGTCGTGATGGTTTTTGTGCTTCCGATGATGTTCCCGTTCTAATATTCATACCTGTCAGACGTAAGCGTCTCGACAGGTATTTCTTTATATATCATATCGTATCCGTCGGGACAGCTGCCTTCACACTCCTCATAGTAGAAGGCGATGTTGCCGTTTTTCTGCAGTACCATCGTAGAATATGCCGATGAATGAGAGGAAACCTGATACGGTCCTTCCCATCCGGCAGCAAGCAAGGCTGGAGTGAGGGATGAGGTGTCTTCTGGAAGTTCCTTGTAGTATATCCCGACATTGCTTCTGCCTGGCCCGAGTGGGACGGACTGAAAAACCACATTCACTTTCTTCCTGTCAGCCTTGCGCTTCAGCGGAAGGATGAGGATCTCGCCGTTGCATGCATTTTCGACAGCTGTACATCCTCCGTTTGCTTCGCCGGAGAATGCCGCTTCTCCCCATGATCCGGTCCCGCTTTCAATGTCGGTGAAAGAGAAGATGTTGAAGATTCTTCCGCCGTATGCCCTTGAGCTCAGCACGATTCGTCCATCCGGAAATTCTTCGCATTTAGGCTCATCACCGCCGAGAGCAGGGAGCTCGTCAATGCTTCCCAAAGCCTTCCATGTCTGTCCGAAATCATCGCTATAGATCACTCTGTTGCCGTTCGGACGGGCACACATCGCTGCATATATACGATAATGGCTTCCGGTCTTTACAGTCTTGCTCTGACATATCTTGCCTGATCCGATGAAACAACTTTCGATGCAGCCATGAACACTTTCGTCAAAGAGAGAGTATATCGGTTCGGTCATTTCCTCCCACTCTTCCCACGTCTTTCCATTGTCGTGACTTCTGATCATGGCGATCCTGTTCGGATTCCTGCGGTTCGTAGTCTGATGCCAATATACAGTCTCTCCACACACCAGCATCAGCAGAATATCCTTGCTTCCACGGTCAGCGACGAGAGCAGCATCACCGAATCCGCAGTCTGCCGCTCCAGATACGCCTGATCCTTCAATCAGAATGAATTCCTCACCCCAGTCTCTGCCGTTGTTGCGCGAGATTCTTCCGTGTATGTCAACGCGTCCGAATCCGATGTCGCTCCTGCAGTGGCGGTAATCCGTCAGGGCGAGAAGTGATCTGTCCGAAAGGCTCGCGATCGCCGGAATACGGTATGGGATGCTGTCGACGCTATCCGTAATGAACAGTTTGTGACGGGCAGGCTCCGTCTGCGTGTTGCATGAAACTGACAGAAGTGCCGCAATGACGGCAGATGCAATGTATGTAATTGATACCTTCATAAATCCTGGTCTTAAAAATCTCTCACAGAGGTCATTTCGGGTACCGCCGTGAGAGGTTATGTGCTTTGTGCCTCATGCAGAGGTTGTCGGGTCTTGTTGACTATTCAGCCTTCTTGCAGCACTTGCAGTCGCTGCCGAGGCATTTCCATACCACTGCGCTACCGCAGCCCATGAGAACGAGAACCATAGTTCCCACCATTTCTGCAAAATACTTTTTTAATCTCCGAGCTGTTTTAGAGGTTGATGATAAAGTTACCGGCTCTAAAGATAATTAATTTTCTGCCTAAACAGATATTGAATTCTCTTATTTATATGTTCATGCATGTCTGCATTGAATTATCGGGCAGAAAAAGATATCTTTGTGAAAGAAATGATATCATCTGATATGGAAACACCGGTTCTCAATGCACATAACAAAGCGGAACATGAGCAGTCCCATACATGCGAACACGTTCTGAACGCTACGATGGTTGCGATGTTCGGATGTCCCCGTTCGAGGAATGCACATATAGAGAAAAAGAAATCAAAGTGCGACTATCTGCTTGATGCTGAGCCGTCTGCGGATGTCGTAGCAGAGATAGAGAGAAAGGTCAATGAGGTGATTGCTGCAGGATTGCCGGTCACTATCGAATTCATGAACCGTGAGCAGGCGGCTTTGCTTGTCGACCTGAGTAAGCTTCCGGAAGACGCGTCCGAGACACTCAGGATCGTGAGGATAGGGGATTATGATGCCTGCGCATGCATAGGAGCCCATGTTTCGAACACATCGGAAATCGGCTCATTCAGAATAATCAGCCATTCATATGCAGACGGAGTGTGGCGCGTCAGATGGAAGGTCGCAATAATCTGAATCCCTCTCGGAATTACTTCCAAGAACTTCCGGACTTGTTGTTCTTTCCTCTATATGAGTCGGTCAGTGCATGACAATTAGGGCAGAGGAGCTGCAGGTTTTCCAAACGATTGTCAGAGTTGTCTCCATTGATATGATGCAGTTCTAACGGAATAGTTGTGTTCAGCCAAGTTTTCAGACCGCAGGATTCGCATCGATGTTCTTTCAGACCTTCATCCAGAATTCTGTTTTTCAGTTTGTATGATTGAAAAGCAGATCCTTTGACAAGGATTTCTGCAAGAGGCTTTGCACATACAGGTTTGAAAACCAACCCGATGTTCCATCCTTTACCCCTGAAATGTGAGGTGTCGATACTGTATTTCTTGATTGCATTGTGCATGAGTCTATAATTGCCTCCACATGGTTTGAGTCCGAGGTTTCTGCACATTCCTGCAATACTGAATGCTTGTTTTGCAGCACATTCGAATTCTTCTTTTGTCCTTTGCTTTGCCATATATGTCTTTTCTGCAAAGATACATCAGGCTTGTGCCAAAACAGGTGTATATACAAAAATCCCTCTCGGAATTGCTTCCAAGAGGGATTTAACGTGCTCCGGACGGGAATCGAACCCGTACGGACATTTCTGTCCACGGGATTTTCTTGCTACTCTTGCTTTTACACAAGCCGGCTTCACCCGTAATGCTAAGCCGTTGTAGTCTGGACTATTTCTTGACCATGCGCTGAAGCGTTTAGGTCCTCCCTGTATAGTCTCTACGCCATTTATCAGCCAAAGCTGAATTTAGTGAGCCGTCGCCAAAGCCTGCATTTCTGCAGGCGAGGTTTCCGTTTGTTAGGGGAGTTCTACTCTCAAAGTTTCCTTTGAGGCACTCATTTCGAGTATCCGTAAGGATACTCCATTAAAGTCCCGCGTGTCTACCTATTCCACCACCAGAGCGATCCGGGTGCAAAGATAATTTAAAAAATGGAATTTCTATGAATTTTTGTGTGGCTTTGATATGTGGAAACCAAGACGATATACTGATTTATGATTGTCAAAAGATAAAAAATAAGCTAAATTTGCAGGAAAACCCATGGGTAATGGCGAAATATAAGGACTATAAAGCAAAAAAAAGGGTAGTGGAGGTGAATGACCTCAGTTTCCTGAGCGACCGTAACCACAGTTACGGTTGGATCAGGAGGCATTACCGTCACCACAAGCTCCGCCGTGCCTTGAAGAAGGCGGAAAAGATCATCGCAACCAATCCTAAAGCTGCGAACGATATTGTCCGTTATTATTTCGTCCCGAGGGAGAAGATAATTCTCAAATAATCAGATTGCAATATATCTAAAAGTCTTCCCGCCGATAAGCAGAATCGGCGGGAAGACTTCATTAAGGGCGGTGAAGCCGCCTATGCCTGCAGCCACTTATGCTTCTCTACACTGTAGATCGGAACGAATGGGAGAAGAATAGGGGTTTTCTTTATGTATGCCTGATACTCAGGGTCATTTCCATAGGCTCCGTTCTGACGGATTTCAAGTCTGCGGGCTCCGCTGAACATCACATATACGATTCCGATGTATCCGATTGCGGCAATGATCCACTGCCATACGGCACAGCAAGCCCCGAAACATACGATAAAGGATCCTGTCCATATGACAAGTTCACCAAGATAGTTCGGACAGCGTACCAGTCTATATACTCCTGTGTCCACGAATCTGTGCTTGTTTATCTTCTTGGCTGCTTTTTTCTGTGCATCTGCAACGCTTTCAAGAACAACGCCGGCAGCCATCAGACATGCTCCTATCCATGCCCAGACTTCGTTCACTGGAGCTCCTGATGCTTTGTTGGCAAGGAAAAATGCAACAGGGCTTACCTGTCCTACATAAAGCAATGCACAGAAAACCCATACCGTGATCACTACGAACAGCGGTTTCTTCTTTGCCGCATCCGGCCCGTACAGGATCTTCTTATACTCAGGAGACCTCTTTTCACGTGTAAGAAGGTATAGCCCAAGTCTGCAACCGAAAACGAACATCACAACACATAAAAGAGCAGTAGGGAATGTTATCACATCCTTGAAGAGAATAGCCATGGTCAGTGCTAAGGCTGATACGCCAAAGCCATAGCCAATGCTAAAAAAATAGATGAAATAAATCCAACCAAGTCCTGAAACGGCCATCGAAACGGCGAGGAGAATCAACAAATAGTTCATAATGTCCTGATATTTAGAAAATAATATTTCTGTAATCCTCAAATATAGATATTTATATGCAATCTTACTACAGTTTTCTAAAGTCTTCTTCTTTTTAGCGGCTTTGAACTCCTCTTCAAGTATCATACCCCTCCCACAACTCCCAAGGTAGCGACGCTGATCCTCACGCCCCGCGGAAAGACCGTCCGCAAGGCGACGAAGCAGGCATGTAAGGTACTGCCGGTAGTGAAAACATCGTCCATAAGGACCAGATGCCTTACGGCTCCTCCGTCTTTGAATATGACAGCTGCGTCTTTCCTCACTGTGAATGCTCCGGAAACATTCCGGGCCTTTCCTTCGATGTCGAGCTTGGTCTGGGTCTTTGTGCGCCGCTTTCGCATAAGAATATCGGAACGGACGGGCACACCGAGAGCCTCTGCAGCTGCTCTTGCGATGACTTCCGCCTGATTGTAACCTCGTTTCCATTGTCTTGACCAGTGGAGCGGAACGGGAATAATCATGTCAACATCGCTCCAAAGTTCTCCGGAGGCCATCTTCTTCCCAAGAAGATTTCCGAAAAACCTTCCGGCTTCCGTGTTGCCATGATATTTGATCTGATAGGGTATGTGCCTGTAGCCCGCCTCACTATGATAGAAGAATAAAGCGCATGCATAGGCATAACGTTCATAGTCCTGCTCGGGATCCAGGTCTTTTTGAACGACTTCATTGAACCGGTCTGCCATAGGGTTATGGGACCTTTCCCAATAGCGTGTCAGGGGCATGTCCATCAGACAGCCCAGACAGATATGTCTTTCGTCCATCAGCAGCCTTGCACCGCAGACAATGCACGCCCTTGGCATGAACAGGTCCAATGCTCCTGCCATGCCTCTCTTAAATATGTCCATAATATTCATGCGACAAAGTTCCGGAGAACTGTCCGTTGACTGAAATTGTCAACGGATAAATTTGAAAAAAGCCGTTTCAGCGCATTGCAGCTATGTTTTTATCATAGAAATCAGTTGCGGTTTTCATAAAAATAATGTATCCCGACCAGTTCGCACCGATCGGGATACCTTGGGTTTAGGTTTTGCAAATACGATGTGTGTTGATGTGTGTTAAGAATCTTTTTTTAGCAGTTCATTCCGCCACAGCAGTTGATCACCTGTCCGGTGACATATCCTGCAAGGTCGCTTGCGAGGAAGAGGGCTACATTAGCTACATCTTCCGGCGTTCCTCCGCGGCGCATAGGGATCTGCTTCTCCCATTCCTGGCGCACATTTTCAGGAAGTGCACCTGTCATATCTGTCGCAATGAAGCCCGGAGCAATGCAGTTTGCACGGATGCCGCGCGGGCCCATTTCTTTGGCGATTGATTTGGTGAGTCCGATAAGACCGGCTTTCGATGCAGAATAATTGCATTGTCCGGCATTGCCTGAAACTCCTACAACAGACGACATGCTGATGATGCTTCCGCCTCTCTGTCTAGCCATGATCGGGGTGCATGCATGGATGAAGTTGAATGCTGACTTGAGGTTCGTGTCTATTACCGCATCCCACTGTGCTTCGTCCATTCTCATCATGAGCCCGTCTTTTGTGATGCCGGCATTATTGACCAGTACATCGATCTTTCCGAACTCGGCCTTTACATCTTCTACTACCTTATGTGCATCTTCGAAGGATGCTGCATCCGATGTATATGCCTTTGCACGTACGCCCATGGCTTCGATCTCTGCCACAAGTGTCTGGGCCGCCTCATGCTGTGACCTGTAGGTGAAGGCTACATCCGCACCTTCCGATGCATATTTCAAAGCGATTGCCCTTCCTATGCCTCTGGTGGCACCTGTGACGAGGGCAGTTTTGCCTGTTAGAAGTCCCATGTCAGTTCTGTTTGACTTTTGCAAAAGTATCCAACTCTTTTCAATTGCCCAAAAATATCCGAAAACAATTGGCTAAAACAGGTCTATTGTGGCCAAATATGCTTTTGTGTGGCTAAAAAAAACTATTTTTGTGCTGTTTCAATAGAAAAACAACAGAAAAAATGAAAAGGATACTTTATCTCCTGGCCGTTTTGGTACCGCTTTCATTGGTGTCTTGTGATGAAGAACCCATGACTCCGCCAGAACAGGTCGAAACTCCGGAAGAGCCGGAAAATCCAGATACTCCGGAGAATCCTGAAGAACCGGAGACTCCCGAGGATCCGGAGGACCCTGAAACTCCTGAAGAACCGGAACTGCCTGTGACCGGAACCGTTGAGCTTGATAAACTCTACGGATATGCAGAAGGTACCACAGGAGGTGAAGGAGGCAAGGTACATCATTTCAATGACGGCAAGAAGTTCCGTGACTGGCTTAAGCAGCGCGAGAAGAACAAGAGTACGGAGCCGGCAGTGGTATGGCTCAGCGGCACATTCACAAAGGAAGACGGAAGAGATTCCGGCAGTCCGTGGTTCGACATAAAGCGTACCCATAACCTGACAATCCTTGGAACAGACGGCTTCAGGATGCAGAATGTGGGATTTTTCTTTAATGAGGCTTCCAACATCATCATACGCAATGTCTATATCGTCCAGCCGAAGGCTGACAATGGCGCTGATGGAATATCCATGCAGGAAAGCCACAATGTCTGGGTGGATCATTGCACATTCGAATCGGTCAATCAGGAGAAGGATTATGAAGACGGATCCTGCGATGTGACTCATGAAACATTTAATGTGACAGTATCATGGTGTCATTTCATCAAGACCCAGAAATCCTGCCTTGTAGGACATTCGAACAGCGCTTCAGCTGATGAGAAGATCACTGTCACATTCCATCATAACTGTTTTGATCTCTCAAATTCACGCCATCCGAGAGTCCGTTTCGGTCGTGCCCATGTTTACAATAATTACTTCAACCAGTGTTCGACCTATGGAGTGGGCAGTGCATATGGAGCGCGCGTTCTCGTCGAATTCAACATCTTCGACGGAGTACGTCTGCCTATAGACATATGCACCTATCCGGCTAAGAAAAGCGGAAGCAGCTGGGTTTCTAATCTTACCGGAAGCCTGGCAGGTTATGTTTATGAGAGGGAAAACGAGTATCTCAACCGCCCTTCTGACGCTACGGACCCTTATCCTTTCACCAACATTGAGTACATTTCATATAATGGGGAAAAACTGGCGGCTCCGTTGACATTTGAAGATTTCAAGCCTTCGTATGAATATACCGTAGATCAGACAGCTGACTTGGCGACCATTGTACCTTCGTCTTCAGGTGTGGGGAAACTGCAAGGATATGCCTCAGCTCCGGTAGAGGTGGATAACGGAGGCCTGGGAGACTCAGAAAACGGGTCAGGGGACTCCGGTGGCACCGGTGATGATAACGGTTCAACAGATTCTCCTTCCGAAGACCTGGGCAACGGCTGGAAATCGGTAGCCTGTGGCGGCAAGACTTCGACAGCCTCAGTATCTGGCGGAAAACTGACCATGACTGCAGCAGGCAAGTTCGAGAGCAGTACCCAATCTTTCGGATATGTCTATAGGGAGGTGGCAGGAGACTTTACTGCGACAGTCAAGGTGGATTCGTTCACGGCGGCTAAAGAGAGCAACCAGGGACTTGCTGGCATACTTCTTACCCCGGACATGACAAAGACAGGAACAGATTTCCTTCATGCGATGTCCGGCAGAAGTCAGGGTGCATATTACTATTCGTTCCGTCTTGAGACTGGAGCAAAGGCTTCAAAAGGAGCGATGCCGGAAGCGTCTGGTGAAGGAAATGTCGTTCTGAAGCTCCGCAGGGAAGGTGCTACATGCTATGTTTCTTATTCGCTCGACGGCGGAGCGACCTTCGGCAAAGAGAAGAAAAATGAAATTGCGGGACTCACTGACAAGGTCTATGTCGGCCTTGCAGTCAATAGTGCAAACAACGAGAATACAGGAACGGCAGTATTCTCATCGTTCACGATCGATGGCATTCAAATGTCTTTTTAAAGGCCCTCATGACAGAGTGCGAAAAAAAAGCTATCTTTGCGCCCGATTAAATAGAAAAACAACAGATCATATGGCAAGCGAAATAAGAAATCCACAGCTTTGGCAGGACGGAAGACTCAAGATAGAATGGGTAAGGCATCATATGCCTCTCCTTAACGGACTGGAGGAGGAATTCCGCCAGACACTTCCTTTCAAGGGTAAGAAGGTAGCCCTTTCGGTTCATCTTGAAGCAAAGACAGCTTATCTATGCGAGGTACTCGCAGCAGGTGGAGCTGAGATGTATGTGACCGGAAGTAATCCTCTTTCTACGCAGGATGACGTTGCAGCTGCTCTTGTCGAGGCTGGACTGAATGTCTTCGCTTGGTATGATGCTACCCCGGAGGAATACGAGGCTCATATAAGAAGAGTGCTTGAGGTCGGTCCTAACATCATCATCGATGATGGTGGCGATCTTGTCAATCTTATGCATACCGAGTATGCGGACCTTATCCCAGGCGTGATCGGAGGTTGCGAGGAGACCACGACAGGTATCCTCAGACTTATCCAGCTTAATAATGCCAAGGCTCTCAGGTTCCCTATGATGCTTGTGAACAATGCTGACTGCAAGCACCTTTTCGACAATCGTTATGGTACCGGACAGTCTGTATGGGACGGAATCAACCGTACCACCAACCTTATCGTGGCAGGCAAGAACGTTGTTGTGGCTGGTTACGGCTGGTGCGGAAAGGGTGTTGCTATGCGTGCCAAGGGTCTCGGAGCAGAGGTCATCGTGACTGAAGTAGATCCGATCAAGGCTATGGAAGCTGTGATGGACGGATTCAAGGTAATGAAGATGGAGCAGGCTGCTGAGCTTGGAGACATCTTTGTGACCGTGACAGGTTGCGACGGAGTCATCGTGAAGGATCATTTCCTCAAGATGAAGGATGGAGCGATCTGCTGCAATGCAGGACATTTCGACTGCGAGGTGGATGTTGCCGGACTTCGTGAGATCGCTGTCGATATCAAACCGGCAAGAAAGAACATCACAGGTTACAAGCTTGCCAACGGAAACAAGGTCTATGTCATCGCCGAGGGTCGTCTCGTGAACCTTGCAGCAGGTGACGGCCACCCTGCCGAGATAATGGACATGTCATTCGCTATCCAGGCACTCAGTGCAAAATATCTTGCCGAGAACGCAGACACAATCTGTCGTGAACCTGGCCATATGGTAAATGATGTTCCTCTTGAAATCGATCAGGAAGTCGCTCGCCGCAAGCTCTCTTACTGGGGCTGCGAGATCGATACACTCACCCCTGAACAGCATAGATACCTGTTCGGAGAATAATATTTAGAAATATTTCTTTTCGTTCCTGTCCAATGCAATGAATATGAACAGCAGGGCGGTGAATCCCCAGAGCGATGAACCTCCGTAGCTGACGAACGGAAGCGGGATACCGATGACCGGCATCAGGCCTATGGTCATGCCGATATTGATGAAAAGGTGCATGAAGATACAGCATGCCACGCAGTATCCGTAGATCCTGGTGAAGGCTTCGCGGCTACGTTCGGCATTCTTTATTATCCTCCATATAAGGAATACATAAAGCAGGATAACGAAGGTGGATCCCAAGAAACCCCATTCTTCTCCTACCGTACAGAAGATGAAGTCCGTACTCTGTTCAGGCACAAAACCGTATGTGGTCTGTGTTCCGTTGAGATAGCCTTTTCCGAAAAGGCCTCCGGAACCGATTGCAATCATTGACTGGTTGACGTTATATCCTACTCCGGTCGGGTCTTCCTTCATTCCCAGAAGAACTTCGATACGCTTTCTCTGGTGATCCTGAAGCACATCATTGAAGATGAAGTCTGCAGAAAATACAAGGGCTATTCCGGCTATCATCGACAGCAGGGACATATGGGTGAAAAGACTTTTTTCACGATATCCCAGATAAGCGACGAATGGTGTGGCCAGGCCCAGTACTCCCAGCAGAATATACAGCGGCTTTATCTTCATTGTCCATGGCTCCGCTATTCCAGCTGTAGCGAAATCGCCTTCAGCGGCTGCAAGTGCTTCGAGGCCTTCAGGACCTATGATGCTTTCTGTCCATGCATTCATAATTGACGGCACAAAGGCCAGCAGTATTATCAGAGGAACACATGCGATGAGCCAGAATCTGAATCTTCCGGAATACAGGCAGATACATAATGAGGCAACTGCCGCTATGACCAGGATAGCAGTGAACGGAGAGGCTGTCAATGTCAGGATAAATGACAGAATGGCCATTCCCACAAGGAATATGAGCCAGCCTGAGAGACCTTCCCTGTACAGCATGAAGATGAATCCTACATAGACAAGAGCCGATCCGGTCTCGCTCTGGAGGACGATGATCATCATCGGCAGGATAATGATCAATGCTGTGATTATGAAGTCCTTGACTCTTCCTATCTTATATCCTTGCTGGCTCATGAATGTGGCCAGCAGCAGGGATGTGGATATCTTGGATATCTCGGCCGGCTGGAACCTCACAGGTCCGAAAGCGAACCATGACCTGGATCCCTTGACCTCGATTCCCAGGAATATCACAGCAATCAGCAAGGCGAGGACAAAGATATATATCGGCACTGACAGACCTTCGTAGATGCGCGGACTGAGAAAGAAAAGAATTATTGCCGCGATGCACAGGGCAGTAATTATCCAGACGAACTGCTTTCCGCTGCGGCTGTCGAAATCGAAGATGGATGCAGGTTCAGAAGAATGCACCGATGCATATATGTTCGCCCAGCCGATAAGAACCAGAAGCAGGTAGCATATTACCAGCTTCCAGTCGATGCTCTTGGCGAGTCCTCTTCCTCTATGTCCTCCTGTATCTCTCATCTCTGACTATTTCTTAACTTTTACCCTGTCCATCAGGTTGCCCTGAAGTATTCTTGCTTCAAGATTCTTTCTGTCCTTGCTTATTTCTCCTGTCAGGTACATCTCCGTAAGGAGTGAAGCGATAGGAGCCGCCCATGCCGCTCCGAATCCACCGTTTTCCACGTATGCGGCGACTGCGATCTTAGGATTGTCCCTCGGAGCGAAGCAGATGAACACCGAATGGTCCGCTCCATGCGGGTTCTGCGCCGTTCCTGTCTTTCCGCAGATGTCAAGTCCTTCCACTGCCGCTACGCTTGCCGTACCTCCTGAGCCATATCCGCTGTTCACGGCCCTGTACATACCTCCCACTACCTTAGGGAAATGGGTCGTATCGACCATGGTGTAATGTCTCTCCTTGTATTTAGGGTCTATGGCCACATGTTCGGAGTCCTTGATGATATGAGGAGTATAGTAGAATCCCCTGTTCGCGATCGTTGCGCATAGGTTGGCAAGGTGGAGAGGGGTACATCCGATCTCTCCCTGTCCGATGGACAGCGAAATCACGGTCGTCGCCTTCCAGCCTCCCTTTCGGTAGTACCTGTTGTAATATTTTGAGTCAGGAATGAAGCCTCCCAGCTCTGAAGGGAAGTCACTGCCAAGCTTCTGTCCGAAACCGAAGCTCATCACGTATTCCCTCCATTTGTCCATCGCCTCGTCGATCTCCTTGTATTTCGGATTCTCAAGCAGGTCTCGCAATATATAGCAGTAATATGCGTTGCATGACATCATGATCGACTCTTCGAAATTGATAGGCGATTTATGTGCATGGCAGCCGAGCTTGCTTCTACCGAAATGATATCCCATGCTGCAAGGATACAGTGTGTTTGGGGTAAGGACACCTTCTTCAAGGCCTATGAGGCCGTTTACAAGCTTGAATACGGATCCCGGAGGATATGAAGCCTGTACTGCTCTGTTGAACATAGGTTTGTACGGATTGGTCGAGATCTCCTTGTAATGCTGTCCGATATCGGCAAGCATATCCACATCGATTCCGGGACTTGATACCATGGTAAGAATCTCTCCGGAAGAAGGCTCGATGGCCACGAGACTGCCTACCTTGTTTGCCATGAGCATCTGTCCGTAGTGCTGGAGCTCAGCATCGATTGTAGTAGTGATGTCGTTGCCGGGGATTGCTTCTTTGTCGAATTCTCCGTCTTTGTATCTCGATTCGATCTTGTTGCGCGAATTCCTGAGCCAGATATTGTAGCCTTTCTCTCCTCTGAGTTCTTCCTCTCTTGCAGCCTCGATACCGGTTTTGCCAGCATAGTCTCCTGACTTGTATTCATCAGGATGTTTTGCAAGAAAAGCTGCGTCCACCTCGGAAACATAGCCAAGGAGGTTTCCACCGGCGTTGAACGGATATTCACGTATGCTTCGTGCCTGTCCTCTGAAACCAGGGAACTTATAAGCCACCTCTGCGAATTTCATGTATGTTTCAGGAGGCAGCTGCTTGATCATGACCACGGACTGATATCCGATACGTCTGCGGTTGCGGTAGAACTCCTGCATCTTTTCCCTTACGAATTCCGGAGTCACATCCAGAACCTCACAAAAGGTCAGAGTGTCGAAATCCTCCACTTCCTTCGGGGTTACGAGCAGGTCGTAAGCTACCTTGTTTCCGACGAGGATATTGCCATTCCTGTCGTGAATGATGCCTCGGGTAGGGTAGATGGTCGAATAGACCATGGAGTTGTTCTCAGCATCCATCTTGTATTTGTCGTCAAGAATCTGAATGCTGAAAAGTTTTGCTATCAGTATGGCTGCAGCCGTGCAGAGGCCTATTATGAGCTTGTTTTCCCTGTTCAGTTTCATCGTGGCCTCCTATTTTCTGTCGTCAGGGGTGAGGAGATGGGTCACAAGAAGAGCGAGCAGCCAGTTGCAGAACAATGATGCTCCGAAATATACAAGGTTGAACCACATAGGACGTGTTCCTGCTCCGTCAAGCACGACATAAAACAGCAGGAATATGGAAATTGCGGTCATCAGGGCTGCGGAAACCTTTGCTGTTCCGAACTTGTTGAAAGAAAAGCTGTCTCCTCTGGTGATGAGGTCTTCGCCGAAGAATATCTTCACTATTCCTTTTCTGGCGAGAGCCACTGGAACAAGTGAAGTTGCATTGATTCCGATGAGCCCTTCTGAGAGCCAGTCAACGGCAAGTCCGCTTCCGAAAGCGATGACCATACAGCTTATGGTGCTGATGCTGAGAGGCATGCAGAAAATCATGGCCGGCAGCATGGTCAGGGTGATGTACGGGCCCAGTGGCGAGAAATTGCAGATGATGATCTGGCATATCAGCATCAGGCAGTAAAGAAGTCCGAAATTGTTACCTGTCTTCATTATTCTTCCTCCAATGCTTTTATTTCTTCTTTGCCGAGGTTGTCAACAACAGTGACATGACGCAGGGCTCCATAATCTTCGAAAAGAGTGACCTTGATGTCATATGTGGCTCCATTGACGATCTTGGCCTCTCCTACAGTTCCGAGAGGAATGTCAGGAGGGAATATCGAAGAATATCCGCTTGTATATACGGTGTCTCCCGGCTGGAATTCCACATGATGGGGAATCTCCTTGAGAACAGCTCCGGCGCTGCTGTGACCGTCCCAGCTCATCGGGCCGACAGCACCTTCCTTTCCAAGTCTGGCGCTGATGTTCATCTCATGGTTCTTGAAGGATCTGGCATATGAGTAATTGCTGCTTACTGCGTCAATCACTCCTATGGCACCTTTGCCGGTGATCACTCCGGCGCCTTTGGTTATGCCTTCATTGCTTCCTTTGCCGATGATGATGTAGTTGTGCTGAGTGTTGTTGCTGATCTTGACGATTGTGGCAGGAATGTACCTGAAGTCTCCTGCAATGCCATCTTCCGGTGTTCCCTTGCCGGCTTTTTCTTCACCAAGCAGTGCTTCAAGTTCGGCAAGACGCACCCTGAGGTCATGGTTGTCCTGAGCGAGGGCATCGTTTCTCTTCTTGAGAGAAAAATACTGCTTCACATTCTGTGATCCTCCCCAGAAGGTACCCATCACAGCATGGGCTCCTTTGGAGATCCATATATTCTGCAGCGTTCCGTTATTACGCAGCATATTCAACGCAGCTACCTCCAAAAGGATGAAGATAGCTGCATTGATCAGATGGTATATGACGTTGCTCTTGCGCAAGGCCTTATCTCATGAGGAATGTATAGTTCTCTGTATTCTTGAGTGCGAGGCATGTACCGCGCGCAACCGCTCTCAGAGGATCTTCCGCTACATGGAACGGGATGTTGATCTTTTCTGTGAGACGTGTCGCAAGACCCCTGAGGAGAGATCCGCCGCCTGCGAGATGGATACCGTTCTCCACGATGTCGGAGTAGAGCTCCGGAGGAGTCTGCTCAAGTACGTGGATGATTCCGCTCTCGATCCTGGCAACTGATTTGTCGAGGCAGTGTGCGATCTCCTGGTGTGTGATGGTAGCATGCACAGGGTGCGCAGTCATGAGGTTAGGACCTGTAATGTTATATGGATCAGGCTCTTCCTCAAGGTTAGGTATTACTGCTCCGATAGCGATCTTGATCTTCTCTGCTGTAATCTGACCGACCTTGATGTTGTGCTGCTGTCTGAGGTACATCTGGATGTCGTTGGTGAAGACGTCACCAGCAACCTTGATCGAGTCCTGTACGACGATACCGCCGAGTGAAATGACGGCGATCTCAGTAGTACCGCCTCCTATGTCAACGACCATGTTGCCCTTAGGAGCCTCGACGTCGAGACCGATACCGAGGGCAGAAGCCATAGGCTCATAGATCAGATAAACATCACGTCCTCCTGCGTGCTCTGTAGAGTCGCGCACCGCACGGATCTCCACTTCAGTACTTCCTGAAGGGATGCCGACCACTATCTTGAGGTTCGGCTGGAACAGGGACCTGCGTTTGCTGTTAACCTGCTTGATGAATCCGCGGATCATCATCTCTGCAGCGTTGAAGTCTGCAATGACACCGTCTTTCAGAGGACGGATAGTCTTGATGCCCGGATTCTCTCTTTCCTGCATGAGCTTTGCCTTCTGTCCGAGGGCAAGAGCTTTGCCTGTACTGTTGTCGATCGCTACGATACTAGGCTCGTCAAGCACGATCTGGTCGTTCTGGAAGATGACCGTATTCGCTGTTCCGAGGTCAATCGCAAGCTCCTGTGTCAAAAAAGAAAATCCCATATCTTATGTTATATTTTTCCTGTAAATGAAATTAGCGCGTAAAATTACAAAAAAACTCCCAATTATTGAGGATAAATTTTCGGAAACTCTTATTATTTTTGTGAAATCGATTTTGCTGCTATGAAAAGGAAGAAATATGTGATCATAATGGCGGCTGGAAGCGGTACCCGTATGGGCGGGGAAAAGCCGAAGCAGTTTCTGGAACTTGAAGGCAAGGCCATACTTCATAAGACCATCGAGGTCTTTCTGCAGGCATGTCCTGACATCAATGTGATAACTGTGCTTCCGAGCGACTATCTCGGATATTGGAGAGAATATTGTCTGGAACGCAACTTCATATGTCCTCAGATACTTGTTTCCGGAGGCATCACCCGCTTTCATTCTGTAAGGAATGCATTGGCAAAGGTGCCGGAAGGAGCAATTGTAGCTGTTCATGACGGAGTCCGCCCTCTTGTGACGGAAGGTCTGGTAAAGACTTTGTTCGAACGTGCCGAGGAGGTGCCGGCTCTGATACCTGTCATTCCATGCATAGATACGATGAAAGTGTTGGAGAAAAAGGGGAATGAACTGGTTTCCGTACCTGGGGCCGTTGCTGACAGGTCTGTGCTTTTCGGTGCCCAGACTCCACAGATCTTCCATTCGGAAATAATCAAGAAAGCATATTCAATGGCATACGACACATCGTTTACAGATGATGCTTCCGTCGTTGAGAAATACGGAAAAAGCCTCTCCTACGTTGTAGGTGAGAGGCTTAATATAAAGATAACCACTCAGGAGGACCTCGTCCTCGCAAAGGCTATATTGTCTGTCCTTTAGGCTTATTCCTTGTGCTCTTTTCTGCTTTTTTTCACACTTGCAGAGAAGCTTGTGTTCTGGTACTCCTTTACCCATACCTGACGCTCGATGGCCTGGTCAAGTGATATCTGGGTCTCTGTCTGGAGTACATATGGGATCTTCTGAATGGTGTTGAGAAGGATCTCCATGAGATGGTCATGGTCAAAGCAGAAGAGCTTGATAAGAAGAGCGTGCTTTCCGGTTACGAAATGACACTCTACAATCTCTGAAATCTTCTTGAACGATTCGATTACTTCAGGGTACTTGTTCGCCTCTGAAAGGGATACACTTACAAATGCACATACGTTGAGTCCAAGAGCCTGTGGCTTTACAAGAAGACGGGAACCTGTAATGACGCCATTGGTCTCCAATCTCTTGACTCTCTGATGGATAGCAGCACCTGATACACCGCACTCACGTGCGATTTCCAGGAATGGCATTCTTGCGTTCTTTACCAGGAACGAAAGAATCTTCTGGTCGATGTGATCAATCTGATAGCTTGACATAGTCTTACGGTTTATAACAATTTCCGACCGCTAATTTAATGACAAAATGTAAAATGTCAAAAAATAACGGTCGGAAATTACATTTATTAAGATTATTTGCGTCTTTTCTTACGTCCTGTAGGTTCTGTTGACGCAATTATCTCCTTACACTTTTCTTCTGTAAGTTCTGCCGGTTCCGTTCCCTTAGGGATTCTGTAATTGCTGCCGGCATGCTTGATGTACGGTCCGTAAGCACCGTTTATCACCTGGATGTCACTGTCGGAATATTCTGCAATGACCTCTCCGCTCTTTTTGTTCATGCTGTCTTCGATGAGTTTCACGCATGTCTCGAGATCGATCTTGAGAGGATCCGTGCCTCGTGGAAGAGAGACATTCCTGTCTCCGTACTTCATATATGGACCGAACCGGCCTTTGGTGCAGATTATATCTATGCCTTCGTGCTGTCCTACAGTACGTGGAAGTTCGAAAAGCTTAAGTGCTTCTTCAAGAGTGATGCTTTCTATGAGCTGACCTGGTGCCAGACTTGCATATTGCTTGCTGTCTCCGTCGCCTTTCTGTACATACGGGCCATATTGTCCGAAACGTGCCACCAGAGGCTGTCCGTCTTTCGGATCGACACCGAGTTCGCGGCTGACATGGCTGTATTCCCTGTTGCTGAGGGTCTCCTGGACCTTGGAGTGGAACGGACCATAGAAATCGCTGATTACGTTGTTCCATGCAAGTTCGCCCTCGGCAATCTGGTCGAAATCCTTCTCGACGTTGGCTGTAAAGCTGTAATCAAGTATGGTTTCGAAATTCTTCACAAGGTAGTCGGTCACGATCATACCTATGTCCTGAGGAAGGAGGCGTCCTTTCTCCGCTCCGACAGTTTCTGTCTTTGCGGCAGCCTTTATGACACCTTTCTTCAGTGTGAGATTGGTGACACTGTGCTTCTCTCCTGTCTTGTCACCTTTGACGATGTATCCTCTTCCCTTTGTCAATGTGGAGATTGTCGGTGCATAAGTTGAAGGACGTCCGATGCCGAGCTCCTCCAGTTTCTTCACGAGGGTCGCTTCAGAATATCGTGCCGGAGCTGAAGTGAACTTGCACTCGGCTGTTATTCCTTCTTCAAACATGACGGCTCCGATGTTCATTTCAGGAAGAATAACCATTTCATCGTCCTGCGAAGGCTCGTCGGTACTTTCGATATAAAGCTTGAGGAAACCGTCAAAAAGGACCTGGCTGGCCTGTACGTTGAATCTCTCCTCACCCTTGTCCGATGCCACCTTTATGTCTGTCCTGAGAATGCGTGCGTCAGCCATCTGCGAAGCCACAGTGCGTTTCCAGATCAGTTCATAAAGCTTTTTCTCCTGAGGAGTTCCTTCGATCGTGGTGTTTTCGATGTATGTAGGACGTATGGCTTCATGAGCTTCCTGAGCACCTTTGGCCTTTGTCCTGTACTGCCTTACTTTCGAGTATTCTTCTCCGAAATTCTCCCCGATGTATTTCTTTGCTGTATTGATGGCAAGTGAAGAAAGGTTTGTGGAGTCGGTACGCATGTATGTGATGAGTCCATGCTCATAAAGTCTCTGCGCGATGCTCATTGTCTGGCTTACAGAGAGTCTGAGCTTTCTTGCCGCTTCCTGCTGGAGGGTGGAGGTGGTGAAAGGAGCCGCCGGAGTCCTTGTGCCTTCCTTCTTCTCTATGGTAGAGATTGTGAATCTTGCTCCGATATGTCTTTCAAGGTATTCTCGTGCAGATTCCATATCAGGGAACCTTCTGTCCAGAGTGGCTTTCACCAGAGTCTTGTCTGGTGTCCCTTCCGGATGGAAATGAGCTTCTACCTTATAATATGCTTCGTGGTCGAATCCGAGGATCTCCCTTTCACGGTCAACGACAAGTCTGAGAGCGACAGACTGCACGCGTCCTGCAGAAAGCTTCGGCTGTATCTTTCTCCAGAGTACAGGGGATAGTTCGAAACCTACGAGACGGTCCAGTACACGGCGAGCCTGCTGAGCATCAACAAGACTCATATCAATATCACGAGGGTTCTCTATGGCATTGAGAATGGCGTTCTTGGTGATTTCATGGAAAACGATTCTTTTGGTGTTCTCACTTTTAAGTCCGAGAGTCTCGAACAGATGCCATGAAATCGCTTCTCCTTCGCGGTCTTCATCGGATGCGAGCCATACGGTGTGGGCTTCCTTTGCCGCTTTCTTAAGCTCGGATACGACTTTCTTCTTGTCAGCCGGGATCACATATTCAGGTCTGAATCCGTCCTTTACATCAATGCTGAGTTCGCTGTCATGCAGGTCGCGGATGTGACCGAAACTTGACTTTACTATAAAATTTTCTCCAAGAAATTTCTGAATGGTTCCAGCCTTTGCCGGAGACTCGACGATTACAAGATTTTTTCCTTCCTTCATGCTCTAAAACTCCTCTTTTTCAAAAGAAAGTGCAAAGTAAGGTACAAATCAGGCAATTTTCCAAATTTTGTTGCTAATTTTGTCGTCTTATACCATATAGGAAAATCATGTCACCTAAAGGTGACGTGCAGAAAAAATTTTTAAGGAAAACCTTGATATGAAAGATACTGTAAAGAAGAAGATTACCAGATGGTTCTGGGGACTTTTCGTTGCTGGCGTTTCAGCTGTGATACTGCTTCTCGCGGCTGTATGGGCCTTTGCAGACATTCCGTCTTTTGAGGAGCTGGAGAATCCTGACAGCAAGCTTGCGACTCAGGTGATATCTTCAGACGGAAATATCCTTACGACCTTCCACATAGAAAACAGGTCGTTTGTAAGCTATGACGAACTTTCGACCAATCTGGTGAATGCGGCTGTAGCTACGGAGGATGTACGTTTCTATAATCATTCCGGCATAGACTTCAAGAGTCTCGGCCGTGTGATATTCAAGACCCTTCTCGGAGGCGATTCCAGCCAGGGAGGAGGAAGCACCATCACCCAGCAGCTGGCGAAGACCCTATATCCGCGTGAAGATGTAAGCAGCAGGATACCGGGAGTATCCACCATGAAGATGGTATGGATCAAGCTTAAGGAATGGATTACAGCAGTAAGGCTTGAGCGCAATTATACGAAGGATGAGATCATGAACATGTACATGAACCAGATATTCTTCGGAAGCAATGCCTATGGTATCAAGGCTGCAGCTCAGACTTTCTTCGGCAAGAACCCTATCGACCTTACCGTTGAGGAAAGCGCTACGCTTGTAGGAATGGTGAACAAGCCTACCAGATACAATCCGGCAATCAATCCGGACAAGTCGCTAACACGTAGGAATTTCGTCATTTCCCAGATGGAGAAAGCCGGATTCATTACCGAACATGAGCGCGACTCTATCCAGCAGATTCCTATTACCCTTTCATACCAGATCCAGGACCATAACGCAGGTATCGGACCATATTTCAGAGACATGCTCCGCCGTACGATGAATGCCAAGGAACCTAAGCGTTCGTCGTACAATCAGTATGAGGATTATGTCGTTGACTCTCTTCTTTGGGCTGATGACCAGCTCTACGGCTGGCTCAACAAGAACAAGAAGGCTGACGGTTCATCTTACAACCTCGACAAGGACGGCCTCAGGATCTATACGACAATTGACTCCCGTATGCAGAAATATGCAGAGGAGGCTGTGGCCGAACATCTTGGAAAAGACCTGCAGAAGAGTTTCTGGAGGGATCTCAAATGGAAGACTAACAAGCCTTTCTCAAATGATGTTGACAAGCAGACCATCGATCAGCTCATGAAGCAGGCAAGGCGTTGGAGCGACCGTTACCGCATCATGAAGAATAACGGAGCATCTGAGTCGGAGATACGCAAGAGCTTTGACGAGCCTGTCCAGATGAGGGTGTTCTCATGGAACAGGAGGGGATACATCGATACAGTGATGACTCCTAATGATTCGATAAAGTACTACAAGTCTCATCTTCGTGCCGCATTCATGGCCATCGAGCCGGAGACAGGACATGTTAAGGCATATGTCGGAGGACCGAATTACCGTTATTTCAAATATGACAATGTCCGTCAGGGCAAGCGTCAGGTTGGATCGACAATCAAGCCATATCTCTACACTCTTGCCATGCAGGAGGGCATGAGCCCATGTGACAAGGTTGTGAATGTGCCTCAGACCTTCATCGTCAATGAAGACGAGACATGGACTCCTGCAAGTACAGACAAGGACGAATGGATCGGTCAGACAGTGACCTTGAAATGGGGACTTACAAAGAGTTCCAACAATATTTCAGCATATCTGATGAAGCAGTATGGCCCGGAAGCCATGGTGGAGATGATGAGGAAGATGGGTATCGGGTCTTATCTGGATCCTGTGAACTCTCTTTGTGTGGGCGCAGCTGACATCAGTGTATATGAAATGGTTGCGGCATATAATACTTTCCCATCGAGGGGTGTATATGTATCTCCGATATTTGTCACCAGGATTGAAGATAACATGGGTAATGTGCTTGGTGAATTCACCAACCAGAAACGTGAAGCTATCAGCGAATATACGGCATATCTGATGGCTAACCTCATGCAGGGTGTAGTCAACAGCGGTACCGGTGTACGTCTGCGTGCGAAGTACGGCCTTAAAGGAGAGATTGCCGGAAAGACCGGTACTACCAATGACCAGTCAGACGGCTGGTTCATCGGATATACTCCGTCGCTTACGGCCGGAGTATGGGTGGGAGCTGAAGACCGTCAGGTCCATTTCGAGTCTCTCTCTCTCGGAGGCGGATCGAATATGGCGCTTCCTATCTGGGGACTGTTCATGCAGAAGTGCCGCAAGGATGCTTCTCTCAAGATGGATGAGAACGAAACATTCATGGCTCCTCCGGGCATTTCCCTCAATCTGAATTGTGACGGAAGCGATGCGGATGCATCTGTAAAGGCAGAAGAGAGTACGGATTATTTCTTTGAGTAGTAATGAAGAACATAGCAGTGATATATGGCAGCGACTCTTCCGAGTGGGAGGTGTCGGTGCGAAGCGGCGAGTTTACCGCTTCACAGATAGATGGAGAAAAATACAATGTTTATGAGGTCTTTGCTCGCTTCGGCAAATGGTCTCTGGCAGCATATAGAAAAAGCGGATCTGAAAGAATAGTTATACCGGAAGAACAGCGTCCTCAGATCGACAAGTCGGATTTTTCAGCTCAGGCAGGAGATGAAAAGGTAAGATTTGACTATGCCTACATCATGCAGCATGGCACTCCTGGCGAAAACGGACTTATGCAGGGTTATCTTGAGATGATGGGTATCCCTCACAGCGGCTGCAATGCCTTTGTTTCAGCAATCACATTCGATAAGTTCTCATGCAAGAGCTATCTCAAGGATGTGGATTTCGTGAAATGTGCGGATGATATCTTTCTTCGTAAAGGTGAAAGCATTGAAGGACTTGCCGAGAAGGCTGTTGAGAAACTAGGACTTCCGATGTTCGTGAAGCCTACGGATGGCGGCAGCAGCTTCGGAGTCACCAAGGTAAAGACTGCCGCTGATTTCGGTAAGGCTGTAGAATATGCATTTTCTGAAGGAAGCATGCTCATTGCGGAGGCTGCGATCGTCGGTCGTGAGCTTACCTGCGCCGTGTATTTCAATGGAAAGGAGAATGTCGCTCTTCCGGTCATTGAAATCCTTACGGATAATGAGTTCTTTGACTATGAAGCCAAGTACAATGGACATAGCAAGGAAGTCTGTCCGGCTCAGATTCCGGACTCTCTGAGGATTGAAATTCAGGAGACATCGAAAAAGATCTATGCCCATCTAGGTTGCAGCGGACTTGTACGTGTGGATTATATATGTGCGGAAGATGGGCTTTACTTCCTGGAAGTCAATACGATACCTGGCATGACATCCGCATCTCTGGTCCCTCAGATGGTTCGTGCGGCTGGTATGAACATGACTGATTTCCTTACAACGGTAATAGAGAATTCTTAGTCTTCATCATGCTGTTGAGGACTCTCATAAATGAAGCTAGAAAGACTGTTTCGACGTTATACCCGGAAGGGGAGGCGTCCGAAATGGTCTTCGCTTTATTTGAGCATCTGCTTGGTACAAAGCGATATACGCATATCGTCGAGCCGTCTTTTGATGTGCCATCTGCATCTGTGCGGATCGTAGAGTCTGCCTTGGAGCGTCTTGCTGCTGGGGAGCCTCTGCAGTATGTTACAGGCTTTGCTTATTTTTATGGCCGGAGGTTTCGAGTATCTCCGGACGTACTGATACCTCGTCCGGAAACTGAACTCCTCTGCAGAACTGCCATAGAGTCTTTTTCCGGACATAGGACTTCCCAGGACATGCCACCCCCGGCTAGGGGGTGCCTCCTGTCAAGGAGGAGGGGGTCTGGGGAAACCTTATGTCCGGAAAAGGATGCTCGAAGCAGGGTGCTGGATATGTGTACCGGAAGCGGTTGCATAGCATGGACCATGGCATTGGAATGTCTTGATGCTGAGGTTGTTGCTGTGGATATATCAGATGCGGCACTTGCCGTAGCTTCCACTCAGGATTTCGCGGAAGAATCGAATCTGACAGGAACCAAGACACCGCAGTTCATCAAAGCAGATGTCCTGGCTGGAGTGCCTTCCGACGAGGCCTTCGCACGAGGCTTCGACATGATTCTTAGCAATCCTCCATATGTAATGGATTCCGAAAAGGCTTTGATGCGTACCAATGTTCTGGATCATGAGCCTCATCTGGCTCTTTTCGTCTCTGATGACGACCCTCTTGTTTTCTATCGTGCGGTGGCCCGCTGGTCATCGGCCCTTCTTTCTTCCCATGGCATCGGCCTGGTCGAGATCAACGAAGCGCTTGGCCTTGAAACCGCTCAGGTATATCTCGATGCCGGTTTCAGTTCTGCAGAAGTCCTTCAGGATTTCTCCGGACGTGACCGCTTTGTCCTTTTTCGCAGATAGCCGTATTTGACCCATAAGTTTCTTCATGTTTTTTATCTCGAATCGTAGTGATAAATACCGTACAGTTTCTGCGGTTTTATAAAAACCGCAATTAATTTCCGTATAAAAATCGGCTTTCCAGATATTTGGAAAGCCGATTTTTATAAATAGCCGTTGACTTTTTCATTCCACGGATAAATGTCCGGACCTTTGCAAAGTAAAATTTGAACAGATATGAAACGCTTTGCGGTCATTGCTTTTTTAGCTTTTATCCTTTCCGGTATCTTATCCTGTGAAATTCTGGATAATGATCCGGAGAAACATGTTGAGAAACAGGATTCAACATATGTCGGTCTTGAGGAAGTGGCGGAGATTCTTGCCTTGATCCCTATGCAACTCTCACAGTTGAATGAAGTCCATAATGCCGTCACTTCTTCTTCCGGCAATGGGTATGACGAAGAATATACCATGAAGGACCTCTTCGGAAATCCGGGCTCAGGAGTCGGAGATCATATTGTAAGGAGCGCAGATGATTATCCTGTTCCTCTTCGGGATCTGATAGAAGACTATGTGAATGAAAGAAGCCAGACCAGATCGATTTCCGGCAGAACCTTTGAGCCGGAAGCCTTTCTGAATGCTCTGATGTCTTCGGATATTCAGATATACTGGCCCTATTCTTCTGAATGGGATAAAGAGAAGTATCCGATAATTACGTTTGATCCGGAAGATGGGTCGGAGAAGAATGTCGGATACAGACTGGTCGTGAAAGATGATGGTTCCCGTAGTGTCGAGGAAGTGATTGTTGATGAGGAGGCAGCTAGAACGGAGCCGGTATGGGTGGTGAACAGGAATACTGACGCCGGCTATACCACTCTTGAGATGTTGAGAAGGGAAAATCCTGATTGGGGCGAAGGAGGAGGAACCATCATTGTACGATCGAAATCCCTCGGCAGCCAGCGTCAGACCAGGAGCGGCAAGTCGTCGGCAGCTCTTATCCTGAAGGACTTTACCATGCACCGCAACTATGATTCATGGTTTGCAGGAGCTTCGGAGTTCTTCGTCAAGACAGGAGCGGTAGAAGATTTCATTGCTTCTACAGAGGCGGAACTGAGGTTGTATAATCCTACTGTGACGGATTTTCTGGTTGTTGTGAAAAGAAGCCAGGTAGGGCAGCCTTTGCCGTTCAATGCAATGCTTGTGTCGGATTGGACGGATCAGATGACCCATTGTGCATTCATGATTACGGAAGATGATGGAGGAACCATTACCGAATGGAATTGTACAGCCCTGGTAAGAGTCGCATCAAAGAGCTATGGTGTCGAGATAAAGATTCCGTTCAATTCCCGTGATGATGTGGTGTGGAGAGGCCGTCTTGCGTCCAGCTGGCTCGAGGCTAACAGTAATACGGTCGGTCATTTCGGAGATGTGGAACTCACTTTCGAAGTGGTGGAATACTAGGCTTCCTTGACAGTCATTTCGCAGTTGGCGCAATCAAAACCTAGAACGAATCTCTGGCCGTTATTGAGAAGGAACAATGCTTTTCCAGCCTTGGCTCCGTGGTGTTTAGGACATATGCCCAGTTCATAGCGGATACAGTATTTTGTCCTCATGAGCTCTGCTGAATAGATCGGGGAAATTTCATAGGCCGGCTGGATTGTCGAGGCTCCTGCCCTGGTGTAAACCTCCTTTGCAAGTCTGTTGGCTACATTTGCCTTATATGTGACATCTTTCAGAGGGATAGCTTTTTGCATAACTTTTTCCGGGTCCCTCAGAAGGATGTCCTTTTTACCGCATGGCATGGTGTCAAGAATTTCAGCCAGTCTTCTTCTGATCGCGTTCAAAGCTGAGGCGCTCATGAATGGAAGTGTCTCAGGGAATCTGTTGCTGCCAAGTGAAAACCTGTATCCTCCGGACGATTTTCCGATCTGAGTCCTGATCATATCCATCATCCTTTCCCGATTGTTCGCAATCTGGTCTCCTGCATCGAACCTTTCAGAAACTTTTCTTCCGTCTTCGCTTATACCTTCTGCCTCGACGGTCCATGAACCTGTTTCAGAAAGATTGAAGTCCATGAATATGCGGACGCCTATCTCTCTGATGCATGCCTGTCTTTCGATCTCCTTCTCAAATGCGGCATTTATGTTCCTGAAAATGCGGGCTCCTATAAACAGAGAAGGAATGTTTTTGCATCTGACTGAATTGCCGTTGCAGACGTCGCCTCTGAATCCGCTTATGCTGCCGTCCTTCGCTACGAATGAAAATCCGTCGCCGTTATTCAGAATTATATCCTTGTGGGACAGGCGAAGCACTATCGAACTTTTGTCTCTGTTGAGGTCAATGACCTGCCCGATTTCTTCACCCATGGATTTTGCAGCTTCCATAGAGGCCCATTTCCCGCGTTTGCCGTCTATGAAAAGTTCGGTGTATCCTCTGTTGAATGTCTTGGCCGTATCAGGATTGAAGCCTCCCGTAACCTTTCCGAAAGATCCTCTTTCATATGTTTCAGGGTATTTCCTGACTATATCTTCCAGTGCAATGGAATAATCCCTGACGACATTCTTTACATATGACTCGTTCTTGAGCCGGCCTTCTATCTTGAAAGAAGTTATGCCTGCTTCAGCAAGTTCATGCAGTCTGTTACGCAGGTTATAGTCTTTCAGGGAAAGCAGCGCCTTGTCCCTTACTATGACTTTCCCGTCGGCATCGACGAGGTCATACCTTGACCTGCATGCCTGTATGCATGCTCCTCTGTTGGCGCTTCTGCCGGCTATCTTTTCGGAGAGATAGCATTGTCCGCTGTAGCAGACGCACAAAGCACCATGAACGAAGAATTCGAGTTCGCATGTTACCGCTTTGCGGATTTCCTTGACCTGATCAAGAGAAAGTTCACGTTCGAGAATGAGGCGTGAGAATCCGAGGCTTTCCAGAAATACGGCCTGCTCAGGAGTGCGGATTGCGCATTGTGTAGATGCATGCAGAGGAATGCGGAAGTCTTCGTGAAGGTTTCCGATGCCTTTTGAAGCCATTTCCAACACTGCCATATCCTGAATGATCAAGGCGTCGGCACCGGCTTCCTGCACTTCGAGCATCTGACGGTATGCGGCCTCAAGTTCATCGTCATAAAGAATGGTGTTGAGAGCTACGAATATGCGCGCACCGAATCTATGGGCATGCTTGCAGAGCTCTCGGATGTCATCTATCGTATTGCCGGCGGCCTGTCTTGCTCCGAACTGCGGTCCGGCTATATACACAGCATCGGCACCGCAGTTGATTGCTGCGATGCCGATCTGTGCGTCTCTTGCCGGAGCAAGCAGTTCAAGCTGTCTCATTAGAGGGTCTTAAGCTGCTCCTGTGCTGTTGCACCGAACTGAGGATCGTTGACGATCTTCTCATAATACTCCTTAGCCTTAGCCTTGTTGCCAGCCTGCTGGTAAAGAACAGCGATTGTGCAGATGATTCCGCCAGCGTCCTTTGCGTTAGGAGTCACTTCAAGATACTTCTCATATGCTGCGATGCACTCATCATTCTTTCCGAGCTTCTGAAGTGCACTTGCAGAAAGCTTGTAAGCGTTACCGTTCTCAAGAGCCTCGTTAGACTTGGTAGCGAAGTCGATCACTTCCTGATACTTCTTAGCCTTGTTTGCTGCCTGAGCCATCTTGAGGTAGAGGTTTGAAAGAAGCTTTGCTGCGTTCTTCTCCTGACCGTTTGCCTTTGCAGTCTCAAGAGCTGCAACAGCCTCGTCAAACTGACCTGCGTTCATGCAAGCCTGACCGAGCTGAACTGCTACACCGCCGTTTGTAGGATCGAGCTCAAGAACCTTCTTGAAGCATGCGATGGCAGTAGCGAAATCCTTAGCCTTCATTGCAGCCTTTCCTTCAGTGTTGAACTTGAGGACGTTAGCCTGGTTTACAAGCTCGCCAGCCTCAGCTGCGATCTCAGCCTCGCCATATCCCTCAGCAACTTCCTTTGCCTTCTGGAAAGCATCAGCAGCCTCAGCGAATGCCTTTGCATTGTAAAGGTCCTTAGCCATGCCGAGATATGCAGAGCAGATAGCCTTCTTACAATTTGCAACAAGTTCAGCGCCTTCTTCGCCAAGAGCTTCACCCATTGTGAGAGCAGACTGGAAATACTCGACGGCAGCACCGTTGTTTCCCATCTGAAGCTCCATAGCACCATTGTTGTAAGACTCAGTTGCCTGATTGATGTCCTGTGCAGACATTACTCCAGCTGCCATTACGACTGCTGCAAATGTGAGAATAATTTTCTTCATAACTGTATTCAATTTGTTTAACATTAATATTCATAAAGTCACATGAAATGCAAAAATAGGAATTTTTTGTTTTAATTTTGCATTTCAGTATGTTAATTATGATGAATTTGAGATATAGGCAGTTTTTTGCATTATTAGCCAGTATATTGTTTTCAATTATCATGCCAGCGCAGGAGATTCCTGCCCTGCCATCAGATCCTTCTGTGGTCAGGGGAAGTCTTCCTAACGGCATGTCATACTATCTGGTGCCATATTCTGCATATAAAGGCATTGCTGATTTCACTCTTGTGCAGAAAACAGGAACCTATGTCTGCGATGATACGACAGGGATCGCAAAACGTATTGCAAGAGAAACGCTGGCTTACGATCCGAGGCTTTCAGGAACTGCACCTCAGGGCTTCATGGCTTCCCATGGTGCCAGACCGGGGCTTCATGGCTTCGTCGAAGTCAGGGAGGATGCTACTGTATATAGTTTTGAAGGTGTCAGGCTTTCGGATAGGAAAGACGTCCTGGATTCGACATTGCTGGTGCTTATGGGCATGACGGACCGGGTCTTCAGGTCGGAAGATGAGTTCTTGAGAAAGTGGTATGCTCCTGCTGATCAGGCGATTGTGGTCGTGGGTGACATCAATGCATCGAACGTGGCGGAGAAATTGAAGATGCTCTCACTCATGACTCCGGGTATGTCATCTTCAAAGCGCAGGACATATGAGTGGAAGAATCAGGAAAGGCCGTATGTCGAAAGGGGAGGGAGCAGAGGCAACGGAGTCTCTGAGGTGTCTCTTTCCTGGCGCTCGGCAAGACCTTCGAAAGAGTTTATGAATACGGTCCAGCCAGCGATGTTCGATATTTCTATGCATGTTCTGGGAGATATTGCATGTAACAGGTTAGGAAAGGAACTGCGCCGCGAAGGGATTCCTTACGCCGATATTGTATATGATTATGTAAATGCTTCGCAGACCCCTGAGCATGAGTCTTTTACAATCAAGGCATATGTGTCGGATAAGGACATAGACAGGACTATGGAAATCATGACGGGGGTCATGGCTTCTTTGGATGGTGCCGGAGCATCGGTAAATGAATACCGTGTGTCCAGGTCAGGATTTCTTGATAAGCTGCACGAGTTTTCTTCAGCTCCGTTATATGATCTTTCCAAATATTCGGACAGGTGCGTTTCAGCTTTTCTTTACAATTCCTCTCTTGCTTCGCCTAAGGAGAGACTTGAATTCCATCAGTCCAGAAATCTCCACGACACTACAAGCCTGAGGTTTTTCAATGATATAGCTTCCGCTTTGCTGGACGGATCTGCCAACATTGCCATAGGTTGTCCTTCAGAAGTGAGCCGTGATGTGCTTCTTGCCAGAACGGACTCCATATGGAAGGCGGATCGTGCATCTTCGATAGTAAGGTCTTCAGCTCCGAATCTTAAGGATACGGTTTCATTTCCAGGAACGGCTCCGAAATGCAAGCTGAAATCTTCCATGAAGGATCATCTGTCTGGAGGAAGTGTCTGGACATTCGCAAACGGCTTCAAGGTGGTGTATAGGAAAATGCCGTCTTCGGGACGTATCTATTACAATCTGGCGTTGAATGGAGGATTCGGAGGCATCGGGAATCTGAGCGCAGGTGAAGGAGCATTCATATCTGATTATCTTGACCAATGCTATGTCGCCGGTCTGAAAGGATCGGATTTCAAGAATATACTGATGGCGGAAGGGGTGACGATGACTGTCAAGGTGCATCTTTCGAATACCATGATCAGCGGTCATGCTCCTAATGGCAAGGCATCTCTTCTGATGAGGTCACTCCTTGCTCTTGCAAACGACAGGAGACCGGATCCTGAATCATTCTCCTATTATATGGAATGCCAGGATATGCTGCTTAAGCACAATGAAGGGACATCTCTTGCCCGAATGACGGCTATAGACAGCATAATGTGTCCGGGATATATCTATTCGACATACAAGTCACCCGGAAAGCTGACTGCAGCCCTGGCAGACAAGGCCGAAGATTTCTATTCGGAACAGTTCGGTAAGATGAATGACGGAGTCCTTGTCATAGTGGGGGACATCAATGAAGAATCGCTCAAGAAGACTCTCTCCGGATATGTGGGTGGCTTCAGGACCAAGGAGGTCGCTTTCCGCAGACCTGTCGTGAAATATCAGCCGGTGTCAGGCTGGTCAACATATACGGCAGATGGCATCAGGAATACCATAGATGTGGTGATGTCTGCTCGAATGCCTTTGACATCTGCCAATTATGCTGCCTCTGTCATTGCGGCTCTGATCATGGAGCAGAAGATTTCCGAAACTGCGGCTGAAGAAGGCATGTCCACGATGGTGTCATGCAACTTCAAGATATATCCTGAGGAAAGGTTCAATATAATCGTTTCCGCTAGCAAGGCATCTGAAGATGGTTTTGCTGAAGGTATGGCGGCAAAGACCCCGATCGAGGCTCTGGCTATGTTGCGTGCCAGACTGAACGGGCTCAAGGATGTCGAGATTCCGGCAGCGCGTCTGGCGGCGTGCAAGGCATATCTTAAGAATATCATGTCTCTGGATATGAAGGATCCGGATTATTGGACGGATGCCATAGCTTTGAGGTATCTTGACGGCAAGGATCTGACTACAGGATATGCGGCAAAGATCGATGCGGTGACGGCAGATGATGTCAAGGCTGTTTTCGGGCTTCTGGAGGAAGGAAGCAAGGTGGAATATATAATTATGGGACAATAATAAAATCAATATGTATCACGGAACCATCATAGAGATAGATGACTGTCTGGTATCGGAAGAGATTCTGACAGAGTATTTTGCATGTGATAATGAGAAATGCAAGGGCTGCTGCTGTGTGATAGGCGACAGCGGTGCTCCAATGGAAGAGTGTGAGGCTGAAGCCATAGAAAAGAATTATCATATCTTTTCTCCGATAATGTCTGATGAAGGTCGTGCTGCTGTTGCAGCGAAAGGCTTTTATGAGATAGATGTGGACGGAGATATGGTAACACCTCTGGTGCCTGGAAGCGAGGAATGTGCTTATACGCTTTTTGATGAAGACGGCAATTGCTTCTGTTCGATGGAGCGTTGCTGGTTTCAGGGAAAGGGTGATTTCCGCAAGCCGATATCGTGCTGGCTGTATCCTATCCGCATCACTCATCTCCGCAATGGAATGAGGGCCCTCAATCTTCACAGATGGCATATCTGCCAGGATGCATTTGCGAAGGGTAAAAAAGAAAAGGTCCGCGTATATGAGTTTTTACGCGAACCTATAGAACGTTACTTCGGCGAGGATTTCTATTCAGCCTTGTCTGAAGCAGCCAAGATGCTCAATGCTGATTCATAGTCTTCTGCATTGACTTTCAGCTCGATGTTCTGTTCAACGGCATTGAAGGACGGATAGGGGAATGATTCTCCGAATATTTCCGCCTTGATGCCGTTTGATTCGAGCAATCCCTGAGAGATGCTGGCAAGCATCGGATCGCCAAATCTGGCGACTGTCTTCAACTCGTCCATAGTAAATGAGTTTATATGTTTATCATCATGCCTGATCCTCATTATGAGGAGGCAGGCGGTATTCAAGTCCTGTGGCAAAAGTGATGACGTCCTTTCTGAGACCTTCCATGGCGAATCCGTCTTCAGTTTTCCTGACTGTTATCCTGTCTTCGCCCATCTTTGAGATCCTGGCTATGATGTCCCTGCGTCTGAAGCTGACGGCGTCGTCGGTCTCGCTCTCTAGCTTGAAAGGCTTTCCGCTGAAATATGGCACAGCCGCATTTCTGACGTCATCCCATGAGCCGGTCGTGTCAAGCTTCCTGCATACGAATCCGAACTTGGGATATACGGCAGCTACCAATGCAAAAAATATGGCAATCTTCCACAATGAGCTGTATCCTCCTTCGAAAATTGTGTTTATGTCTCCTTCGACGGCTCCGATGAACACAAGTACAAGTATGATCGCCGTGGTCAGGAAAGCGAAATAGAAGAAGTATTTTACGGATCTGATGAAATATTTCATGGCTTTAAATTTGCTGTTTGACGTATGTATGTCCATACAAATATAAGAAAAATCCGATATTTTGCTATCTTTGCGCGAACAAAGAGAATAATAACAATCCAAAACCGATAGAAATGGAAGAGCAGAACTTGAAAAAAGTAATGTATGCCCTTGCAGCCGTGGCTGTTGCCCTTGCCGGTGCTCTGGCATACATATGGTATCAGAAATCATCGCTTGTCAATGAACTCACTATTGAGAAGGAAGAGCTTACAGAGCAGATGATCGCCCTTCAGAATGATTACGCGACTTTGTCTTCAGACTACGATGACATCAATCTTCAGCTTGACTCATCTCGTCTTGAGGTCCAGATGCTTATCGATAAGATCACAAAGACTGAAGCTACCAACAGAAGCAAGATCCGTCAGTATGAAAGGGAGCTCGGTACGCTCAGAAGCATCATGAAGAACTATATCGTTCAGATAGACTCTCTCAATACGCTCAACAAGCAGCTTACAGCTGATGCGGCTGCCGCACGTCGTGAGGCTGCGGAGAGCAGAAGAAAGCAGCAGGAGCTCAATAAGACTGTTGAAGAGCTTACCGGACAGGTTGCGGCAGGAGCTGTCATCAAGGCTCGTGGCATCAGGATCGAGGCATACAATGCTTCTGACAAGATCACTGACCGCAGCAGCCGTGTCGTAAGGCTTCTGACTACCCTCAGCCTTGTGGAGAACGATCTCGCACCTAAGGGCCCTGTAAGGGTATATATCAGAGTGAAAGGTCCGGATGGAATCCTTCTTACAAACGACACTCAGAGGACATTCGAAGTGAATGGAGAGCCTATGATCTGCTCGGCTTCACGTGAGGTTGACTATCAGGGCAAGGAGGTTGAGCTCAGCATCTATCTCAACGATATCACAGGATATGTAAAGGGTATCTATACTGTTGAGGCATATACCGAACAGACACTTCTCGGATCAGCTGAGCTGATGCTTCGATAAGCCGTGATATACGTCCACGTACCATTCTGCAGGAGCTTCTGCACATATTGCGACTTCTATTCAGAGGTTGCTGCAAGATGTCGCAAGGCTGAGGAGGAACAGCGCCAGAACGAACTTTTCGACAGTTTTTCAAAAGCTGTTGCCAAGGAGGTCAGGATGCGTGGAGACGAAATCTGTGATCAGGTAAATACATTATATATTGGAGGTGGCACCCCGTCGGTGCTGCCTCTTTATGTTTTTGAAGAACTGCTTTGTGCCCTTGAAGAGACAGGACATGGAGGTCCGTTCGATGAGTTTACAGTCGAGGTCAATCCGGAAGACATTGTCGAGAAAGGGAAAGGATATGTCGAAGGCCTTCTGAAGCTGGGAGTGAACCGTATAAGCATGGGCGTGCAGTCTTTTGACGATGGGATCCTTAAGTTCATGAACCGTCGTCATGATGCGGAGACTGCCCGTAAAGCCTATGCCATTCTTGAGGATGCCGGTGTCGGCAATATCAGTATAGACCTGATTTTTGGACTTCCTCAAATGTCTGACGCCCAATGGGATGAGACATTGAAAAGCGCTCTGGGATTATCTGCGTCCGGGCGGCTCCCGAAGCATATATCTGCCTATCAGCTTTCTGTCGAACCAGGCAGCATGCTGGCGAGGATGGTGGAGAAAGGAATGTGGAGTGAGGCTCCGGAGGACTTGTGTTCGAGGCAGTATGCGATGCTTTGCGAGGCATTGGCTGAAGCAGGTTACAATCATTACGAGATTTCTAATTTCGCACTGCCGGGTTATGAGGCTGTGCATAACAGTGCATATTGGAGTCATGTCCCATATGTCGGTCTGGGGCCTGGAGCACATAGTTTTGTTGCTGAAACCGGGCGAAACCGGATGTATGGAAGTGACATTTTCCCACCCCCGGGCAGGGGGAGGGGCCCGCTCGACAGAGCGGGAGGGGGTCACTGTAATACACCGGCGAGACCGGCGTTCAGACAATGGAACCGTCCGGATCTGCGGGCATATATTGCGGATCCTTGCGGCATAAGCGAGCATGAGGTGTTGAATGGTGACCAGCTGGAACTGGAGCACATGATGCTCGCTTTGAGAACATCTGAAGGCATCGAAGAAACCTTCCTGCGCAATCATTGCGATCCTCATGCACTTGAGCGTGCTTTCGCTTCCGGAGATCTGGTGATCATGTCCGGCGGACGCGTGCGCATTCCGGAAAACCGTTTCTTTGTTTCCGATGCTGTAATTGCTGAAATCGTATGATTATATTCACTCGTTAATTGATGATATTATGGGAAATGTCTTCTTGGAAAGAATCGATGCTCTCAGGAGCATGATGGCAGACAATGGCTGGGAGGCTGTGGTGATAGGAGGATCCGATCCTCATTGCAGCGAATATCCTGCTCCAAGGTGGAAGCAGGTTGAGTGGCTTACCGGCTTTACGGGAGAGGCCGGTGATGTGGTTGTTACTGCCGACCATGTAGGACTCTGGACTGATTCTAGATATTTCATTCAGGCCTTGAGCCAGCTTGAGGGCACGGGAGCGGAACTCCATAAGACAAGAGTACCGGATGCCGTGATGATTCCTGAGTGGCTTTCCGGCAGGGTGAAGGTTGTTGCCATTGACGGCTTATGCCAGAGTGTGAGTGCTGTGGAAGAACTGGAATCGGCACTTGGTGAAGGTGGACTCGTAGTTGATGTTCCCGATCTTCTTCAGGAACTTTGGGACGGAAGGCCTCAGATACCCGTGACTCCGGTGACTACGCTTGATGTCGAATGCTTCGGTGGCGTGCCTCGTGTGGATAAGATATCATGGCTGAGGAAATGGATGCTGATCAATGGGTATGACAAGGTGTTCCTGTCAGCTCTTGATGAGATTGCGTGGATGCTGAATGTGCGCGGCAGCGATATCGATTACAATCCGTTGGTGATATCGTATCTGCTTGTTTCTCAGGACTATGTGAAGTGGTTTGTAAAGAAGGCGGATACTGTTTCCGACCTGGATCCGGATACTGAAGACAGTTTCAATGAACTTAAGATGGATGGGGTGGTAGTAGAGGATTATGATGCGGTGTTCTTTGCTTTGTCTGACTTCGGAAGTGATGATTCGTCAGGACGTATCTTCGTGGACCCATCTACCTTGAATTCGCATATACATAAATATATATCGGATTGCTTCCCGCCCGAGTCCCTTTGTTGCGGTACATCTCCTGTCATTCTCGAAAAAGCAGTCAAGACTCCTTCTGAGATCGAAGGCCTTAGGCAGACATATGTTGATGACGGAGTCGCTATGGAATGTTTCCTCCATTGGCTGGAGACAGAAGTCGCATCAGGACGCGAGGTGACAGAATGGGAGGCTTCGGAAAAGCTGACCTCATACCGAAGCGGCATACCGGGCTACCGTGGCAACAGTTTTGAGAATATTTCCGCATATGGTCCTGGAGCGGCATTGCCGCATTATTCTACTCCTCGTATAGGTTCGGCGGTCATTCTTCCGAGAGGTCTCTACCTTGTGGATTCCGGCGGACAATATCTGACAGGAACTACAGATATAACCAGAACCGTACCGATGGGAGAGTGTACTTCGCTTGAGAAGGAAGACTACACTCTTGTACTCAAGGGTATGATAGATCTATCCATGGCGGTCTTCCCTAGAGGAACAGCCGGCTGCCAGCTTGATGCGCTTGCGCGAATGCCTCTCTGGAAGGCAAAGCGTAATTTCGGCCATGGAACAGGCCATGGAATAGGTTATTATCTTTGTGTCCATGAAGGCCCTCAGGGTATCCGTCAGAATTTCAGTCCTCAGGCCATTATACCTGGCATGGTGACTTCCAATGAGCCTGGCATTTATCGTGAAGGCATGCATGGTGTCCGTCATGAGAACATCGTACTGTGCCGTGAGGCCGGGGTAAATGCATTCGGGGACTGGCTTGAGTTCGAAACCTTGACATGCTGCCATATCGACACATCTGCTGTCGTAAAGGACCTTCTTGGTCCTGAGGCCGTAGCTTGGCTGAATGCGTACAATGAGCGTGTCTATGCTACGCTCTCTCCTCATCTGCCTTCCGAAACAGCTGCATGGCTGCGTTATAAGACCCTTCCTATATAAAAACAGGCGTCCAACAGAACAATTCTCAGTTTTTTTTCATAAATTCGGCTCTTTATCCGCAAAAAAGGCCCTGATTTATGGAAACGAATTATGATGCTTTGATTCAGAACAATGCTGACAGCCTGTTCCGTGGACTTGAATCCAAGGTAAGCAGCAATGATATGCTCAGGCTGAGGGACGCATTCGAGTTTGCCCGTATCGCCCACAGTCCGCAGAAACGTAAATCCGGTGAGCCGTATATCATTCATCCGGTAAACGTCGCCCGTATCGTGGCCGAAGAGCTGGAACTGGGCCCGGATCCGGTCATCGCAGCATTTCTTCATGATGTAGTTGAGGATACATCTTATACGATTGAAGATATCAAGGAGCGTTTCGGAGATGAAGTGGCTTTTCTTGTCGGCGTTGTGACCAAGGAGAAGAAGGACAAGTATGTGCAGTCGAAGCAGGTTGACAATTTCCGTCAGATCCTTGCCTCCATGCAGTATGATGTCCGTGCCCTTCTCATAAAGCTTGCGGACCGTCTTCATAACATGCGTACCCTCAACAGCATGCGTCCGGACAAGCAGATGAAGATTGCGGGAGAGACCGATTACTTTTATGCACCTCTGGCAAACCGTCTCGGTCTGTATCATGTCAAGACAGAACTGGAGAATCTTTCATTCCAGTATCGATGTCCTCGTGAGTATGCCCTTCTGGATAAGCTTCTGAAAGAGGAATTCGAGGCGGAACGTCCTCATATAGAGGCTTTTACTTCGAAGATCGAGCGTCTCCTCAAAGAACGTGGCATCAATGCCCGTACGGAGGTCCGATACAGAAAGCCGTACAGCATATGGATGAAGATGCATTCCAAGGGCTGCGACTTCGCACATGTTGATACAAAATATTATGTAAGAGTAATATACAAGGATCATGAGCCTCTGTCGGAGAAAGATACGAGTCTCAGGATATATTCTGCTTTGACAGATGCATTCAAGGAGCGTCCGGGAAGCGTTTCCAATTATATTGATGCACCTAAGGAAAACGGTTATCAGAGTTTTCAGGTGAAGCTGCTGAACGACCGTGGTATCTGGGAGGAAATTCATATTTCCTCTGAGAGGATGATGAGGAACGGCCGTCTCGGTTGTGCGGCGGAACGTACCGATGAGAATATCAAGGCGTGGCTTGACAAATTCAATGAGCTTCTTAAGGAAGTGGCAGACCAGGAAGGCGGATTGGACTTCATGGACGGAGTCACTTCATCTTTCTATTATGATGATATAATGGTATTTACTCCGAAGGGACGTTGCATCATACTTCCGCAGGGCGCTACGGCTCTTGATTTTGCATTTGAAATCCACAGCCGTATCGGAGAACATGCCCATTATGCCCGTATCAACGGAAAGCTTCTGTCAGTGAAGACAGTTCTGAGACGCGGAGACTGCATCGAGATAGGAACTTCTGATACTGTGGAGCCGGATGCCAGCTGGCTGGATCATGTATCCACATACAAAGCCCGTAAATTCATCAGTTCATACGTATCCCGCAAGCAGAAATCCTGCTACCAGAGATGTTCTGGCTGCCATCCTCTTCCAGGAGACGAGGTCATCGGATTCAAGAATTCCGACGGCTCCGTACAGATCCATAAAAGGAATTGCCAGACTGCCATAAGACTCGCATCCCAGCATGGAGATTCCATCGTCGCTGTCAATTTTGAAGAAGAATGCACATGTCTCTATCCGGTCCGCATCAGTGTCCGCGCCATCGACAGATACCATCTTCTCAGCGACCTCGTGGACTGCATTACGGAGAAGCTCAAGCTCTCGATGATCGGCCTCAGGACCGAGACAGTTGACCATATCGGCGTATGTACCATCGACTTCGAAGTCCATTCGATGAACGAACTTCAGACCGCCATGGACAGCATCGCCGCCATCGACGGTGTCGATGAAGTGCAGAGGATCGATATCGAATAGAAGGGAAACCCTTCCTATCCTGCTGAAAAATTGACATGGTAGGAACAAGAACGGATTTTGCTACGAATAAAGAAAATCGGCTGACTGGAATGATCCGGTCAGCCGATTTTAAATCTTAGCTATGTTTCTCTTAGAGTACGCTTCCTGGGATAACGCCGTTAGCAACGAGGTAACCTACGATAGCTGTAATTATAAGACATACGCAGAGGAGAGTTGCAAGAGCCTTACCAGCCCACATAAGTCTGTTCTCCCATACCTTGTTGCTCCAACCGATTGTCTGGAATGCGCTCCAGAATCCGTGTGTAAGGTGGAACCAGAGAGCTGCGAACCAAACGATGTAGATGAGGACCATCCAGATGTTTCCGAATGTGAGCTCCATGAGAGCATATACTGACTCAGGTGCTACGTGCTCACCCTTGAACCACTCTACATACTGCATCTCTGCCCAGAAGTGTGACATGTGGAATGCAACGAAACCAAGAACGATAACACCGAGAACGAGCATGTTCTTAGAAGCCCATGATTCAGCCTTTGTCTTGTTTGCCACTGCATAGCGGACATCACCGCGTGCCTTGTAGTTTCCATATGAAAGGATACCGGCATAAATGATGTGTACTACGAATCCGAGTGCGAGGATAGGAACCATGATGTCGATTACAGGAGTAGCCATGAACCAGCATCCGCTTGCATACCATCCCTCACCTGCAGGAGCTCCCCATGTGCCCAGAATGACATCAATCACTGCAAAAAAGTTGATTGTAGTGTGGAGAAGCAGGAAAATGATCAGGAAAAGACCGCTGACGCTCATGATGAGCTTCTTGGTAATTGAAGAAAGTGCCATAATAGTTTTATATTCTTTTATAGTTAATATTCGGTTTGAATATGCTCTTCTATCATGCAAAGATATATTCTTTCTTGGAAGTTTCATAATAATTCGATATTTTTGTTTGCTTGAATTTTTGAAATCTGTTAGAATATGGGCACATATAAACGCGTTCTTTTAAAATTGAGCGGCGAGAGCCTTGGAGGGCCTGCCGGCAAAGGTATTGATGAAAACTGGCTTGCTGCATATGCGGAAGAAGTCGCGGCTGCCGTGAAGAATGGCCTTCAGGTGGCTATCGTCATCGGTGGTGGAAATATTTTCCGTGGTCTTCAGGGCGTTGGAAAAGGTTTTGACAGAGTCAATGGCGATAAGATGGGTATGCTTGCCACTGTGATTAATTCCCTCGGACTGGCCATGGCTATCCGTTCTGCAGGTGTCGAGGCCGAAGTGTTCACAGCGACTCCGATGATGCCTGTCGCAAGGTATTATATGAGAGATGATGCTGTGGCTGTAATGGAAAGAGGTGGAGTGGCTCTCATTGCCGGAGGTACCGGTAACCCTTATTTCACTACAGATTCAGGAGCAGCTCTCAGAGCGCTTGAAATAGGTGCTGACGCCCTTCTGAAGGGAACACGCGTGGACGGAGTCTATACAGCAGATCCGGAAAAGGACCCTGCTGCTGTTAAATATGATGAGCTTACCTTCGACAAGGCCATTGAAGACCGCCTCAAGGTGATGGATCAGACAGCTTTTGCGCTTTGCCGCGAGGGTAACATGCCTATCATCGTGTTCGATATGAATCAGAAGGGAAATCTTACCAAGCTGGTGAAAGGCGAGAAGGTAGGAACATTGGTACATGTATAAATTATAAAACCGCAATACTATGATTACAAAAGCTAAAGAAATTCTGGCGGCTGCCAAAGACAAGATGTCCAATGCTGTCAATCACCTCGATGAGGAACTCAAGACATACCGTGTAGGCAAGGCTAATCCGCTTGTATTCAATAATGTGATGGTCGATTACTATGGAAGCCCTACTCCTATCCCTCAGGTCGCTTCTGTAACAACGCCTGATGCGAAGACCCTTATGCTCCAGCCATGGGAGAAGAAGATGATCGCAGCTATCGAGAAGGCGATTCTCGATGCAAATATAGGTCTTACTCCTTCAAACAACGGTGAGAGCATCCGCTGTACTGTTCCGCCTCTTACAGAGGAGCGCCGTAAGGAACTTATCAAGAAGGCTAAGGGTGCAGGTGAGAATGCAAAGGTAAGCGTGCGCAATGCTCGTCGCGATGCTATCGAGGCTCTCAAGAAGGCTAATAAGGACGGCATGCCTGAGGACCTTCAGAAGGAGTACGAACAGCTCGTGCAGAAGGAAACGGATGTTTTCGCTAAGAAGGTGGATGAGCTCGTTGCTGCAAAGGAGAAGGAAATGCTCACAGTTTAAAAATAATTGCTATATTTGTAACCGTTATGGGAACTTATCGATTTAGCGGCTTCGGTTTTTATTGTTTCTATTTCCAGAAAAGGTGATAGACCGGACGTTGCGTATCGAATGATATAGAATTTTATTATGCTGTCCGGTGTCATGCCGGACAGTTTTTTTTATTATGAAGAGGATAGCGATACAAGGAGCCAAGGGCTGTTTTCATGAACAGGCTGCGAGACTGTTTTATGAAGAGCATGGACATATTGTCCCGGAGATAGTGGAGTGTTCGACGTTCGACGGACTCTACTGGAGTATGGACAATTCCGCTGCGGATGCTGCAGTGATGGCTATAGAGAATACCGTTTCCGGAGGACTGCTCCCGAATTTCGAGCTGCTCCGCAAATATGACCGTAAGATAAAGGGTGAGGTGTTTCTGCGCATTCAGCAGAATCTGATGGCTCTACCGGGGCAGAAGATAGAAGATATAAAGGAAGTCCGTACGCATTACATGGCAATCAACCAGACACGCGAATTTTTCAAGGACTATCCTTGGATCAGGCTTGTAGAGTCTGAAGATACAGCGAAAAGTGCGGCTGAAATCGCTTCTGAAGGACTTATGGGGGTCGGTGCAGTCGCATCGACATTGGCTGCCGAGCTTTATGGCCTTGAGGTCCTTGCGGAAAGCATAGAGACATACAAGCAGAACTTTACAAGATTCCTTGTGTTTGATGATTCTCTCGAAGTTGATAAATCGAAAGTCAACAAAGTTTCAATGTGCTTCACATTGCCGCATACTCCGGGCTCTCTGGCCCATGTGCTTACGATAATGTCATTCTACGGAATGAATCTGACCAGGATCCAGTCGCTTCCCATACCTGGACAGGAATGGCAGTACTTCTTTTATGTGGATATCAAGTTCGATGATTTTCAGAGGTACGAGCAGGCGGTTGCGGCGGTAAGGCCACTGATGGAGGATCTGAATGTTTTAGGTGAATATATTGCAGCGGTATGATTATCAAGGCGGCGAAAAGGACCGGTGCGGTCCAGGAATATTATTTTTCGAGGAAACTGAAGGAAATCGCTCAGATGAATGCCGAGCGTGCATCTCGTGGCGAGGAGCTGATAATCAATCTGGGAATCGGCTCTCCGGATGGTATGCCTCCGATGTCCGCTGTCGAGGCTTTGTGCGAAACGGCTTGTCAGGCTGGCAATCATGCGTATCAGAGTTATGTAGGTCTGCCGGAGCTGAGGCAGGCATTTGCGGAATGGTACAGGAGATGGTACGGTGTGGAGCTTGATCCGAAGAGTGAGATTCAGCCGCTGGTCGGCTCGAAAGAGGCTATCCTGCTGATTTCCATGGCATTCCTTGATAAAGGTGATAAGGTTCTGGTGCCGGATCCGGGTTATCCCACATATTCATCTGCATCTAAGCTGGTCGAGGCGGAGATAATCCCATACGATCTCTGTGCTGAGAAAGGCTGGTGGCCTGATTTTGATGCTCTTGAGAAGATGGACCTTTCGGGAGTGAAGATAATGTGGACAAATTATCCGAATATGCCGACAGGGGCCGCCGCTTCGGAGGAGCTTTATGCGAAGCTTGTGGATTTCGGACGCAGACATGGGATTCTTATATGCAACGATAATCCGTACAGCTTCATCCTGAATGACAGGCCATTGTCTATTCTGGCTCAGCCGGGAGCAAAGGAATGCTGTCTTGAGCTTAATTCGCTCAGTAAGGCTCATAATATGGCCGGCTGGAGAATCGGTATGGTTGCTGCGGAGCCGGAAGTGATTTCGGAGATATTGAAGGTGAAGAGCCAGATGGATTCGGGAATGTTCAAGCCGCTTCAGCTGGCTGCTGTGAAGGCTCTGTCCCAGGGATCGGAATGGTTTGCTGAGCTTAATGCCGAATATGCGCGCAGACGTGTGCTGGCAGGGGAAATCTTTGATATGCTTGGGGCTGAGTATGACCATGATAGTACGGGAATGTTCCTGTGGGGCAGGGTAGTACCGCCTGTGGGTTCCGTTGACCCCCGTCCTCGCTTCGCTCAGACACCCCCTAGCCGGGGGTGGCATGTCAACTCCACCCATCAGGCAGTATTATCATCAACACAGCATATCTCGCTGGGGAACGCAGTGTCGGATAAGCTGCTTTATGAGGCAGGGGTGTTCATTACACCGGGATTCATATTCGGTAAGAACGGAGAAGATTATATCCGCATTTCGCTATGTGCCAAGCCTGAGGTGCTGAAGCGGGCCGCAGAAAAGATCAGAGCTGTCATCCGAAATGTCAAGTGATTTGAAATGGAAGTATAAAGTTAAAGATATGAAGGTTGGTATTGTAGGATTGGGACTCATAGGAGGCTCCATGGCCATAGACCTGAAGAGAAAGGGTTTTGCTGATGATATATCGGGGGTGGAAGCAGAACCGGTCAATGCATCGGCAGCAGAGAAGATCGGGCTGGTGGACAGGGTGGTAAGCCTTGACGAATGCATCGCCCAAAGCGATCTTGTCGTTCTGGCTGTGCCTGTTGGAGTGGCTGTAAAGCTGCTTCCCATGATCCTGGACCGGTTTGCAGAGAGGGGAGAGGACAAGATTGTAATGGATGTATGTTCGACAAAGGAGCATCTTGCCCGAAGTGTGAAGTACCATCCTCGCCGCAGGCAGTATGTGGCTTCGCATCCTATGGCCGGAACGGAATACAGCGGTCCATGGGCGGCGATGCCGGGTCTTTTCGATGGACATGCGTGCATCATCTGCGATTCTGAGGAGTCATCGCCAAAGGCCGTAAGATGTGTCGAGTCGCTTTATGAGACATTGAACATGAGGACGACTTATATGAATTCGTCCAGCCATGATGTACATACGGCTTATGTGTCACATATTTCTCATGTGACGTCGTTCGCTCTGGCTCTTACGGTGCTTGATAAGGAAAAGGATGAAAAGCATATATTCGATCTGGCTTCGGGCGGATTTTCTTCTACTGTACGTCTGGCAAAGAGCAGCCCCGACATGTGGACTCCTATCCTGAGCCAGAACAGAGACAATGTCCTTCATGTGATGGATACATATATTGAGAAGATGATGGCATTCCGTAAGGCGATAGAGGAAGGCGATGAGGATACAGTCAGGGGACTGATAGAGGATGCCAACAAGATAAGGAGAATAATCAGATAAACATTATAGACTATGACGGACAGAAAGCTGGATATCATTCCTTTATATGAGTGGGGAATGTTTACGGAACCTAGGCCAAGTGTAGTGGCAGGTCCGTGCAGTGCCGAGACTGAAGAGCAGGTGATGGAGACTGCGAAAGGTTTGAAGGGGTTGGGAATCAATGTGTTCCGCGCAGGAATATGGAAGCCGAGGACCCATCCGGGCTGCTTTGAAGGAGTAGGTACAGATGGATTGAAATGGCTTCAGAAGGCAAAGAAGGAATATGGCCTGAAGATTTCGACGGAGGTCGCAAGCGAGAAACATGTGTATGAGTGCATCAAGCACGGAGTGGACCTTGTATGGCTTGGAGCCAGGACTACGGCCAATCCTTTTCTTGTGCAGGAGATTGCTGATGCTCTGAAGGATACTGACATACCTGTGCTTGTGAAGAATCCTGTTAATGCTGACCTTGACCTTTGGATCGGAGCCCTGGAGCGTCTGAACAGGGCAGGAATCAGGAAACTGGGAGTCATTCACCGTGGTTTCTCTACTTTCGATAAGATCCGGTACAGGAATACTCCTCAGTGGCAGGTGGCCATCGAACTTAGAAGCCGTTATCCGGAACTTCCTTTCTTTGTGGATCCGAGCCATATGGGAGGAAGCAAGGACTATATCAGAGAAATCAGCCAGAGATCCCTCGATCTTGGCTTCGAAGGTCTGATGATCGAGTCGCATTGCAATCCTTCATGTGCTCTCAGCGATGCCAAGCAGCAGCTGACGCCTCCCGAACTTTCCGATCTCCTTTACAACCAGATAGTAGTAAAGGATAAGGATTCGGATTCGCCGGAGTGGAAGGAAAACATCGATCAGCTACGTGCAAAGATTGATGTCATAGATGAAAACCTGCTTTATACATTGGGAGCAAGAATGCAGGTAAGCCGTCAGATCGGAGAATATAAGAAGAATAACAATATCGCTATCCTTCAGACTTCGCGATGGGACAAGGTGCTTGCTTCGGTCGTTGAGAAGGGCGCTGCTTATGGTCTGTCAGAGAATTTCCTGATTGACGTGTTCACTGCCATTCATGAGGCTTCTGTAGAGATCCAGAATGAAGTGATCTCTGGAAACTCTACTCCTGTTTCAGGGAAGCAGTAAGCCGCGACCTGAACAGTTCCTTGTCTTCAGGACTGAGGAATCCTACCTTGATAGGAATGTGGAACATCCTGTCTTTCAAGCTGCCTGGCACGAATCTGCAGTCTCTGACCCTCTGGCAATCCTTTTCTGTAGTCATTATTACCGAAGTAGGATATGCATCGGAAGCATTCCTTATCGAATAGATGTCGGAACGGGTGAAGTTGTGATGGTCAGGGAAGTTGAAGTGCTTCACGATCTTATAGTCTCCGCAGAGATAGTTACGGAGCGGAGTATCATTGGCGATTCCAGAGAAAAGTATAAGCCTTTTGGCGTACAGATATCTGGGGTCGCCTTCATTATAAACCGCCTGTGGAGTATCATATGCGATTGATGTGAAGAATATATGCTGCTTTTTGCCTTTCTTTCTGGTGCCTTCGCATGTGGCCGGGTCAAAATCCCTTATACCAAGGTTTGCTGCCCATTCCGCCCTCTGCTCGTCATCTATGTATGTAGGGCATTTTGTCACGATAAGTATGTCCGCAGCACCGAGTCGTGATGGAAGGTCGCGCAGACGGCCTATCGGCATCAGATGATCCTTGAATACCGGTCTGCTGTAATCTACAAGCACGATTGATATGTCAGGTCTGAGAGCTCTGTGCTGGAACGCATCGTCGAGCACGATGATGTCCGCTTTAGGCATATCCTTATGGATGCATCTGCGTCCTTTCTTTGATGTCTGCAGAAGTTCCGGATTGCTCAGGAACTGGCAGCCTCTTTTTCTTGATTTATCGACAGCTACTGTGACCTGGGGGAATTTCCTCTTTATCTGAAGCGGTTCGTCGCCGAAATCTTCGGCTGTGCCCTCAACGACTACCTGCTGGAATCCTTTGCTCTTTCTTTTGTACCCTCTTGAAAGGACTGCTATGTTCTTGTCCTGCCATCTTTCGTCTTCAAGAAGCATCCTGAGTATCATCTCGGTATGCGGTGTCTTGCCTGTGCCTCCTACAGTGATGTTGCCGACACAGATGGTCGGAACCTCTGCCTTGTGGGATTTGAAGAGTCCGATGTTATAGAATGCATGCCTGCATGCGAGGGTAAGTGAATAAGGGAATAGAAGTATCTTGTCAATCATAGTTTATCTACACTAATATCCTGCAAATATATCAATTATAATCCATAGACGCTGCTGGCCTGAGGCGCTTCCTCGTCGCCCCAGCGCTCGGCGATTCCGTCCAGTGTCGCGAACAGCTCCTGAGGATCGTTCAAGGTGACGAGCTTCAGTCTGGTCTCCTTGAAGTCATGAAGACCCTTGAAATAACATGAAAGGTGACGTCTCATTTCAAGGACTCCTACGCGGTCGCCCTTTATCTCAAGTGACTTTGCAAGGTGGCGTTTAGCCAATGCGACTCTGTCGATGACACTCATCTGAGGCAGGATTTCTCCGGTCTGAAGGTAATGCCTGATTTCCTTGAATATCCATGGATGCCCGTATGTGGCACGCCCGATCATGATGCCGTCAACTCCGTAACGGTCGAAATATTCCTTCGCTTTCTGAGGTGAGTTGATGTCTCCGTTGCCGATGATGGGAATATGCATTCTTGGATTTTCCTTCACCTTGCCTATCAATGTCCAGTCGGCCTCTCCTGTGTACATCTGACATCGGGTACGTCCATGAATGGTCAGGGCCTGGATACCTGCGTCCTGCAGTCTTTCTGCCAGCTCGACTATGATCTTGGAATCTTCGTCCCAGCCCAGACGCGTCTTTACTGTCACCGGCAGCTTGACGGCATCGACAACCATGCGTGTGATCTCCACCATCTTGTCCGGCTCACGCATCATTCCCGAACCGGCTCCCCTTCGTGCTATCTTGTTGACAGGACAGCCGAAGTTTATATCGACAAGGTCCGCTCCATGACCGCCGGCGATTTCCGCCGCCTGCTCCGCCATCTTCGCGGCATCGACCATGGCTTCCGGAATGTTGCCGTATATCTGTATGCCGATAGGTGCTTCGTAATCATATGTCACAAGTTTCTCCAGCGACTTGCGTGCGTCGCGGATAAGTCCGTCGGAAGAGATGAACTCCGTGTACATCATATCCGCTCCGAACTCCTTGCAGATGAATCGGAAGGACGCGTCCGTGACGTCCTCCATCGGTGCAAGAAAAAGCGGCTTGTCCCCTAAGTCTATGTTTCCTATCTTCATACAGGGTGCAAAAATACAAAAAATCTTTGTGGCTCAGTTCATGTAAAAAAGCATTTCGTCGATAACTTGTCATGCACTTAGAAAAAATTAGTAGATTTGTATGTTTATATAAAGGAAAGCATATGGCTAGAATAAATACTATAGGTGTTCTTACCTCAGGAGGTGATGCACCAGGAATGAATGCCGCTATCAGAGCTGTGACGAGGGCGGCGATATACAATGGCTGGAAAGTCAAGGGAATTTACAGGGGTTGGGAAGGCCTTATCAACAACGAGATCAAGGACTTTACGTCAGAGAGCGTCAGCGGCACCATCAACCGTGGCGGCACGATTCTCAGGACTGCGAGAAGCAAGGGCTTCATGAACGAGGAAGGACGTGCCAAGGCTTATGAGAACCTGAAGGCTCATGGTATCGACGCCCTCATCGTCATAGGAGGAAACGGTTCGCTAGCAGGAGCCCAGGTCATTGCTTCCGAATATGATATCCCATGTGTGGGACTTCCGGGTACGATTGACAATGATCTTTATGGAACTGATACGACCATCGGATATGACACTGCTCTCAATACCATCATGGAGTGTGTGGACAAGATCCGCGATACCGCCAATTCCCACAACCGTATCTTCTTTGTGGAGGTGATGGGACGTGATGCTGGTTTCCTTGCTCAGAATGCGGCGATCGCGACCGGAGCGGAAGCTGCCATAATCCCGGAAGACCAGACCGATGTCGATCAGCTTGCGACATTCATCGGACGAGGCGTGCGCAAGAGCAAGAACAGCTCGATCGTGCTTGTTTCGGAAAGCAAGAAGGACGGAACAGGTGGAGCGCAGTACTATGCAGACCGTCTTGTTCATGAGTATCCCGAGTATGAGGCGCGCGTGACCATTCTGGGACATCTTCAGCGTGGCGGCATCCCTACGGCCAATGACCGTATCCTTGCCAGCCGTCTCGGTGTTGCGGCGATCGAGGCCCTTAAGGACGGTCAGCGCAATATCATGGTCGGAGTGAAGAACGACCAGATCGTGTATGTTCCTTTCAACAAGGCCATACGCATAGACAAGCCGATTGACAGAGAGCTCATCAATGTGCTCAATGTCCTTTCGATATAATATTGTATATGAAACAGATGGAAAGCTCCTGCCGCTCCTGGATCGGACGGCAGGAGCTTTTTTAGATTTGTTGAAAAAGTTGTTAATAACGAAAATTCTTCTTACCTTTGCACCCCCTATGTAGTATAGGGATCGCAATTTTAAGTATTAAATTATTAAGTATTAACCATTTAAAAGTACAAGATGGACACACAGAGCTACAAAACGGTATCCCTCAAGGCAGGTGATATCAAGAAGGAGTGGGTTGTGATCGATGCTACCGACTTGGTGGTAGGCCGTCTTGCTGCCAGACTCGCTCTCGTTCTTCGTGGTAAGAACAAGGCGTCTTTCACTCCGCACATGGACTGCGGTGACAATGTCATCGTTCTCAACGCGGACAAGGTTAGATTCACTGGTAAGAAGATGACCGACAAGGTGTACGTTCGCCACACTGGCTACCCAGGTGGTCAGCGTTTCGCTACACCAAAGGAGGTAATGGCAAAGAAGCCTACTGAAGTCTTAAGGATGGCAGTAAAGGGTATGCTTCCTAAGAACCGTCTTGGTGCGAAGCTTCTCAACAACCTGTATCTCTATGCAGGTAACGAGCACCCACACCAGGCACAGAACCCTAGAACAATCACTTTAAACGAAATTTAAGCAGAGCATGAAAGTAGTAAACGCCCTTGGAAGACGTAAATCAGCAGTCGCTCGCGTTTATGTTGTGCCTGGTAAAGG
>JAZLAS010000067.1:0-66304 GCA_045613365.1 Candidatus Cryptobacteroides sp.
CATCACAAGTTATTGCTAACCTGCATGCTGCCCCTCGACTTGCATGTGTTAAGCCTGCCCCTAGCGTTCATCCTGGGCCAGGATCAAACTCTTCATTGTATAATTTATATTTCTCTTAGCTTGTCCTGACACTTATAATTCTTCAAAAGAATTAACGCTTCTCGATAAATTGTATTTTTCTCGGTACTTGCTTCTTGTACAGTAAAACAGTCTTTTCAATGAACTTCTCAATTGCCCGTTTCTTGAACGGGGCTGCAAAGGTACGCATTATTTTTAAACTTCCAAATCTTTTTTGAAAAATTTTCGAAAATCTCTCAAACGCGCCAGTCTTTCGTAGAACTCAAGGCCTGTCAGCCACCCTTTTTTCAAACGGGAGTGCAAAGGTACAACTTATTTCATAACTTCCAAATTTTTTATTACAAAAATCACCATTTTTTCTCAGATTTTTTCATACAAAAACACAACATACTGAGATTCAATAAGATAAATATCTGACATCTATTTAACAATTGAAAGTTGTGATTTGAGTTTCTGTTTAAAAGGCTCTCCTACCAACGACATATCATCTATCTTTTCCAGAAAAACAGTCATATTATCATTATATTCATTAAGAATCGTCATGATATCATGAGGAAATTCCAGAATCCTGTTAGGGCACTGAGATATCTTAAGGTACTCTACAGGAAGCATGAGATATGAATCCTGTTTACCCTGCTCAAACTTGAATTCCACAGTCAGATCGACACATCTGTTGAATATTCCGGACAATCCGTACAGCATTTCCTGATTTCGCACAGCATCTTCTGTGAAAGACAGATCAATCTCAACCTCACTGCCACACGGCTTTTCCTGCAGATGAACGACTGGAGCCAGAGCATAGGCATCGTATGTCCAGCATTCACCGGAAGGGAAACGCTTATACGGTATATCTCTTCCATCTACCGAAACTTTCTCAGGAGGGAACATTGACGGGAACCTAAGTTCATATGCACGTTGGTCCGGAGCACCATCATAGCCACCGTCACGTTTGCCTATACGAACCTTGACTGCATTTCCTTCACTTCTTTTGTACACGGAAGTCCATGCTCCACCCTCCTTATACTCCTGACTCATGCCGTCATCCTCATAAAGACTGAGACTGCCGTCAGCACCAGGAACAAAAACCAGTACCAGGGTATTGCATTCCTCCTGCAGGCTGGAAATATATGATGGATTCATAGGAATTATGCTTCCGGCTTTGGCATACCATGGATTCTCAGCCAAAGTATATGAGAGGGCAGCCTCAGAATCACCCTCATACATCATTCCAGTAGCGAAATCATACCACATTCCTTCCGGAAACCACATCTTTCTTTCTGCAAGACCGGTGATACTGTCGCAAGGCTGAGCCACAGCAGTTGCAAGAATATCATTGCCGAACATATACTGTTCGGGGGACTCATATGCTTTATCGTGTTCCGGATAATCGTAATACATCGGCCGGCACATAGCCACTCCTGTATCGTAATTTTCCCTTGAAGCATTATATATATAAGGTAAGAGATCGTAGCGGAGACGGATTGCATCTCTCATAATAAACATATGGTCAGGAAAAGCCCATGGGTATCTCACTATACGCTGATCCTTGGTCGAATGAGTCTTGAATATAGGAGTGAAAACACCGTATTGCAACCATCGTGTATATAGTTCCGGATCGGTTTCCTTGATTTCCTTATGGAACATATGCCCACCTATATCATGGCCCCAATATCCATAATTGACGTTAGAGGCTGTCGAAGTGAACCATGGCAGAAAAGCAAGAGTCTCCCATGTTGCATAAGTATCTCCGGAAAATGCCAGCTGATATCGATGACTTCCCAATCCTCCCCAACGATGATAAATGAATGGCCTTACATTCGGATACGTCATCTCTGCGTGACGGAAAAAAGTATGATTGAGCCAGAATGTATTTGAAAGTCCATCGATATATTTTGACTCTCTCCATTGCTGCCAATCTATCCACCAGAAATCGACACCTGACTTTTCCATAGGAGCAAGTACCGTATCGAAATATGAGTCCGCCCACCTCTGCTCAGACATGCGGAAAGGTACTCCTTTATCCATCCTATCCCAACCATAATCCTCCGCAAATGCTTCATAAGGAGCCTCAAAAGGTTCAATCCCTGAAGCAGGATGAAGATTGAGAGCGACCTTAAGCCCTTCATTTTCAGTCCACTGAAGAAAATTATCCGGAGATGGGAAAAGTTCATTCTGCCATGTATAACCGGTCCAGCCTATTCTCTGGCCATATTCATCTTTCGGAGAATCCTTTTTACGCAACCCCCATGTCTCATGCCAATCCATATCCACAATCAGGACATCAATAGGGATATCCACAGAGCGAAGATTTGCGACGAGGTCACGGAATTCATTGTCAGAATACTGCCAATAACGGCTCCACCAATATCCGAATGTATATTTAGGAGGCATCGGAGAAGCTCCGGCAATCTTGGAATAATCTTCAAGAGCCTGCTTATAATCGTGGCCATATGCAAACATATAAATATCCTGACGTTCACCGGAAGACCTGGACTCCACCCATTCCCTCCAATGTGAATCCACCGGAATGAGAACATGCGTCCTGCTGTCATCAACGACACTCCAGCCAGAACGGGAAAGGATGCCCTTTTCCATCGGCTCACGTCCGAGCTTGCTTCCATTGCAGCCGTCAAGGGTACGCGTCGTTCCCATCAGATTCTGTTCATCTTCCATGCCATAGCACCAAATGACCTTTTTACCGTTCAAGAAGAACTCGACCTTGAGATTATCCTTGGTAAACTTGCCGTCATTCTTATAGGTCAATGTCAGATCAGAAGTCTTTATCACCACCTTTGACCTTGATCTGGACACTTTGAATTGAGGAACAGGGAGTCTTCTATTGACGAAAGTAAGAGTTGCACGATCCTCAAAAACAGCATCCGCGCTCCATTCCATACGTATAAGTCTCGGCGTCAGGACTGTAAACCTGGCATTACCAGCAATGACCATAGAAGCGTGCTCGGCTTCGGGTTCCCAACTTTCATGTCCGACGGAAAAAGCAGGAAAAGAAAGGCCGCAAAGAAGAGCAGCCAGCAGAAATACTTTGACCATAATATCTTTTTCTGCAAATTTAAAAATTCTTGCATATTCTATTAGTTTTAAAATTATATTTGTAAGCAAAACCACATAATATGCAGAATAACAATAAAAGACTGATGTCTCTGGACGCCCTCAGAGGTTTTGACATGATGTTCATCATGGGAGTTTCCGCTCTGATCATAAACCTATGTTCATTGTTCCCTGGTGGTTCTGAGTGCTGGCTGTCCCAAACTATGGAACATGTCAAATGGAATGGACTGGCACATCATGATACCATTTTTCCTTTATTCCTATTCATAGCCGGAGTTTCTTTCCCGTTTTCATATGCAAAGCAGATTTCAAACGGAATGTCACGAAAGGACATTTACCTGAAGATATTGAAGAGAGCCCTGATCCTCATAGCTCTGGGAGCCGTATATAACGGATTCTTCAAATTCGATTTCGAGAATCTGCGAATCGCCAGCGTACTTGGAAGAATCGGTCTGGCATGGGCAGTCGCAGCAATCCTCTTCATAAACTTCAAGCCGATGACCCGCGCCATCATAGCGGCTGTGACCCTGATTGCGTACTGGCTTCTCATATGTCATGTACCTGCGCCGGACGTTCCGGGAGCGGACCCGCTTTCAATGGAAGGTAACCTCATCGGTTATATAGACAGACTGCTGATGCCGGGAACGCTCATATATGATAACGGCAGATTTGACCCCGAAGGTCTTCTCAGCACAGTTCCAGCCGTAGTCACAGCAATGCTGGGAATGTTTACCGGCGAGTTCGTAAAGGTCCCGGAAGAGAAGATCTCAGGTAAAAGAAAATCACTCTACATGGCCGGAGCTGCAGCAGCATTACTTGCCATCGGTCTTTTATGGAGCCTGGACTTCCCTATCAATAAGAAGCTTTGGACAAGTTCCTTCACACTTGTTGTCGGTGCATACAGTCTTGGAATGTTCGCTCTGTTCTACTATATAATCGATGTGAAGGGCTGGCAGAAATGGACATTATTCTTCAGGGTGATAGGCCTTAATTCCATCACCATATACATGGCCCAGAGAATAATAAGCTTCAGCAGCATAAACCGATTCTTCCTTGGAGGATTAGCCGGCCTTGTTCCTGAAGCTTGGGGTACATTTATCCTGTCGGCAGGATATGTAGCGATATGCTGGCTCTTCCTGTATTTCCTTTACAGAAAGAACATATTCCTTAAGATCTAGAATTTTTTCTTTTAACCTAACAGATGGCTCATTCCGCGACGCAGATAAAGGTCCTGCTCAAGGTCTGAGCCATATTTCCTTATATATGTACGGAATCCCTCCTGTCCTTCCGTAAACTCAAATATCCTGGCCCCGCTAGGACCTACATTATTATATACTGTATCACATCCGCTGTAACGACCGAACATATAGAACATGTCTCCATACTTCATGACATAGTCATTATCATGGTCGTGTCCACAGCTGATCGCTTCCACATCACCCATTTCCTTGAAATTTGCAACAAGGCCGGAATTGTAGTTGGAAGGGCAAGGCACCTCGCACGAAGTACCGACAAGGTCTCTTTCTTTTGTAGAGAGAGCATCATTGAATTCTCTTACAGCAATATGGAAGAAAGCGATTGAAGGCACGGGAACGCCTCCATTAGCATTCGTGAACATCTCGCTATGTTCCCTATACCAACCTATCTGACTATGGCGGATATAGTCATAGCCTTTCTCGCCACGATAATTGATATATGCTCCTGAATCAAAAATATAGAAGACTCTCTCGACTCCTTTTGAAGAAGACAAGGCGATGACGTCATTTGAGCAGCCGTACAGACCTTCACGGATCGGAGTATTGACATTCCCGTTTATACCTCTTATCACATCAAAGATCTCTGTTCGCGACAGTTCGAAATCACTGTCATGATTGCCAAGAGCAACGACAAAAGGGATTCCTCTTTCAGCCATAGGCTGCAGGATCTCGATTGCAGACTGAGCCGCAGGATTACCGAAAATGATATCACCCGTATGAATGACCAGATCGGGTTTTTCCTTATCCAGTATCTCACTCACATTAGTCAATGCCCTTTCTGACCTAGGGTCACCGGCAATATAATGTGTATCTGTAAACTGAACTATCTTGAATTTTCCATCAGAGCGGAACTTGAAACCGATCACAGGCTTGGCATTGTGACCGTCATTACGTCCTGTTGCCAGAACATCGATCCCGGGTACAGCGATGGCTGCACCGGAAAGTGCAGCCACCCTGAAAAAGTCTCTTCTTTTCATATGATTTAGAAGTTGTATTTCACCATCATGTTCACCCTATGGTTACCGACCATGTGAAGTTCCTTAACAGCAAGAGCACGTTCGTTAAGGCAGCCGTTCTCATCATACTTTCCGTACTGGACGCCTGTATATTGGTATTCAAGGCCCACATTCATCTTACCTATGTTATAGATGATCTGAGGATTGATTCTGAACATCTGGTTGATGTTTGAGAAACCGTTGGTGCAGAAATATACATCGTTCTTCTTGATCGGCCCAGAAACGGCTTCAGCAAGTCCGAGGTTCTTTAAATAACCGAGGAAGAGGACTCCCTGCCATTTCTTACCATAGCTCATCGAGAGCCATGATGACGAATTACGCAATGAAGCGTAGTTCCAGCTGCCGTCTTCGTTCTCTCCGATCTTTGCATATCCGCTCATGAGATTCATATGTTCCCCTCCTTCTCCGAAAGTGGTCTTTGCCTTTATAGCGAATTTCTTATAAGTGTACTGGGTATAAACATATCCGAGAACTGATGTCTTGCGGTCAGAAACCTTATGATCGATTACAGTCTTTGTACGATTTGGTTCCTCTTCTGTAGGATCAGGTAAGGTGATTGATGAGAAAACCCTAGGCTTGATGCTGAGCACATCGACACCGGCTCTGAGAAGGAAGCCATTGTTCTTATATGCAACAGCCGCATACATTTCCGGAGTCTTTCCATACTTCATATAGATAGCTGAGGTTCCTACAGGGCCGGCAGACTGATATTGCTGCTGCCAGATCGCGGCTGCTGAAATCACCCAGTTTTCACCAAGATTGGCATCCATCTGCACGAGTGGTGTTCTTGAGAACGGGCCAAAAGGAGCTCCCACCTCAAGGCTGAAAATATGAGGATGATCGGCTGCCATCGGATGCCATGCCTGACCTATCTTAAGACCTACAGACGCCTTTCCGTTCACTCCCATCTGAAGTTCCTTCCATGTGACTGTTGCGAATGCCTGACGAAGACGGGCCTGGGCTGTACCTGAAATCTTGGTATTTCCAGGGAAATATAAAGTAGCATTAGCATTGCTGGAATTGGAAAGACCCGCATAAAAGTCGCCCTCTATCTTAGCGCCGAAATGGACATTCCCAATTTTATAGCCGCTCACATCTACACCAAGGCGTGATGTCAAGGCAAGAAAACGGAATGAAGATGTAGCATTGATATCTTCTCCAGAATGATTCAAAGAAACATCTTTAGGAAGATAATAGAAAAGATCGCCTGTACCGGAGATACTTTCACGGCTGTCAAAGATGAAATAATTACGGATAAAACCGTAAAGCTTGAAATTATTCTTTGGTTCGGCTTTCTGCTCCTTCTCCGCAGCAGCTGCATTCAGCGCGCAGAATGAAAGAAGCACAGCTGAAAGAATTAGATAAACACGTTTCATTGTATATTTATTTATATTTCTCATATAGATCCCTCAACAAGCTCAGGCTGAAAACAAACGGGCCGCCGTTTAGCGACCCGCAAATATAATATATTTTTCGATAATTAGATACCGATTCATGTCAGCATCAGAACTGACACTATGCCGCAAATGGGAAAATCTTGGTGAGCCACAAGAAGGCAAATACAAGACCGAAGATACCAATCACAGCACCTGCCTTGAGCATATCCTTGGTCTTGATAAGACCTGTAGAGAATGCGATGGCATTAGGTGGAGTAGAGATAGGCATCAGCATCGCAAGTGAAGCACATGTTGCAACAAAGCAGATCATAGCCTTTTCACCGCCAAAGCCAGCAAAAGCAGGATTTGCAGAAAGTCCTGACGATACAGCGCAAAGGATAGGGATGAGAAGGGCTGCAGTAGCTGAGTTGCTGATGAAGTTTGAGAGCAGGTAGCATACAAGGCCAGCAACAACAAATACAAGGACAATTGACATCTCACCGAATGGAATAGCATTCACGAGAGTTGCACCAAGTCCTGTTCCTCCCTTGGAGATATCAAGCATTGCGTAACCGAGTGCAAAACCTCCGGCAACGAGCCAGAGCACGCTCCAGTCGATCTGCTTGATGTCTTCCTTGTCGAATGTGCCTGTGCAGACGAATACTGCAAGAGGGATAAGAGCCACGATGTTTGAACTGATACCTGTAAGGCTCTCTGTAGCCCAAAGAATGATAGTCACGGCAAATGTTACCCACACAAGATATGTTCTCCAGGTTGTAGGCTTGTCGTTCTTAGGGATGTTGACCTCAAGTTTCTTGGTAGAGAACGGGAACATGACCTGAAGCACCACCCACGCCACAAGAATCATAATGAGCACGAACGGGATCATGTGGATAGCCCACTCACCAAATGAGATGCTTGTACCGAAATAAGTCTCAAGGTTGGAAACCGCTGTACCGTTAGGAGGAGTACCGATAGTGGTACCGATACCACCGATATTAGCAGAAACCGGGATTGAAAGCGCAAGTGCGATCTTACCTTTGTCTCCCTCTGGGAATGTTGCAAGTATCGGAGCAAGGAACGCGAGCATCATAGCCGCGGTTGCAGTGTTGCTCATGAACATTGAGAAGAGTGCGATTACCACCAGGAAGCCGAGGAGCACCATCTTAGGGTTTGTACCGAAAGGCTTCAGAAGGACTCTTGCCAAAGTAACATCCAAGCCATATTTCTGTGCCATGATGGCAAGTGAGAATCCTCCAAGGAAGAGCATCACCACCGGATCGGCAAAAGCAGACATGATCTTGGTGTAATTCATGATACCTTCGAGTTTAGCTCCGGATGCATCTACCATAAGGAAGCCAAGTCCCTTGTTGGAAAGCATCAGAAGAGCCATCACGATAACCAGTACGGATGTTGTCCAGCTTGGAATGATCTCGAAGATCCACATAAGGGCAGCAAATACAAAAAGAGCGATTGTACGCTGCTGCAGAACAGTCAGTCCCTCAATACCAAAGAATGAAGTAGGGACTGCAAGAAGGAATATTGTGACCAGCAGCACCAACGGAAGCAGTACACAATATTTTACTGAAAATTTCTTAGTACCCATTATAATTGTTTAGTTAGAATAATTGTCTTTTTCAAAACGGGCGCAAAGTTACTCTTTATTTATAATAAAGCAATCAAATAAATGTTAAAAGTGAGGCAGATCTCTCTACCTCACTTCACATAAGTATATTTGAATTTTAGATGATTCCCTGTTCAAGCATTGCCTGAGCAACCTTCATGAAGCCGGCGATGTTTGCACCCTTTACATAGTTGATGTAACCGTCAGGCTGTGTACCGTACTTCACACAAGCTTCGTGGATGTTTGCCATGATGCTGTGGAGCTTCTCGTCAACTTCAGCAGGACCCCAGCTGATGTGCATAGCGTTCTGAGTCATTTCAAGACCTGATGTAGCCACGCCACCTGCGTTTACAGCCTTACCAGGAGCGAACATGATGCCTGCCTTCTGGAATGCTGCGATTGCCTCTGGAGTACATCCCATGTTCGAAACCTCAGCTGCAAGCCATGTTCCGTTTGCAAGGAGTTCCTCTGCGTCTGCACCAGTCATCTCATTCTGGAATGCACAAGGCATAGCGATGTCACACTTGATGCTCCAAGCCTTCTTGCCTGGGTAGAATGTTGCAGATGGGAACTTCTCAGCAAATGGAGCCACAACGTCGTTGTTTGAAGCGCGGAGCTCAAGCATGTAAGCGATCTTCTCCTCGTTCATTCCTTCCGGATCATAGATAGCTCCATCAGGACCTGAGATAGCGATGACCTTTGCACCAAGCTCTGTAGCCTTTGTCGCAGCACCCCAAGCCACGTTACCGAAGCCAGAGAGAGCGATAGTCTTGCCCTTGATATCCTTTCCTGCCATCTGAAGCATATGCTGTACGAAATAAACGGCACCGAAACCTGTAGCCCCAGGACGGAGGATTGAACCACCCCATGTAAGACCCTTGCCTGTGAGCACACCTGTATTATACTGCTGAGCGAGCTTCTTGTACATACCGTACATAAAGCCGATCTCGCGGCCGCCTACTCCGATGTCACCTGCAGGAACATCCTGGTCAGGACCGATCACCTTCCAGAGCTCAAGCATGAATGCCTGGCAGAAACGCATGATCTCTGCATCAGATTTTCCTCTTGGGTTGAAATCAGAACCACCCTTTCCACCGCCCATAGGGAGGGTTGTGAGGGCATTCTTGAATGTCTGCTCAAATCCGAGGAACTTGAGGATCGAGAGGTTTACTGACGGATGGAAACGGATTCCGCCCTTGTATGGTCCGATAGCAGAGTTGAACTGCACTCTGTATCCGGTATTTGTCTGGACTTCGCCATTGTCGTCAATCCAAGTCACCTTGAAAGTAAGGATACGCTCTGGCTCAACGATACGTTCAACGATCTTTGCGTCCTCGAATTCAGGATGCTGGTTATAAACTTCCTCAATAGACTCCAATACTTCATGTACCGCCTGGAGATATTCCTTCTCGTAAGGATACTTGGCCTGGAGTTTGGCCATCAAATCTTTTGTGTTCATTATTTTGTGTTATAATTGTGGTTATTTAACTTCCCATGTAGATCCGCTGCGGAGAAGATCGTCAACGCACTGGATCTTTGACTTAGCCTTCACTTCCGCTATCTGATCGCGTACTCCATCATCATAAGTGACATCCTTGACATCGCGGATCACACCCAGGGCAACAGGGAAATCCGGATACTTCATATCTGCAAGCATCATATGGATACCTACATTGTCAGAATGAGCGTCATGAACAAGGATATCATCCTCAGTCACGCCATTTTCACCGATGGTCACGACTCTCAGACCCATGCCGTCAAGTACAAGGCCCTTGTCTCGGTTCTTTCCGAAGATCATTTTCTCACCATGACGGAGAACAATGGTTCTGTCTGCACGCACTTCCCTGTCAGCGATAAGCTTATGAGCGCCATCATTGAAGATAACGCAATTGGTAAGCATCTCCATGACCGAACAGCCGTCATGCTTTGCAGCAGAAAGCATGATCTCGGAAGTCAGCTTAAGCTCCGAATCAAGGCTGCGGGCGAAGAATGTACCCTTTGCACCAAGAACCAGACTTCCTGGGTTGAACGGATGTTCTACTGTTCCGTAAGGTGAAGTCTTCGAGATGGCTCCGAACTTTGAAGTCGGAGAGTACTGTCCCTTTGTAAGACCGTAGATCTGGTTATTGAAAAGGATAATGTTTATATCGACATTCCTTCTGATAGCATGAATGAAATGGTTTCCACCGATTGCCAGAGCATCACCATCACCGCATGCCTGCCATACGGTAAGGTCAGGATTAGCCACCTTTATACCTGTCGAAATAGCGGTAGCTCTACCATGGATACTATGAAAACCATATGTGTTCATATAATAAGGGAGACGGGAAGAACAGCCGATACCGGAAACTACCACATAGCGTTCCTTGCTGTATCCCAAGGCCTCTGTAACATCCGGAAGGGCTCTCTGCAATGCAGCAAGCACACCATGGTCTCCACAACCCGGACACCATCTCACTTCCTGGTCACTCTTGAATTCTTTGAAAGTATATCTTGGCATGATTACAAATTCTCTTTAATTGCACCTACGATTTCCTGTACAAGGAACGGCTGTCCCTGAACTTTGTTATACTGCTCATACTTGAACTGAGGCAGGACACCACGGAGATAATTCACGAACTGTCCGCTGTTCAACTCGCAAACAAGTATCTTGTCGAATTTCGAGAACACTTCTGCTGTATTCTTTGGAAGAGGCATGATGTAATCGAAATGAGCGAAACTTATTTCTGAGCCTGCAGCACGGACTTCCTGCACTGCAGAAAGGAGATGACCGAATGTTCCACCCCAGCCGACAAGAAGGAGCTTGCCGCTTTCCGGACCATTCACTTCGAGCTCAGGTATATAATCTGCAACCTTCTGAACCTTCGCAGCACGTTCATTCACCATGAGTGCATGGTTTGCAGGATCAGACGAAAGCACACCGTTATGATTCTTCTCAAGACCACCGACACGATGTTCGCAACCGGCCATTCCCGGAACAGCCCATTTACGAGCCAGCGTCTCAGGATCTCTCTGGAACGGCTTGTATTCAGTATTCGGCTGTGCAAACGGAGGTACGATCTTAGGATAATCCTTCATAGAAGGTATATGCCATGGCTCGGAGCCGTTGCCCAGAAATCCCTCAGTAAGAAGGAGGACCGGAGTCATATGCTCAAGAGCGATCTTTGCAGCGTTGAATGCAGCATCAAAGCAACCTGCAGGCGAATGTGCAGCCATCACGACCATAGGGCACTCTCCGTTTCTTCCGTAGAGAGCCTGATTGAGGTCTGTCTGCTCAGTCTTGGTCGGAATACCGGTAGAAGGGCCGGCACGCTGTACATCAATGACCACAAGCGGAAGCTCAGTCATGACTGCAAGGCCAAGCGCCTCGGACTTGAGAGAAAGGCCAGGTCCTGAAGTAGTAGTGACAGCAAGATTGCCGGCAAATGCAGCACCGATTGCAGTACATATTCCCGCAATTTCATCTTCCGCCTGAAGAGTCTTTGCTCCCAGGCTCTTATGCACGGCAAGTTCTTCAAGGATTCCGGTAGCAGGAGTGATAGGATATGAACCGCAGAAAAGAGGAAGATTCGCTTTCTCTGCTGCAGCGAGAAGTCCCCATGCGGTTGCCTGGTTGCCGGTAATGTTTCTGTAAAGTCCCTTAGGCTGATGAGCCGGAGAGACATTATATGTATTAGGGATAGCCTGAATGTTCGCCGCATAATTATAGCCATCCTTAAGTACCTTCTTATTAGGTTCGATCAGCTCAGGTTTCTTCTTTCCGAACTTACGCTCAAGATACTGGAAGATATATTCCATAGGACGGTTGTAGATATAACATGCCATACCGAGGGTAAACATGTTCTTACATTTTGCTACAGTCTTTCTGTCGAGACCGCTGTCCTTAAGACTTTCCTCAGTAAGCGTAGTTATAGGAGCGACAATGATTGTCCTGTCCTCGATATGCAGTTCAACGATAGGATCATTCTTGAGTCCTGCTCTTTTGAGACCGTCCTCGTCAAATGTGTCTGAATCGATAAGGACCATGGCTGTTCTCTTGAGCCACTTTGCATTGGCTTTCAGGGCAGCCGGATTCATCGCCACAAGAAGATCACAGAAGTCGCCTGGAGTTGTGATGTGTTCGCTTCCGATATGGACCTGGAAACCGGATACACCGGATACGGTACCATGAGGAGCGCGGATTTCTGCCGGATAATCAGGGAATGTCGAAAGCTCATTACCGAAAATGGCTGACATATCTGCAAAAAGAGACCCGGTGAGCTGCATACCATCTCCCGAATCTCCTGCAAACCTGATTACAACATCTTTAGTATCAATTACCTTATGTTGCATAGCTAGTGTTATAATTTATAAATCAATTGGTCAGATTTTGACACAAATGTATGCAATTTTCTTCAATAAGGAATACAATTTTAAAGTTTTTGCTGAAGAAAAAAAGCGGAACCGTACGATATGCACGATTCCGCTTTGATATCTGTCGATTTACTTTTACATCTGACCCTGAGCTGCCTGAGCCTTAGCCTGAAGTTCAGCCTGAAGAGTCTCAAGAGTTCTGCCTTCTGGGATATTGAGAGCAGCGCGTGCCTCTGGTGTAAGATTTACAGCCTGAGCATCATCGATATAAAGCATCTGAGACTGTTCGAAAACGAAAGCAAGGCCCTTTGCCTTAGCGAGATCAGTTACCACTGTCTGAGCCTTTTCATAGACAGGAGCCTGAAGCATCTGCTGCATCTGCTGAAGTTCCTGCTGGAAAATCTGCTGGCTTTCCTGGAAACGAGCCTCGATCTCCTGAAGTTCCTTCATCTTGCTGTCTCTGATTGCAGGTGTCCATGTAGCCTCTTTCTGCTGGAACTGCTGAGCCTTTGTCTGATACTCCTCGTACATTGCTCCGAGAGTTTCATATGTTTCTTTCTCCTGTGCCTCAAGCTGGACACGCACAGAATCCATTTCTGGCATGAGCTGAACAAGTTCAGTGTAATTTACATAGCCGAACTTAAGGTTCTGAGCTGATGCAGCAAAAGAAACTATTGCCATTGCTGCGATAATCAAGATCTTTTTCATAATATTCATTAGTTTTATTGTTTTCTATTCTAGAACTGCTGTCCGATCACGAAATGGAACTGGCTGCCTCCGTTTACAGGATCATCAAATCCCCAACCCCAGTCAACACCGAGGAGACCGATCATAGGAAGGAAGACTCTCACTCCGACTCCGGCCGATCTCTTGATCTGGAACGGATTGAAATCTCTGATATCAGACCAGCAGTTACCGCCTTCAAGGAAAAGCAAAGCATAGATTGTTGACTGCGGCTGCAGGATAACAGGGTAACGGAGCTCGACTGTAAACTTGTCATACACGTTACCGGCATAATAGTTTCCGGTAGAGTTGTAAGATGACAATGCCTGAGGTGTCAAAGAGTAGTTCTCATATCCGCGGAGAGAGATGATTTCAGATCCGTAGGTATCATATCCAGACATACCGTCACCACCGACACGGAAGCCCTCGAACGGAGAATATCCCCAGTTTCTGTTATAATATCCGAGGTATCCGAACTGAGCACGTGCCATGAGTACGAGGTCGCCTACAAGCTTTGCGAACACCGAACCCTTGAACGACCATTTATGATACTCGATCCACTTGTACCTGTTCTGAGAAGTCTGGAAATTATAGTCTATATCCTTCCAGCTGCTGACCTTGGTAGGATTGCCATCCGCATCAAGCAGACCATAGTCCTTCTTTCTGAGAAGAGAGTAAGGAGGGGTAAGCTGAAGGGAGAAGCTGAAATCCGATCCCTGACGAGGATATATCTGCTGGTCGGTAGAGGTTCTCGAAAGGCTCAGGGTATAGCTCAGGTTATGCGAAATTCCCGTATTGAACAGGAACTGATATGCCCAGTTCTGAAGCTTATAAGTCTGCCAGCTGAGCTGGTTGTAAAGGACAAAGTAGTTGTCAGGCCACTTCAGACGTTTACCGATACCTGCAGCAAATCCATACACCTCCATATACTCATCATTATTGAGGATATTATAATATATGTATGAATTGGTCTGGCGGGTATAATACAAGGACATATTAAGCGATGTCGGTTTCTTTCCGAAGAGCCAAGGCTCAGAGAAACTTGCCGAAAGGCTTGTATAATATGTACCGTTGGTCTGGAATCTGATGGAAAGGTTCTGCGCATCTCCAAGAGGTACCGGACGCCATGCTGTCTTATCGAAGAGACGGCGGGTAGAGAAGTTATTGAAGCTTACTCCGACTGTCGCAACGAATGTATTTCCTCCCCAACCTCCTGAAAGTTCAAGCTGGCTTGAAGGCTTTTCCGTTACATTGTAAACAAGGTCAACAGTATTGTCAAGCTGATTAGGAATGATAGAATATCCCTTCGCCGGATCCATGATAGCCTCCGGATCGAACTGTCCCATTGAAGCGATCTCTCGGATTGAGCGTTCGAAGTCAGACTGGCTGAAAAGATATCCCGGCCTTGTGAACACCTGACGGCGCACTACCCTCTCATTTGTAAGGTCGTTTCCATTAATGACGATATTGTTCAATGTAGCAGGCTTGCCTTCCACCACACGCATCTCGACATCAACAGAGTCTCCTTCGATATTGAGCTCCACCGGCTCCAGATTGAAGAAAAGATATCCGTTATCCCTATAAAGCTTTGAAACATCATATTCAGACTGCTTTCCTCCTCCGAAAAGCCTCTTTTCCATTGTCACGACATCATAGACATCACCTTTACCGATCTTGAGGATCTCATCCAGAGTCTCTGAACTATATACGGAGTTACCTGTCCAGGTGATATCTCTGAAATAATATTTCTTACCCTCGTCGATTTCAAAATCAATCTGTAGTCTGTTAGGCTCCACATAATACATGGTATCCTTGACGATTCTTGCGTCACGATATCCTGCCTCATTGAAGACACTGAGAAGGGCACGCTTGTCATTATCATATTCCTTTTCCTGGAATTTCTTGGAACTGAAGAAGTTCTGCAGACGAGCATCCCTTGTCTTCTTCATAGAACGCACAAGCTTGCTCTCCTTGACATTATCCGCGCCTTTGAATGTGATGGTCTTGATCTTTACCTTTTCACCCCTGTCCACAGCAAACTGCACTCTGATGGCACTCTTGATGACCGTATCACGCTTGGTATTGACATCCACCTTTACATTATAGAAGCCCTTCTCCTTATAATATCTCTTGATGATATCGCTGGAGGTCTTGGCCACATAATCGGAGAACTCTCCGCCTCGACGGACATTCAGGCGCTCACGGAGTTCCTTTTCCTCTCCGCTCTTGACGCCGCTGAACACCCAACGTGAGACACGGGGACGTTCTATGATAGCGACCTTGAAGAAGGCAGTATCCTTGGTAGGAGTGATGGAATCGATAGCTACTGCTACATCTTCAAAATACCTCTGAAGCCACAGTCTCTTGACGATATTCGACAGTTCTTCGCTAGGAACAGTGACCTCCATACCCTTCTGAAGGGCAGCGATCTGCAATATCTGATCCTCCGAAAAATATTTGTTTCCGTCAACACGAACCCCTCCTACAACGTATTTCTTAGGATTATTATAATCGACTTCCACATCCTTGCCGGACTGTTGCGCCCAGACAGGGCACGACATGACTAGCAGGAGCAGAAGACAGATATTTCGGCAAGCTCTCATCTTATTACTCTTAAATTCAAAACTGCAAATATACGTAATTATTTGACTTTTCCATAACGACGGTCACGTTTTGCGTACAATTCAAGTGCCGAGCGGAAATCATCCTTTCTGAAATCAGGCCATAATGTATCGACGAACAGCAGTTCTGAATATGCACCCTGCCAGAGCAGATAATTGCTAAGTCTGCTTTCGCCTGAGGTCCTTACAATGAGGTCGGGATCAGGGATACCGGCAGTAACGAGATAATCATCAAACGCCCCCACGCCCTTGGCAAGGATTTCTTCACGAAGTTCCGGATGTGCAGAGACATCGGCAGCCAGCTTCAATGCCGCCTGCATTATATCCCACTTGCCACTGTAGCTGAGGAAGATGATCAATGTCAATGTATCATTGTTCCTGGTTCTTTCCATACAGCTGTCTATCGTAGCATTCAGGTCTTCTGCCAGACGCTCCCTGTTACCAAGAACGACAAATCTCACGCCATTCCTGTCCAGACTGTCCATTTCATCTGCCATAGCCTTGACCATCAATCCCATAAGAGTAGAAACCTCTTCCTGGGGACGGTTCCAATTTTCTTCTGAAAAAGCATATAGAGACAGATAGCGGACACCGTTTTCCACTGCGGCCTCCACACACGCTCTCACACTTTCGACTCCGGCAAAATGTCCGTAAACTCTTTCTTTTCCACGTTCTTGCGCCCAACGTCCATTTCCATCCATGATCATAGACACATGAACCGGAACATTGGTCATATTCTCAACTGCCATATTGATTATTTAATATTTCTGACATCCTCGCCCCAGAACAGTTTTTCTGTAAGGGCATCAATAAAGTTGGATCTGTTAAGCCGTACCCGCTTAAGCGAAAACTGTGCCACACTGATTGATATTTCAGTGTCAGACGGTATCACCGCCGTCCTGTTGTCAGCCGTATATATGATGTTTTCATCCCGCGAATGCATCTTGAGAGTGATCTTCGTATCATCAGGTACGACAAGAGGACGCACGTTAAGATTGTGGGGAGCTATCGGGGATATGATCAGGACACGGGACTCCGGAAGTACTATCGGTCCTCCGACACTGAGCGAATACGCAGTCGAACCTGAGCTTGTAGAGACAATCAGTCCATCTGCCCAGTAAACCGGAAGGGAGACCCCGTCAAGTATCACTTCCACTCCAAGCATGGCTGCTCCGCTGCGGTGCACGGTAAACTCATTCAAGGCATATGGCCAGGAATCGATATATTCGTCCCCCGTAAGTACGTCAGCCTTAAGCATCGCCCTGTTTTCTATGGTGTACTCTCTGGAGTTGAGAGCTGATGCAACGGCAGAAGGACGGTTTTCCGAAAGAAAGCCAAGACGTCCGACATTGACTCCCATCACCGGGATACCATCTTCCGCGACAAGCTTTGCCGCAGAAAGAAACGTACCGTCACCGCCCACGCTAAGAAGCATATCCGTATCCACTGACAGCTTTTCCTCTTCAGAAAGCACATGGAGTCTGCAGCCTGAATCCTCAAGCTCGTCAAGCAAAGTCTTCACGGCAGGGGCTTCAATGGCCTCCTTTTTACCTAAATATATAGCTATATTCATGTTCCGACAATGTATCAGTATCAAAAGCTGGCCTCAAAAATAGCACATAAATGTCACAATTTGAAGTTTATTATGTAATTTTGTGTTTTCTAACATATAAAATTTACGATATGACAAGGCTCAGTGTCAATATAAACAAGATTGCGACTATCAGGAATGCGAGAGGAGGGAAAATGCCGGACGTGGCAAAAGCAGCAGTCTGCTGCGAATCCTTCGGGGCTGAGGGAATAACCGTACACCCCAGACCTGACGAAAGGCACATAAGATATGCGGATGTGCGGGAAATAAGGCCTCTGATCCGTACCGAATTCAACATTGAAGGAAATCCGATCCCGTCATTCATTGATCTCGTAAAAGAAGTAAAGCCTCATCAGGTGACACTGGTCCCGGATGCTGAAGACGCAATAACGTCCAATGCCGGATGGAACACGCTTGACAACAGGGGATTCCTTACAGAAGTATGCTCTGAATTCCGAAGATGCGGGATCAGGACATCGATATTTACAGATGCTGACCCTGCCATGGTCGAAGGTGCAGCAGCATGCGGCTGTGACAGAGTGGAATTATATACGGAACCATATGCTGATCTCTTCCCGAAGGATCCGGAGGCAGCTGCAGCACCATTCATCAAGGCGGCTGAAGCTGCGCGGGCATGCGGTCTCGGACTTAATGCTGGTCATGACCTCAATCTGGAAAACCTTGAATTCTTTATCCGCAGTATCCCATGGACAGACGAAGTATCCATAGGACATGCCATCATCAGTGATGCACTTTACATGGGTTTGGAGCAAACAATAAAGGCTTATCTCTCGAAAGTTAAGATTTTTTGATTACCTTTGCATGTTATTCACCACACCGAAGGTGGAAAGCGTTGAATATTAAACAATAAAAACAAATAATTTAGTAATGAAAAACACATCACTTATCCTCAGCATCATCTCATTGGTTGCTGTTGTAGTATTCGGTATCCTCACCCTCACAAAGGGTGGCGACAAGGCTCAGCCTGCAGCAGAAGATGAAAATTCTGCAGTAACAGCTCAGAAGGGCGACATCGTTTATGTTGATCTCGACAAGATCCTCATGGACTATGACATGGCTAACGACCTCAGGTCTGTAGTTGAGACAAAGGTTCAGAACATCCAGGCTGAAGTCAACAGAAGAGGCCAGAAGCTCGAGAAGGAAGTAGCAGCTTATCAGGAGAAGATCCAGAAGGGACTCATGACACGTTCTGTAGCTGAGGTTCAGGGTCAGAAGCTCCAGCAGCAGGAGATCGACTTCAACAACTATGCAGCTCAGAAGCAGCAGGAGATCCAGGAGGAGCAGGTTGTGATGATGAACCAGCTTGGTGACGCTATCCAGACATTCATCAGCAAGTATAATGAGGAGAAGCAGTACGCAATGATCCTCACAAACTCAGGCGGAGCTCCTGTAATCACAGCTGACGCAGCTCTTGACATCACTGAAGATGTTCTTGCAGGACTCAACGAAGAGTACATCAAGACTAAGAATCAGAAAAGCGAGGAGTAATCATTGAAAATCGCTATACTGTCCTGTTTCTACCCCTATCGAGGAGGAATCTCTCAGTTTAACGCATGCCTTTATGGTGAACTGAGCAAAGAACATATTGTCAAAGCTTTCAATTTCAAGAGACAATACCCTGAATTCCTTTTCCCGGGCAAGACACAATTTGTGACAGCAGACGATGAGGCCGTACCGGTAGAGAGCATATCTCTGCTGGATACGGCCAATCCTTTTACCTACCATAGGACATACCGTGAGATCCGAGAGTGGAACCCGGATGTTCTCATAGTCAGATACTGGATGTCATATTTTGCTCCGTCATTGGGCTACATAACCCGGAAGATGAAGAAGCATTGCAAGGTGATATCGATCCTTGACAACGTGATTCCGCACGAGCAGCATTTCTTCGACACCCCTCTGACAAGATATTTTCTCAAAGGCAGCAGCGGAAGTGTCACACTTTGCGAAGCTGTATCCAAAGATCTGCTCAAGATCAGTCCGGACATGCGCTACACTGTGATCCAGCATCCATTGTACTCGCATTTCGGAGAGAAAAAGACCAGAGAAGAAGCAGAAAGGAAACTGGGGCTTTCACCAGGGAAGAAGAATCTTCTTTTCTTCGGTCTTATCCGCACATACAAAGGACTGGACATTCTTCTGGAAGCCTTCGAAAAGCTGCCGGAAGATTATCAGCTCATAATTGCCGGTGAACCATACGGTTCATTCGAAAAATATCAGGAAATCATAGACCGGATTCCTGACAAAGACAGGATATCGATGAATCTGAGATACATCAAGGATTCAGAGGTGACTGACTATTTCTCTACCGCAGATGTAGCGGTCCTTCCTTACAGGAGTGCGACTCAAAGCGGCATAAGTTCCGTCTCCTACCATTTTGAAGTACCGATGATCGTTACTGATGTAGGAGGATTGAAAGAGACCATCGGAGAAAGAGGCACAGGCCTTGTAGCATCAGAATGCACACCAGACGCGGTCAGGGAAGAAATCATAAGATATTTCAGCAATCCGGATATCAGCAAGGAATGCATCAGGAATATCCGTCTGGAGAAAGAAAGATTATCATGGAAGACATTTGCCCGGAAACTTCTGGAGTTCATCGGGCAGCTATAATATTGGTGTTATGAAAAGATACTTGACGAGAGCTATTTTTAAAACATTGGTCGTACTGGCATCAGCTGCCGGCATGACCCATATCGTGTCAGCTCAGGAATACGAAAACACTCCGGTCAGCATATCTAAAGAAAAAATACGCATTGACGGTACAGTATGCTACTCGCATATTGTTCTGGAGAGACAGACTCTGTTCTCGATAAGCAAGGCATACAACGTCAGCATTGAGGACATATATAAATTCAATCCTAGCATAAAGGAAAAAGGCCTTCAGAAGAATTCCATCATACTGATCCCTTGCGAAGGGATGCAGTCATCACTTCCCAAGACCGTACAGGAGGACCAGAAACCGGTCTTGAAGGAAACCAAGCCTGAAGTGACTGTCAGCGACGATAATAATGAGGCAGTACAGAAGACCCATATCGTCAAATGGTATGAAGACCTTGACGTAATAGCTGAAAAGTATGGAGTCAGCGTAGATGCCATCATGAAAGCGAACGGTCTCAAAGGAAGGAAACTTACGAAGAGACAGAAACTCATCATTCCTATATCCGGCAGCGGGATTGTAATCAAGGAAGAGACACAGGAAGAGACGCCTTCGATCGACACGACAGAAGTCAATGTACAGGAAGAAGACAAGGTTCCTGAATGGCTCTTCCCGAAGAAGAATGATGTTTCCGTATCGCTCCTACTGCCTCTCAAAGCCACAGGAAGTACAAGCAGCAGAAACAACATGGACTTTTATGCAGGAGTTCTCCTGGCTGCATATGACCTTGGTAAAGAAGGCATAAAGACAGAACTCAGCGTATTTGATGTCGCAGACGGCAATATGCCGGTCACAAGAGAACGCATCGAAGCAAGCGACATTGTCATCGGCCCGATTTCTTCAGGAGATATAACAAGACTCGTGGAGCTTGCCCCTGATGCAAAGGCCGTTATTTCACCGCTTGATCCAAGAGCCGAGGGTCTTGTCTCTTCATACGACAATCTGATTCAGGCTCCAGTTCCGCATAAACTTCAGTATGAAGACCTTGCATTATGGCTGAAGGAGGACCTCAGGTATTCAGACAGAGTAGTTGTCATAACTGAAAAAGGAGCCAAAGCAACGAATGCGGTATCACTCATGAAGGCCGCCATTGATTCTGCTGGAATCAGCTACAGTCCTTTCTCATACAGCATACTTGAAGGAAGAAGCGTAACCGATCCTCTCACCAGACTCATGACAGAGAATGGAACGAACAGGGTTATGATTGCCTCTGAAAGCGAAGCATTCGTGAATGATGTCGTCAGGAACCTCAATGTACTTATACATAAGAAGTATGACATCGTATTATATGCTCCATCAAAGATACGTAGCTTCGAAACAATTGAAGTGGAGAATTTCCATAACACATCAATGCATGTCAGCCTAGGATATTACATCGATTACTCGGACAAGAGAGTCATGGATTTCCTGATGAAATATCGTGCTCTCTATAACACGGAGCCGACACAGTTTGCATTCCAGGGCTATGATATCGCCAGCTACTTTATCCGTATGTGTTCTAAATATGGAAACAGATGGATGTCCAGACTTGAAGAATCCGACATGCAGATGCTTCAAAGTACATTCAGATGTATCCGGGACGGTGAGAACGGATATATGAACTATGGAATAAGAAGAATAATCTATTCAGATGACTGGTCAATTGTCAAAGTGAAGTAATTCCTTGGCATTTGCGACAGCAGCATCTGTAAGAACAGAACCGCTCAACATGCGGGCTACTTCCATGACTCTCTGATCATCAGAGAGTCTTTTTATTGTGGATACGGCAGTCGAAGTCAACGGATCCACGTCTTTGGATACAAGATAGTGTGCCATACCCTTGGCGGCTACCTGAGGAAGATGAGTGATGGCAAATACCTGCATATACCTTCCCATCTCGCATATCATTGATCCCATACGGTCAGCTACACTACCAGATACGCCTGTATCTATTTCATCAAATATCATTGTCGGCATAGCGGTAAAACGCGCCATCATGAACTTCAGGGCCAGCATGATACGGGACAATTCACCGCCGGATGCGCATTTTGCCACATCGACAGCATTCCTTCCGGTAGCAGAAAAACGGAACTGAACTGTATCATTTCCTGTTGCAGAGAATACGGTCTCCTGAATTTCCGTTTCAAATACTGCATATGGAAGCTCCAGAGAACGTATTGATTCCTGAATACTTTCAGCAAAAGAAGAAGACGCACTGCATCTGGCCTTGTGAAGTCCTTCAGCGGCTTCCTTATATCTGATATCGGCAGATAGGAACAATTGCTTCAGTTCATCACGCCTTTCCTCCAATGCTGTAGAGTCGAATAAAGCAGCAGAATACTTGTCACGCAGAGCAATCAGTTCTGCTTCATCACGGCATGAATGTTTCTGCATAAGTCCGTATATCAACGAAAGCCTGTCTTCAACTTCCCCCAGACGGGATTCCGACAGATCCGTACGCTGATTCATCTCAGAAACTTCTGAAAGGATATCGTCCAGTTCTCTACGGCATGAATCTGTTCTTTCCGCCAGTTCTTCCGCTGCAGGCATGAATCGTCCCAACTTGGAAAGGATCTTTCCTGCCTCCTTCAAGGCAGCATCAAGTGAAAGGATCTCTCCTGCGGAAGAAGATGCCGTAAAGAGCTCCTCAACATTCGCAAGACCGTTCTTTATATCCTCTGCGTTTGCAAGCTGCTTCTGTTCTTCCTCCAATTCAGCCAGTTCTCCTTCCCTGATGGAAGCAGCCTCAAGCTGCCTGAACTGAGCCTCATTATAGTCTCTCTCCCCTGCCAGACGCGCAATACGTTCATCAAGCCTGGAAAGTTCTGACTTCAATGCTCCAAGTTCCTTCCACAAAAGGGAGCATTCATTCCTCACCTCTGCAGTTCCGGCATAGTAGTCCAGAACAGAAAGCTGAAAATTCCTGTCCGTAAGGAGAAGTGTCTGATGCTGAGAATGGATATCGATAAGCCGTGAAGATATTTCCTGAAGAACTGTGACCGGAACAGGACAATCATTTACAAAAGCTCTGGAACGGCCGGAGCGATTGACGACCCTTCTTATGATAAGGTGTCCCGTCTCCCACTCAACCTCATTATCTTCCAGGATATTTTTTAAAGACATGTCAGGATCTGCAAACTCAGCCTCTACAAAACAGTTTTCAGCTCCTTCAGATACCATAGAGGCATCTGCTTTGGTACCCATCACTAACGACAGGGCACCGAGAAGAATGGATTTACCGGCTCCGGTCTGTCCCGTAATAATGATCAGACCCTCCGGAAAATCAATTTCCAGAGAGTCTATCAATACATAATTCCTGACCTGAAGCCTGCTTAGCATAGACTACTCCTCGTCCTGCTTAGCCATTCTGTAGAAGACGTCGCCTTCCTGGAACTCCTCTATAGCTACGAGGCTTGGCTTAGGCTGTCTTTCGTAATATTTAGAGATCTCTATCTGCTCACGGTTTTCGAATACTTCTTCCATGGTATCGCGGTCATTCTTGAAGTCCTCAAGTTTTCTTGTAAGTTCCTTCTTTTCGGCGATTGCTATCTGATTAGCTCTCTTTGAAAGGATAACTACTGTTTCGTAGATATTTCCAGTCGGAGCAGCGAGATCGCTGAGGTCTCTTGTAAGAGTGTTTGTAGGTGTTTTCTTGTTTGCCATCTTATAATTCTTTTCAATATGTCTTGATCCTGAGGGCGAATGAAGTCCCTCCATTTAATTATACCCCCGGATTCAAAGAGAGTTTCAATTATTTTTTGCCTTTTTGCGTTCTTCTTTAAGAAGTTTCCTTCTTTCCTTGGCAAAATCCTTTTCAGTCATTTCCTCATTCTCTATCGTCACATCCTTGCCCAATGCTTTCTGAGCCTTGCGATATGCATTTTCAAGCTCCTTACGATAATGAGACTCAGGTATCTCACCGATGAAATTGTAATAATCATCAACAAAAGTCAGATACCTTTCCTTCTGTTTGCTCTTGATACTCATCGCAGCATAATTGTACGATGACATGGCTATATAATAAAGGATATCTTCTCTATATATATTCTCGGCATCATCCTTCAGAACATTTCTGAAAGCCACTCGTGATGCTCTGTAATCCTCCATCTTGTAATACAGCTTGGCCGCTTCATAAGCTTTTTTATCAAGTCTGTCGTTGAGTTCCTTCAACATATCGCGGCAAGTCTGGAGATGTGGAGTAGTAGGAAATTCTATGATATATTCCGAAATCTCGGTAATAGCCTTATAAGTAGGAGTCTGATCCAGTTCATACCTCAATGTCGAACGGTAAAGGCAGTCAAGTCTGAGATATCTGGCTTCAGAAGCAAACGGACTCCTTGGATAGCTCTCAAGGAAATTTGCAAAATTCGTCTCAGCCGTATAATAATCCTTGAACTTATAATTGCTCAATCCCCAATAATACCTTACAGTATCATCACGTTCAGTACCGTTGGTCAGTACCGACAGTGATTCAAAAAGTGAACCTGCCTTTGAATATTTTCCTTCATTATAATATTTGAATGCTGCCTCATACTTGGTGTCGGCGTCATTACTGTTCAAAAGCAGCTCATACTGAGACTTGCATGAGGAAAATGCGACTATGGCAAGAGCCGCAATGATAAGGTTTCTCAACTTCATCTTAATCTGTAAATTATTAAAGCATTTTCAGGAATTTCTCTGCATCAAGAGCGGCACGGCAGCCTGATGCAGCAGCTGTAATTGCCTGTCTGTAAAGCGGATCCTGCACATCGCCAGCAGCGAACACTCCCGGAACATTCGTCTTGGAAGTCTTGCCATCCGTCACGATATAGCCTTCATTGTCCACCTCGATCCATTCCCTGAACAAGTCTGAATTCGGATGATGGCCGATTGCAAGGAAAAATCCATCGACTGCTATATCAAAAATCTCGCCATCCTTACGAACAAGTCTTGCACCTGTCACTCCATAATCGTCGCCGAGTACCTCCTGGGTATTGCAGTTCCAGAGTACCTCGATGTTCTCAGTATTCCTGACACGCTCCTGCATTGCCTCGGAAGCTCTCAGAACATCCCTGCGTACAATCATATACACCTTCTTGCAGATACCGGCAAGATATGTAGCCTCCTCACAAGCGGTATCTCCTCCTCCTACCACTGCGACTGTCTTCTTTCTGTAGAAGAATCCGTCACAGGTAGCGCAGGCAGAAACGCCAAGGCCTCTATACTTGATCTCAGACGGCAGGCCAAGATATTTTGCTGTCGCTCCGGTAGCAATGATAAGAGTCTCAGCCTCAATTTCCTTGTCTCCATCAACAGTAATCCTGAAAGGTCTTTCTGAAAGGTCAGCCGAAGTAATGGCTCCGGTACGTATATCGGCACCAAGACGGAGAGCCTGTGCCCTCATGGTATCGACAAGCTGCTGTCCTGAGATTCCATTTTCGAAACCGGGATAATTCTCGATATCAGTTGTAGTAGTAAGCTGGCCACCTGGCTGAAGGCCCTCATACACTACAGGTGCGATATCCGCTCTGGAAGCATAGATAGCAGCAGTATAGCCAGCCGGACCGCCTCCGATTATAAGGCACTTGATTCTTTCCATAATCTTCAAAACATTTTGTCTAACCTGCAAATATACAAACTTTTTCAGACTTTCATAAGATAAGGCTTAGCCTTTCTGTAAACCCACCCTAAAAGACAGTCAGGAAGAATGATGCACAAAGGTCGGAAGATATGATTCAGAAAGCCCGGCATTACCCCGCGACGGCGTCTGAATGTAGCTTTCAAGGCACGGTCAACAGCCTTTTCGGGAGCAATCATCACAGCCAGTCCCCTCGCCAGCTTCCTGAGACTGTCCTTCAATGGGATAAGCGGAGTATCGACCGCACCGAAATATGCATTCGTCACGCTGACCCCTGTCTTCTGGCACTCGATCCTGAGTTCACGCGAGTAATCCTTCACAAAACGTTTTGTAGACCCATACATTCCTATTCCCGGCCAGTTCATGCACTCTGCAAGCGACGAGATATTCAGTATATATCCTTTACCCCTTTCCTTCATTCCGACGACATACTTACGGCAAAGCAAGACAGGAGTATTCATATGCACCATCATGATAAGCTTGAGCATATTCTCGCTTGTCTCAGCTATTCCCTGACAATACATCACACCGGCATTATTGACCAGGACCTCCACTTCACATCCGGCTTCTTCTGTCTTGGAAAAAATAATATCGGCAGCATCGTTACGGGAAAGATCCTGCACTATTGCCAGCACCTTGGCCTGATCCTTATATTGAACGGGAACAGAATCCGATTCCATCACATCTGACATGATTTCAGTCTCCGTATCCTCAAGACCTTTGCCATTGATATCGACTATTATGAGATTATACCCCATCAAGGCCAGGCGTCGCGAATAAATCCGGCCCATTCCGGAAGCAGCTCCCGTCACAAGAGCCCATTCCTTGTATTCATTGAAAACCTTTTTCATAACGTGCAATTCTGAAACGGGCGCAAAATTACCATTTTTATTGGAATTCACAGACTTCACGGAAGAAAATCAACTGTCATAATTTGGAATATTTCAAATTTATTTGGCGTTTTTCACTTTAATACATATCTTTGCGCCATAAAGGAAATCATATGAATACACATAAATGCCCGAACATTGAAGAGTACAAGACTCTTTTACGAAAACATTCACTCAAGGCCACATCACAGCGTCTTGCCGTCCATGAGGCAATGATGTCACTGGGACACGCATGCGCTGATATGGTCACAGAAGCCATAAAAGAGAAAGGAACTGCCAAGGTAACTACTGCCTCCGTCTATAATATCCTCACCCATATGGCAATGCTAGGAATTTACGATTACAGGCTGAGCGCGAACAACAAGATGTACTTCGATGTAAACACATTCAAGCATATCCATTTCTACGATCAGGACAACCATGTATTCCGCGATGTGATCGACGACGAGCTTGTCGCTCTCATAGAATCACACTTAAGCAGAAAAAGAGTAAGAGGCTACACTATAGAAGGCTTTGATATCCAGCTTGTTGGCAGACCGAGCAGAAAAAAGTACAGTGTCTGATGCAACATTAAAGGCCTTACACGCATCTTATAAGCTGCAAAAGAAAATACAGTAAAGATTATGAGAAAATTCATCTTCGGCATTACAGCCGCACTCTGCGTCCTTACGGCAGCGTCATGTTCTAAGGACAATGTGATCAGATACAACAATGCATCAATGGGAAATGTGGTCAACGGCCAGTTCGTCAGCGATCAGGGAAACATATTCAATGTAGTCGAACAGTCATGCCAAGGCAAGATAGACACAATGAAAAGAGCCTTCGTCGTATGCGACATACTCAGCAAGACAGCAGAAAACGAATATGACGTAAGGATGCATTACCTCACTGAGGTACTTACAAAGACACCGCTGGTAATGAGCGAGGTGACTGACGAAAAGCTTCTTAAAGATGACCCGATACTCCTGACTGACCTTTGGGTTTCCGGAGGATACATCAATATCTATATTACGGTTCCCGTTGTTCCGACAAGCAAAAAGAAGCATCATATCAACCTTATACTCGACAACACTGTCCAGGAAGACGGAGGGTACACATTCCTTATCCGCCACAATGCTGATGGCGAGGTTTTGACAAACGACAGTGTAAACAATGCGACCATGCAGTTAGCCGGTGCATATGTAAGTTTCCGCATTGCAGATCTGATCAAGGAGGATTCTGCAAAACTTAAGATCAAATGGTGCAGCTACAAGGCAGAAAACGGTTATGTCATCTCTGACACATTGGATGCAGAAGCAGACCGTATCTACTCGAAAGGAGGATTCGAGCATGCACCTTCAACAGAAACAAGTTCCATGCTCTTGAGCATAGAATAAATACAAGCTCATTCATATGAAATCAGGCCGCCCGAATGGACGGCCTGATCATTTTTATGTCAGCATGTCATTACTGTACGAAAGCTACAATCTCGCCTTTCGCCACCATATCTCCTTGCTTCGCGCAGACAGCTACAACACGTCCGCTGACAGCCGGAATAACTTCTTCCATTCCATAATATGTCTGCACATAGCTCATGGCCTTTCCAGCCTCAACCTCCGTACCGGCAACAGGAGCAGTCGAAGCATCCTCTACATCAATCTGCCAGATAAGCTGTCCCTTGACCGGAGCCTGTACAGGTACTGCTTTCGGATATTTCTCAGATATCTTCCCTACATCAAACTTCGGCATCTCGACGACCGGTCTCTCAATCACGATCGGAGCGCCAGCCTTCGCCTTCGCTGCCTCAAGATCCTTGTTGAAACGTTCCTTGGCCACACCGCTCTTATAATCTCTGTACTGTCTCTCGTGCATAGCCAGTTCAAACAGTTCCTCATCATCCTGGCCATAATCCCAGCCTTCTTCATCCATGATCTTACGGAACTTATCCAATTCGTCAGGGAAAGCGTCCTGAGGATTGCCGGAATAAAATTCAAGGCCTTTCTGCTTTGCCAGTTCCACGATTTCCGGCGCAAGCTCTCCTGGCAGTTTACCCATCTTGCCGAGAATCATGTTCCATGTATCCTTATCTATCGTTGTCCAGCGAGGCTGTCCCTTAAGAAGAGCCATGAGATTCATCAGTGCAGTATTCTTGACATACTGGCTGAAAGGAGTGACAAGAGGAGGATATCCCAGACGAGGCCACACATATTCAACTTCCTGGAACAGCATGACCATAAGCTGATCAAGAGAGAGTTCCGCCTTGCCCTGAGCCCTTAAAGACGCATTGATAGCGCCATGGAAACCTTTCAGATCCGCCATCATGGATCCCATCATGCCACCGGGAAGACCGCAACCGACTAGAAGGGAACTCATATGGGAATTGTTCGGATCTATCCAATAGCCGAGGAAATCATCGATAAATTTCTGGGTAAGAGCACGGACTTCCATATAAGCATTCATATTAAGGTCCTTGACCTTGAATCCATCAGCCTTGAGCATCTCACGGATCGTGATAACGTCAGGATGCACCTTTCCCCATGAAAGAGGCTCCACCGCCACATCCAGATAGTCCGCTCCTGCACGAGCCACCTCAAGCATCGAAGCCGGAGAAAATCCCGGTCCTGAATGTCCGTGATACTGGACCTTTATATGAGGATACTTCTTCTTTATCTGACTTGTAAGCTCGGCCAGGAAGGTCGGGCGTCCTATGCCGGCCATATCCTTGAGACAAATCTCATCGCAACCATATCCGACCACCTTATCAACCACACCCATATAATATTCTACCGTATGGACTGGAGAATTGGTGATTGACAGGGCCACCTGAGAAATCATTCCGCCTTTCTTGGCGTATTCGACACTTAGACGAAGATTTCTATGATCATTGAGGCCGCAGAACGAACGCGAGATATCTGTACCTTGTGCATGCTTCACCTTATACATCAGTTCACGAACATCAGCCGGTACCGGATTCATACGAAGAGCATTAAGTCCTCTTTCAAGCATATGAGTCTGAATGCCAGCCTTATGAAAAGGAGCTGTCCATTCCCTCACCGCCTTATTAGGATTCTCACCGAAAAGCAGATTCACCTGCTCGAAAGCTCCGCCATTTGTCTCCACACGGTCAAAGCACCCCATATCGATAATAGCCGGAGCGACTTCCTTAAGCTGGGCGACAGTCGGCACATATTTTCCTGAAGACTGCCACATATCCCTATAAACAAGGGAAAACTTTATTTCTCGTCCCATATTTATGTGATTTTCTGATTCTCTCTTTGCAAATATAAAGAAAAGTATTTTCGCACCTTATCATAATGATGCCAAAAGGGACAGAATTAATGAGAATGGGGTAAAAAATTTATTTGTGACAAAAAAAATCACCACAGTCTATTGCAGATTTCGAATTTATGCGTATATTTGCAGTCCTTAAACCAACATGGTGCCCATAGTTCAGTTGGTTAGAGCGTCAGATTGTGGTTCTGAATGTCGTCGGTTCGAATCCGACTGGGCACCCTAAAAAAGAAGTCTTCGGACTTCTTTTTTTGTGTCCGGTCGGATGAGAGGATCCCGATTCTTTCAAAAAAGTTCAAAACCTTTCAGAAAAAGAAAAACTTTCATGTTTTCGTCACAATTATTTCCCTGCCTACCCGGGAAAAGATAGATTTGCGGAAAAAACATGAAGATCAAGGAACTTTGCATGGATGAGAGGCCGAGGGAAAAGATGATGGCAAAAGGCGCCGAATCTCTCAGCAATGCCGAACTGATGGCGATTCTCCTGCGCACAGGCACGGGAAAGATGAATGTTATAGACGTGGCAAGAGAAGCACTTAAAAGCGCTGGCAACAAACTCGGCGGGATTGCCTCCATGCCTATCGGAAAGCTATGCGAAATAAGCGGTATCGGTCCCAGCAAGGCAGTAACCCTGGCAGCAGCATTTGAAATCGGCAGAAGATATGCCAGCGAGCCGATAATCGAATCACGCATCCCGATTTCATCTCCTAAGATTGTTTTCAGGATGATGCTTCCTTTTCTCAGAAACCTGGACCACGAAGAATGCTGGGTACTTTTCCTCAACAGGGCGAACTATATGATAGCCAAGGAGAAAGTAAGCAGCGGAGGACTTGAATCCACAGTCTTGGACAGCAGGACAATAGTCAGAAAAGCAATCGAGAAAAAAGCAAGCGGCCTGATTCTCATCCACAATCACCCCTCCGGAAACGCGATGCCCGGCACAGCCGACATAAACTCCACAAGACAGCTAGACAGGGCCTTGAAGACGTGCGACATTTCTCTGATCGACCATATCGTAATCGCAGAAGACAGTTACTACAGCTTTGCTGACGAAGAACTCGTCCAAGCATGAATACAGTAAAATTTTGACTTGTCCGCAAATAAGAATATATTTGTGTTTCCAACATTGACACAAACAATACAGATATGAAAGTCATCAATCTCGGAGAGAAGAACTCTATCCTCAACAAATTCGTCGCACAGATGCGCGACAAAGGTATTCAGAAGGACAGCATGCGTTTCCGCAGGAATCTCGAAAGACTAGGCGAGATCTTCGCATATGAAATCAGCCAGCATCTCGACTACACCCCAAAGGAATACATGACCCCGCTGGGCATTGCCAACATTCCGACTTATGACAGCAAGATAGTGGTTGCTACGATCCTGCGTGCAGGCCTGCCTCTTCATCAGGGTATCCTCAACTACTTCGATGATGCACAGAATGCTTTCGTTGCTGCATATAGAAAATATGACAAGGGAGAAGATTTCCATATCAACATCGAATATGCAAGTACACCTGACCTCGAAGGAAAGACGTTGATTCTTGCTGACACAATGCTTGCGACAGGAGCATCTCTTGAAATCGCATACAAACGTCTTTGTGAAGAAGGCGAACCTGCATATACACATCTGGTCTGCCCGATCTCCAGCGCCTACGCCGTAGAATATCTCCAGAAAAACCTTCCGGGAGACAGAGTTACCTTATGGGTCGCAGCCATTGATGAGGAACTTACCAGCCACTCATACATAGTGCCAGGCCTCGGAGATGCCGGAGACCTGGCTTATGGTGTAAAAAAATAGATCTTATCTACAATTCCTTTCTGAGTCTTGCTTTCGGGATACCAAGCTGGTCACGATACTTGGCGATGGTTCGACGGGCGACCTTATAGCCTTTCTCCGTCATCTTCTCCACCAATTCATCATCAGTAAGAGGCTTGCGCTTGTTCTCAGTATCGACACACTCCTGAAGAGCTTTCTTGAGTTCTCTGGTCGATACTTCCTCACCTTCCTGGTTTTCAAGACCTTCAGAAAAGAAATACTTGAGAGAATATATTCCGAAATGGGTTTCGATATATTTGCTGTTCACCACTCGTGAAATGGTAGATATGTCGAAACCTGTCTTTTCCGCTATATCCTTGAGTACCATAGGCTTGAGATGGGTCTCATCTCCATCGACAAAATACTCATGCTGATAATCCACAATAGCCTGCATCGTGCTTGAAAGCGTATTATGTCTCTGCTTGATAGCCTCGACAAACCATTTGGCAGAATCCAGCTTCTTTTTTACGAAAGCCGCTGCTTCCTTCTTTTCTCTTTCCGAAGAATTTGCCGCTTCTATGAGTATATCAGCATATTTCCTGTTGACTTTGAGTTCAGGAACCGAAAACCTGGGCATCGAGAGCTTCAGTTCTCCATCAATATATTCGAGAAGGAAATCCGGAACGATCTGCTGAGCCTGATCGGTATATGAATCATCGATCTGTCCTCCAGGAGACGGATTCAGCTTAAGGATCTTTGCCATAGCCGCTTTCAGCTCATCTTCCGTAATGTTCATACGGGTCATTATCTTCTGAAAGTGCTTGTTGGTAAATTCGGTGAAATGGTTCTTGAGAATCTTCACGGCATTTTCCACAGCCGGAGTCTTCTTGCAGAATCTGATCTGAAGCAGCAGGCACTCACGAAGATCCCTGGCTCCGACACCTGCAGGCTCGAATTCCTGAATGATCTTCAGCATCTCGAGCACTTCTTCTTCAGTAGTCTCGACATTCGCCCTGAAAGAGAGATCATCCACGATGCTGTCTATGCTTCTGCGGAGATAGCCGTCATCGTCCAGGCTTCCGATAAGAAAAGACGCCACAGCATACTGATGTTCAGTAAGGCTTCTGTATCCAAGCTGTTCCTGAAGGCTCTGGGTAAAGCTTTCCTTGACAGAGAAAGTATTATACTGAGGACGTTCGTCCTTGGAATAGTTGTCGGATCTGAGACGATAGCTTGGGATTGAATCATCTTCCTTATAGTCTGACAAGGACACCTCTCTCGGAGCCTCTCCTTCTTCCTTTTCAGAAGGGAGTTCCTCATCCAGAACAGGATTTTCCTCCAGTTCCTTACGTATTCTCTGTTCCAATTCCTGAACAGGCAGCTCTATAAGCTTGATCGTCTGAATCTGTAAAGGCGACAGCTTCTGAGTCTGCTTTAATTCCAATCCTTGCTTTAACATGCCACTACACTTTTACTTGCTACTTACCGACAGGCCTCAAGACCTTTATAGTATCGCTTACCACCGCATTGTCCTTATCGACAATCGGGTAACCGATATTTTCCTTAACTACAAAAGCACTAGGGAAAGCGCCTTTGATACGTACAAGCAGAGCCATTGCCTCTGACTTGGTCCTGAAGTCACCTACAGTGACTTTGAAATATGGATTCGTATATATCCTATATGCCCTGATTTCCGGATAAAGACTTCTGAAGCGGTTCAATGTTGCTTCAGACTCGCCTCTTGCCGACTGTTTGTTATCAAAGAATATCCTCACTCTGTAGCCGGACAATTCCCTCTTTGAATTGCCTGCCACATGTGCCTTCATCGAATTGGAAATCTGCTGTGACTGACGCACGTTCACTTCCGATGGCAGAACATTGAAGATATTCTTTCCTTCAAGTTCCGTATCGACCGACGAGACATGACGATATATGACAGAGTCCACTGCCTCATAGTCCTCCGGTACATCTGTCTGCTGGGCGGCAGCTTCAAAAGAAGACAATGCTGAAAAAGCTATTGTAAGGATTGATATCAGATTTATGATTCGTTTCATTTCTTTACAGTCTCCAAAAGTTTCTTCAAAGGTACATCATCGAGCTTGACCTTTCTGGCAGCTCCGTTTCTTATCTTGATCCTGGCTGAAAAATCAACCGTACTTTCCTCGATCACGGTCTTGTCGATAAGTCTTCCCAGATCAAATATGCTGGTCCCCTCGCCAAGAGTAACATTCGCTTTCAAATGGTATGTATCTGCTTTTTCAGCCTGAATCGAGAAAGGATCGACATCGACCCTACCAAGAACCTTGCCAGAATGTTCCAATGTGCCTGAAATATCTGAAAGCGAGATAGCAGGTGCCGGATTATCCACATCTACCGCCACATTAAGGGTAGCTCCTTTCAATCCATTGGGGATTATGCTTTCTACCTTCACCCCTTCCACCTGTATGTTACGGACCTTCTTTATACCGGAACATCCGGAAAGGCAGAATACGGCCATGACAGCAATGAAAAAATATCTTTTAAGTCGCATAAAATTCATAAGTCTTCACTTTACATCTTCGCAAAGATAACTATATTCGACGAAAAATCCTATCTTTGTATCCTACAGAAAACATAGAGCCATATATGCGCAACATAAGACCTATTACAGATCCTTCAAGACCGAAGGTTTACATAGAGACATATGGCTGTCAGATGAACGTAAACGACAGCGAAGTCATTCTTTCAATATTGCAGGACGCCGGTTACGCCCTTACGGAAAACATCGAGGAAGCATCCGTAATCCTTGCAAACACATGCTCCATCAGAGACAATGCCGAGCAGAGGATATGGGGCAGGATAGACCAGTTCAAACTTCAGAAAAGGAACAGGGACGGTGTCATCATCGGCATCGTAGGTTGTATGGCGGAAAGGCTCAAGGACAAGCTTCTTGAAACTGTCGATCTCGTTGCCGGACCGGACTCATACAGGTCTCTGCCTGAACTGCTTGCAGCCATTGCACCTGACAGACCGCAGATAAACGTACTGCTTTCCCACGAAGAGACTTATGCGGAGATCTCACCTGTAAGGCTTGACAAGAACGGTGTGTCAGCATTCATCTCCATAATGAGAGGCTGCAATAACGTCTGTTCATATTGCGTCGTGCCATACACCAGAGGTGCCGAAAGAAGCCGCGACCCTTATACAATCGTGCGTGAAGCTGAAGAACTTTATGCAAACGGATATAAGGAAGTGACCCTGCTTGGCCAGAATGTGGACTCATACCATTGGAAAGACCAGGAAAATGCGGACAAGAACGTCAATTTCGCCCAGCTCCTTGAAATGGTGGCTAAGATAAGTCCGGAGCTTCGTGTAAGATTCTCCACTTCCCATCCTAAAGATATAAGTGACGAGGTCATATATACGATGGCGATGTACGAAAACATCTGCAAGCACATTCATCTTCCGGTACAGTCAGGGAGCAGCATCATGCTTGAGAAGATGAGGCGCAAATACAACCGTGAATGGTATCTGGAGAGAGTCGAGAAGATACGCAGCGTGATTCCTGACTGCGGCATCACCACAGATGTCATCGCAGGATTCTGCGGGGAGACTGAGCAAGACCATAACGACACCCTGACCCTGATGGAAAAAGTCGTATTCGATTCTGCATTCATGTTTGCATATTCCGAGCGTCCCGGCACTCTCGCATCAAGGAAATATCCTGATGACATACCTTATGAGCTCAAGACCAGAAGACTTAATGAGATAATAGCACTTCAGGGCCGCATGAGCCTCAAGAGCAATGAAAAGGAAATCGGAAGAAGGCTGAAAGTACTTGTCGAAGGTCCTTCTAAGAAGAATCCGGAAGAGCTCTGCGGCAGGGCAAGCAGCAACAAGATGTGCGTTTTCCCGTCACGCGGAGAAAAGGCAGGAGACTACTGCGAGGTAGAGGTAGTTTCAGTAACCTCCGCCACATTGCTTTGCAAGCGCATTGACTAACACCACATAATTATGGAAAAATACATCCTCGCCCTTGACCAAGGAACCAGCAGTTCGAGGGCAATCGTATTTGATGAATACGGTCAGACCAAAGCCGTATCGCAGAAAGAATTCACCCAGATCTTCCCCAAACCGGGCTGGGTGGAGCATAATCCTATGGAAATATGGTCCTCACAGGCATCTGTCATTGCCGAGGCGATTACTTCCATCGACATCAACGGACTCAACATTGCAGCCATAGGCATCACGAATCAGCGTGAGACCACCATAGTATGGGACGCAGAAACAGGAGAACCCGTTTATAACGCAATCGTATGGCAGGACAGAAGAACCTCTGAATTCTGCGACGGCCTCAAGAGAGACGGACGTACCGATCTGATCAGAAGCAAGACAGGACTTATCATCGATGCATATTTCAGCGCCACCAAGATCCTGTGGATCCTTGAAAACGTCCCTGGAGCCAGAAAGAGGGCCGATGAAGGCAAGCTCAGATTCGGAACAGTCGATACATGGCTCATATGGATGCTGACAAGAGGAGAAGTTCATGTCACAGACGTTACGAATGCCTCTCGTACAATGCTGTTCAACATTCACACTCTCGAATGGGACAAGGAACTGCTCCAGCTTTTCGACATTCCTGAATCGATGATGCCTCAGGTCAAGTCTTCAAGCGAGGTCTATGGATATACAAAGACGACATTGTTCGCCCATGAAGTTCCTATCGCCGGAATTGCAGGAGATCAGCAGGCCGCTCTTTTCGGTCAGATGTGTACAGAGCCTGGTTCTGTAAAGAACACATACGGAACAGGCTGCTTCATGCTCATGAACAGCGGAGAGAGGCCGATAATGTCATCAAACAACTTGCTTACAACCATCGCATGGAAGATCGGCGACACCGTCAATTATGCCCTCGAAGGCAGCATATTCGTAGCGGGTTCTGTCGTACAGTGGCTCCGCGACGGTCTGGGCATAATCAAGTCTTCTTCAGAAGTGGAGGCTCTGGCAAGCAGTGTTCCTGATAACGGAGGTGTTTACTTCGTACCTGCCCTGACCGGACTTGGAGCTCCACATTGGGACCAGTATGCAAAGGGAAGCATCTACGGACTCAGCCGCGGATCTACAGCGGCTCATATTGCGCGTGCAGCATTGGAAGGCATTGCATTCCAGACCATGGACATCGTCAATGCCATGCAGAAAGACGCAGGAGTAACTCTAAAGGAGCTCAAGGTCGATGGCGGTGCTTCAAGAAACAATCTTCTGATGCAGTTCCAGGCCGACATTCTCGGCACCGACGTGATCAGGCCGATTGTAACTGAGACTACGGCTCTCGGAGCGGCATACCTTGCCGGACTTGCAGTAGGATACTGGCAGAGCATAGACCACATCAAGCAGCAATGGGGAGTAGAAATGGAGTTCAAGCCATCAGCTCCACAGGAAAAGGTAGCAGAGCTCAAGGCTGGTTGGGCAGATGCGATAAACAGGACTTTGACAGGTAAATAAAAAAGGTTGAAAAAAATGGAAATGTTTACAAAATACATATTCGAGTTCATCGGTACAATGGTGCTGATCCTCTTGGGAGATGGCGTTTGCGCAGCCACAAGTCTCAATAAAAGCAAGGCAAAAGGTGCCGGCTGGGTAGTTATTACAATGGGTTGGGGATTTGCCGTAATGGTGGGAGTATTCATCTCCGGATCCGTATCAGGAGCCCATCTCAATCCTGCAGTCAGCATCGGCTGCGCTCTTGCAGGAACTATGGAGTGGAGTGCAGTTCCAGGTTATGTCATAGCACAGATGCTCGGAGGTTTTGCCGGAGCAGCACTTGTATGGCTTTTCTATAAGGATCATTATGATGCTACCGAAGACCCTGACACAAAGCTCGGCACATTCTGTACAATGCCGGCAATAGAAGGACACAAGCTCCGCAATTTCTTCTGCGAAGCTCTTGCTTCATGGCTGCTGGTATTTGTCATCCTCGTCTTCGGAGTTGACGCCAACATACCTACGATCGATGCAACCGGATATCACCTCCATATCGGCATGGGAGAACTCGGAGCCATTCCTGTCACCTGCCTGATCATGGCCATAGGTATGTCTCTCGGAGGAGCAACAGGTTATGCCATCAACCCTGCACGCGACCTTGCGCCACGTATTGCCCATGCCGTCCTGCCTATGAAAAACAAACGCGACAGCGGCTGGTCCTACAGCTGGGTTCCTGTTGCAGGACCTATCTTTGGAGCAGTTCTTGCAGCACTGACTTATCTGGTACTTTACTAACGGTGTATGAGCGGACTATTGTCCATAACGGTATCCATCATCGGCACATTCCTGATTCTGGGAGCAGTGCTTGTGATATTGAATGATAATCAGGATTCGGGCAGAAAAGTGGCCTGGATCCTGATAATCGGTATTTTACCCGTTATCGGACTGCTGCTCTATATCGTCTTCGGAATGAATTTCCGAAAGCCCGGCTTTTTCCAGTACAGGAACCAGAAGTTTCTGGAGGCCTTCGAAGAAAAGACCAGTCAGGAGACAAAGAACCTGCTTTTCGACACCATAGAGGAAAACAACATACGTCCGGACTTCCAAAGTCTGAGCCGTCTCCTGAAAACAGACAGCGGCCTGACAGTAACCGACAACAATGAGGTGGAAATCATCACTTCCGGGGGCCGTAAGCTTGAAGCGCTTGTAAACGATCTGCTTGCAGCGAAACACCACATCCACTTCGAATATTTCTACTTTCTGAAGGACGACGGAAGCAGAAGAATCAAGAATCTTCTCATGCAGAAGGCCAGGGAAGGTGTGAAAGTACGCTTTATCCATGAAAACATTGCCAACATCACCATATGGCCGGGATATTACGATGAAATGAAGGAAGCGGGAGTGGAAGTCGTGAAGTTTACCAATCCTAATTCATTTCTCCTTTCCAAATTCAACTACCGCGACCACAGGAAGGTCGTCGTGATCGACGGAAAGGTCGGATACACCGGCGGCATGAACATCGGGGACGACTATTTTTTCCGCTGGCGTGATACACATATGCGCATCACCGGCAACGCAGTAGCTGCCCTCCAATATTGTTTCCTTAATTCTTGGATAACCTCAGGAGGAAAGATTGACGGAAGCTTGGACTGCTTTTTCCCGCACGACAGAGCCAGTCATGACGACAAGCTTGTGCAGATCATTCCTGACGAGCCTGACAGGGAATTCCCTATCCTCCATATGGGAGCAGTCTGGACAGCTCATCATTCAGAGAAATACCTTTATATCCAGACTCCATATTTCGTACCGCCGGAACCGCTGCTGATGGCATTGAAGGCTGCCGCATTAAAAGGTTGCGATGTCAGGCTCATGGTACCGAAGAAAGCCGACCTTTTCTTCATGGGACCTGCAAACAAATCATTCTACGAGGATTGCCTTGAGGCTGGAATCAGAATATTTGAAAAGGGAGGAAAGTTCATACATGCAAAAACCATGGTCTCAGACGATTACCTTTCAATAATTGGTTCCGCAAACATGGACTGCAGAAGCATGGAGCTCAGCTACGAGATCAATGCATATATCTACAATGAAGACATAGCCAGAGAGAATCACAGGATATTCATGGAAGATCTCAAGGAATGTACGGAAATCACAAAGGAAGTATGGGCAGTACGTCCATGGTACCACAAACTTACACAAGCCATAATGCGGCTTTTCGCTCCGCTGCTTTAAACATGAAGGATCATATCGACATCAGGCAAGACATAGCAAGATATGTCTATGAAGAAATAGTACCGCAATATGCGGATTTCGATTCGGCTCATCGTGAAGACCATGCACTCACAGTAATCGGGCAGGCTATGGAACTGCTTGACAGGATGCCGGACTGGATCAAAGCGCATAAAGAGGAGGCGGAAGAATGGAATGACCTTGAAGTCGATCGCGAAATGCTGTTCATGGCAGCTGCATGTCATGATCTTGGACTGGCAGGCGGAAGAGAACTGCATCATCTCGATTCAGGCACCATCATTCGTTCGGACCTGAGACTTCACGAATGGTTTTCGGAAGAACAGATCGAAACGATAGCCCAGGCTGCCGAAGACCATAGGGCTTCAGGGAAGTCAGCCCCACGCAGCATCTACGGCATGCTTGTAGCCGAAGCTGACCGCGTCATCGTCAGCGAAACCATAATACGCCGCACTATCCAGTTCGGACTCAACAATTATCCGGAACTTGACCGCAAAGGTCACATAAGACGCGCTATCGAGCATCTGAAAGAAAAATATGGACGCGGAGGATATCTCAAGCTATGGATACCATGGAGCGACAATGCAGCACAATTGTCTGCTCTTCAGGATATTATAGAAGATGCGGAGGCTGTATATGCAACCACCGCATCAGTATATGACAGTCTGGTCTAAAGCATTTCGAACATCATGGCGGCAAGTTTCCTGGCCTGTATGGTATCGACCTGCGCCCTGTATCTTTCAGCCGCTTTCCCGAAAGCCGGCATATTGTCTTCTTTCAAAGGCTCCGCTGGAGGAGAGTCCATTTTCAAAGGATTGACAGGAGTGCCGTTCTTCCATACACGGAAATCCAGATGAGGGCCTGTGGAACGTCCTGTAGAACCGACATATCCTATGACTTCACCCTGACGTACACGCTGTCCGACCTTAAGGCCCTTGGCATATTTCGAAAGATGCAGATATGCAGTAGAATATACTGAATTATGCCTGATCCTGACAGTATTACCACCGGCACCTTCATACTTCACACTGGTGACCACACCGTCTCCGATAGTCATGACAGGAGTACCTTTCGGTGCGGCATAATCAACTCCCGTATGAGGCTGTACCTTTCTTGTCACAGGATGCCTGCGAGCATATGAAAAGCCGGAACTTACTCGGGAATACTGAAGAGGAGCCTTCAGGAAAGCTTTCCTCATGCTTTCTCCTTTCTCGTTCCACCATATGTTTCCTCCGTCCTTCTGATCGAACATGATCATAGGCAGTTCCTCTCCTCCATGGGAGAATATCGCATAGCGTACAGTATCCACAGCCAGCACTTCCCCATCGCACATCTTCTCGTCATAAAGGACCCTGAAACGGTCTCCTTTCTGAAGGCCGAAGAAATCAATGGTCCATGCATAGATATCCGACAGACTTATGATAAGGAGAGGAGAAACGCCGGCATCCCTCATATCATTCCACAAGGAAGAATTGATGGTTACGTCAGCATAACGGCTTTCAACTGTGACCGGCTTCTCATAAACCCATGCCTTATATGGAGGCTGGCAAGCAAAGATGACATTGCTGGCCCTGTCCCTTTCGTACACAAGATACTGGAGCTTAGATCCTGTTGCCAATGAATCTCCTTCCGAATAATAAGCATGGTACGCATTTCCGACACGCAAGGTCTTGACATCAAATACAGAGTCACATGCCACTGTCAGATTATAAGCCTCCTGCTGGCTCAGTCCCAGGCCTCCCAAAAGATTCGAGAAAAACTGTCCGGACTTGACATGTCCTTCCTCGACAATCAGTGAATCCGGACAGAATCCCATGATGCATGCAGAAGAATCCGCTGATGATGACTCCGCACTTTCATTCTCAACAGCCTCCCTGCGGCCACATGACACAGCCGCAAAAACGGCCAAAACTATAAAAATTGATCTATATACTTTCATCTCATTCTGTGAATACGGGCGCAAATTTATGAATTTTCACGAAAAAACAGAAAACATTGGTTATAAGGAGAATATTTGCTAACTTGCACCGGAAATTATAACCAAAACGATATGATTAGAAGAGACTTTCTCAAAAGATGCGGCCTTATCGCTACTGGAGTAGCATTGACCGATCCTATAGCAATGGCTGCCGACATGATCAGCGATAATTCATCTGCCAGCGATTCTGCACTCTCTGCAGAAGATAAGATAGATGTAGAGATCCGTTCCCTCAAGCCAAGGACAAACAAACAGATAACAGCTGTAATCATCGGAGCCGGCAATCGCGGAAGACTCTATGCAAGCTATGCAAAGCGTTTCCCTGAGCATCTCAAGATCGTAGGTGTATCCGACATCCTCGAAAGCAGACGACTCGACATGGCGGACAAGCACGATGTACCTCAGGAGCATCGCTTCGGCCATTACAGAGAGGTATTCGAAGTTCCTAAGTTTGCAGATGCCGTGATCATCGCAACTCCTGACGACAGACATATCGAGCCATGCCTCAAGGCTATGGAAATGGGTTATGACGTTCTTCTTGAAAAGCCTGCAGCACAGACTGAGGAGGAATGCCGCAAGATCCTCAGCCATTCAAAGAAATACAACCGCATCGTTGCCATATGTCACGTCCTCAGGTACGCGCCATATTTCATCGCGCTCAAGTCAGCCGTGAATTCCGGCATGATCGGCGAACTTGTAAGCATCCAGCACATGGAGCCTATCCAGTATGCTCATATGGCACATTCATATGTAAGAGGAAACTGGAGAAGCGAAAAGGCTACCACACCTATTATCCTTGCCAAGTCATGTCATGACCTCGACATCATCAGATGGATTGTCGATGCTCCATGCAAGACCATAGCTGCTGACGGATCGCTTCATCTTTTCAAGAAAGAGAATGCTCCTGAAGGCGCACCTCTCAAATGTACCGACGGATGTCCACACGAAAGCACATGCCCTTATTCTGCAATAAAGATCTACGTGAACCAGAAACGCCACCTCGGTGTCTTCGACCTTAAAGACAGGAAGGACGAGAATGAGATCATGGAAAAGATCAAGACTACAGGATACGGAAGATGCGTTTACCACTGCGACAACGACCAGCCTGACCATTATGTAGCACAGATGGTCTTTGACGGAGGTCAGACAGCTTCATTCACTATGGATGCCTTCACTCCTTGGGGCGGACGCCGTACAAGAATCATGGGAACCACCGGCTACATAGAAGGCGACATGAACAAATTCACAGTCTGGGATTTCCGTACCGGCAAGAAGACTGTTTGGAGCATGGAAGTCATTGATGCTGACGAGTATAAGGGCTCCGGACATGGCGGTGGAGACTTCGCTCTCGTAAGAGACTTCATCGAAGCTGTATCGACCCAGGATATGAGCAGGCTTTCAAGCTCGATCGAAGCTTCAATAGAAAGCCACATCATGGGATTTGCTGCAGAAAAGAGCAGGAAATCACAGCGCAAGGCCAAGGTTAAGCTTTAAACACATAGTCAACGGTTTCAGCCGGGCAGTCTTACACGGACTGCCCGGCTTTTTTATATCCCCCTGAAAGCTGTTGATAATTCTGTGGAAAATTTTGGAAGAAAATGTAAGAAAATGGAAAATTATTCTTACTTTTGCATCGATTAGCGTGAAAAGTGATTATGGTAAGATTCATCGGCGAATATAATGTCAAGGTTGACGACAAGGGAAGACTCATTTTCCCTGCCGCCTTCAAAGGCATTATGCCAGCTGAAGGTGACATGAGATTTGTCATAAGGAAGGAAAACTTCAGTGACTGTCTCGAGATGTACACCTATGCAGAGTGGGAGCGCCAGTCGGAGAAAGTCCTTGCAAGACTCAACCCGGCTTTCAACGAAAAGCACGCTAAATTCTGGAGAGCATACATGCATAACTGCGCCATAGTGGAGCCCGACGCGAAACTTGGCCGTATCTCCATTCCAAAGAAACTTCTTGAAATGATCGGCGTGACTAAGGAAGTCGTCTTCTCCGGCAACGATTACAAAATCGAGATCTGGGCTAAGGAAAACTACGAGTCCAGCATTATTTCCAACGAAGATTTCATTTCTATAGCCGGTTCATTGTCAGAAACTATCTAGACAAGGAGGGCCGGAAATGTCAGAATACCACACATCTGTATTATTATACGAAAGCGTATCAGCATTAATAGACTCCATCAATGGAGTCTATGCTGATGCCACATTCGGAGGAGGCGGGCACACTGCCGAAATACTTTCACGCTTATCACCAAATGGGCGTGTGTTCGCTTTCGACCGAGACAGTGACGCCATAGCCAACAGAATGGACGATCCGCGTCTCACACTTATCAGAAGCGACTTCAGATGGATCCACAATCACGTTCTGCATCAGGGTTATGGAAACGGGATTGACGGAGTCCTTGCTGACCTTGGCGTTTCTTCTCACCAGTTCGATACAGCCGAAAGAGGATTCTCCTTCAGATACGAGGCTCCTCTTGACATGAGAATGAATCAGGAGGCTGAATTCAATGCATCAGACATCGTCAACTCATATGACATGGCCGATCTGGAAAGGATTCTGAGACTTTATGGCGAGGTGGACAACAGCCGCAGGATAGCGCAGCTCATCTGCAAAGCAAGGGAAGTCTCCAGGATTGAAACGACTACCGATCTTGGAAAAGCCATAGAGAGCTCTCTACCGAAGTTCGCAGAGCATAAATTCCTGGCAAAGGTATATCAGGCATTGAGGATAGAGGTGAACCAGGAAATGAAATCTTTGGAAAAGTTTCTGAGCGGAGCAGCCAGATCGCTCAGACCGGGGGGAAAGCTGGTAGTGATTACATACCACTCTCTGGAAGACAGAATGGTCAAGAACTTCATAAAGGCAGGAAACATAGAAGGAAAAGTCGAAAAAGATTTTTACGGTAACGCGACAGCACCGCTCAAGGCAGTCAACAGAAAACCGATACTTCCGCAGGAGAGTGAGATTGCAATGAACACCAGAGCTCGCAGCGCCAAACTCAGAATAGCAGAAAAAGCATAATGGACAGCAAAGGGAACAGATTCGGCGAATCAGCCAAAAGCATCATGAAGTCGATTATCAGCGGGGATATTCTTCTCCGTCTGAGAGTCGACAAGCTTTTTCCTTATATCCTTTATGCATTCGCTCTAGGATGGATAAGCATCCTGATGAGCTATAAGATGGAACAGACTCTCAGCGTATTGGAAAAGAACAGAAGCGAACTTGAAACGTTGAGAATATACCATGCACAGAAAACCTGTGAATATGTAGGTCTGGACCGCATCAGCACAGTCGAAGAAATGCTTAAGGCTGCAGGCTCGGAAGTAAAGGCACCGGAGAAACCGGCAAACATCATACGATAAGAATGGCACGATTGAACATAAAGGAGAAAGAAAGACGCAGGCCCAGCAATGTGCTGATCCTGTTTCACGTCGTGTTCCTTATCGCAGCTGTACTTATCATAGGAAAGATCATATATCTGCAGTTCATCTGGGAACCGGATCCGAAATACGTTTCGTACTTCCAGCCTAAGAAAGGTAAGAACGAAATCGAGCCTCAAAGAGGATCGATCATCGATCATAACGGAAAGCTTCTCGCCATGTCAACCCCTATGTACAATGTATATATGGATTGCTATATTTTGAAAGAGGAGCACGGCAGAGACAAGAAGAACGGAAAGAAGAGAGAGCAGGAGTGGATCAGAAAGGCGGAAGAACTTGCAGCAAGACTTCCGGAAGTACTTCACGAAGAAGGAAAGAATGCTGATTACTACAGCGACCTGATTACAACCGGAAGACGCAACAAGCGCAGATATGTACCGATAGTGAAAGGCATCGACCACGGCAAGCTGTTGGAGCTCAAGCAGCTCCCTCTGTTCAACGAAGGTGCTTTCAAAAGCGGAATGGTCGTTGAAAAGGTTGACACAAGACAGTATCCTTATGAAGGTCTTGCCAGAAGAGTGATCGGTTACGTCAAACATAACAGTGACACAAATTCCAGACATATCGGAATAGAAGGAAAATATGATTATGTCCTTCATGGAAAGAAAGGTCTTGAATGGCTCAGGATAACCGACCGCAAGGATATGATTCAGGACGTGGACAGCAGCATAGTGGCTGTAGAAGACGGACTGGATGTAAGGACAACACTTGACATAGATATCCAGGACATAGCCGACAGAGCTCTGAGAAGCAATATGGCAGCAGAGGAAGACATTGTCGGAGGTTGTGCAGTAGTGATGGATGTGGAAACCGGAGCTATCAGGGCAATGGTGAACCTCCAGAAAGACAAGAAGGGAGAATTCAGGGAGGTGTTCAACATGGCAGCAGGAAGTCCCGCAGAGCCTGGATCCGTTTTCAAGGCTGTGACATTGACCACACTTCTCGAAGATGGAAAGGTAGAGCTGGAAGACAAGATCGCTACAAATCACGGACGCATGGACGACATGGACAAGATACGTCCGGACAGCTACATTACGAATTACGAAAGGAACAAGGGCACCAACAGTATTTCCATACTTGACGGATTCAAGATTTCTTCGAACTACGTATTCAGAAGACTGGTGAAAGACCACTACGGAGACGATCCCGAAGAGTTCATCAACAGGCTCCATGAATATAATTTCGGCGAAGCCTATGACTTTGACCTGAAGGAAACAGGAAGTTCGAGACCAAGGATTCCGGATCCGAAGAGTGCAGGCTGGACAATCTACGACCTTGTATCAGTAGCCATCGGATATTCTGTAAGAGTGACTCCGCTGCAGGTAGCGACATTCTATAATGCAATCGCCAACAACGGCAAGATGATGAAGCCTTATGTCGTCGAAAGCATCGAAAAAGACGGAATGGTGACAAAGAAGATGAAGCCATCCATACTCAACGGTTCCATCTGCTCAAAAGCGACCGCCGACACATTGACGAGGGCGCTCACGATGGTCACTTTGGAAGGTACAGCAAGCAGGCTGAAAAACGCCAAATGTACTGTAGCGGGAAAGACCGGAACGTCCAGAGTCCATCTGACCAAAGAAGAAAGAGACGGCAGTCCAGATCCATATGCTGATAAGAACGGTAGAAAGAAGCATCAGGCGACTTTCGTAGGATTCTTCCCGGCCGACAATCCGAAATACACAGCCATAGTGGTTGTCTATACCGGGCTTATGAATCACGATGTTTACGGAGGAAAGATTCCTGCCATGACATTCAAGGATATCGTTGACGGCATCTGGGCATATGACAGCCAATGGGGAAACATAGTAAAGGGAAAGAGCGGAATACCGGAAATGGAAACCGAGCATATAAGCATTGCAAAGACTTCTGACGCCCCTGTCCCTGATCTCAAAGGTCTTGGACTGAGAGACGCACTTTACGCAATAGAAAACAACGGTTACAGATGCTCTTATAAAGGGACCGGACATGTAATAAGCCAGTCTCCGGCAGCAGGAACAAAACTTAGCAAAGGACAGACAATAAGCATAACACTCAGATGAGACTTGAAAACATCATATCAGGCTGTGGCGTTACAGCCATCGAAGGTAATCTGAACATTGAAATCAGTTCCGTATGCAACGACTCCCGAAAAGTCGTGCAGGGATCTGTATTCATTGCTGTCAAAGGTTTCGCCAGCGATGGTCACAGATTCATCAATACTGCAGCCGGCAAGGGAGCTCGTGCAATCGTCTGTGAAGACATTGAGACAGCTCATGAGCAATTGGCAGATCATCAGGACATCACAGTCATTCAGGTCGAATCGTCAAGATATGCTTTGGCTATAATTGCAGCGAACTTCTATGACAATCCTTCAGAGAAGCTTACTCTGGTCGGTATCACCGGAACCAACGGAAAGACCACTACAGTGACCTTGCTCCACAGAATGTTTACTGCTTTAGGGTATAATTGCGGACTTCTCTCGACGATAGCCAACTACGTAGGCAACAAAGGTACAGAGGCCGTAAACACGACATCAGACCCTATCACTATCAATTCGCTGATGAGTGAGATGGTGGATGCCGGCTGCGAATACTGCTTCATGGAGGTCAGTTCGATAGGTGTGGAACAGGAAAGGGTTGCCGGTCTGAAATTCAAGGACGGAATATTCTCGAACCTGACACATGACCATCTTGACTACCACAAGACATTTGCAGAATACCTCAGGTGCAAGAAGCTGTTCTTCGACACTCTGCCTTCAGATGCGTATGCCATCACAAACATAGATGACCGCAACGGCATGGTCATGATGCAGAACACAAAAGCACAGGTGGTCACATACTCTTGTCGTAAGATTGCCGACCACACATGCCGCATAATAGAGCAGAGTTTTGAAGGAATGCTGCTCAGAATAGATGACAAGGAAAGCTGGAGCTGCCTTATCGGCATGCACAACGCATATAACCTGCTGGCCATCTATACTACAGCCATCGTGCTGGGAGCAGATCCTCAGGAAGCTCTCGTAGCCTTAAGCAGCCTCAGACCTGCCCCGGGAAGGCTCGAGAACATGAGAGGACCGCGCGACATTTCGGTAATCATCGACTACGCCCACACTCCGGATGCTCTCGAAAATGTGCTGAGGACACTGAGGGAGATCTCTCCGGACAGAGAACTCATATGTGTTTTCGGCTGCGGAGGGGACCGTGACAAGACGAAACGCCCTGAAATGGCAGCAATAGCGCAGAAGATGGCAGACAGAATCATAGTGACTTCCGACAACAGCCGCACAGAAAAGACGACAGACATCATGGCAGACATCAAGGCAGGAATGGATCTGAGCGGAAGAGCACGGTCACTCTTCATCGAAGACAGGGAAGAAGCTATTAGGACAGCCATAATGATTGCAAGCCAGGGAGCCACGATCCTCCTTGCAGGCAAAGGTCATGAGACTTACCAGATAACAGGAACAGAAAAGAAACATTTTGACGAAAAGGAAATCGTCGCTGAAATTTTTGAAACAATAGCATAATGATATACCATCTTGTAGAATATCTTAAGGATCTCGGAGTAGATCTTCCTGGACAGGGCCTTTTCAGTTACCTGTCCTTCAGGGCAATCATTTCATTCACTACAGCACTTCTGATCTCGATCTTCGCTGGAAAGAAGATCATCAGATGGATACAGAAGAAGCAGATCGGAGAAGAGATCCGCGATCTCGGTCTTGAGGGACAGATGCAGAAGAAAGGCACTCCGACCATGGGAGGCATCATCATCTTCCTTTCAATCATCATACCGGTCCTCCTGTTCGGCGACCTGACGAATATATACAATATCCTCCTGATTGTCAGCACTATATGGTTCTTCATCATCGGATTTGCAGATGACTACATCAAGGTATTCAAGAAGAACAAGGAAGGTATGAGCGAAAAGGCCAAACTTATCGCTCAGGGGCTCTTAGGTCTTGCCATAGGCCTTGCCGTATGCTTCAGCGAAGACATTGTGGTAAGAGAAAAGGTACTCGTAGAGGAAGAAGTAGTGACAGAAGTATTCGCTGACAGCACAGGTATTGCCGATGCTCCCGTGACGACAGTCACAGTAGAAAAACATGACGTCATCAAGAGCACCAAGACCACCATTCCTTTCGTAAAGAGTCACGAATTCGATTACAAATGGCTATCCCCTTTCAAGGGTGCAATGGGCTGGTACTGCAAATGGGCCATTTACGTGCTCATGATCATAATCGTGATCACAGCATGTTCAAACGGTGTAAACCTCACTGATGGAATGGATGGACTGGCAACAGGTTCATCTGCAATCGTCGGCGTAGTCCTGGGAATATTCGCATGGCTTTCAGGCAACATAGTCAATGCTGAATACCTGAACATAATGTACATACCAGGCAGCGGAGAACTTGCTGTCTTCATGTCAGCATTCGTAGGCGCACTCATCGGCTTCCTTTGGTACAACTCTTTCCCAGCCCAGGTATTCATGGGAGACACAGGAAGTCTTATGCTTGGAGGCATCATCGGCGTATGTGCCGTACTCATCAGAAAGGAGCTTCTGATCCCTATCCTTTGCGGAATATTCTTCGTCGAGAGTCTTTCCGTACTCATGCAGAGATTCTATTTCAAATACACCAAGAAGAAATATGGAGAAGGAAAGAGAATCTTCAGAATGGCTCCGCTCCACCACCATTATCAGAAGGAAGGAGTTCCGGCCCTCATACAATGGCCTAAGAAGGCACTTCCGGAAGCTAAGATAGTAACAAGATTCTGGATTGTAGGGATGATTCTCGCAGTCATTACAATAGCACTTTTGAAGTTAAGATAAGATGTCAAGATTAGTAGTATTAGGAGGAGGAGAAAGCGGAGTAGGCACCGCTGTCCTCGCAAAGGTTAAAGGTTATGACGTTTTTCTCTCAGATATGGGCAAGATATCTGAGGATTATGCAGCTATGCTCGATAAGTGGGAGATACCATACGAACAGGGTTGCCACACTGAGAGCCTGATTCTCAATGCTGACGAGATTGTAAAAAGTCCCGGAATACCTTCGACTGCCCCGATGGTGCAGAAGGTAATGAACGAAGGCATCAGCATCATTTCGGAAATCGAGTTTGCAGGACGATATGATTCTGCGAAAAAGGTATGCATCACAGGAAGCAACGGAAAGACCACGACCACATCGCTCATCTACCACCTGCTTCAGCAGGCCGGTCTGAATGTAGGCCTCGGCGGAAATATCGGGAAAAGCTATGCCTATCAGGTAGCTACAGAGCAGCATGACATCTATGTTCTGGAGCTCAGCAGCTTCCAGCTTGACAATGTATATGATTTTAAGGCAGATATCGCGATCATAACGAACATCACACCGGATCATCTAGACAGGTACGACCATAAGATGGAGAACTACGTGAAGTCGAAGTTCCGAATCACACGCAACATGTCCAGCGACGACTGCTTCATCTTCTGTTCCGATGACGAAATCACGATCAGACATCTTGACCAGATAGTAATGAAGGCTCAGAAGCTTCCGTTCACACAGAAGGAAGAGGTAGCTCAGGGAGCATTCGTCAAGGAGGACAAGATGATCGTCCGCTATAAGGAAGATGAATGCGACATGTACCTCCAGGAACTCGCTCTGGGAGGCAAGCACAATGTATATAACTCAATGGCTGCAGCTCTTGCTGCCAAGGCGATGGACATCGACAACGAAGCCATCAGAAGCGGACTTGCGACATTCCAGGCTGTCGAGCACAGACTTGAGAATGTACTCAGTATCAGAGATGTTCTGTATATAAACGATTCCAAGGCAACCAATGTTGACGCGGCATGGTATGCACTCGAGTGCCAGACAAGACCTGTGGTATGGATTGTCGGTGGTACTGATAAAGGCAACGACTATGCAAGCCTTATCCCGCTTGCGCAGGAGAAGGTCAAGGCTATGATATGCATGGGGCTGGATAACAGGAAGTTCCACGAATCTTTCGAAGGCGTGGTTCCGGAAATCCACGACGTGACTTCTGCAAAAGACGCGGTACAGCTTGCCAGCAAGCTCGCTTCTTCAGGAGATGTCGTACTGTTGTCTCCATGCTGCGCAAGTTTCGATCTGTTCAAGAATTACGAAGACAGGGGCAGGCAGTTCAAGGAGGCTGTCAGAAACCTTTAAGACATGGACAATACAGGTAAGATACAGCCGGAGGCCTCTAAAAAAGGCCTCTGGAAATTGATTGACAACATGGAAGGAGACAAGGTCATCTGGATGATCGTCCTCCTTCTTATGCTGATTTCTGTACTGGCCATATTCTCTTCAACCCCTCTTCTATCCGATCAGAGCAGGATTGAGATCATGAAGAACCATGGTATCGTTGCAGTAGCAGGCCTTGCTGTGATCATCTTCCTGTACAACATCAAGAAGATAGGTATATTCCGCTTCTTTTCACAATTGGGCTTCTTCCTGACATTTGTCCTGCTGATGATTCTGGATCTTAACCTGGACCTCGGTTTCATAGAGGCACAGACTATCAATGGAGCCCGAAGGACATTAGGTTTCTTCGGTTTCCAGATCCATGTGTTTGAAGTGGCGAAGGTAGCGATGGTGATGTATCTTGCGTGGGCCCTGCATGCGTTCAAGCAGGACAGGGACGCAATGGAAAGCGGGCAGGAAAGCCCGACATTCAGCCTGGCCAACTGGCTTGCTACAAAGAAACATCTGGAATTTCTCAGGAAAGCATTCTGGAAGAGATGTTTCTACATATACATACCATCGCTGCTGATATGTGCCATGATAGCGCCTGGAAGCAACTCCAGCGCCATTTTCGTTGCTATGATCCTTATCGGCACCATGCTCATCGGAGGAGTTCCTTTCAAGGAATTGTTCCTTGCCGGAGCTGCACTGGTGATAATGGCTGTATGCCTTGTCGGAATACACAAAGCCACCGACGGAAAATTCATGAAGAGGCTTGAGACCTTCTTCAGCAGAATGGAGGCCGAGTATGACACCGAAGCTCTTGAACGTTACAAGCCGGGGTCGAAGGACTTCTACGAAGCACTTGACGAGATAAGACAGCCTTATGGTGCCAAAGTAGCTGTCCATGAAGGAGGACTGCTTGGAAAAGGAAGCGGCAACAGTACGCAGAAATATTATGTGACCCACATCTACTCCGACTACATGTTCAGTTTCCTCATCGAGGAATACGGGCTTATCGGAGGAATACTGATTGTTTTGCTGTACATAAGTCTGATCGCAAGAAGCTCAATGATAGCAAGGCTATGCGGTAATGAATTTGCAAGAATAGCGGTGGGCGGACTGGCATTTCTGATCACTGGACAGGCATTCATGCACATGCTGGTGAACGTTGACATCATGCCTATGACAGGACAGACCCTGCCGCTGATCAGTGATGGTGCAAGCGCTTTCCTCGTATCCTGCGTTGCATTCGGAACGATTCTGGCCATAAGCAGAATGGCAAAGAAAAAGACACAGTCATTGGAAGAGACGGTTGACATGCAGAAAGACGACATACAGGCCAGTCTTGATGTATTGGAACAGATTGACGATATTGAAATATAAGAAGTATGACACAATATAAGGAAATCAAGGCCATAATAAGCGGAGGCGGAACAGGAGGCCATATTTTCCCTGCTCTATCGATCGCAAACAAGCTGAAGGAACTGAATCCTGAGACAGAAATCCTTTTTGTCGGAGCTGAGGGAAGGATGGAGATGGAAAAGGTTCCCGCTGCAGGATATGAAATTGTAGGACTGCCTGTCGCCGGACTGCAGAGAAAGCTTACACTCTCTAACCTTGCCCTGCCGTTCAAGGTCATCAGAAGTGTCAGAATGGCCAGGAAAGTCATAAAGGAATTCAAGCCCGACATTGCAATCGGAGTCGGAGGATACGCAAGCGCTCCCCTCTTATGGGCTGCAACAAGACTCGGCATACCTACCCTGATCCAGGAGCAGAACGGATTTGCCGGCCTGACAAACAAGATTCTTGGCAAGAAGGCCGACTGCATATGTGTAGCATACGAAGGGATGGAAAGATTCTTCCCTGCAGACAAGATCGTCTTTACAGGCAATCCTATCCGCAAGGAAATCGTTCCGGCCACAGCCGAAATGAAGGAAGAGGCATTCCGATTCTATGAGCTGGACCCGGAGAAGAAACACCTTTTCATCGTAGGCGGCAGTCTTGGAAGCGGAACTCTGAACAACGCCATGAAGAAATGGATAACGGACGGCTGTCCGGGAGGAGAAGATTTGCAGATAATCTGGCAATGCGGCAAATACTATAGGCCTTCAATAGATGCTTTCATGAAGGAAGCTGCAGAAAAAGGGCTCGGAAGCAAGACTCTGGGAAGCATAATCCACTCCGACTTCATCAAGAGAATGGATCTGGCCTATGCTGCTGCAGATGTTGTCATATCCCGTTCCGGAGCAAGTTCGATATCAGAGCTGTGCGCAGCACATAAAGCCGCGATATTCGTACCGTCGCCTAATGTGACAGAGGACCACCAGACCCATAACGCGATGGCTCTTGTCAACAAGAAGGCCGGAATGATAGTAAAGGACAGCGAAGCTGCCGAGAAACTGATGGACACAGCATGCAGGCTGATAAATGATCCTGAGAAGATCTCAGATATTGAAAAGAACGTAGCGGCACTGGCCAAGACCGATGCAGCAATGACAATAGCAGAACAAGTTTACAGAATAATATGAATCACATCTATTTCATAGGTATCGGCGGAATCGGCATGAGTGCCATCGCCAGATACTACAATTTCAAGGGGCTGAAGGTGTCCGGATACGACAAGACACCTTCAGAACTTACCCATGCTCTCGAATCTGAAGGAATAGAGGTGCATTACGAAGATAATACAGACTATATTCCCAAGGACATCGAGAATACATTGGTAGTCTATACTCCGGCCATTCCGAAGGACATGGAAGAGCTCGTATATGTACAGGAGCATGGCTACAGGGTCATAAAGCGCTCAAGAATGCTCGGAGAGATCGCTGAAGGACAGAGATGTCTTGCTGTAGCCGGTACTCATGGAAAGACCACAACGAGTACACTTCTGGCCCACATTTTCCAAGACAGCAAAGAAGGCTGTTCGGCATTTCTCGGAGGAATATCGAAGAACTACGACACAAATCTTCTGGTAAGCAGAAACGAGACCATCGTTGCTGAAGCAGATGAATTCGACCGTTCATTCCTGCAGCTTTTCCCTGAGATTGCAGTGATAACCTCAATGGATGCCGACCATCTTGACATCTACTCCGACATCCGGAACATGCATGATGCATTCAAGGGATTCGCGTCACAGCTCAGCCGAACAGTAATAGCCAAGCTGGGGCTTCCTGTAAGTCAGGAGGACACTGAAGCAAAGCTGCTGAGATATTCATATGACGATCCATCGGCCGATTTCCACGCAAGCGGCATCACAGCAGACCAATGCGGATACTTTACTTTCGACCTCAACTATCCGGGAGGTGTGATCGAAGGCTGCAAGGTAGGCATCCCAGGATGGATAAATGTGGAAAACGCTGTCGCAGCTTCTGCAATCGCACTAACCTATGGACTCGAACCGGAAAAGGTAAAGCATGCACTAGGGACATTCCAGGGCGTAAAGAGACGTTTTGACATCCATGTAAATACACCTGAATGCTCATACATCGATGACTACGCCCACCATCCGAAAGAAATTGCAGCGGCTGTAAGTTCGATGAGGGACATATTCCCAGGCAGAAAGCTCACAGCGATATTCCAGCCTCATCTCTACACAAGGACCAGAGACTTTGCAGACGAATTCGCTGAAGCACTGAGCAATGTTGACAAACTGATCATGCTCGACATATATCCGGCCCGTGAGGAGCCTATTCCAGGCGTCACATCGGAAATCATCTTCGACAAGGTGACAGCACCGGAAAAAGTGATAATGCTAAAGGAAGAACTGATGGATTACCTTAAGGATGAGCCGATTGACACCCTCATCACTTTTGGAGCCGGAAACATCGACAGATTCATAGGACCGATAACTGAAATGCTATGTCAAAGACTGTAAGATACATAATCAATGGAGCATCAGCCTTGCTGCTTGCCGCATGCCTGATATTGGCATACATGTGCGGCGTGTCTTTCCGTGCCCCGTTGAAATGTACAGGTCTTGATGTAGTGATAGCCGACAGCACGGTCAACAGCTTCGTATCTAAAGCTGATGTAAAGCAATATCTCGACAAAGGTTACGGTAAATACATCGGTATGCCTCTGGACAGCATCGATCTGGTCAAGATTGAAAAGATCATAGACGGACGAAGCGCTGTACTTAAAAGCCAGGCATATATTACCGGGGACGGACGTCTGAACATATCCATTACCCAAAGGACTCCTCTGGTCAGATTCCAGAAGGCAGACGGAGGCTTCTATGCCGATGCAGAAGGCTTTCTGTTTCCGCTTCAGAGCAGCTATTCGTCACGCGTACAGGTAATCGACGGAGAGATACCTCTGAACGCCAACAGCGGATACAAGGGAGAAGTCGCGAATGAAAAAGAGAGGATCTGGCTTGAAAAGGTTCTGAAGCTCGTCAGCCACATGGAAAACAGCCGTATATGGAAAGACAAGATAGTGCAGATAACTGTAAGCAATGGCGGTGAGCTCATATTGGTACCTCGTAAAGGAAAAGAAAGGTTCCATTTCGGACAGCCGGACAATATCGAAGAAAAGTTCAGGAAGATGGAGCTGTACTACACGAGCATATTGCCGAACAAAGGAGAGAAGGATTACAGCATGGTAAGTCTGGAATATGACGGCCAGATCGTATGCAGATAATGTGGAAAAAAGAAAAGAACAGATAAGATGGAAGAGAAGAACATAGTAGCCATTGATCTCGGCTCCTCAAAGATAGCTCTCACGGTCGCGAAAGTCAATGGGAAAGATGTACAGATTGTCTATTACAAGGAGATACAGTCTGCGGGCATCAAATATAGCAGCGTATATAATATAATGCATGTCACGGAGCCGCTTTCAAGAATCATAAAGGACGCGGAAGAAGCTCTTGACATCAAGATCACACAGGCTGTGGTAGGCATGCCAAAATATCTGGTACGCCAGGAAAGCAACAGCGGCATCATCAAGGACAGAGGAGAAGACACAGACATTACTGCTGAGGACATTGCCGAGCTGAAAAGTTATGCGGAAGATTCATATCCGCTTGACGACCCTTCAAAAGAGGCTATTTTCGGAGCTGTCGCTCAGTCCTTCTCAGACGGAGAGAACTTCCAGATTATCGAGAATGACATCATCGGCATGGCCAGCGACATTCTTGAAGGACATTTCAAGATATTCATAGGAAAGAAGAGCGACCTCAACAAGATTGACAAGGTCATGAAGAAGACAGACATTTCTGCTCGTAAGAAATTCTTCACTGCTGAGACGACTGCAAAGGCTGTTCTTACGGAAGCGGAAATGGAAAACGGCGTTGCCCTTATAGATTTCGGAGGAGGAAGTACTTCGGTAACCATATACCACGGAAGCATAATGCGTCATTACGCTTCAATACCTTTCGGCGGAAAGAACATCACAAATGACATAAAGAGCGAGTGTCAGATTTCAGAAAGACTTGCAGAAAACATCAAGCTTGCTTATGGTGCATGCATGCCGGAGAAGCTTCTGAGCCTGAGTGAAAAGGTACTCCATATCAGGAGCAACAATGCCGAACCGGACAAGCAGGTGCCAGTGAAATACCTCTCTGAAATCATCACGGCGAGAATCGAGGAAATAATGATGGCCATCCTCTACGAGATCAATGAAAGCGGTTTTGCCGATATGCTCAGAAGCGGTCTTGTCATAACAGGAGGCTGCGCACAGACAGCAAATCTCGGCAGTTTCATAAACGAGCTTTCAGGCTATCGCGTAAGGACAGGATACCCTCATGCCCAGTTCCCATCGATCTGCTGCGACGGCATCAAGGACACATCGGCGGCTACTTCAATAGGCCTTATCATGGCCGCTAAAGAAGAGCAGTGCATCGTCAACTGTACGATCCCTCATTCAGAAATTCCTGGTGAAACAATAACCATGAGCGACGAAGAGGAGCAGCCTACAGCCGAGAGCATCTGGACAATGCCTGACAAACCGGCTGAAGAGAGCACTGAAAGCCATGTACCCGGCAACGGGCAACTGTTCGATGATGAGGAAATAGAGAAGGTGATTCCTGAAAAGAAGCCTAAGAAAAACATATTCAATGTTCTTTGGACAAAGGCGAAGAAAGTCACCGAAGAGGCCAAGGAGAAGACCGGCAGCTGGCTGGATGACATAAGCGAAGAAGAAGTCTGATAACCGACAACCAGAAAGACAATGACAGAATTTTTTGACACAAACGATATCGTTCCTACCGATTGGATTCCTGAGAATTCGATCATTAAGGTAATAGGAGTAGGAGGAGGAGGCTGCAACGCAGTCAATTACATGTACCATCAGCACATAGAAGGCTGCACATTCATAGTTTGCAACACAGATGCGCAAGCCCTGAATGCATGTGACGTCCCTGTCAAGATACAGCTTGGCGAAGGACTCGGAGCAGGCTGCAACCCGACAGAGGGAAGAAATGCAGCACTGAACTCTCAGGAAGAGATTGCGGAAAAGGTCATCAACAGCAAGACTGAAATGCTCTTCATCACAGCCGGTATGGGAGGAGGAACAGGAACAGGAGCCGCTCCTGTCATTGCAGCGATGGCAAAGAAGAAGGGTATCCTGACAGTCGGAGTCGTTACAATCCCTTTCAAGAGCGAAGGTAACGAATCGATGTCAAAGGCGATAGACGGCATCAATGAGCTTGAAAAGAACGTTGACAGCCTCATCATAATAAACAACGAAAAGATCTACAAGGAATACGGAGACCTTCTGATACAGGATGCTTTTCCGAAAGCTGACGAGGTACTTGCTACCGCTGTGAAGGGAATCACCGACATCATCAAGAAAGGCGGCTTCATAAATGTGGACTTCAAGGATGTCAAGGCAATGATGACCAACAGCGGCATGGCATTGATGGGCTGCGGTACAGGATCAGGAAAGAACAGGATACAGAATGCAGTAAAGCAGGCCATGGATTCTCCGCTCCTCAACGATTTCGACATCAAGACAGCAAAGAACGTGTTGATCAACATTACCGTCGGAGACAATGAAGAGGGGCTTCAGATGAGCCAGCTTGAAGAAATAGACAAGCTCATAAAGGAATATACAGGAAATGCGAACAACTTCAAGAGAGGTATTGTCCTGGACCACGACCCTGATTTCGGAGACAAGGTCAGCATCACTGTGATCGCTACCGGATTCAAGATGGCACGGATCATCGAAATAACCGAAGGCAACATGGGAAACATCATCACCATTGACAGCAACTTCGTCTATAAGAAGAACGAAGGAGTCAATGAAGAAGGTATCGAACTGCCGGAAGTGAGAAGCCAGAAGATCGGATACAACAATACCGCCATAAGAAAAAGGATAGCATTTGAAGAAGGCAGGAAACCGGCATTGCTTGTAAGCGAAGGAGAAGACAAGAGCGAGCTTGAAAACACTCCTGCCATCAAGAGGATTGCCGGAAGGAACAAGGAATAGGTTTTTTTATTATTTTTGCGCCCGAATAAAAAGAAACGATATGGAACGCAAGACAAGGGTTAGATTCGCCCCATCTCCAACAGGTCCGCTCCACATGGGTGGCGTAAGGACTGCACTTTACAATTATCTCTTCGCAAAGCAGCGCGGAGGTGACTTCATAATAAGGATTGAAGATACTGACTCCCAGAGATTTGTACCGGGAGCTGAGAAATATATCATCGAAGCCCTCAACTGGTGCGGCATCGTACCTGATGAAGGAGTTGATACGGAAGGCAACGTAGTCGAGACCGCATCAGAGCGTCATCCTCATGCTCCGTACAGACAGAGCCAGAGAAAGCCGATCTATCGCAAATATGCAGAGGAACTCGTAGCAAACGGATTTGCATATTATGCATTCGATACAGCTGAAGAGCTCGGAGCAAAACGTGCAGAGATGGAATCTGCTGGACAGACATTCATATATAACCAGACCACACGTATGGGACTGCGCAACTCGCTTTCTATGCCTGAGGCGGAATGGAAGGAACTTCTGGAGACCCGTACTGACTGGACAATCCGCTTCAAGATGCCTGAGAACAGGGTCGTGAAGATGGATGACCTTATCCGTGGACATGTAGAGGTCAACACAGATACTCTCGACGACAAGGTGCTTTGGAAAAGGGCCGATGAGCTTCCTACATATCACCTTGCGAACATCGTAGATGACCATCTGATGGAGATCACAGAAGTGATCCGTGGAGAAGAATGGCTGCCGTCGCTCCCGCTTCATTATCTGCTGTATGAGGCTTTCGGATGGACTGAAACCCAGCCGCGTTTCGCGCACCTCTCGCTCCTTCTCAAGCCGGACGGCAAGGGCAAGCTCAGTAAACGTGACGGCGACCGCCTCGGTTTCCCTGTATTCCCGCTTCAGTGGATTAACGCAGAAGGAGAAGTATCAAGAGGCTATCGCGAAGACGGATATTTTCCAGAGGCATTCGTCAATCTTCTTGCAATGCTCGGCTGGAATCCAGGAAACGATCAGGAGCTGTTCTCATTGGAAGAACTCGTAGCAGCCTTCTCACTTGAAAGAGTAGTAAAGTCTGGAGCTCGTTTCAATGCAGACAAGGCAAAATGGTACAATAAAGAATACCTTAGAATGAAGTCTGCAGATGAGCTCACATCGCTTTATATTCCTGTATTGGAGTCAAAAGGACTTCAGATCGTGGATTGCCCTGCATGCGCACTTACAGCAGGTTCAGAAATGACTGTAGCAGGAGCAGACTTCGAAAACAGGATATTCTCACGCCAGTACGTGGAAAGAGTTGTTGCACTTATTCAGGAAAGAGCGACATTCGTTGCTGATTTCTGGGATATCGCATCATATCTTTTCATCGCTCCGACTTCATTTGTAGAGAAAGATGCAGCTAAATTCTGGAAAGAGGAGAACTACACACTAGCTCTTCAGGTAGCTGATTTCATCAAAGGATTTGACGGAGAATTCACAAAAGAATCCATTGAAGGACCGCTTGAGGAGTATATCCGTGGAAACGAATGGCCTATGGGCAAGGTTATGAACTGTCTCAGACTTGCTCTCGTGGGAGCATCCAGCGGACTCGGCATTGCCGACATCGTTACCCTCATCGGAAAGAAAGAGTTCTCAAAACGTATTGAATTCATCAAGCAGACTCTCTGCTAGAGTCATAATGTTATCTGACGCCACCTCCGGTCGCATCGCCATTTCAAGCGGCATGTCCGGAGGTGTTGTCTGTATAATGCGGTCAAACATCGGAGATTCCGAAATGACTGCCTGGCCGCATATCGCAAAGACCTTGACTCCCATTCTTCGTGCTCTGGAGGCGACTGCATAAGGCAATTTACCCATATTTGTCTGTGCATCAAGTCTTCCCTCGCCTGTGATGACCAGATCCGCACCTTTGATTAGTTCATCAAATCCTACCGCATCAAGAATAAGGTCAGCTCCTCTGCGAAGACTCCCGTTCAGGAAAGCGACAAATGCACCTCCCATGCCTCCGGCAGCACCAGCTCCCGGCATATCATTGATCATGACACCATATTTCCTGCCGATCAGCTCAGCAAAATGCTTCATTCCTGCATCGAGTGCCTCAATCATTTCAGGCGTTGCGCCTTTTTGTGGGCCATAGACATAAGCGGCACCATACAGGCCGCAGAAAGGAGAATCCACATCACAAGCTATTATGAATTCGGATTCAAGGAGATACTTTTCTACAGACGAATCGTCTATTGAACAGACTTTTGCAAGAGACTCCCCTTTTCCCTCGAGAGGATTACCTTCATTATCCAGGAAACGGTATCCGAGCGCAGAAAGCATACCCATACCGGCATCATTCGTAGCACTTCCCCCGATACCTGCCAGAAATTTACGGCAACCCCGATGCAATGCATCTGCGATGATTTCACCCGTACCATACGTTGAAGTCAGCATCGGATTTCTTTCTTCTTCCTTAAGCAGCGGCAGTCCGCTTGCGGAAGACATTTCCAGAACAGCCGTCCTCCCATCTTCCGATATTACATATGAAGCCGTGATAAGACGACCGAGCGGATCATGGACATCAACATATATCTTGCGGCCTCCCAAAGTCTTCAAGAGGGCATCAACTGTCCCTTCACCTCCGTCGGCGACACTTACTTCCACTACTTCACATTCCGGGAACGCCGAAAGTATTCCTTTCCGGGCACTTTCAGCCACCTGAAAGGAAGACAACGATCCTTTGAAAGAATCAGATGCTATGACACACCTATTCACGGCTTTTATAGTTCTTTCCATGTATAGTACAAAAATAATTTATTTTTATGATGATATTACTTTTTTTATCATTCCGCTTGGATTAAATTTGCAGCCGATAAATAAAACTGCCTTATGAAAATCGGAATCTGCAACGACCACGCAGGAGTGGAATACAAGCAGCAACTTGCTGAATATCTGACAAGCAAAGGACACGAAATCGTGAATTTCGGCACAGACACAACTGCAAGCATGGATTATCCGGATGTCGCCCATCCGCTTGCATCTGCAGTCGAAAATGGAGAAGTCGATCTCGGAATCGCTTTCTGCGGTACAGGAAACGGAATGGCAATGGCCTTGAACAAACATCAGGGCATCAGAGCCGGACTTTGCTGGAGCGTCGAGATCGGAAAGCTGATCAAGCAGCATAACAATGCCAATGTTCTCGTCATGCCGGCACGCTTCATTCCATTCACAACTGTCATCGAGATCACTGACGCCTGGCTGAACGAAGAGTTTGAAGGCGGACGTCATCAGGGACGCATAGACAAGATTCCTCTTAAATAAATTGAATTGGAAGCATTGATACTCACACCGGAATCAGCCCCTCTTTCAAGAGATATAGCAGACTATCCGGAAGGGATAATTATCCCGATAGACAAACCGTACAGATGGACATCGGCGGACGTGATCAGAAAGGTCAAGTTCGCCGCTATCCGTCATTTCGGAAAGAAGAATCTCAAAGTAGGACATGCCGGCACCCTCGACCCGCTTGCTACAGGAGTGCTGCTGGTCTGCATAGGCAAAGCGACGAAACTTGCCGTAAGCCTTCAGTCACATCATAAGGAATACATAGCCGGAATCACATTCGGCGCAACCACACCTTCATATGACCTTGAAAAGGAGATTGACAGATTCTTCCCTCATGAACATATAACAGCCGGGGCGGTCGCTGACGCACTCCCTTCATTCATCGGTGAACAGGAGCAGATCGCTCCCCTGTTCTCAGCCAAATCAGTCGATGGAGTACGAGCATATGAGCTAGCCAGGAAACTTCACAAGGAAGGCAAGACTCTGGATGAAGCAGCTGAAGAACTGATAAGGGTTTCCAGAATCAATATCACAGAACTGGAGCTGTTGAAATTTGAGCCTGGAGTCCGAGGGGACAACGGATTGAAAAACTGCTCCTCAGACTCAATAACAATTTCAGCAATGAACGTGTCTGAAGAGATTATATCTAAAGCTTCCAGCAGGATAAATGTGACCGACAACTCGGCACTGGGACTTCCTAGGGCTGAGATAAGGATAGCCTGCAGCAAAGGTACATATGTACGTGCTTTCGCACGCGACCTTGGAGAGGCATTAGGCTCAGGAGCCCATCTCGACAGCCTTCAGCGAAGCGGCAGCGGAATCTTCCGTGTTGAGAATTCCCTTAGCGTCGAGCAGACAATCTCCCTTCTGTCATCGGACAAAGCTTGACACCCGTCGTTTCCACTAAAACTCTGACAATCAAGTTATTAAGAGACACGACAAGATGAACGGAACAATAGGAACATATTCATACAGGAATATCTGGAAGGTAGCATATCCTATCCTTATAAGCCTGGTGATGGAGCAGATGATCGGACTCACCGACACGGCCTTCCTAGGAAGAGTCGGAGAAGTTGAGCTAGGAGCATCTGCTATAGCCATCGTATATTATATGGTCCTGTTCATGATAGGCTTCGGATTCAGTCTCGGAGCACAGATCATCATCGGACGACGCAATGGTGAAGGCAAATACAAAGAAACCGGAAAGGTATTCTGGAACGGATTGTATTTCGTACTTGGTCTTTCCGGAGCGATCATCCTGCTGTCCGAACTGCTTTCGCCATGGGTAATGAAGCTGATGGTCTCCTCAACCGCAATATATGAGGCAGCTTTGAGTTATGTGAGATGGCGTCTGCCAGGTATGGTCTTCGCATTCATCACAGCCATGTTCCGTGCATTCTACATCGGAACGACTCAGACAAAGACACTTACCCTCAACTCCGTAGTGATGGTACTGTCGAATGTCATATTCAACTATATACTGATTTTCGGCAAGTTCGGCTGTCCAGCACTCGGCATTACCGGTGCGGCCATAGGTTCAAGTCTGGCCGAACTTGTATCACTGATATTCTTCATAGTCTATACACGCACCAGCTGCAACCGTCAGAAATACGGTCTCGAAAAAGCGGCGGAATTTGACATTTCGGAACTCAGAAGCATGATGCCGGTATGCTCATGGACTATGATACAGAACACAGTATCCGTACTGACATGGTTCATCTTCTTCCTGTACATCGAACATCTTGGAGAACGAGCCTTGGCCATATCCAATATCGCACGAGGAGTCTCGGGACTCATATGGGTCGTGCTGCAGGCATTTTCTTCGACATGCAGCACCTTGGTCAGCAACATAATCGGTGAAGGCCATCAGGAAAAGGTAATGTCGCTCGTAAAACGTATCCTTAAGCTGTCTTACGGAATCGTAAGCATCATGATCCTTCTTTTCTGTCTATTCCCTGAGGCTATCGCAAGGATATATACGGACATCCCGGACCTTGTGAGTGCATCTGTCCCGGCCCTTGTCGTGATGTGCTCCTCATACTTCATCAACGTCGGAGGTCAGGTCTTCTTCCAGGCTGTTTCCGGAACGGGAAGCACCAAGACGGCTTTCAAGCTGGAACTGGTCGCACTGACCGTATATACTATCTATTGTACAGTCATCATCAGGATAATGAAGCTTGATGTAGCGATCTGCTGGACAGCCGAGCATGTTTATGCCGGGATGCTTCTGATCTGCAGCTGGCTCTACATGCGCAGCGGCAGATGGAAGAACCGCAGGATCTGACAGAGCATCAGATCAGCTGATACCTCTTTATCAAGCCCGTGCATACATGGTCCATCGGATATTTTGCCTTAGATGAAGCTGCCTTGCGTGCAATTTCGAGAGCCAGGACATCTCCGGCATCAACCAGTTTCAAGACATTGTCGGTCAGCACATGCTCGAGAAGAAGATGGAATGCGTGTCCATGGTCCTGATGGCGGAGATGACAGAGTTCATGAAGCAGGACATAATCCTGCAGGACATTCGGAAGGCGTACGATATTGAGATTCAGATTGATGTTTCCCTTTGCAGAACAGCTGCCCCAATTGGTCGCATTATGCTTGATAGCCACGCGGCCATATGAAAATCCAAACAGTCCGGCAAGCTCTGAAAGTCTTTGAGGCAATTCATTCCTGGCCTGCTTGCGCAAAGCATCCACTTCCTCCACCGAAGGTAAATGAACATCCTTGAACTTTTCTTTCTGTCTGGCAATCGTATCAATGATCCAGCTTCGTCTTGAACGGAAAAATATCATTCCGGCCGCATACGGCATGATATAAGGAATTGTCACACTGACACCTTTGAGCGGATGGACCTTAATGCTCATACGACTGCTTCTGACACTCTTACGGAGTGTCACCTCCCCGATTTCCGGGTCCATGAATATCTTCTCTGGTGTCTTAGACATGCGATGTGGAATGAGCCGCAAAGATAGGCAGAATTTTTCCAAGAAAATTTTGTCCAATGATTTGTTTTCTTGGATTTTATAGCTACCTTTGCGCCCGCTTAATCCCGCTATCCGGGTACAGGCACAGAAAATTTAATCATTAACCTCTAATTTTTTCAAAAGATGGCTGAATATTTAGCACCAGAGAAAAAACAGGAGCTTTTCGAGAAGTACGGAAAGTCTAATACTGACACAGGTTCTCCTGAGAGCCAGGTGGCATTATTTTCCTACCGTATCGCTCACCTTACCGAGCATCTTAAGAGCAACAAGCACGACTATGTGACTCGTCGTTCACTTCTTAAGCTTGTAGGTAAGCGTCGTCGCGTACTTGATTATCTCAAGTCTGTTGACATCGAGAGATACAGAGCTATCGTTAAGGAGCTTGGTCTCCGTCGATAAGCTACATCATAGTAGGAACCGACGAAGGGGGAGCACTCAAAGAAACTTGGGTTATCCCCCTTTTTTCACGCAAAGAAGTCTGATGGCGCAGACAACAACCTGCGGCGCCTGAAGAGTGACACATATATACATCGGTCTGATACGAAGGCCTTTCAGATGAAACAGAATATTAATCCACTCCCATAGGGGGAGGCAGGTTGAAGAAGAAATAATGAATATCGTAAAAAAGACAATCGAATTATCCGACGGCAGGGTAATTGAAATCGAGACCGGAAAGCTCGCAAAGCAGGCTGACGGTTCAGTAGTAGTCAAGATGGGTGGCACAATGCTCCTCGCTACTGTTACATGCGCTAAAGACGCAAAAGAGGACGTTGACTTCATGCCTCTTCAGGTTGACTACAAGGAAAAATATGCTTCTGCTGGCCGTTTCCCAGGCGGATTCATGAAGCGTGAGGGAAAGGCTTCAGACTATGAGATCCTTATCGCACGTCTTGTTGACCGTGCTCTCAGGCCTCTCTTCCCTGAAGATTTCCATGCAGAAGTTTTCGTAAATGTAAATCTTATCTCAGCTGAAAAGGATATCCAGCCTGACGCACTTGCCGGACTTGCAGCATCTGCAGCTCTCGCTGTCAGCGACATTCCTTTCGAGGGCCCTATCTCTGAGGTACGTGTAGCAAGAATCGGAGGCGAGCTCAAGATCAACCCTAACTTCAGCGAAATGGCTGACGCAGATATCGACATCATGGTTGCTGCAACATATGACAACATCATGATGGTCGAGGGTGAGATGAACGAGGTAAGCGAGCACGACATGCTCGAGGCAATCAAGTTCGCTCACGAGGAGATCAAGAAGCACTGCAAGGTGCAGATGGAGCTCATGGAGGCTGTAGGCAAGACTGAGAAGAGAGCTTACTGCCACGAGGAGAACGACGAGGAGCTTCGCAAGGCTATC
>JAZLAS010000068.1:0-33697 GCA_045613365.1 Candidatus Cryptobacteroides sp.
TCTCAGCTTTCGAACTTATAGTTGGCAACAACTCTTATGCACTCGCTGCGTAGTCTGCTAAGCACACTACCTTAATCCGCGACGCCAAGGCTGCGTCGCCGACGAGTATCCCTCCAGCCTTTAGGCCGGTTATGGCTGGAATCCGGGGTATCATTCAAACCGGATGCTCGGAGTGACTCCTTTAAGCTCCGCTAAGATTCAGAGGATAAGCCTTGGGTAGCCTGTCTGACGGCAGCCCCTGGACGAAAACCAAAGTCAGACTAAGCGTGTAGAAAGCCGCCTGGTGCGGTGTTTGGACGGCGGTTCGAGTCCGCCCATCTCCACAAACAGACGAAGCTCTGCCTGTCGGCAGGGCTTCGTCTGTTTGTACACGCTTTCCTCCTTCATGTTCAACTTTAATTTGAGATGCAAAAGTAGTGGCCGTTTTGCCGGTCTGCCCGTAGGTTTATTGATAAAATAGCACTAACTTTGTATGTTGCACTAATTTGTATAAACTGTTGAATATGATATCTTACAAAAGACTGACTATTGCACTGCTTATGACGCTTATCCTTGCCACTTCATGCGGCAGTGTGAAGGACATCGCCTACTTCCAGAACAAGATTGTGGACGAGCCTGAAAAGATCGATAAGCATGCCGGGATCGTTATCCAGCCTAAGGACATGCTTTCAATTGTCGTGACAAGCAGGAATCCTGAGCTTGTCGCTATGTTCAACCTGCCTGTGGTCAGCTATCAGGCCGGATCGGAGGTTGTCAATGGCGGTTACAATCAGAGGCTCATGGGTTATGTCGTGGATAATGACGGAAACATTGATTTTCCACAGCTCGGAGTGCTGAAAGTTGCAGGCCTGACACGATGGGAACTCTCTGAAATGATAAAGAATAAGCTTATCAAGGATGGCTATCTGAGTGATGCGGTTGTCGTGGTGGAATTCCTTAATTTCAAGGTATCCGTAATAGGAGAAGTCAATTCTCCAGGTACTTATACCATTGAAGGAGATAAGGTTACGATCCTTCAGGCGATCAGTCTTGCTCGTGATCTTACCATATTCGGTATGCGTGAGAATGTGTCCGTTATCAGGGAAAGGGACGGAGAACGTATCATTTATGAGGTGAATCTCTGCGATGTCGATATGTTCAAGTCTCCTGCTTATTATCTTCAGCAGAATGATGTGGTATATGTGCAGCCTAGCGAGGTCAAGGCACGCCAATCTACTACGGACGACAAGGGTCTGAGAATGACCAGCATTCTTGTTTCTTCCGGCTCTTTAGTCGTTTCGATTGCAACATTGATAACCAGCATTGTCTTAAATTCAAGATAATTATGACAGATAATTACAATAATCCCCAGATGCAGGTGAATGATGATGAACCGTCCATCACTTTAGCTGAACTATGGAATATGATATGGGGCTACAAATGGTGGTATGTGGCATGTTCTGTCGTTTGTCTTTTCTTCGTGGCATTCTATGTCTATAGGACTCCGGATACATATGTAAGGACCGCCAAGGTCATCATAGATGAAAGTGAGCAGGATGCGACTATGAGAAGTCTCGGAGCCATAACCGGCGGTGCCATGAGAATGCGCTCAAATGCCACTGTGGTGAATGAAATGGAGGCTTTTTCATCTCCTGACCTTATGCAGATGGTGGTGCAGAGACTGTCTCTTGAGACCAGATATGTGGAACATCAGCTGCTGAGAAACGTCGAGCTTTATGAATATACTCCGATAACTATGAAGCTGGTGGAGGGTAATCCGCAGTCAGGCTTCTCCTTTACCGTTCATAATGCCGGTAATGGGAAAGTCACTCTTGACGATTTCAAGGTAGGGGATGATGACCTTGATGGAAAGGTGGAATGTGCTCTGGGCGATACTGTCAGGACTCCTGCCGGTGTGATAGCTCTTTATCCAACTTCAAGGATCGACTCGTTCAAGAATGATATAAGAGTCAGATGGAGCAACAGTATGGCTGTTGCGAAAATGTACTGCAGCAACCTTAGCGTGACTCTCTCAAATAAGGAATCTACAGTTGTCGTCCTTTCTCTTGAAGATAATTATCCTAAGAGGGCATCCGATATACTCAGCTCGCTGATCGATATCTATAATGAGGAATGGGTGAGAAACAAGAACAGGTCTGCCAGAAACACTTCTGAATTTATCAATGAAAGACTTGTCATCATCGAAAAGGAACTCGGAGGTATTGAAGGGGAGATAAAGGATTTCAAGCAGGATAACAAACTTACCAACGTAAATGCTGCGGCACAGAGTTATCTGGAAGAGTCCAGCGAGTATGCAAGCAAATCTTTCGAAGTAAATAATCAGCTTGAGATCGCAAGATTCATCAAGGAGTATCTGAATGATCCGGCAAATGAGAGCGCTCTTATACCGGCAAATCTCGGGCTTGCAGCCGCGAATGTAGAGTCGCAGATAAAGGAATATAACGACCTCGTCCTTCAGAGAGACCGTCTGAAGTCCGGCAGCGGAGACAGGAACCCGATGATTGCCGATCTGAATGCGGCTATGGCTTCATTACGTTCAGCTGTGCTCAGATCCATTGAAAATCTGATTTCCACTCTTGATCTTCAGGCTCAGAAGATCAAAGGCCAGGAACAGCAGATCCTTTCACGGATCGCCTCCAATTCAGGCCAGGAACTCGAACTCCTCTCCATTCAGAGACAGCAGCAGGTCAAGGAATCCCTCTACATTTTCCTGCTTGAGAAACGAGAAGAGAACGAGCTGGCTGCACTTGTGAATGTAGGTAATACAAGATTGATCATGAATCCGAACGGTTCTCCGAATCCGGTGGCTCCGAACAAGCTTATGCTGCTTCTGGTCGCTCTGGTGCTCGGTTGTGGAATTCCGTTCGCCGTGATTTTCCTCATGCATGTACTTGATACGACCATCAAGAACAGAGAAGACTTGGGAGAGCTATCGGTACCTTTCCTTGCGGAGATACCTTTGGCTGTCAAAAGGAACAAACTGGGCCTTCTGAGGAATTCCGAAAGGTTCAACAATGCAAACTGCAGGATAATTGTTGAGCAGGGTAAGCGTGACATGATGAATGAGGCTTTCCGTGTTTTCCGTACCAATCTTGATATGGTGATTGACCGTAAGGGTGACGGTGCATATGTGACGATGTTCACTTCGTTCAATCCGAATGCAGGAAAGACATTCGTAATCCAGAATATTGCGGCAAGCATGGCTCTCAAGAAGTCCAAGGTCCTGCTCCTTGACCTTGATCTCCGTAAGGCCACATTGAGCAAATCGATCGATAAGGACCATAGAGGAATTGCAGCCTATCTCAATGGAAAGGTTGCGGATTTCCATGAAAATATCGACAGGATTTCAGAAAACCTCTATCTCCTGCCTGTCGGAAAGCTTCCGCCTAATCCGACCGAGCTTCTTCTTACTGAAAAGTTCGGCAGCATGATAGAGACTCTGAGAAGTGAGTATGATTACATTTTCGTGGATTGTCCTCCTATCGATATTGTCGCCGACGCTGCAATCATTACCAGGTATGTCGATATGACTTTGTTTGTCATACGTGCCGGACTTCTTGATAAGAAGGCTGTTCCGATGATCAAGTCTCTTTATGAGTCTGGAAAATATACACGTATGGCCATGATACTCAACGGCATTGATGTGGAAAGCAGAAGAGGTGGAAATTATGGCTATGGCTACGGATACGGCTATGGCTACGGCTATGGAAATCAATAGGAATGGGACTTTTCGGATTCATAGGGAGAAGGAAGTCACTGCTTGACAGCGGTGTGCTTGCAGGAGCTTCTGACCGTCATTCGCATTTGTTATACGGTGTTGATGACGGAGTCAGGACTTTTGAGGAAGCAGTTTCCATTCTTGAATATGAAGCCTCTGCAGGAATCAGGGAAGTGTGGTGTACTCCTCATGTAATGGAGGATGTCCCGAATGAAACTTCCGCCCTCAGAGAACGTTTTGAAGAACTCAAAAGCCGGTATGACGGCCCTGTAAGGCTTCATCTGGCTGCGGAATACATGCTTGATAATCTCTTCAGTTCGAGACTGGACAGTCATGATCTTCTGACAATGGAGGATGATGTGCTGCTCGTTGAAGCTTCAACCTTTTCCGCACCATATGATTTCAAAGGTACATTGGCAAGAATCAAGTCGGAAGGTTATCGTCCGATGCTGGCACATCCTGAAAGATACCGCTATCTGACCGATAAGGATTACAAGGAATTAAAGGAAATGGGAGTCGGATTCCAGCTCAATCTTGGCTCTCTTACCGGATATTACGGAGACTCATCTGCTGTAAAGGCGAAGAAGCTCCTGAAGATGGGCTGCTACAATGTTTTCGGAAGCGACTGCCATAGGCTCGGAAGCATCAAGGAACAATTTGAAAGAGAGGCTCTTGGCGAAGATATGAGAGCCATGTTGATGGATATAAATGCTAAAGGAAGACTTGTTGCTGGATAGTGCAAGACCGTTTAGTGACGAACACATGAATACTGTGTCAGGACACCCCGAACTAGCTTTGCCGGGTGACCTCCAGTCGTGCATGTGGTTTGCATTGCGCGCAACATATTCCCGCGAACTGAAGGTCAAGGAAAGGCTCGATGCCATGGGAATCAGGACTTTTGTTCCAATGATGTGGCGCAGCAGGGAAGTCGATGGTAAGACAGAAAAGAAGCTTGCGCCAGCTGTCGGCAACCTTTGCTTTGCTTATTCAAGCCGTAAGGCACTTGATGATTTCATCAGAAGTTATGGCGAAAATTCTCCTGTCCATTATTATTGGGACAGGATATCAGACTCACCTCTTACAGTCCCAGAGAAAGCTATGGAGGACTTCATGAAAGTCGCAGGGACCATGGATGAGGATCTGATCTATCTGACCGAAATAAGCGGGAAACTGCGTGACGGCCAGAAAGTGCGGGTCATATCCGGACCGTTTGCAGGAGTTGAGGGCAAGGTGGTGAGAATCAGAAAGTCACGTCGCATACTGGTCGAAATACCCGGTATGCTTGCTGTCGCTTCTACCTATCTTCCCCTTGAAAAGGCAGGGTATTTGGAAATGTTGGACTAAAACAAGGACATGGAACATCCTATTTACATAGTCATTCTTTTCTTTGTGTCGCTTTTGAGCACATGGTGGATCTTCAGAAAGATCCATAGGATAGCACAGATGAAGAATGTCGTGGATAATCCTGATGCAAGAAAGCTTCAGGACCATCCTGTGCCTGTCCTCGGAGGCCTTTCCGTCTTTTTCGGAATCATCGTTGCCCTGGTGTTCTGTCAGGTGCTTTTCGGTAGCTCCAGCCTGTTCTCGTTTCTAGGCATCATGGCGATCATGCTTTTCGTCGGCACAACGGACGATGTATTGTCCCTGTCTCCTCTTATCCGTCTTACCATTGAAATAATCGTGGTCCTTCTGTTCATTTACGGTACCGGCTGGTCGATTAATGACCTTCATGGACTTTGGGGAATAGATGTGATGCCATCATATGTGTCTGTGCCTCTGACGGTCATAGCTTGTGCCGGAATCATCAATGCCGTCAATATGATAGATGGGGTTGACGGGCTCATGGCAGGGTACGGGATTGTCGTATCCCTGATATTCGGCTGCTTCTTCTATGATGCCGGAGATATGGATATGGCTGCCATGGCGGTAATATCAGCGGGTGCGATCATACCTTTCCTTCTGCATAATGTGGTCGGCCAGAAGTCGAAGATGTATCTTGGAGACGGCGGCTCACTCATGATCGGTACCATGATGGCCCTGTTCGTGATATCCATTCTCAAGGAGAATTCATTATGTTCATTGAATGTGAACCCGCGGTTTGGCCTTGTCCCGTTTTCGCTGGCAGTGCTGTCCGTACCGGTATTCGATACGCTGCGTGTCATGATCAAGAGGATCTTGAACCGCAGATCGCCTTTCAGCCCTGACAGAAACCATCTTCACCATATGTTCATAGACCTCGGATTCTCCCATCTCGGAACTTCCGTAAGTGTGATTGTGCTGAATATGGTTGTAGTCCTGGCATGGTGGATTTCATATAAGGCAGGAGCTTCCATCGGCATTCAGCTGCTTGTAACGGTAGCAGCTGGCTTCCTGAATACATTTGTGCTTTACTGGGCTGTGAATGTGCTTCGCAGAGGTAACGGCAGGCTGTATCAGGCACTTCTTTCTGTCGGAAGAAAAACCCATATGGAAAATACAGGCATATGGCTGGATATCAGAGATATGCTTGATAAAAGATTCAATACAAACAATAATAATTAGTCATTTTTATGAGAGCGTGTTTTATGGGACTGGGTTATATCGGGCTTCCTACCGCCATCATCGCTGCAAAGAATGGTGTGCAGGTCACAGGTGTCGATGTCAACCCTGATGTTGTTGAAATGACTAACCGTGGAAAACTTCATATCATAGAACCTGGTATGGAGATGATGCTGCAGGAAGCTCTTGAGGCAGGTACCCTATATGCCTCGCTTGAGCCTGTAGAGAGTGATGTATATGTAATTGTCGTGCCAACGCCGTTCAAAGGCAATCATGAACCGGATGTGTCGTTTGTGGAAGCGGCGGTAAGAATGGTGATACCTTTGCTGAAGGATAGAGACCTTCTCATCATCGAATCTACATCCCCTGTAGGTACTACGGACAGAATGAAGGAAATCATTTTTGACGAGCGTCCTGAGCTGGAAGATAGGATATACATAGCCTATTGCCCGGAAAGGGTGCTTCCTGGAAATGTGATACATGAACTTGTCCATAATGACCGTGTCATAGGAGGTGTCGATGAGCCTTCGACTGAAAAAGCGATGGATTTCTACAGCCGATTCGTGAAAGGAGAACTCCATAGGACAGACGCAAAGACAGCGGAGATGTGCAAGCTCACTGAAAACTCTTCCCGTGATGTCCAGATAGCATTTGCAAATGAATTGTCTCTGATCTGCGACAAGGCAGGGGTAAATGTATGGGAACTGATCCGTCTTGCAAACAAGCATCCGCGCGTGAACATACTTCAGCCGGGCTGCGGGGTGGGCGGACATTGCATAGCCGTGGATCCGTATTTCCTGACGTCTGATTTCCCTTTCGAGTCCCAGATCATATCCAAGGCTCGTGAAATCAATAACTACAAGTCATTCTGGTGTGCGGAGAAGATAATAAACGCCATTCTGAGGTATGAGAAAGACCATCATAAAAAGCCTGTCGTGGCATTGATGGGGCTGGCATTCAAACCCGATATCGACGATCTCAGGGAATCTCCCGCAAAACATATAGTAGAGAAGGTGATGAATCATCGTGAAGGTGCGGAAGTCCTTGTATGCGAGCCGAATGTGAGTAAATCGGATATTCCTTTGACTGATTTCTCGGAAGCATATGAAAAAGCGGATATAGTGGCCTTTCTGACCGGCCACAAGCAGTTCTACAGACTTCCATGGCGTAATGACAAGGTGATTCTGGACTTTTGCGGAATATTCAAGAAGGATTGAGCCATGAAGAAGGTTATGCTAGTTTTCGGTACGAGACCGGAGGCCATAAAGATGGCTCCGCTTGTAAAGGAATTCCAGAAATATCCGGAATCCTTCGAGACCCTTGTGTGCGTGACCGGACAGCATCGTGAGATGCTGGACCAGGTGCTCAGGATATTCGACATTGTACCTGATTATGATCTGGACATTATGAAGCCGGGGCAGGATCTTTTTGATGTGACTTCACGTGTGCTGTGTGGCATGCGTGATATCTTGTCCGCTGCCCGTCCTGATATCGTTCTTGTACATGGCGATACCACCACCTCGATGGCTTCGGCTCTGGCGTCATTCTATATGCAGATACCGGTTGGACATGTCGAGGCGGGACTCCGTACTCATGACATCTGCAGTCCATGGCCGGAAGAAGTGAACCGTCAGGTCACAAGCCGCATAGCTGCATTCCATTTCGCTCCGACAATGCTAAGCAGGCAGAATCTGCTTGATGAAGGCATCTCGTCGGAATCGGTCTATGTTACGGGCAATACCGGGATTGACGCCCTTCGATGGGTCGCCGGCAGGATCAATGGCGATCCATCTCTGGAAGAGGTGATCGGCCGTCTCATGAAATATTCAGGTTATGATACAGACAGGCTTGCGGACGGACGTCGTCTGGTACTGATCACCGGACACCGGAGAGAGAATTTCGGAGAGGGCTTCATCAACATATGCACCGCTATCCGGGATCTTGCGATGACATACCCAACTGTCGATTTCGTGTATCCGATGCACCTCAATCCCAATGTACGTCAGCCGATACACGAAGTTTTCGGAGAAGACCTCTCCCGTTTCGACAACCTCTTCTTCATCGAACCCCTCGAATACCTCAGCTTCATATACATGATGTCCCGCTCACATATCGTCCTCACCGACTCCGGAGGCATTCAGGAAGAAGCTCCAGGTCTCGGCAAACCGGTCCTTGTCATGCGTGATATCACAGAGCGCCCCGAAGCCCTCGAAGCCGGTACAGTCAAACTCGTCGGCGCCGATTACCATAAGATCATCACTGAAGTCTCCCGCCTCCTTGATGACCCTTCAGCATACGAATCAATGAGCAAAGCCCACAACCCCTACGGCGACGGCTATGCTTGCGGGAGGATTGTGGGGGTGATGAAGTAGAAAGATGATCGATACCCAACTTCATAATAGAAGATTAGCTAAAAATACACTGATGTTGTATTTCAGAATGGCGTTGATCATGTTGGTAACATTATTTACCAGCAGGATTATTCTGAATACTTTAGGTGTTGTAGATTTTGGTATATACAATGTAGTTGCTGGAGTTGTTGTATTATTCTCATTTTTAAATTCAGCACTTATGAATGCTTCTCAACGATATTTGAGCATCGCTGTAGAGAATAATGATTCAGAAGCTCTTCAGAAGGTCTTTTCAACCTGCCTTCTCCTCCATTTTTTGTTGTCAATATTTCTTCTTGTTCTTGCTGAAACGATTGGATTATGGTTTTTGAATGAAAAACTCTTAATTCCTCCTGACCGAATGATTGCGGCAAATTGGGTCTATCAGTCTGCGACCCTAAGCACTTGTATATATATCATGAGAGTTCCATATCACTCTATGATAGTAGCAGAAGAAGATATGTCTTTCTTTGCATTTCTTAGCATAATTGAATCATTTTTAAAATTATTTATTGCTTATATTATAACTTTTTTTGTGTCTGATCGTCTGAAGTTATATTCTGTTCTTTTACTTTTAGTCACTTTTTTAATTTCTGTCCTGTATTTTTATAAATGCCGACAATCCTATTTCATAACTTTCTCTTTTCGATCAGATAAAAAGTTAATAAGAGAGATTGCGTCTTTTTCCGGTTGGAATATATTTGGAGGGATTGCGGATGTTGGCTATAAGCAGGGAACGAACATGATTCTCAACGTGTTTTCTGGAGTCACATTGAATGCGGCTATGGGAATAGCTATGCAAGTCCGTGGTGCAGTGTATTCATTCGTTAGTAATCTGCAGATTGCTGCAAATCCTCAGATAATCAAGTCGTATAGTACTGGAGAGTATGAGCATTATACTAATCTTGTCTATAAGATTTCAAAATACTCTTTTTTTCTTATTTTTATTTTAGCATATCCTTTGATGCTCAATATGCATGTTATATTGAATTTTTGGTTAAAGACGCCTCCAGATTATGCTTATTCTTTTTGTACCCTGACATTAGTGTTCTGCTTAGTTGACTCTCTGTCCGGTCCGTTATGGACATCTATGCAGGCAATGGGTAATATAAAGAACTATCAGATTGCTATCAGTTCATTATTGTTGCTTAATCTGCCGTTTGCATATATAGCATTAAGAAATGCTTACTCCCCAGATAGCTTATGGTATATACAGATTGCAATTTGTATTGTTTCTTTATTCATCAGATTATTCTTTTCGAATAGGTTTGCTAAAATATCGGTAAAACTATATTTTAAAGAGGTGCTTTATCCTATTGCGGTAGTGTTGTTTCTATCACTGCCAATTCCTCTCTATCTCTCGATTAAATTATGCGGTACTTCTAAATTACTGATAACAATTTGTTCTGCCTTTGTACTTACATGTCTTTCAATATGGGTCGTAGGTATTAAACATGATGAAAGGAAAGTGATTGTAACATTTCTCAGATCGAAACTTGAAAAACGATGAACCTTTTGTTTTACTGCTCTGAATATCCTCCATATAAGGCCGGAGGTATAGGTACTGTGACTAAAATTGTTGCAGAAGAATTAGTACTTCGTGGACATAATGTTTCAGTTATTGGTTACTATCCTGATATAAAGGAATCTTTTGTTGAGGAGTGGATTACAGGAGTCAAAGTAATCCGATACAATCTTGGATATAGAAATACCAGATTGAAAGAACGCATGTTTGTGTTATTAAGAAAAATAGGATTAAGTGGTTTTATTACAAAAAGAGAGTTGACTTTTATTGAGGATAAAATCGAGGCATTTATTCATGATAATCAGATAGACATATTGGAGTTGACGGATTATTATCCATTTGCCCTATGTAATAGCAAATTGACTTTCAGAAAATTTTCTGTGCCGACAGTGTTACGCATCCATGGATCTGCATCTTTTATTCAAAATCTTTTGGGTAGAGGACGTAAAATATATGATGATAATGATGAAAGACATTTTCAAAGATGTGATTTCGTATCTTCGGTAAGTAATTATTCGATGGATTATATTAGAAATAATTTCTGTTTGACAGCAATTAAAAACTGGGAGGTGATATATAATCCTATAGAAGATACTTTTATCAAAGAATCTGTACCAGTTGATAATGATAATATACTTTTCATAGGCAAATTGACGGAAAGTAAAGGCTGTAACTCATTAGTTAAAGCTTTTAATTATTGTGCAGAGAAGAATTCTGATATTCAGCTTAGATTAGTTGGAAAAGGTGACGAAATGACGGTAAAAGCATTAATAGATCCTCGTTTTATAGATCGTGTCCATTTTTTAGGATATTGTGATCGAGAACGTGTAAAAGAAGAAATTGATAGTTGTTCATTTGCATGTATCCCTTCTTATTTCGAAAATTTCTCAATGGTACCATTGGAAATTATGGCAAGAAAGAAAACTATTATATATACATCAAGAACATCTGGCAGCGAAATAATCAATGATGGATATGATGGATTTATTGTAAATCCAGAGGAGATTATCCAAATTTCCGAAAAGATAATGCTTCTAGTACATGATCATAAATTACGTGATGAATTTGCATTAAGGGCATATAAAAAAATTAAGGAAAGGTTCAGCGTGACTAGAATCATGCAAAAATTAGAAAGATTCTATTCTGGTATCGTTCAGTAGTTGCGATGAAAACATTACTGATAATAAATAAGCAGCAATTCGGCTATTTGACAGATGTTCTCAAGTGGTCAGAAACGTTACGCCATACATATAAAATCATTGTATTATGTTTTGATAAAGGATATAAAAGAATCAATGTGGAGAATGTAGATGTTATTTATGTCCCATATTCAAGAGTTTATGCAATTAATGCTCTAATGTTCTTCATGTATTGTATAGTTTATATCTTAAAGACTAATGGCGTTATAGTTGAATACTTCGATGGATGCTCTATATTTAAGAAATTATTTCCTAGGAGACGATTTCTTTTAGATATACGTACGTTATCCGTCTCTGATGATGCTGCAGTTCGGAATACGTATAATAAGAAGCTTTTGAAGACTAGTCAGTTATATGATCATATAACTGTTATATCTCAAGGAATTCGGCAATTTCTTGGATCACTCCCTGTATCGGTTGATGTTTTGCCATTAGGAGCAGAACAGATATCATGCAAACCTAAGTCTTTTGATAAAATGAATCTTCTATATGTGGGTACTTTATCAGGAAGGGATATTCATAAGACTATTTACGGAATTGATATATTTTGTAAAGCTCATCCTAATAATAGAATCATATATCATATAGTAGGTGATGGTAATGCTTCAAATGAGTTAGAGTATATGAAGAATCTGATAGAGTCCTTAAATTTATCAGATAAAGTTATCATGCATGGTCGGATACCATATGATGAGCTTATGCCATTTTTCGATGAAGCCAATATTGGTGTGTCATTTGTACCGATTACAGCATATTATGAAGATCAGCCATCAACGAAAATTTATGAATATGCAATGTCTGGGCTTTATACAATAGCTACGGCTACGAAAGAGAATAGGAAGATCATAAATGAAGATAATGGGATTTTGATTGATGATACAGCACAATCATTTTATGAGGCTTTGGAATTTATTTATGTAAACCATGATGATATATTGGATACCGTTATACGGAACTCTGTAGCTGGCTATAAATGGCCGACATTAGTGCATAAGTATTTATTACCGATTCTTGATTCTATATATTGATATTATAATGCTGCAGAGTATATTAGTATATGGCTTTATGATTCTTATCATGTATATATGTGGTAAGATAGCTTTGTTATACCCAAGATATAAATACATTTTTCTGTTATTGAGCATATCAGTCTTTGTATTATTCAGTGGATTAAGATATGATGTCGGCGTGGATTATATGACATATCGTGATGTCTTTAAGTCCTTTAGTAATGATTACTCAAATACTTATTTGGCTTTATATGAACACTCGAGATATGAAATAGGTTTTCTGGGTATCGTTCTATTGTGTGCAAAAATAGGGTTTAGTCCTTGTGCGATATTTGCTCTTTTTGCATTGATTCAGATTTTATGTGTCTTTTATGTGTTTAAAGATAATAGAAAGATACTACCATATATCGGTTTGACATTAATTGCTGGAGGTGGCTTTTTTATTTGGATGAATGCAATGAGACAAATCACTGCCTTTACACTCTTTTTGGTATCATCAAAGATGCTGTACAAGAAAAGATATGTTATGACAGTACTATTTGCATTGTTTGCATTGTCTATGCATAAGTCTGCAGTTCTTTTCCTTCCATTCCTAATACTTACGCCATTGTTTCAGAAGAGATTACTTAGTATAAAATTACAATTAATCATATTTTTTGCCAGTATATTTCTTTCAAATTTACAGGTATGGAATTATTTTTCGAATGTAATCACATCAATTCTATCAATTATGGGTGATTTTGGTGAACGATATTCGTCTGATTCTATCTTGGAGGTCAATAATGATCTAGATTTTGGAATAAGAGCAGCTATTGTGATTGTTTTGAATCTTATATCTATTTTGTTCTCTCATCGTTTGAGTAATATGAACCAACCATATTATAATTACATTTATAATATCTTTTTTATCGGTGTCGTAATGTCTCATTTATTCGCAGATAATCACTATCTGACTAGATTTACCTTATATTTTTCCTCGATGTCTTTTATCGTATATTCCTATCTTTTATCATATCTTTCACGATATAAAAAAGGATATAATATATTAGTACATATACTATTTGTTTCTTTATTATTGCTTTATTTGTTTAGAACCATTCAGGCTGATGACGGTACGGCATCAATTTTATATCAATTCTGTTTTATATAGTAAAAGATATGAGGATTCTTGTTGTTTGCCCAGAGTTACATAGATTGGGTGGAGTAGCTAGTCATTATAGAGGACTTCATGAGCATTGGAATTTTGATGTTAATTACTCTTTTTATGGTAAAAGAAAGGATAATTCATCGAAGTTTTTAACGGTATTGCTATATCCGGTAAATTTTTTGTCATATATATGGAAACTAATATTTCATGCTCCAGATATAGTAATTGTAAATCCCTCTTTTAGAACTTTTCAATTAGTTCGGGACGGTATATATTTATCGGCAGCTCGATTGCGAAAGATACCGGTCGTTACATTTGTACATGGATTTGATGTTCAGTTGAAAGACCAGCTAACTGAATATGAGAAAAAGATGATTGCTTGGACATATAATAAGTCAATCTTCATTTATGTGTTGTCATTAGAATTTAAGAAATCATTAGAATCGATCAATATTACAGCCCCCATTATATTGACAACTACCAAAGTTACGGAGTCTTTATTGGACGGTTTTGTTTTCAAACCTAAGACTCGAATAAGGACATTGCTTTTTGTTGCTCGGATAATTAAGGACAAAGGTATTTATGAAGCAATAGATATATTAAGAATTCTTCGGCAATTTGATAAAGACATAAGGTTAGTAATTGCAGGCGATGGAGAAGAATTGGAGGCGGTTAAACAATACGTGTGGTCGCATAATATTTCCAGAGTAGAGTTTTATGGAAAACTTACAGGTAAGCAGCTCTCCAACTGTTATCAAGAAGGTGATGCCTTTGTGCTTCCAACGAGATCAGAGGGATTGGCAACTTCTGTCTTGGAAGCTATGGCATTCGGTTTACCAATCATTACCGCTCCCGTAGGAGGGATTGTCGATTTTTTTGAAAATGGTAAGAATGGATATTTAATTGATTCATATGAACCAGACAAGTATGCGGAAGCTATAATGCGGTTAATACTGGCACCAGAAAAACTTAAAACTATATCCATAATAAATCATAATATTGCAAAAGAAAGATTTATGGCGTCAAAAGTTGCTGATAAATTCGAAAGAGATATTATGGAGCATTTAAATAAGAGGAAAATATGAATTTTGTTGTTAGCATACGTGAGATAATAAGAGATGTCATAATAAAGATTAAATATCTTTTTATGACTCGAGTATATAAAATGAATATTTCCAAGACGGCCAAAATTTCAATTAGGGCAAGAATAGATAAAACAAATCCTAATGGAATATATATAGGGGAATATAGTTATATATCTTCTGGCGCCTTGATCTTATCACATGATTTCTCCAGAAGCCTTCATGATGATACAAAAATTGGAAAACGATGTTTTGTCGGTGCAAATGCTATAGTAATGTGTGGCATTACAATTGGTGATGAAGTTATAGTGGGTGCAGGCAGTGTTGTCACTAAAGATGTTCCTTCAGGTTGTGTGGTAGCCGGGAATCCGGCAAGAATAATTCGGGAAGGAATTCATACTGATAAATACGGGAGAATATTATGTCAAGAGAACGAATCGAAATAAAAGGAATAGATATATACCCGTTCAAATCTTCTGAGGAACTGATCGGGTTTGTTGAGGAACATATGGGAATCCTTGTTGCGATCAATGCGGAAAAAATATTGAATGCGACTGAGCAGACCAGAGGAATCATCAACAGAAATATCGGATATTGCGACGGGGTGGGGGCTGTTATGGCTTTGAAGAAGAAGGGCTGTAAGGAGGTTGTCAAGATACCTGGGTGTGAACTTTGGCTGAAGATAATTGAGGCTTGGTATGAAAAAGGAAAATCCTTTTATCTGGTAGGAGCCCAGCCTGAAGTAATCAGATTGACTGTTGAAAAGCTTCATGAGGAATACTCCGGGATCAATATTGTAGGATATCGGGACGGTTATATAAGATCTGAAATAGAAAAGAAAGCCCTTTTAGATGACATTGCTGAAAAGAAGCCGGATGTGGTTTTTGTCGCTATGGGATCACCTAAGCAGGAATTGTTGATGGAAGAGATGCAGCAGGCTCACTCTGCTGTATATCAGGGACTTGGCGGGAGCTTTGATGTCTTTGTCGGAAATGTGGAGCGGGCGCCGCAGTGGTGGGTCAAGCATAATCTGGAGTGGGCGTATCGTCTGATCCGACAGCCTTCCAGAATCTCGCGTCAGATACATCTGGTCAGGTTCTGGCTTCTGATCAAGCTGGGACGTATATAGCTTATTTGCGGGATAATAGTCTGCATACTCCTCCTCTTGCCCATCTAAGGAAATAGCGGAAGGAATACGATGGGAAAATACTGAATAGCATCATAAGGCGTGAACTTTGGTAAGAAAAGTCACGCCATTTTCTTTTCATATACCCCTCCTCTTTCTTCTCTTTATGATTGGTGTCGGCGTGGCCGAAGTTGCCGGAGATGAAGATCTGATCTAGGATCTTACCGGTCTTGGATGAATCCGTTGAGGCCGGGGCGAGGGGCAGTTCTTCGATCGGGAGTCCGAGGTGGCGGACAGCGAGGATGCCGAATTCCTGCCATATGGCCGTCATATGGTAGCGCTCCAGCTTGTTTTTCAGGGCCTCGGCGTCGATATGGGCGTGATTGCGATGCAGGTACATTGCCCAGTCGCAAAGCTGGCGGAATCCGATGCCGCCGGTGGTCATATGGCGTACTGCGTGGTGGAGAATGAATAATGCATCGAATGTGGCAGGGGCGAGGCTTACCTTTGTACCGGCATTGTCCCAAGAGGGGAGTGAGCCTGTACCGAAATTGCTGTCGATGCTTTCGATAGTCCATTGCTGTAAGTCGCGGTTCATGCGTGTTCCGGGCATGTAATCGGCCTTCTTGTGCAGCTCGATCTCGACCTGGTTGAGGCTGATCTGGACATGATGGTCACACTCGACGCCGACCTTCAGACTGTCGTTCTTCATGCCTGAAATGACCTCGATAGCTCTTGTGAAGTTGCATTCTCCGACATACAGATCGATGTCTCCGCAGCTGCGGCTTTCAGGCTTTGCGTAGTTCTGTGCGACGCCTTGTCCTTTCAGCAGGACGGAAGGGATTCCGGCTGAATCCAATGTCTGTACCACATCATTCAAAGTGCTGTTCAGAAGCCTGTGCATCTGCACATTTCTTGTGCGGTCCATCATCAGTCTGTGGATGACTTCCTTAGGAGGCCATGCTTCTTCCGGAAGAGTCTCGATGCCGTAGAGAATGACAGCCTGAGCAGTCTGCTGGCGTGCTGTCTTCAGGATTTTCCTCCAGTCCGCACCTTCCTTGAAAAGGCTGCCGTCAGCCCTCTCTCCCCATAGTCCCGCCTTCAGGAGTTCCAGAAATTGTTGCCTTGTAGCTGTCATTGTCATAAATGAAATTCAAAAATAATCATTTATCCTCAATATCATACAGTAAAATCTGCCTATATTTGTAGTGATGACTTATAAAAGCGACTGATATGAATGTTATTCCTGATTGGGCGAAAGAGATGAACTGCGCCGTTACTGTATGTGATAAGGAAGGTGTGATCCTTTACATGAATGATAAGGCGAAAGCTACATTTGCAAAGCATGGTGACCTTGTCGGCAAGAACCTTATGGGCTGTCATAACGAAAGATCACGGGAAATAATCAAGAATCTTCTGGAGACGGGAGGTTGCAATGCATATACGATCGAGAAGGAAGGGGTGCACAAAGTAATATATCAGACAGCATGGAAGCAGGACGGCGAGACAGCCGGATTGGTGGAGATCTCTATGGTCGTACCGGCAGATATGCCTCATTACATACGTGGTTAATGGTATGAAGAACAGATTTTTAGCATTGCTGGCTGCTTTTGTCGTTACAGCCATCTCCTGTCATGAGGGTGACGATGGACTACGGGGCTTCACGAGTAATCGTCAAGAAATGTGTGAAACTTTCACGTTTTTTGTAAAACGGCCAACTTTAAGTATCTTTGCGGCCTTATTGTTAGTAGTGTATGCCAAGTATTTCAGTCAGAGGGCATGAGATGCCCTCTTCACCTATCAGAAAACTTACTCCGCTGGCCAATGATGCGAAGGCCAGAGGCATAAAGGTATATCATCTGAATATCGGACAGCCTGACCTCCCGACTCCGCAGAAGGCTCTTGACGCCCTTAAGCATGTGGAAAGGAATGTCCTGGAGTATAGTCCTAGTGCCGGCTTTCTTTCCCTCAGGGAGAAACTTGCCGATTATTACCGTAAGTACAGGATAGACCTTACTCCTGAGGACATCATCGTTACTTCAGGAGGCTCCGAGGCCGTCCTTTTCGCTTTTCTTGCTTGCCTGAATCCTGGTGATGAAATCATAGTTCCGGAGCCTGCATATGCCAATTACATGGCTTTCGCTGTTTCTGCCGGTGCAGTGATAAAGTCTGTTCCGTCGTCTATCGAGACAGGTTTCGCACTTCCTCCTGTCGAAGAATTCGAGAAACTTATCACTGACAGGACCAAGGCTATCCTGATCTGCAATCCGAACAATCCTACCGGTTATCTATATACCAGAAGCGAGATGAACCAGATCAGGGACATCGTGAAGAAGCATGACCTTTATCTTTTTTCCGATGAGGTTTACAGGGAGTTCATATATACCGGTTCTCCGTATATTTCAGCTTGCCATCTTGAGGGAATAGAACAGAATGTGGTCCTTATCGATTCTGTATCAAAGAGATACTCTGAGTGCGGAATCCGTATCGGAGCTCTTGTTACCAAGAATGCGGAGCTCAGAAAGACTGTGATGAAGTTCTGTCAGGCCAGACTCAGTCCTCCTTTGATCGGTCAGCTTGTTGCAGAGGCTTCGATCGAGGATACAGATGAATATTCTGCTGAGGTCTATGAGGAATATGTGGCTAGAAGAAAATGCCTTGTGGACGGCCTGAACAGGATCCCCGGTGTGTATTCTCCTATTCCGATGGGCGCTTTCTATACTGTAGCAAAGCTTCCTGTTGATGATGCCGACAAATTCTGCGCTTGGTGCCTGAGCGATTTCAGCTATGAAGGTGAGACCGTGATGATGGCTCCGGCGAGCGGCTTCTATTCGACTCCGGGCCTGGGCAAGGATGAAGTCCGTATCGCTTATGTACTGAAAAAGGAAGACCTCCAGAGGGCGATCTTCCTTCTCGAAAAGGCTTTGGAGGCCTATAATTCTCTTTAGTAGAACCTGATTCTGGCTTTCTGGCCTTCGGTCATATCCAGATGGACATAGTCCATGTAATGTTCATGTCTGCAGCCTTTTACGGTTGCGGACATTCCTTTTGGTATGCGTATCTGTACATGATTTTCCCAGCCTCCGGTTACATTCATGACTACAGGTTTGTGATCCTTCCATTCAAGATCGATTTCGGCCCCGCCTATTGTCTTGAATCCATGAATCTGTCCCTCAGCCCATTCCATAGGCAATGCTGGAAGAATGTCTATATATCCCAGATGGCTTTGAAGAAGCATTTCGCTGATTCCGGCCGCACCGCCGAAATTTCCGTCTATCTGGAAAGGTGGATGTGAACAGAACAGATTAGGATAAGTTCCGCTTACATGCCAGCTTGCCTTGCCGTTTTCGCATGCAGGGAAAAGAAGGCTTCTGAATAGTTTAAGCGCCCTTTCTCCGTCTCCTAGTCTCGCCCAGAAATTAAGCTTCCATGCACGGCTCCAGCCTGTTGCCTCGTCACCTCTGCGGTTTAGTGTAACCTTGCATGCCTCAGCCAGTTCGGGAGTCGTATCGGGCGAAATCTGATTGCCAGGATGCAGACCGTAAAGATGAGATACATGCCTGTGGTGTATGTCAACTTCCTTATAGTCTTCCAGCCACTCCATAAGATATCCCTCGTCGCTGATCTGATGTGGCGGGAGCTGTGCAATAGCAGCTTCCAGTCTGTCAATGAATGCTTTCTCTTCTTCACGATAAAGCAGGCTGCATGCTGAGCTCGTATTGTTGAAGAGCTCACGGATAATCTGTGTGTCCATTGTCGGCCCTATGCAGATACTTACCTGCTTTTTCCCTTCGTAGAATGTGTTTTCCGGCGATGAAGACGGTGCTGTAACGAGATAGCCGTGTTTCGGCTCGCGGATCATGGTGGAAAGGAAGAATTCCGAAGCTCCTTTAAGGGCAGGGAAGATTCTCGCAAGATATTCCATGTCGCCTGTATATGCGAAATGCTCCCACAGGTGGTCGCATAGCCATGCTCCTCCTGTATTCGTAGCTCCCCATGACGGGTGTTCGCCAGGAGCTGTGAAGTTCCATACATTCGTCATCATATGCTGGACCCAACCCTCTGCAAGCGGACCATAGAAATCCTTGGCGGTCTTTTCTCCGCTTGGTATCATGTTGAGTACCAGGTCGGTAAGAGGGAGATGAAGCTCGCTGAGATTGCCTTGCTCGACTATCCAATGGTTCATCTGGACATTTATGTTGGTATGGTAGTCACCGTTCCATGGGGTCTGGTATGTATTCGCCCAAAGTCCCTGAAGATTCGGTGGCAGACTGCCTGGCCGTGTGCTGCTTATCAGCAGATATCTTCCGTAGTTGTAGTACAATGAAGCCAAAGAGTTGTCCTGAGCCCCTCCGGCGTATGCCTCAAGCCTCTCATCAGTCGGTTTCCATGAGCTTTCGGCCTCAGAGGCAATGCTGATTCCGGCCCTGTCATACAGCTGCATATGCGCTTCAATGGATTTCTGATGTTCTGCCTTTCCGTTCCATTCTTTTGTCGCGTCGTCCAGCAGCTGAAGCGCTTTTGAGTCATATCCATCACCTTCATAAAAGCTTGTCGCAGCCGATATGACGATCCATGCCTTGTCTGCATCCTTTACTCTGACGCATGGATCTTCAGCTGCAGATACCTCGGCCTTGCTTCCTATGGCTATGACCTTCGCATAAGCCGCATATCTGACTCCGGGTTTGTCTGTCCCGCTGTCCAGTGTGCCGCTGATCTTAAGCATGTTGTCTCCGACTTTTTCTGCCTGACAGTTCTGCTTTCTGCCTAATCTTACATCAAATCCTACAGAACCCTTTGCTTCCGAACCGATCTCCACGACCATCACGTCACTTTCCCGTGATACATAATATTTCCTGTAATGGTCCGTGCCATCAACCTCGAATTCTGTATAAGCCGTAGCCTCCCTCAGATCCAGCCATCTGCAAAATGCGCTGCGCACTACGTTATTGCTGTCTAAGTCCGGAATACCGGAATAGTCAATCAGTAAATCTCCTAAAGTCTGATATCCGCCATATGTCCCTCCGTCCGATGGCTTGTCAGGTACAAACCTCTCGTACATCACTTCCTGTGCCTCTGCATTCTTCCCCTCGAGAAGCAATGCTCTGATTTCCGAAAGACTTTCCGCTGCATCAGGATTGGCATAATCCGCCTCGCTTCCGCTCCACATCGATATTTCGTTCAGAACTATCTTTTCAGAAACAACACCTCCATCGGGCATCATTCCAAGCCTTCCGTTACCGAGCGGGAGAGTCTCCTCCCACAGTTCGGCAGGGGAAGTGTACCAGAGGATATGTTCCGGATTTAAAGCGGTATCCTGAGAACATGATACTATTGCTGTCAGGACTGCAAATAGCGGAATCAGTTTTCTATTGAACATATGTCGGCCATTATCAAGGTTAGCAATCCCAAATATACAAAGAAAATTATTATCTTTGTTGATTGGATAAAAATGCTTGAAATGGCAATCTTCAATTTAAAAAAACGAAAGGAAAAAAAGCCTTCGATGAAGAAGAAGCTTTTTTTCAGTCTCGGTTCGCTGGCGATGATTCTTCTTCTTTCCAGCGTCATATCCATCGTGGAATACCGCAGGATGAGCGATTATGTGTCGGATCTGATCGCCTCTAATATAAAGAGCATCAATCTTTCGCAGAAGCTGGCTGATCTTACTCAGGAATACAATGACCAGATGCTTGCGGTTGTGGTCCAGAATGACATATCACTCATGCCGGACTTCAATCTCGCTTATTTCAATGCGCAGTCTGATTCGCTAAGAAGTTCATTCACTTCTGCGCGAATGATTCCGAAGGTGGATTCAGTCGTGACATCATTTGATGCCTTCATGAAGACATCGCTCAAGTTCGATGAGGTCTTTCTTGCCGACAGCGTCGATACGGGAGAATGGTTCTTCGGCAGTCTCCAGCCTCGATATACCAAGCTCCGCATGGATCTGATCTCTCTCAATGAGGTCATTCATGAAGATCTTACCAAGAACTCCGCTGATTTCGATGCAGGATTTTACAGGAGCATCATACCTGGAGCAGTAGCCACAGCTGCAGGACTTCTTCTTATCATTCTGCTTTTCTATTTCATCATGGTGTATTATGTCAAACCTATCTACAGAATGTCTGACGGTATAGACGGCTACAGACTTTCGGGCAGACGCCATGTCTATGAATTTGATGGAGATGACCAGCTTGCCAATATCAATACCGGCATAACGGAGATAATGGAAGAAAATGCCCAGCTCAAAAAGAGAGTGAAGAATCTGAGGGACGAGCGCGAGAGACTTATCCAGAACATTTCCGACCTGACGGCAGAATAATGAATGTAAAGGCAATATCGGTCAATGTGGGAAAGGCTCTGCTGGTCAGTGCCCTTTTCATGTTCCTGTCGCTTATCGTTTCGATAGCGTACGGGCGTGATGCTGCATTCGGTCCGTTGCTCATAAGCTTCATAATCACTCTTCTGGTCGGCTCTTTCCCTTTCATATTCGTCAAGGGAATCCAGACACTTTCCCTGAAAGACGGTTTCATGACAATTGTGCTGTCATGGCTGCTGTCATTCATTTTCGGAATGCTGCCATATGTGCTTTATGGAGGTGAATTCACTTTGATAAACGCATGGTTTGAAAGTGTTTCCGGATTTACGACTACAGGATCGACGATTCTGAATAATATAGAAGTCTTGCCTAAGAGCCTTCTGTTCTGGCGATCTTCGACTCATTATATCGGAGGCTTGGGAGTTGTCGTCTTCCTGCTGCTGGTCATACCTGAAGCCAGTCCATATCGTCTGAAGCTCACGAATATGGAAATGTCGTCGCTTTCGAAGGAGGGTTACAGATACAAGTCATCAAAAGTCGTACGTGTCATAACGATTGTATATGCATCTCTGACAATTACTTCCCTGATTGCCCTGTGGGCTGCGGGAATGCCGTTTTTCGATGCCGTAAACCATGCGTTCAGTATTGCAGCTACAGGAGGATTCAGCACAAGAAACCTATCCATAGGGGCCTATGATTCTGATCTTATAAATATGGTGGTCCTTTTCTTCATGGCTGTGTGCGCCATGCATTTCGGACTTGTCTATGCTGTGTTTGCGACGGGCTCGTTCAAGCCTTTGAAGAATTCGGTAGTGAAATATTATTTCGGTTCCATAGCAGTCATGTCTCTTGTCATCATGTTCTCTCTCATGGCGAAAGGTGGCTACGAATCATTTAGCGATGCATTGATGGACTCCTGCTTTACGGTCGTCAGCTATATGTCCACTGCCGGTTTCGCGATATGTGACAATTCAACATGGCCATGGCTGGCTGGCGTCGTCCTCCTTTTGGCGTCTTTCCAGTGCGGCTGTGCCGGTTCCACTACCGGTGGTATCAAGGTCGATAGGATCATAATCGCATTCAAGGCCGTATCCAACGAAATCAGGCATAGACTGCATCCTACTTCCGTATCTCATGCAAGGCTCAGCGGACAACATCTGGCAGATGATACCGTCAGTGCAGTCCTGATGTATATCGTCATATATTTCATTGTCATCTTTGTTTCTATACTGGCTGTGATCCTATGTGGCTCGGAAGCTACCGAGGCGGTTTCAGGCGTGATCGCATCGGTAGGCAGTGTCGGACCGGGACTTGGTGAGCTCGGCTGTATGGACAATTATTCGGCTCAGCCGGCCATGGCCAAGTTCATATATACATTCGATATGTTCCTCGGTCGTGTCGAGATATATCCTGTCCTTGTCGTCGTGTCAATGATATTCAGGAGGGGTAAATGATGGGGAGGGCAGATTTTCTATATTCAGGCTTCGTGTCCAGACTCCAATATGAACCTACTTCATGTCAGGAAAGCCTGCTTCGCAAAGCTGCAGACTTCATAAGTTCCGATGATGGAGATATTCTTGTAGTCAACGGTTATGCAGGTACCGGAAAGACGACTGCAATATCTGCCGTCATATCTGTCATGAAGGAGTTCCAGACGAAATGTGTCCTTCTGGCTCCTACCGGTCGTGCGGCAAAAGTCCTGTCTTCGTATGCAGGTCAGCCGGCCTATACCATTCATAAGCACATTTATCGTCAGAAATCCTTCGGAGGAGACGGCTTCGGTCAGTTCTCGCTTGCACCGAACAAGGACAAGGAGACACTCTTCATTGTCGATGAGGTCTCGCTTATCGGTATTGATGCAGGCCAGCAGCTGTCCACGGCGGCTTTCGGTTCGGGAAATCTTCTTGAGGACCTGATAACCTTCGTAAGGGCTGGTGTGGAGTGCAAGGTGATCCTTATCGGCGACTCGGCTCAGCTTCCTCCTATCGGGCTTGATGCCAGTCCGGCCCTTCTTCCTGATTATATGAAGATGATGGGTAATGTTGAGTTTGCTGAACTTTCAACAGTTGTGCGACAGCAGCATGAATCCGGTATTCTGTATAATGCGACGATGATCCGTCAGCTTCAGTCGGAACTGGAATATGGACCTGGAGTAATGGACATTTGTGATATGGGACTGGAGACGGCTCCTTTCGATGATATTGAAAGAATAGGCGGTGGTGAACTTATCGAGAAGATTTCTGATGCCTATGCGGCTTATGGTGAAGACGATACGATAATACTATGCCGATCTAACAAGCGTGCCATAAAGTATAACATGGGAATCAGGGCGACTGTACAGTTCAAGGAGGAGAGGCTTGTACGTGATGACAAGCTTATGATTGTGAAGAACTGTTATCAGTTTCTGGAAGGTATCGAGGGAATGGACTATATTGCCAACGGAGATATCGCCAAGCTTCAGAAGATCTCCAGATTTGAGGAAAGATACGGTCTTCATTTCGCCGAGGCCAGGATATCATTCCCCGACTATGACGATCAGGAGATTGTCGCGAAAGTCATTCTGGATACCTTGGAGTCGGAAAGTGCTTCTCTTACATACGAACAGTCAAATATGCTTTATCAGGGGGTGAATGAAGATTATGCTCATATCACTACCAAGAAGAAACGGTACGAGGCTGTACGTGAAGACAAATATTACAATGCATTGCAGCTCAAGTATGCTAATGCCATTACATGTCATAAGTCTCAGGGCGGACAGTGGAGATGCGTCTTCATAGATAATCCTTTCTGGCAGGAGGATCTTACGGTCGATGACCTTAAGTGGCTATATACAGCCATTACACGTGCGACAGAAAAGGTTTATCTTGTCAATTTCAAGGATGAATTGTTTGCTGATTGAAATAATTAAAAGTATGATATATATGAAACGTATAGTGTTGATGTTGGTGTCATTGATGATGACGGCAGCTGCTTTCGGTCAGGAGTTCAATCGGATTCCGATAGCGTGGAAATGGGTTGACGATGATGAAGTTATATTTACATATGACGGCACATATGAGGATAGTACGGCATTCGTTGTCAATGCTCGTAACGGCAGACGTACGGAAGGAGTGAAGGCTCCGGCGAAATATGCGGATTTCCCTGTAAAGCCGGCCGGTGCAGTCAATCTGACATATTCTCCTGATTCGACAAAGCTCGCGTTCACTCGTAACAATGACCTTTATGTGCTGGACATAGCTACAGGCAAAGAGACAAGATTGACATTTGACGGTTCGGATGTCATTCTGAACGGGTATGCGTCATGGGTTTATTATGAGGAAATCCTGGGACGTCCTTCAAGATATAAGGCTTTCTGGTGGTCTCCTGACAGCAGGAAGATAGGTTTCTACAGATTTGACAATACTCAGGTGCCGATGTTCCCGATATATTCGGCTTTTGCGAATCCGTCTGCTGCTGCAGTCCAGTCGCAGAGCCCGCGTGTCACAAACCTCGGTATCGGAGGATCGCTGAGCGAGACCAGATATCCTAAGTGCGGACAGACCAATCCTCAGGTGCGCATAGGAATCGTGGATTTCAGCATCTGTGACGGCTGTCCTCTCAGCGCATCGCGTGATTGCGGAAGCGCTGACGTCGTATGGGCTGATTTCGACCCGACCCTGGATCAGTATTTCGGCATTCCGTTCTGGGGACCGGATTCCAAGGAATTCTTCATTGCGCGTATGCCTCGTCTCCAGAATACGATTGACCTTTATGCTGTAAGTGTGGCAGACGGAAGCAAGCGTCATGTATATAACGAGACTTACAAGACATGGCTTAACTGGTTCGACGGTGTGGTCTTTACTGACAGAGGCCTTTATATGGCCCGCGAATTTGAGACCGGATGGCAGCAGATCTATTTCCTTTCATACGATGGCACTGAGTTCCGCCGCCTTACTGACGGTCCTAACTGGAATGTGGCTATAGTAAGAGTTGATGAGAAGAAGGGCGATGTGTATTTCACTGCGAAGCGTGATGCTGTGGCAAAACAGGCTCTGTATAAAGTAGATAAGAAAGGAAAGATTGTTGCATTGACTGATCCTGCATACAATGCTACAGGGATCTCCTTCTCGCCTGATGGAAAGTATTTTGTGGCATCATTGTCGAATTTGAGGACTCCGACCAAGATATTTGTTTCCCCTAATAAGAAATTCATGGTTTCTACTGTAAAGGACAATTTCTGTGCGTCAAGAATCGACCTTACCGATCCAGAAAACTATCCTTGCAAGCCTGCTCAATTATGGATTGCATGTACTTATGATCCTTGGGATTGGAATGCTCTCGCTGAACGTGGTTGTGTCGCGGTTGCTGATATGCAAGGACCTGATTATGACATCTATAAATATTCTTTAGGAGAGCTGATAGCGACTCAGACAGAAGATAGGTTCATTCTGCCGGGTATAATGATGTTTCCGAAGGATTTTGATGAAACAAAGGCTTATCCTGTCCATGTGGACATCTATGGCGGCCCGAATACACCTATGGTGCGTGACCGTTGGGTACATCCGACCCCGGCCAACCAGTGGTATGCTGAGAACGGCATTATCCAGGTAATCGTGGATCCTCGTGCTGCCGGACATAACGGACGTGAAGGTCTGGACATGATTTACCGTCAGCTGACGGTTTGGGAAGTGAAGGACTTCTGTCTATGGGCAGATGCCCTCAAGGATCTTCCGTTTGTTGATGGTGATAAGATCGGAGTGGAAGGGTTCTCATTTGGAGGAACCATGACTTCGATGCTCTTGATGCAGGCTCCTGACAAGTTCCATTACGGAATCGCAGGCGGCGGAGTATATGACTGGGCGCTCTATGACTCTCATTACACCGAACGCTATATGGATACCCCTCAGAACAATCCGGAGGGCTATGAGGTTTCCAAGGTGCTGAACTATGTCAAGGGCTATCCTGCAACCTATCAATCGGAGGCAGCTACGTCATTGCGAGGAGCTGAGAGGCTTGGTAATCCAGTTGAACCGGTTATGCTGAAGCTGACCCACGGTACCGGAGACGACAATGTCCACCACCAGAATACGCTCCAGCTTCTCGATGCCCTTCATAAGGAAGGCAAGAAATTCGACTTTATGACCTATCCTGACGGAATGCACGGCTACCGTGGCTATCAGGGACAGCATTTCCAGAACGCCAACAACGAATTCTGGCTCAAATACCTCAAATCGGAGTAAGTCCAGATCATATAAGTTTATCTCCTGCGCTTCATTGCGCCTTTCATCATGTTGCCCATGTTGGCTCCCATGACTGTCTTCATGACCTTGCGGGTGCCTTCGAACTGCTTGAGGAGACGGTTTACTTCAGGGATAGAGGTGCCGGAACCGTCAGCGATTCTTTTACGGCGGCTTCCGTTGATGCAGTCAGGATGCTCACGCTCATATGGGGTCATTGAAAGGATGATTGCTTCAATGCCCTTGAATGAATCGTTGTCCATATCGACATCCTTTAGAGCCTTGCCCATGCCAGGAATCATTGAAGCGAGGTCCTTGCTGTTACCCATCTTCTTTATCTGCTGGATCTGATTGTAGAAATCCCAGAGAGTGAACTGGTCTTTTGCGAGCTTCTTCTTGAGTTCTCTTGCCTGAGCCTCGTCGAACTGCTCCTGAGCCTTCTCCACGAGGGATACAACGTCTCCCATTCCGAGGATACGGTCTGCGATACGTGCAGGATGGAATACGTCCAGAGCCTCCATCTTCTCGCCTGAGCTGACGAACTTGATAGGCTTTCCTACAACGGCCTTGATTGAAAGCGCTGCACCGCCGCGGGTGTCACCATCCATCTTTGTAAGTACGACACCGTCAAAGTCAAGCCTGTCATTGAATGCCTTAGCTGTCTCGACTGCATCCTGACCTGTCATGGCATCGACAACGAAGAGTGTCTCTGTAGGATTGAGAGCTTCCTTGAGAGAAGAGATCTCGTCCATGAGTTCCTGATCGACTGCAAGACGTCCGGCTGTATCGACGATCACTACAGAATATCCTTCAGCCTTAGCCTTGGCTACAGCGTTGTTTGCTATCTGGATAGGGTCCTTTACGCCTTCTTCCGAATATACCTCCACACCGATCTGCTCTCCGAGCACCTTCAGCTGGTCGATGGCCGCAGGACGGAAATAGTCGCAGGCTGCGAGAAGAACCTTCATTCCTCTCTTGCTCTTTATGTTCAGAGCTAGCTTTCCTGAGAATGTAGTCTTACCTGAACCGTTGAGACCGGCAACGAGGACAATGGCAGGGGAACCCTTGACATTGATGTCGGATGCGTTGCTTCCCATCAGGGCTGCAAGCTCGTCATGCACGATCTTGACAATCATCTGCTGAGGCTTTACAGCAGTAAGCACGTTCTGACCTATGGCCTTCTTCTTGACTTCGTCACAGAACTGCTTTGCGATCTTGTAGCTCACGTCGGCATCCAGAAGGGCACGACGTATGTCCTTCATCGCTTCCGAGATGTTTACCTCGGTAATCTTTCCTTCACCTTTGAGGATCTTGAACGATCTCTCCAGTCTTTCACTTAAATTCTCAAACATATTGTATTCCTTTTATCTTTCTATCTTGATTCCCGATCGTGTCGGGAATGGCCTCATTGCCCGTCCCGTGGCGTCATGGCGAGCGAAGCGTGGCAGTCTATGCGAAGTAATCCACAGCCTCCGGAGCGTCATTCAGCATGTCGCTGAACACTGACGGGGCAAGATTCTTCATGTTGTATCTGCTTGCCATCACCTGTCCATAAGCTCCGGTGCTTCTGATTGCCATAAGGTCTCCGCGTACGCTTAAAGGAAGCAGTCTTCCCGCTCCCCATACGTCGCTGGACTCACATACAGGACCTACGATGTCGTATGCCTGATATGTAGGGAAGAATGACCTCTGGGCTGCAGACAGATTTTCGATCTTGTGGTATGCGCCATAAAGTGCAGGCCTTATCAGGTCATTCATGCCGGCATCCATGATAAGGAAGTTCTTGGTCTCTCCGCTCTTGACGAAAAGTACTCTTGAAATCAATGATGCGCATTGAGCTACAAGTGAACGTCCCGGTTCAACATGGACAGCCTGATTGTCGCGGCGTATGATATTGCTGGAGATAGCCTTGAACCATGTTTCGAAATCCGCTATCGGATTGCCGTCAGGGTCGTCATAATCGACTCCAAGTCCACCTCCGAGGTTGATGTTGTTGACTGTAAGACCTTTGCTCTCGAAATACTTTACGATTTCATTCACTCTCTTGCACTCGAGCGAGAATACTTCCTCCACTCTGGTGATCTGTGAACCTATATGGAAATGAAGGCCTATGAAATTGATATGTTCACTCTTCTGTATGAACTCTATGAGCTTGTCGAATTCATGGTTCGAAATGCCGAATTTGTTCTCATACAATCCTGTTGTGACATATTTATGTGTATGAGCATCAATGTCCGGATTGATTCTTACAGAAACATTCGCTTTCAGACCATGAAGATGAGCCATCTCGTTGATTACGAAAATTTCCTGAAGTGACTCGCAGTTGAAAGCTTCGATGCCGAGCTGCATTGCGTCATATATCTCTTTGTCGCTTTTTCCGACTCCGGCATAAACGATCTTGTCAGCAGGGAAACCGCAGCTATGGGCGTGGAGTACTTCATTGCCGCTGACGCAGTCTGCTCCGAATCCCTTGCTGCTTATATATTCGAGCAGCCTTCTCTCGACGTTGGCCTTGATTGCATAATGTACCTTGATGTCATGCTTCTGAGCGAGCTCACTGACATGATCGACCGTCTTGTGGAACAGCTCCATGTCATAGAAATAGAAAGGTGTGGCAATCTTCTCGAATCTATCTATTATATTGATGTCTAGCATTTTATCTTCTTGTGTTTTGTCGGTTTAAGTCCGTTTCTTAAAATTCGGGGAAAACGGTTGCAAAAATAGCGAAAAAATCCGTATTTTCGCAGAATGTTATCAATGAATATTAATCCGCATACGGCTGTGCCATTGATTGTAGGGGTCGGATCAACAATTCTGGCCCTTCTGCTGATGCTGATCAAGATACCCCAGTCGGACTACAGCACGAAGCTTTCCAATTCCAAGCTTGCTATAGTGGTCAGTTTCCTCATATGCGGATTCATGATGTTCTACGCCATGACCCAATATGGCGAACCTGATATAAAGGATTGGGACATGTTCCTGATGTTATCCATCTATATCGTCGTACATTTCTCAACTTCCATCATTTCATACTCGATGATCGCTCTTCTCAAGACGGAGAAACATAAATGGGAACGTCTGTATGTGCCGGGTCTTTTTGTATCAGCTGTCATTGCCTTCATGCTTCTCGAGTCATACAGGTCGGCTGAAATTTCCTATTTCTGGTTCGTATGTATTGTGGCTCTGATTGCCTTTCTGATACAATCTATCACGTATATCGTCCATTTTGACAGGGCATACAAGCACTCCTTGAAGGATCTGGAAACATATTATGATGAGGACGAAGGCCACAAGATAAAGTGGGTACGCTTCTGCTATATAATCTCCATGCTTACCAATCTGTTCATTCTGGTGTACCTGTGTCTGTATTGGTTTCTGGATTATAAGCTTGAAATAGCTTCGTTATATACGATCTGGTATCTGGTATATATGCTGTACCTATCTTCCAATTTCATCTCATTCCTCGGTAGCCACAAGCTTGTCCTTGATGCTTTTGCCCATAAGACGCTATCAGGCGAGGACATTATCCAGATGATCAATAACAGCAAGAGAAGAAAGGATAAGGGAGAGCAAGGACTGGGTGGTCTGTCTGTCAATGAATCAGAATACAGAAAGCTTGAGAAAGCCCTGGATAAATGGGTTGAGGAGAAACGTTTCCGCGAGTATGACAAGAGCCGTGAGGAAATCGCCAGAGAGCTGAATACGACGAAAGATATCCTGCACCACTATTTCATGTCTAGGAAAGGAGTTGATTTCAAGACATGGAGGACGATGCTCCGAATAGAATATTCAAAACATCTTCTTCTTGAAGATAAGAACGTCTCTATAAATATCATCGCGGAAGCTGCCGGGTTCAGTGACCGTTCGAATTTCCACAGACAGTTTGTCAGATTGATGGGTTGTTCTCCGAAGCAGTGGAGAGAATCAGACGGTAATCCAGATTTATAGGAGTATCTGTGTCAAAAACAGTGACCGTTTCCGTATATGGGGCGTAAAATCCCTTGTTTTCTTCTTTGTCAATGTCTTCCAGGGTGACAGTCAGTACTTTGGCTGATTCTTTTCCGTCTGTCCACAGACTTGCATGGAATGCTCCGTCACTGTCTGTATATTGAACTTCCTGGAAGTCGCCGTCATTCCAATCCAGAGTCACCTTGATATGCTCTATGGGTTCTCCCTCTTCATTGACGACGCTTCCGTAAATGCCAGCCTCCGGAGTCATGCTGTCCATAGGATCTGAATGTTGAATATCCGCCATACACGATACAGCGAGTAATGTCACCAATACGAATATTATGTTTCTTCCTTTGGCCATCATTTCTTTTCAAGATAGAAGCTGCAGTCATTCACGTAGAATGTTCCGTCAACCATGTTGATATTGCTCCAGGTTATGTTTATCTCCTGACTTGCTTTATTGTATTTCCCGTTCGGATCTTCTGCCGTAATCAGGCATGTCGTCTCGCTTTTGAAACCTTCTGCGGATATCGAGAATCTGCCTGAATTATCAGTGTAAGTGGTTTTTGATACCAATGCACCTTCACCTGAACCGCCATGCTCGGCTGCATGAAGCGAAATCTTGATTTCTTCAATCGGCTCTCCTGTGTTCAGGTCTGATGCAGTACCGGTAACTACCAGCATATAAGTATCTCTGTCCGCATTCGTCATGTCATTAATGATGTCCATGTTTACGGAACACGATAATACTGCTGTCGATGCCAACAGCAGTATTATGATATTTGATATAAATCTTTTCATTCCTTCCGGGTAAATTACTCCGGCTCGGTTTAGTACGATGCAAATTTATGCATTTTCCGTGATTCTGCAAAAAATGTGCTTAAAGTACATCCTTCGGATCGATTCCGAGAAGTTTCATCCTTTTAAGGATCTGTGGCAGCTCGTTTTCGATGAAATCCTGCCTCTGGGCCTCCAGGACGGTCTTCTGTGCGTCCGGACTGATGAAATAGCCGATTCCGCGCCTGTTGAAGATGATCCCTTCGTTCGTGAGCTTTTCGTATGAGCGCATTACGGTATTGGGATTCACTCCGATCTCAGCTCCATACTCCCGGACGGAAGGGATTCTCGCCTCCGGCTGCAGCTCTCCGCTCAGGATTTTCTCGCAGATATTGTCGCATATCTGGAGGTATATTGATTTGTTGCTGTTGAATTCCATGATCCTAATGCTTTAAGGTCTTGATCCTGAACCATATGCCGACAAGAAGAGCAGCGTTCAGCAATGTGTCCGAAACAGTGTCGATCACTGCAAGATTCCTGAATATGCCGCTGTTGACCATTTCATTTATGATCGCTTCCTCGTTGGCTGCATTATTGAGGAGCTCCATTGTGTAGTTTGTAATGAATGGCGCCATGATAAAGCTTGTCATCATGCTGAATGCAGCGATGCCAATGAATGTCTTGACAGTTTTTCCGGACTTGAAGAATATCGCTCCGAGAAGGAATGGCAATGTCATGCAGAAGATTTCATCTACATAAAGCCATGGCGAACTCAGCTGTTTCATGATGTCCGATCCTTCTGCTCTGGCCTCGACGTGGACTCCTATACCTAAATTCAGTCTTAACTGATCAAATTCTCCGGATATTTCTCCCATGTTCCGTACAAGCTTGATGAATCCCGTTATAAGACTGTTGCCGCATGTCGGATCAATGGCGCATATAAGACTGTCAACTCCGATGTATAGAATACCTCCTGCAAGAGGAGTGATGATGCATGTCAGTAATATCATGCTGATGAATTTCTCCAGTCTTGAAGCCGGAAGAGTCAGCCAGAAAGAACCATATTGTTTTTCTGTAAGTCTTCCATAGCATTTTACCGGCATTGTGACAGTGATGCACAGCATGGCCACTCCGCATACAAATGTCCTCAAGCCCATATCCGGCCCGTCCCACTGATGGTCGAGCAGAATGTTCATGCCTACGCTTACAGCATATAATGCCAGCTGAGAGAGGATCGATATAGTGATCAGGCTCAGGCCATAATTGGCCCAGCAAGTCCTGAAATCTGTTGCAAAATATTTTCCGAATCTGCGGAAATTGAAGATATCTGTTTTCATAGTGTTGTCTATTTGTTGAAGATTCCTTTTATAAGTTCCTTATGGATATGGACAGTATTGAAGAGCGCCTCCATATTTACCTTGCTGTCTTGGCCTGTCTGGTTGAGGCATACCTGAACGGTAGCTCCCGGGATCATCTCGCTGTAGAGCGCTCCTTCGATCTTCTCTGAAGAATAGTCGAAGTAAAGCTTCTGGGTAATCTCCTCCAGCGTTGCATTCAGAAGCACGTCCTGGCGGTCCAGGATGATGATAGGGTCGATGATGTTCTCAAGGTCACGCACCTGGTGGGTAGAGATGAGGATTATCGAATCCTCGCGTGTATACTTTGTGATGGCTTTACGAAACTGGGCCTTTGAGGG
>JAZLAS010000069.1:0-15353 GCA_045613365.1 Candidatus Cryptobacteroides sp.
AAACGAGTAACAAAATCAACACAAAAATACAGAAAATAACCAATTCTACCAGACCCGTCCAAAAACGAAAAACGGCAATAGAACACACTCTATTGCCGTTTTTCAATATTTGTCAATTCTTGCTTATGGCCTCGCCTTCACATAGTCTATGAAATTTGAATCCGCCATAATATTGATTAGAATTTATCCATTTCAGAGAAGATACGGTCGCGTACTTCCTCGATGCTGCCGATACCGTCGATCTCGTGATATTTTGCAACCTTGCTGTAGTATTCGATGAGTGGTTCGGTCTGGTTATGATATGTCACGATACGGTTGTTGATCACATCTTCGCTTGCGTCATCTGCGCGGCCTTCCTTTAGTGCGCGTCCCTTGATGCGCTCCATGATCATCGCATCCGGAATCATGATCGATACTGTTGCCGTAACCTCTTCTTCTGTCTTTGCGAGAATCTGGTCGAGAGCCTCTGCCTGAGGGAGTGTGCGTGGGAAACCGTCGAGAAGGAATCCGTCCACGCCTGTTACGGTCTTGAATTCGTTCTCAATCATGCCTTCCACCACTTCGTCAGGAACAAGGCAACCCTGCTCTATCAGTGTCTTGGCCTGAAGGCCGAGCTCTGTACCGGCTGCAATTTCCTTGCGCAGGAGGGCACCTGTAGAAATGTGATGAAGGTTGTATTTCTCAACCATTGCTGTGGCCTGAGTGCCTTTGCCTGCACCTGGAGGGCCGAAAAGAATGAAATACTTCATGTCTTGAATATCTATGTGTTTTTATTGATTATCCGATTCGGGGTCGAGTACATAAATGTCTCTTAGGTTGCGGCCGAGTTCATCGTAATCAAGGCCGAAACCTACTATGAAGTCATTGGGAATCTCCATCGCTACATAGTCGATGGTCACGTCCTTCTTATATGATTCAGGCTTGAGAAGGAGTGTGCAGATGCGTGATTCTGCAGCTCCATGTTCGGCAAGAATCTGCTTAAGTTCCACGATTGTATTTCCGGAATCCACTATGTCCTCCACGACAATGACTCTCCTGCCGGTAATGTCTGCAGTAAGTCCCATTGCCTGCTTTACACGTCCGGTGCTGTTTGTGCCTTCATAGGAAGTGAGCTTGATCGATATGATCTGGCAGTTGAAGTCGAGCCTTTTCATCAGCTCTCCCATGAACATTATCGAACCGTTCAATACGCATAGAAGTACAGGAACATCCTCGCAGCCATTGAAATCGTTGTTGATCTTTGCTGCAACGTCGTCAATGGCACTCATGATCCTGTCGTTAGGAATCATTGTCTTGAATGTCTTGTTATACAATCTGACCTTATCCATAGTGATAATAGTTAATCAATCTTACAAATTTATGATAAACCTTTCAAAAAAAGAAAAATATCCGGTTGTTTTTCCCAAAAACAACCATAATCATAAGTCTGCATCATATTTTTGCATTAATCGATGGAAGAGATATGAGGAGATTGGTTTCTATTGGCTTGCTGGCATTGTTTTCCATGGCGGTCGTAGCTCAGAATATGAATGATATGGAGAAGATAATGAAGTTCTTAGGAGAGGATTCTCCGGAAACTCTCGATCCGTTCGATGTGGAAAAGTTGGAAGATATGCTGCAGAAGCCGTTGAAACTAAACAGTATGAGTGTTTTACGGCTGAAAGAATCCGGCCTGTTTACTCATTATCAGGCTGTCTCATTCGTAGATTATCGTTCCAGACATGGAGATGTATTGTCTTTTGTTGAATTGGCTGCCATTGATGGATTCGGACAGCAGTTTGCTGAAAAGATCGCCCCTTTCGTATCATTGGAGAGCGCAAGAGTGCCCGGACTTCCTGAGCCGGACAGAAATCATTTTCATGAATTGACAGCAAGGACTGCAGCCAAGGCCACTTTTCATGAAAAAGGATATTCCTGGAATTATGGACTGAAATATAGGATCGAGGCGGGAGAAAGGTTTTCCTGCGGCTTCGCATTATCCAGACCATATGGGGCAGAGGATATGCTGCCGGAATCGTTTTCAGGACATATCCGTATGGACTTCAAACGTATTCGCGGAAAGATCATAGCCGGAGATTTCAATGCTCGTTTCGGTCAGGGGCTAGCATTCTGGAATGGTCTGGGCCTGAATGGTCTTACATCTCCGTCAGGATATATGAAAAAGGCTTCAGGACTTTCTGCATCTTCTTCGTTTACAGGGAATTATGCAATGAGGGGTGTGGCAGCAGATTTTATGATCGATAGAATCAGGCTTTCGGCTTTTACCGCTGTTGACATGTCTGGAGGCAAGCTCGCTTTTATACCTGCTTTAAATCTTTCCTGGTATGGACGGAACGGACAGATCGGTGTGACACATTATGCTGAATCTGCAGGTATAGCAGATTCATTTCATATACCGGATATGAAGACTTCATCTGATTTGTGCTTTTGCATCAATGGAGTTGATGTATTTGCTGAATGCTCATTTGATTGGGTTGCATCTTGCGCTGCGGCATTGGCTGGAGTCGTCTTTCCTGCAGGTGACAGACTTAAACTGGCATCCATGTTAAGATATTATCCTGCCGGATATGCTCCCGGCAGAAGTTCAGCTGCCAGAAGTACGACTCGATCCTCCAACGAATATGCTTTTTCTTTCAGCGGTGAAACTTCGTCCGGGACATTTTCGGCCGATGCAGCTTATTTCCCAGAGCCTAAATCAGTAACTAACCTTCATGATATCCAGATTAAGCTGCAGACTGAATGGACTATCGTAATAACGGAAAATATGAAAATGACATTCCGGCTTTCTGAAAGAATCCGCTCATGGGGCCAGCCTTTCAGGACAGATCTTCGTACAGATCTCTTCTATTCGAATGACAAATTTATCATGACCTTGAGGCTTAATGCTCTTAAATGCATTGGAATGAGCGGTTTAGGATACCTGGAAGGAGGATATAAATCATCAGAATGTGCTATTTACGGCAGGCTTGGGGCCTTCATGATCGATGATTGGAACGATCGCATTTATGCCTATGAGAGGGATGCTCCGGGTTCATTTAACGTTCCTGCATATTATGGCAGGGGAGTCTGGGCTGCTATGACCGCAAGCTGGAGGTTTTCTTCTTGGGGCAAGATATATTTCAGAGCAGCAGTTACCGACTATCCGTTCATGAAACAGAAAAAGCCCGGCAAAGCCGAGCTTAAACTGCAGTCTGTATTTGATTTCTGATTATTTCTTTGGGATCTTTATCTTCATTCCAGGTCTGATCTTCGAACTGCTTAGACCGTTGAAGTCCATTATGTCCTGCGCACTGACTCCCGGATAGTTCTTGGCTATACCATAGAATGAGTCTCCACTCTTTACAGTATATGTCGTATAATCACCGGTCGGTGCAGACGCGCTGGCAGCTGATGAAGAAGAACTGTTCAGCTTTAGCTTCTGTCCTATCCTTATGTTGTTGCTGGTCAGATTGTTCCACTGCTTAAGCTGGGCTACGGTCACTCCATGCTTTGTCGCGATTCCTGAAAGCGTGTCTCCTGATTTGACTGTATATGTACCTGTCGGAGCAGAAGTTTGGCTGCTTGTGGTCGTTGTCGCGCTTGTGGATACTGATGGCGTACTGTTTGAAGGGCCGCCGCCACCTCTATAGATTACGAGTCTCTGTCCTACGCGGATGTTGTTGCTCGTCAGCCCGTTCCAACGCTTGATCTGAGCTACTGTACATCTGTGTCTGCTTGCAATCCTGCCGAGATAATCACCGCTTTTCACTCTGTAAACAATGCGCTCTCCGTCTGCTCCGTCAACGATCTTCTTGATTGTGGCAGGATTGAAGTATTCGTCGAATTTGTGGGTGTAAACCGAATCTTCATGTTCGATGAAAGCATTGGTGTATGTATAAGGCAGTCGGAGAATATATTCCTTGTTGCCAGGAATGATCTCGTGACGATACTGTGGATTGAGATTCTTCAGTTCTTCCAGAGGAGCTCCTGTCAGTTCGGAAACCTGCTTGAGATGAAGCTGCTTTGTAATCTTGAATGTATCGACATGTACCGGCATCTGGACAGCTTCTGGCTTTATTCCATGCTCTTTGTAATATGTCATTCCATACAATGCTCCTACAAATGCCGGTACATAACCTCTGGTCTCTCTAGGGAGGTATGGCCATATGTCCCAGAATGCGCGTTTGCCGCCGCTTCTGCGGATAGCCTTGTTTACATTACCGGCTCCACAGTTGTATGATGCTATTGCAAGGTTCCAGTCTCCGAAGATTTCATAAGCGTCCTGTAGGTATTGAGCGGCTGCTTCCGCCGATTTTACCGGATCCAGACGCTCATCTACAAAAGAGTCGATATGAAGACCATACATCTTTGCTGTCGAATACATGAACTGCCACATACCTTTTGCGCCGGCTCTCGAGACGGCAAGCGGGTTCATGGCAGACTCTATGACAGCCATGGCCTTGAGCTCCTCAGGAAGGTCATATCGGTTGAATGTCTCCTCGAAGATTGGCATGTAATACTGGCAGAGACCAAGCATATGGGCCATTTTTGTCGGCATCTTCTCTGAATAGAGGATAATATAATTCTTTACGATCTCATTGTAAGGAAGGCTTATGAATGAGTTCATGTTCTTCAGCCTTTCGATATAAACGGAATCAGGTACATTTGACTCGAATCTTATAGAATCCATGTCAATGTCGTCCAAGCCTTCTTCTGAAGCCATTCTATGTGCATACCATATGTTCAGGAGACTGTCTGAAACTTCAGCAGTATAATCCTCCGGATCGATACCAGTGCCTCCCTGGCCTTCATTGTCGCCGTACAGCTCGATCATCTCATTCGCAATGCTGTCAGAGTATTGAAGGTCAGCCTTGTATCTGGCAAGCTCGGCTTTCAATGAGTCCAGCTCCTTTCTGAGCCTTTTATTCTCTTCCTTTACCCTTGTCTTACCCTTCTCATCAGTACGTGGAGCTGCCTCTGCCGCCGTCCCCGCAAGAAAAACAGCCGCGAGTGCGACTGCGATAATTGTCTTTATTCTCATAGTCATTCTGTTTCTGTTAATCCGGATCAGAAGGTGAATCCGATCCTCATTCCGATCGCGTTAGGATTCATGCTGCTTGAAGTAGCATGGAGTGCATATTCGTTATATGGAGATATCACGGTCGGAGATACGTTCATGGAAATATCGTCCGTAACCTCGAAGTCATGCATGTATGCAAATACATTGGCGTCGATCACCTGCAGAAGATAAACGGCGGCGGTAGCTACTATCGAATAGTCTCTGTATCGCCTGTAAACATCACGGTACCATTTTGCCGTTTCCGCTGAAATGGATTCGTTATATCCGCTGCCCGGATTGGTAGCCTCATTATGTATCCTCTTGAATCTCTTGTAGTTCATGTTGTTCTTGACAAGGAAATCGACGGACACCATGAGTCCTCCCCAATAGATCGGAACCTTGAAAAGCTCGCCGTTGTAAATCTGTCCGAGTCCCGGCAGAAGGGCTGAATACAGTGTGGCCCTTCCTGGATGCGGCTCGCTTTCAGACTCGAACGATACGACTCCGTCAAGAAGCGTACCCCAGTAAAGAAGCCCGGCTCCGACCATAAGCCATGTTCCTGTTTTCTTTGATTTGATGTCCAATGCTGGCGGATCGAAAGGATATTCGACCCCTGAATGCATCTCTTCAAATGAAGTCTTGGCTGAAGTATATCTGTCGTATGCCTTTTTAGTCGTATTGTATCTGTGGAGATAGTATCCTCCTGTACCGGCCAATGCTCCTAAGCCTCCATATACTATAGGAAGCTTCCAATAATCCTTGTTGTAGATCTGTGCGGAACCAGGAAGAACCACTGAACCTGCGAACATGGTACCTATCTTGAGCTTGTTCTTATGGGCCAGTCCTCCGAAATATTCCTTGAACGAGAACAATGCAGCAGAATCGCCCGATGATGTCGTGTCATTCGGGTCGTTATATGTCTGATTGAATGCCTCTTCCTTGAACTGTGCTTCACTTCTGACGGCGAATCCGGCAAGGCATACGATCAAAGCGGCTATGTATCTGATCAGTTGTCTGTGCATCAATTTTCCCTTTCTTAGAAATTCGAGTCCTCTAAGGCTTTAAGGAATCTCTTTACCTCATCATCAGAACCGAAATGAATCGTCATCGAGCCCTTGCCGTTACCTGAACGTTTGAGACTGATGTGATTGTCAAAATACTTGCCGACAATCTCAAGCACCTTGAAGTATTCCTCTGGGAGATCCTGTTCTTCCTGTGATTCGGCCTTCTTCTGTTCTGTCAGTTTCCTGATCTTGTCCTCCAGCTGACGCACCGACATGTCTTCCTTTATCACAAGGTCACAAAGATATTCCTGCAGCTTGAAATCCTCAACTCCAAGAAGAACCTTGGCATGGCCAACGCTGAGAAGACCTACCTTCAAGTCATGCTGGATCTTTGCAGGGAGTTTGAGAAGACGCAGGTAATTTGTCACTGAAGCCCTCTTCTTGCCGACTCTTACAGCCATCTGTTCCTGTGTGAGGCTGCATTCTTCGATGAGTCTCTGGTAGCTCATCGCTACTTCGATAGGGTCGAGGTTCTCTCTCTGGATGTTCTCCACGATAGCCATCTCCAGCATCCCCTGGTCGTTGGTATCGCGAATATATGCCGGAATCATGTCCATGCCGGCAAGACGGCAGGCCCTGAATCGGCGCTCACCGCTGATGATCTGATAGCTTCCTTCAGATTTCCTCCTTACCGTAATAGGCTGGATAAGGCCTAATGTCCTTATTGAATCAGCAAGTTCTTCCAGAGCTTCCTGGTCGAAGTTCATGCGAGGCTGATATGGGTTTGGCTCGATAAGGTCAACGGGAATGCGAAGAATGTCCGCTGTATCCTGGCTTGGCCTTTGTCCTACGACTTCTTTATGGACATAACCAACCGGCTGTCTCAATGGTGCGAAATCGTTCTCACCTCCAAGCAGCGCTCCAATTCCTTTTCCTAATCCTCTCTGCTGTTTTGCCATTGTCTTTCAGATTAATTATTTCTAGCGATGTGGCCGTTCTTCTCAAGTACCTCCTTGGCCAGATTGAGATAGTTGGCGGTGCCGTTACAGATCACATCGTAGAGGATGATCGGCTTTCCATGCGAAGGAGCTTCGCTGAGCCTGATGTTTCTCTGTATGATGGTGTTGAATACCATGTCCTTGAAATGCTCACGCAGTTCGTTGAGGACCTGATTGTGTACTTTTGTCCTTCCGTCGAACATAGTGACGACGAATCCTTCTATTGTAAGGGCCGGGTTCACGCCGCTTTGTACAAGCCTGATGGTCTGAAGAAGCTTTCCAAGTCCTTCAAGAGCAAAGAATTCCGGCTGTACAGGAATGATAACCGAGTCTGCTGCTGTAAGAGAGTTCACTGTAATCAGTCCAAGTGAAGGTGAACAGTCTATCACGATGAAGTCATAGTCATTCCTGATTGCAGCCAAGGCTCTCTTTAGGACTGATTCGCGATGCTCGTCTTCAAGCATTTCGATCTCGGCACCTACCAGATTGATGTGCGAAGGGATCATGTGAAGACCGGCTATCTCGGTCTGTATCAGCGTGTCACGTATATCGCGTTCGCCGATCATGACTTCATACAGGGTCCTTTTCTGATCATTGTCCGGAGAAAAGTTCAGTCCGGATGTCGTGTTCGCCTGGGGATCAGCATCAATGATGAGCACCTTTTTCTCCAGTACGGCCAGCGACGCGGCCAGATTGATTGCAGTGGTGGTCTTGCCGACTCCACCCTTCTGATTTGCTATTGCTATTACTTTTCCCATGTTCGTTTCTTTAAGGACATAATCCTTGCAAAATTACAAAATTTATTTCATTCGTCGGCTTTATTTGTTACTTTTGTTGATAAATTGTTCCGTCTGGAAATAGAGTACTTTAACTAACTGACTGTAAATCATGGAAGTCTCCGAAATCAAGGAAGTCTGGTATGCTGTCGTTAATGCATTTGCGGCATCAAAAAAGGCCGTCAAGATGTGGCGCAAGGCAGAAGCATCATTGAAAAGGAATGATGTCCCGTATGTAAGCAAGACGACGGGGAATGATGGTAATGCCATGAATCTGACCTGTACTGCATGTGCTGAAGGTTACAGGAAATTCATCGCTGTCGGTGGTGACGGTACGGTTCATGATGTCCTTGAAGGAATAATGTTCTTTATCGAAGGTCGCAGGCTTTCCGGAGAAGAAGTGTCATTGTCGGATTTTACGCTTTCCGTCATACCGCTAGGATCCGGAAACGACTGGATCAAGACTTCCGGTGTTCCTCGTGATATCAATAAGGCTGTTTCTTTGTTTGTCAATGGAAATATCAGGCGTCAGGATGTCGTCAAGGTCAGCCTTCTGGATCCTGCTGCTTTGCCGGAAGAAAAAGTTCTGAAGATTTCATATATGGCAAATATCGGAGGGGTCGGGCTTGATGCAAAAGTGTGTGTGATGGTGAATCGTGACAAAAACAGTGGCAAGAGGGGAAAGATTCTGTATGTCAAGGCGTTGCTGTATCATATAATTCACCGTGTGCCGTCTTTTGCAAGAGTTTTCTGCGACGGCAGGAAGGTCTTTGAAGGCTCCTATCTTTCCATGGCTTTCGGAATCGGAAAATATTCCGGCGGTGGTATGAGGCAGACTCCCGAAGCTGTGATGGATGACGGGCTTCTCGATATGACGATAATTCCGGAACTTCCGATGAGTGTCATTGCCAAAGAGGTGCCGAAACTGTTTACTGGTACTTTCCATACGGTCAGACAACTGATCCTTTCGAAGTCACGAAGCATTGTAGTCGTGCCTTATGATGAGCAGCTTCCATGTACTGCCGTTTCCGGCGATCCTGTTGAAGTGGATGGTGAAGTGCTAGGGAATGCTCCGGTAAAATTTGAAATTCTTCCGGCTCAACTGAATATCCTTACTCTATGACGGATCTACATTTATGAGAATGTGGCCGTCGTATTTCTGACTCTTTTCAAATTCTCTTATTGCGTCCCTGATGGATTTCTTTCCAGCTGAAAGATTTCTGTCTTTCTTGAGGCTTATTCTGATCGTGCGAATGTGATGATCGGCTATCTTGCTTATGACCGGGGAATACGGACCGGTCACCGGACTGAAAAGCATAGGCGTCCCCGGTTGTCCGAAAATGTCCTTTAATGTCCTTCCAAGCCTTGACGCCATTCTTTCCGCTCTGTCTTCGATTGTATCCCTGACGGTGATTTCCACAATTCTTGAAAACGGAGGGAAGTTGAAATCCTTTCTTTCCTGCATCAGTCCGACGTTGAAGCTTGCCGTTTCGTTGTCCGCTATCTTCTTATAGACAGGGTGTTCCGGCTGTGATGTCTGTATGACAAACAAACCTTTTCTGTTTCTTCTTCCGCATCTGCCTCTGAATTGTTCAAGAAGCTGAAATGCCTTTTCGTCAGCACGAAAATCCTGTATTCCCAGGAGAGTGTCTGCAGCTATGACTGCGACAAGGCTAAGGTTGCTGAAGTCAAAGCCTTTCGTGACGATCTGGGTGCCTATGAGTATGTCGATATCTCCTTTAGCAAACTCTTTGATTGTCCTGGTCTCAAAAGATTTGTTCTGTGCCGTATCACTGTCCAGCCTTGCGATACGTGCATGCGGAAACAGCATGGCAGCCTCTTCTTCAATCTTCTGCGTTCCTGCTCCCAGGCTCATCAAGGAGCCTGAACATTTGCTGCAATTGCCTGTATAACGTTCAGTATGACCGCAATAATGACATATCATGCGGCCGTCCTTATGATAGCTCAGACTTACATTGCAATGCGGGCATTTGACGATTTCTCCACAGCTGTCACATTGCATGACCGGAGCCCATGCTCTTCTGGAGCGCAGTATCATGACCTGTCCTCTTTCTTCCAGCGTCCGGTTAATGTGATATATAAGTTTAAGTGAGAAATTGCCGTTCATTCCTCTTTTCCGGCGTTCCGCCTTTGTGTCGATGATCTCGACATCTGATGATCCGGAGCCATGGTACTTTTCCTTAAGTCGGACCGATACATGCCTTCCGGCCTGGCAGTTGAACATCTCTTCCAGCGAAGGCGTCGCCGATCCCAGGATTATGTCGCATCTGTGTATCTGGTGGAGCATCAGAGCTGTGTCTCGGCCGTTGTATCTTGGAGCAGGGGAGTCCTGCTTGTATGAATTGTCATGTTCCTCGTCCACGATGATCAGTCCGAGGTCGTGATGGGGCAGAAACAGTGATGAACGGGTACCGAGGACTATGTAGCCGTCAGTGGTCGTGCGGATCTTTTCAGCTACATTCCTTTTGCTTGCGGCGCTTTCCGCCGAATGGAAGACCATAAGCCTTTCTCCGAAATATCCGTACAGCCTGTCTTCCAGCTGACGGCTCAATGCTATTTCTGGTACAAGATACAAGACATTCTTTCTCTCCATGAGGGCGGTATGGGCAAGCTTCATGTATATTTCAGTCTTTCCCGAGCCTGTCACTCCGTGGAGCAATACCGGCTTGTCCTGACTGAATCCAGACTTGACCTCGTTCAAGGCCTTGTCCTGTGCCTCTGACAATGAAATGGCAAGGTCTTCATATCCAGGGCATTGTGACGAATCTGCATGAAGACTGAAGACGTCCGATACCAAAGCTCCATTTGCCCGTTCTATCTCTGCCTCTATCTTGCGTATTTCATCCGCATACCCCTCTTTGGTAGATTCCTTCTTCGCTTTTGCCAGCTGTTCCATCTTTTTCTCCAGCCTTGTTTCCAGCTTGGCAATCTTAAGCCTTATGCTTTCGAGAAGCTTTTCTCTTCTTTCGCGTACTTTTGACTTTGCTGCAGCACGTGCCTCTTCAAGATTTATCTTCCCGTAAGGATATGCTGCCTTGTAAACCTCTCCTACAGTACACAGATAGTAATCTGCAACCTTGCGCCATAATTCTATCTCCTGAGGAAAAATCCTCTCCAGGTCCCTTTCCGGATATAATACTGGCTTGATCTTTCCCGGATCGGTATCGGGAGTGATGTCCTTGGCACTGATGACAGCAGAGTATTCACGGTTTGCAAACATTACTTTTACCCTGTCTCCGATTTCGAACAGTTCAGGGTCGGCTCCTTCCATCAAAGAATAGCATGGCTCCCACTCAAGCTTGAGCGGCAGGATGACCGATATGTAATGAGCGCCTGTCATAGGAATGCGAAGATACGAAACTAATTCCGAAAACCGTCAAATAATCTGAATCGTTCAGTCGTTCTTCTTTATATCTAATGTTTCTTTGTCCTGTATGTCGCCTTTGTGTGGGTTATCAAGTACCAACAGGTAAAAAACGATGACTTTTTTCCTCTTGATACCATTATGACGTCTGAAATGTCCATAAATGTGCATCAAAAGGGAAAATATTGCAGGATTTTTCCTGTTGCAATATAATTAGCTGGACACTAGTACTTAAGGTTGCCTTCCGGGCTTGTTTCCGTATGTATTTTGACAGGAAAAGTAAAAATATTCGTCAAAAAGTGCATGAAAAATTTGCAGGTTAAGAAAAAATGCCTACCTTTGCAATCCCAATCGAAAGATAGGGAAGTTCAAAAACAAAACTGGTGTCATAGCTCAGTTGGTAGAGCAAAGGACTGAAAATCCTTGTGCCCCTGGTCCGATTCCCGGTGACACCACAAAAAACCGCAACAGAATATTCTGCTGCGGTTTTTTTGTGTCCGGAAATATTTTGTCTAGAAATTCAACGCCAGTCCGAAGCCGCTTCTGGTGGCTCCGAGAGAGAGATTGGAATTGCTGGTGTTGCGGTCGGGATTGATGTAAGTCCTGTTGTAGTCGTCAGCTATCTTTCTAAGTCCTTTGTGACCTTTCACCCATAGCGGGATTCCGACTCCCAGGCAGCCGGCACTTGCGATATATCCGGTTGCAATCCCGAGTTCATATCCTCCAGCGTCTCCCATTCCATGGTGACTGATGAATTCATCTCTTCTGATGAAGGCGATATGTGAGGCGATAGTCATAAGCACTCCGCTTATTCCAACGCATGTAAGGGACATTCCCCACATGTATTGTTCCTTTACCTTCATGTATTCACCGCCATACAGCGAATAGCCTATATAATCCGCTATCTGGCCTTGCGACAGACGGCCGTATGGACTATAATAATGTCCCCATCTGTAATCCAGCGGGTGAGTGCCATATACGCCATGTCCGATATATGGAGACGGTGGGGCAAAAATCTTTGTGGTACCGTTCTCAAATACGACTTTCATTACCCTGGACAACGAAATGTTATACAATGGACCGCCTGGATTATCCCATGTCTTGTAACACATGTAGTCTTCTCCGATCTCAAGAACCTTGGCTTTGATAGGAGCGGAGTCATATGTGTATATGTAATCCTGGGCCATTGAAGTCTGGGACATTATCAATGATGCTGCAATGATTCCTAAAATGCATAAGATCCTTTTCATAATCAGTTCGTTAATTTATAATGATACGGTGTTTATATCTATGACGGAATCCATTCGTAAAAGTACTATTGCTTCCTTTCGATTCCTCTGACGGCGATGCCGATATTCGCACTCCATTTTGAAAGGGGAGCATCCGCATCTTTTCTCGTGTAGCTGGTCTTGACATATAATGGGAAGAATATCCGGTCCTCCATATATCTTGTACTTCGGTCCTTTTCAGCCCAGGTATCGGAATCCACCCATCTGTCCATAATGCCGGCGCTGATTTCTGTAAGGCTGAAACTGATGTAGTATTCTCCTGGCTCCAGAACGATGCTTTCCTGAGGGGCTATTCTGAATGTCGTCTTCTTTTCAGCTTTAGGAATATCCTGAAGAATAGGCATTGTCACTATGTTTTCAGGATTACCTTCGGCATTCAGCCTGTAGATTCTGATGCTTCCCTTGCAGCCTTCCATTCTGTTTTCATCAACAGTAAAGCTGATGGTCTTGACCAGAAACGGCTGCTTTGTATGTACAAGACTGCCGATTTCTGTACCGACGCTTCGGGGATTCATTGCGATGCAACCTCCAGGAATCTTCATTCCTTTGTTGTCAAGATTCTTCTCTTTTGACTTCGATTCATCAAGGACGGCAGCATCCAGCTCTTCGAAACTGTCATTGCCGTCAAGAAGATATCCTCCTATGACTTGTGGCTCCTGAGCCATTGCAAATAGTGGAATCAGGCTCAGCAATATGATGATTGTACGTCTCATTTCCGTTGTTTTACAATTGAATGTTATCTTCTGAAATGTTTGTCCGGGTGAGGGTCGTAGAACATCTTCGGTGCATCCCGCCAGCTGTCGTCAGGCCGTCCTCCGGGCATGATGATATTATATAGTCTTCCCATCTGAGGCACAACGGTATAGTCCCATCTTTCCGGCCTCTGGTTCACCCCTCCACCGAACAGCAGCCTCAGAGTCACCCTGAGCCATGGTTTCATCGGCAGCGGCTTTATATGTTTCATCATTTCTTCGATGTCGATCGTTGCGTTCATCACTGCTGCCATCTCGTTCGCCCTGCGTCTGTCCTGCGGACTTATGTAGCCCTCCGGTTCATCAAGCTTCTCCGGAAGCATGCTTTCTCCTATGAAAGCGGCTTCATCGAACATCTTCAGTGAGTTCATCACCATCTCGGCATATTGTTCGTCCAGTTCGTTGCGGATCTGCTCCAGTGCCCTTACCTTCAGAGCCGTTCCTTCCGGCAGGGAATCTCTGATGAAACTGATCATTTCCCTGTGTTCTTCTTCACTGATGATTCTGTCACGAACAGCCCTTTCGCCAAGGTGTTTAATGTCTTCTGTAAGTATATGTTCGCGGTCTGGATCCTGTGAATATAGTCTGACAGGCAACATGATCAGCATCATGCCGCCTATCAAACATGATAATTTGATGTTTGGGGACATCAAGATGAGAATATCTATTTGTTAAGTATTGAATTCGTGGTTGATTTACTTTATTCAAAGCCCGTGCCAGAATCACTATTCTTCAGTTTCTTCTCCAGGCTTATATTCCAGTATGTCACCAGGCTGGCAGTCCAGAGCCTTGCAGAGAGCAGACAGGGTAGAGAAGCGCACCGCCTTCGCCTTTCCTGTCTTGAGGATGGACAGGTTCGCCTGAGTGATTCCCACCTTCTCCGCCAGCTCTCCGGAGGACATCTTCCTCTTCGCCAGCATTACGTCTACATTTACTATTATCGGCATTATTACTCCTTCTTAGATAGTCATTTCGTTTTCTTCCTTATATGCTCGTGCCATCTTGAAAAGCTCGGCTACTATGATCATGCCGATTCCGAAGCAGAGGAAGTAACAGTTCGGGCCGTCTATCACGATGTCATAATGTTCCAAAGAAATATGGTTCTTTGTCCAGAAATATCCGAATATTTCAAGGATCCATTGTGATGCATAGGCTATTATGAGACATATACCCATTCTGGTGAATCTGCACTCAAGTCCTTCAGAGAATAATTCCTTTTTGTTTACTGAGATAATGCAGAATATCAGCATGAACCAAAAATATCCCATACAGATCAGATAAGCTATCGCTGTGAGTGGGCCGAGGATATTATAGATTCTTTGCTCTTTATCAGTCTTCGGCTCAGTCCTGATGATTACCTCTTCCAGAACCATCTGATCATATTTCCCTGTCTTATGGTTGTAGATGCTGTCCGTCTGAACGTGGTAGTCCTTGGCAACGATGTCAGCATAGTACCACTCTTGAATATTCTTGTTAGAAATCATACGGCCGTTACTGTCAGTGTCGAATTCTCTGGCAGATTCGCGTCCCTGATTGAAGGAAATAGAAAAGGCCTTTCTGTCAGTACTGTAATCTACAACCCATCCGAAGAGAATTGCGATTCCTAGGATGACACATAATATGTTGAATTTCGTTTTCATGGTGTTCTTGGTTTTAGATTGTCATTGATTCTTCCTTGTTCAGGTGCATTGCAATGTTGATGATTTCTGCGAAGAGGAGAAGGAGGAACGGAATTATGATTTCCTTCATCTCGATCTGCACGACTGTATATAATTTAATGTCTGATGTCTTGCCGTACAGTTCGCCTATTCCCTGCATGTGGAATTTGAGACACAATTCGTTCGCCATATATACAAGAAAGGTGAGAAGTGCCAGCCAGCGAAGCAGCGCTACCTGCAATCTGCTGAAATAGATTCCATTGCGGAAGCCTCTGATGGTGCAGACCAATATTCCTATGAACCCTATAAGCAGAATGAGGTTCAGACAGTAGCTTGTGATGCGCATTATCTTGCTGACCGTGAAGCCATAGTGTTCGGGAAACTGGAAATCCTCTCCGACGCCATATACAAACAGCTCCATAGGCATTCCCTTTACAGTGGCTTCGCCATTCT
>JAZLAS010000070.1:0-1526 GCA_045613365.1 Candidatus Cryptobacteroides sp.
AGTTAAATTTATGCCAAGATCGGTAAATTCAGTTGCCTCTAGGGCACGCCGCAAGAAGATTCTTAAGAGAACCCGCGGTAATTTTCTTTCAAGAAAGAACGTATGGACGGTAGCAAAGAACACCTATGAGAAGGGTCTTACTTATGCTTACCGTGACCGTAAGAACAAGAAGCGCTCATTCCGCGCACTTTGGATCCAGAGAATCAATGCTGCCGCACGTCAGTACGGTATGACATATTCTCAGCTCATGGGTCGCATCGCTAAGCAGAACATCGGTCTCAACCGTAAGGTGCTTGCAGACCTTGCCATGAACAATCCTCAGGCTTTTGAGGCTATCATCAATTCTGTAAAATAGTTTGAGCTGATGAGCTTGAAGGAATTATACCACAATAAATGGGTGAGGTTCGCTTTTTGGGCACTCCTCTACATTATGTGGGTAATCTGGCTCGGAAACTATTGGTGGCTCTTCGGCCTTGTTCCGATCTTTGACCATCATATCACCCGTAAGGTGAAATGGCTTTTCTGGAAGAAGGAGTATAAGGAAGGAGAGAAGAGAAACGCCCTGCTTGATTGGATAGATGCCATTATCTTTGCAGTCGTTGTTGTTACATTCATCAATACTTTCTTTTTCCAGGCCTTCAAGATTCCTTCATCTTCGATGGAAAGTTCGCTTTATACAGGTGACCACCTGTTTGTAAGCAAACTTGCATATGGTCCCAAGATGCCGCAGACGCCTCTGACCATACCTTTCACACATAATGTAATCGGTGGCAAGGAGTCTTATTCGACTTTGATCCAGACTGAATACAAGAGGCTTAAGGGCTTCGGAAATGTAAAGGAAGGAGATTATGTGGTGTTTGCATTCCCTCATGGAGACACAGTGTTCGTCCGCGAACCGGCAGCAGATTATTACATGATCACCAGGACATATGGACGCGATTATGCTTACAGAATGTATGGTGACATCAAGGTAAGGCCTTCAGACAAGAAGGACCATTACGTGAAAAGATGTGTTGCAGCGGCAGGCGATACTTTGGAAATCAAGGACGGAAGGGTATATATCGATTCGGAACCTCAGGAAGTCTGGCCGGGAGTGCAGAACTCTTATCAGGTCGTGACTACAGGACAGAGAATCAATCCGGTGACACTTGATAAGATGGGAATCAATGCATCTGAAGTCTGGTTTGACCAGCAGCTGCCGGGATATCCGGCTATGCCGCTTACCGCAGAGATGCTGGAGACCATAAAGGCTGTTCCGAATGTAGTCTCAGTGACGCAGAACATAGATGTCTGGCCGGCTGATTATCCGGATTCAGAAAAGACAATCTTCCCGTTCTCTCCTGAATACAGATGGACAAGGGATAATTTCGGTCCTCTCTGGATTCCCGAGAAGGGAAAGACAGTTGACCTTACAATTGAGAATCTCCCGCTTTATCAGAGGATAATCACGTCCTATGAAGGGAATGATCTTGAAGTTAAGGACGGAAAGATATATGTCAACGGAGAAGAGGCTCAAAGCTATACTT
>JAZLAS010000071.1:0-35301 GCA_045613365.1 Candidatus Cryptobacteroides sp.
GAGCCTCGTGCTCAGCTTTCAGCCAGGCAAGTCTCTGCTCAAAATTCATAGCTGTAGAAATTTAAGTATTTATTATAAAAACATCATCTGATCCAATGTGGCAAAAGCCTTGAAGTCGTCTTCTGATTCATGACCCGGATAAGGTGCATAGAAATGGTGCTGCATGTCTGCATCGCATGCGTTTCTCCAAAGAAGCACATAAGAAACAGGGAAATCCTTGATTGCCGGATAAAGCACTTCCGTCCACCATTTAGCGTCCTTCACACCTTCATAGCCGGTCTCTGTGACAGCCATGAGCTTGCCATGCTCATCTGCGAAAGCTTTTGTTATATCAAGCGCATTCTTCATATTACCGATATACTTCTCGCGATCATTTCCCGAATAGCAGTCAAAACCTACCATATCGATGATTTCATCGCCCGGATACCTTTCGCCGAATACCTCGACAGAAGTAAGCTCGCCTGCTCCCGGAGAGTATGCCCAGACCAGATTGTCAAGACCTCGTTCCTTTGTCATATAGTCATAAGTCATCTGCCAAAGAGCCTTATACTGCTCTGTAGTGCAAAGCCTCTGGCCCCACCAGAACCAGCTTCCGGTATGCTCATGCCAAGGTCTCCAGATGACAGGTACAAGTTCTCCATCAGCAGTCTTGATGGACCCGAGGAAATCTGCTGCATTGGAAAGCCAGCCCATAAAATATTCATGCTTCTCCCCGCCTGGAAGTATGGAAGCGACCACCTGATCCGATGTCACGTCCCAAGCATCGCCTCCTGTCAGAGGATTGCGCGGATGCCATGAGAATGTAACCACGCCGCCACGTTCATGGTGAGCTACAGCCGAAGCACGCATATGGTCAAAGCCATTCTTATCAAGATTTGCAGGCCAGTCAAGCTCGATACCACCCAGATCCATACCATAAACTGCCGGATATTTTCCGCATGTTGCATATACATCCGACTGTACATACTCCGTCGCATCATCTGCAAGTTTCCATGAATGGCCATACATCAGGTCGTCCTGATGGCCGAACATTACCTTCCCCTGTTCAACAAGAGAATCGAGGCGTTCTATAAGAGCGGAAGCAGGAGTCTGCGAATCAGACTCCTGAGAGCCTCCGCATGAAATGGTAGCGATTGCCGCAGCAATCATAAGAATAGGTTTCAGTGTGTATTTCATTACTTTGGTGCATTATTATATACATCATCAAGAGTGAGGACATTGTCATATGAAGATATCAAAGCCTCGATAGCAGCCTTGGCTGCCGTAGAGCAATATTCTCCGGTACCATGATTGATGAATGCATGGCGCTCATTGCCGGAACCTGCCGCTCCATTGTCCCAGATCATGGACGGAATGCCATACATCTTGGACAGTTTTGCATAATATTTAAGATAATACTGCTGGAAAGACTGCTCACGTGCCGATGCGCGGTTCACACAGCCGAACTCTCCGAGGTAAACCGGAATGCCCTTGGAAACATAGTTTGAATAAAGCTTTTCAAAAGTCTTCTTAAGGTCTGCTTCATTGTCTCCTGAAGCCTTCTTTGAAGAATTTCCGGTATGGCCCCATTCCGAATATTTTGCTGTAAGAGTATATTCTGAAGGATCATAGCAATGCACAGATACCAGCAGGCGGTCCTTTACCGTATCCTCAGGAAGCTTGAGAGCTTCGATCGCCAGATCGGCATTTGTGCAATAAGCCGGTATTCCAAGGAAACGATCCGCATTTTTTCCGCCTGTTCCGCGTACTGCATCGACAAAAGCCTTGTTCCAGGCATTGAGACATGCATACTGCTTTCCGCCGTCCGTCCTGTTGGCTCCCCAACCCCATTTGCCGTCATGTATCTCATTGAAAGCTTCAAAGATCAGAAAATCTCCCTTGTCCTTGAATTTTTCAGCGATCTGTGCCCACATGGCGGATATCTGTGCCAGAATCTGCTTCTGCATTTCAGAATCTCGTGCAGCTCCGGCAATGTTGAGCCAGAATTTGCTGTCCGCACCGTCATGATGCATATTGATGATGGCATTCAGTCCAGCATTCTCTGCATATCCTACCACTTCTGCCACTCTGTCAAGCCATGCTTCCTCTATCTTATAGTCAGGAGCCTCTCCAATATGTCCCAGCCATGTGACAGGTATGCGCACGGTCTCGAAACCTGCAGCCTTGATCTTATTGAAAGCGGCCTGCGTTGCCTTAGGATTGCCCCAGAAAGTTTCTCCGGAAACTCCGTTGTTGTGTGCGTCAAAATGGTTTCCAAGGTTCCAGCCTATGCCCAGACGCTCAGCGAACTGCCATGCAAGGTTGCCATTATTTTCCGGAACAACGGATCCATCACCATTGCCGCCATCACCGCCACCAGTCGAAGGATCACCAGCCTCCTGAGACACTTCGACATACATCTTCTCCTCGCCGGCCACAACTGAAATCCTTGTCTCACGCACTGCTGCCACTGTATTCTTCTGGACAGTCACTGTCACGACAGTCTTGTGATCAGCACTCTTTGTGCCTTTCTTTACTGATACCCAGCCGTCTCCGGGAACCAGATACAGCTGTTCGGAAGCCGTAACGGTAAATGTCTGCTCACCGCCTTCGGCAGCAAACTCCAAGGATGTCTTGTCGACCGAGAGCTTGACCGAATCGGTATTCTGCGGCTCTTCCTGGCCGCAGGACATGGCCATAAGGATGGCCGAAAGGATGTATATAATTCTTTTCATAGTTTATTTGAGTGAAGGCATCGATTCACGTGTCATTACATAAGGACTGGACATCACCTGTTTCCAGTATTCACCGGTGTTGAGGTTGAAATTGCCGTCCGACGGGGTCAGGACTATGTTTCCGTTGGAATCAGAATTACACCATACCATGAACCATGACCACTTGTTGCCTGCGTCCATACACTTTGCCGGATCGGGAATGTTGCCGCATTCGCTTACAGTCACTAGCTTCTTACCCTTGGTCATGTCGACCATGGCCTGATACTGACGCGTCTTTGCATCTGTATTTGTTTCGTATATATCCACTCCGAGGATATCGACATATTCATCACCCGGATACCAGTCAAGATACTGATCTTCAGCACCTTTTGTCACGTCAACAGTCCACACCCAGATGAGGTTGTCAAGACCATAGACATTCACAAGCTGATCGTACAGGAGCCTCCATAGCTGCTTGCAAGGCTCCGCGCCATGCCTGCCCCACCAGAACCAGGCTCCATTAGGACCATAGAGGTTATAGTTTCCGGCCGCCTCGTGGAGAGGACGCCAGATCACCGGAATATTCTCGTTCTCGAGAAGCTGGAGATAGCCAGCGACTTCCTCAATGTCCTTCATGATGAAGTCATGCTGCCATGTACCTTCCTTCAAAGCCTCCCTGATGTCGAAAGAAGTCTTGTCGCAATAGAAATTATATCCGTCAAAATTGTATTCAATCACACCTTTGTCCCAGTCAGCCTTGCTGTTCGGCACATTCCAATGCCACATATAATTTACAAGACCATTGGCCGCCCACTGCTCCTTCGCTGCAGAGATATCATTGTAGTTCTGCACCCAGCTCCAATTGTCAGGTGTCGGAGAGAACTGAAGGAAAAGGAAGTCATATCCTGCTAATGCTGGATGCTTTCCTGTCTTCTGATATATGAAATCAACGAAATCGTTCTTGTGGGAATGACTCGACTGCACACCTGACAGAGTCTTCTTTCCACTCTGTCCGATCAGGAAATCATATACCTTCTTCGCCTGTGGTGAAGCATCAGGATTGACAAGAGTCTTCACCGGATCAAGTACAGAAGGAACATATGGCTCTACATATTTCATAGAGAAAGTTACACGTACCTCTTCCGAAGTCTCCTGATTCGCTGCGAAGCCCTGTACAGCTCCCTTAGGCACCGTTACCGTATAAGTACCTCCGGCAACAAGCCCCGAAAGATTTATGCTCAATGTCGCATGATACGGATAGATCTTCTCGATTTTCGCACCTCCGGTCACAGATACTGACGCACCTCCGGACACATACTTGATATTCTGATCGAAAGTCAGGGTCACGGTCAATGACTCTCCTGTCAGGTCTGACGCACCGTCAGCCGGCACACTTCCCAAGAGTTGCGGCGCAGCCGCCGGTGCCGGCGGATCTACCTCCTTGCCACAACCTGCCAGAAGTGCTCCGAAACATATTATACCCAATAAAAATCTTTTCATAATTCGTTTATTTAATAAGTCAGCCTTGGCTGACGCGACCGGAGGTCGCCGGTTCGAACGATAGTGAAAACCGTATGCCCCTGGGGGCTGTCACCGCAGGTGACCGGGGGTAAACGGAGCCAAAATCGCTGATTTTGGTTCCCAAGGAGGCGGTCAGGCCTCCCTGGGAAATATAGGGATTACAGAAGAGTAATCTTTGTACACTTTACATTATCACCATTGAGGATGAATGTACCTCCCCACCACTGCTGAGTGAAAGCAGTATCAAGCATCTCCTGAGTCAATGTAAGACCAAACTTGCCACCGTTTGCATCAAGGTCATATTCGGTGAACTTACCGCCTTCAGTATCAGCACCGACCGCACAGATGCTCTTGTATGTAGGTCCCCAGTGACCCTCTACGATCTCAACCTTCCAAGGGTCAGCACCGATCTGCTCGAGATAGAAGTAAACAGTCTGTCCTGCCTGTGCACCAGCCTGCTGGAGTTCGAGACCAGCATCCGAAAGCATTGTCGGATGGTTACCCCAGTCATCAGCAATAGCTTCACCTTCCCAAAGAGTAGTCTCCTGAGAAATCTCCTGAAGAATCTCGATCTTAGTAAAGATCAGATCTGAGCCCTGAATGAGGATTCCTACATTCTTGATGTTTTCATCGCCATAATCACCCTTCTTTGCCTGGATGTTATCAAGAATCTCCTGAGTCAATGTAACTTCTGTACAACGATCGAGGATACCGTCAGAGAACCAGCCATAGATATCTGTAGGAACGAGAGTATTAGATCCGATTTCAGGGAATGTAAGTCCTGTCCAGTCACCATAGTTGATCTGTGCCTGAGCCCAAACCTGATCCTTCTGAGTATAATATAACCTCATCTTTGCGCCAGCCTTGACACCTTCAAACTTATCAGTTGTCACACATACTCTACCGCCTACGCCCCAGGTGATATCAGTACGTCCTTCCCAACCTGTAATGTAGTTGATCTCAAGGAGCACCTCGATAGGAGTAGCAACCATCTCGCGGTCTCCATTAAAGAGATCGAAGTAGATATTATATGAACCAACCTTATTCCATGGCATCACAAATGAGACTTCCTCATCAGTACGTGTGAAATAAGACTGAACCTTTACATCACCGATAAAGATATTTTCAACGAGCATGAAATTCGCTCCGGTAAGAGTAATCTTTGCTCCGATATGTTCTGCTGAAGGCATTGAATTAACTATTACCAAAGCATGGTAATTCATCTTTATTTCTTCTGCAGACTCAACTGTCACACCATTTGCCAATGTAAGGACAATCTTACCTGAAACCGATGTAGCATCTGTAACAACTTCCAAAGTTCCATCTTCATTGACTACGAATTCAGCTGCTTTTCCACCAAGAGTTGCACCTGTAACGAGGTCAAGGTCTGAACCCTTTACAGTAATGTTTTCGTCACCTGCATAAAGCTCGAGAGGAGTAACCTCTGTAATCACAGGCTTTACAAGCTCGATTGCCTCAGTCTCGACTGTCTTGCCGTTGGCAAGAGTAAGAGCGACTGTACCGTCCGCCGCCGCTGCAGGGATAGTGAAAGAAATCTTGCCATCAGCATATGAATACTCGAGGGCAGTTCCTGCAAGAGCCGCACCTGTCACGAGGTCAAGGTCCTTACCTGATACAGATGCATTGAGACCTGCCTTATAGCGTGTATCTGCAGCGATCGAAAGACCTGTAGGAACTTTAGTCGTATAAGCACCTGCCAAGAATGCGTCACCTGCGAACGAAACGAGAGTGATTTCTCCGTCAACAGCAGTGTCCGGAAGGATCACTGTGAGTGATTTAGCATCTTCAGCAACTGTGAAATCAGCAGCGACGCCACCGAAATCTGCGCTTGCGATCATATTGAGATCCTTACCCTTTACCGTAACAGCATCACCTGCCTTGAGTTCACCTCTGTCAGCGGCATTTACTGTAGGCTGGCCGATAACAAGCTCATCTTCAGAATAGAAGAGGTTTGAAACCAGACCCTCAGGGTTGTTGTTCTCGTCCACGTCAGCAAGAATGATCTTACCAGTCACGGCATTTGCAGGAACAACGACCTTCATTTCATAACGGCTCTGCTCAACAAACTCTGTAACGGTTGCTCCACCCTCGAACTGGATAGCGCGTATATTGTTCATATAGTCACCTGTGATCTTGATCTCCTGACCAGGCATAGCCTCCTTTGGAGAGAAGTCAGTAAAGATGATAGGCTCCGAGTATGTAAGGTCAACGATGCTCTCGAATCTGGCACCATCTTCAGCCACAACAGCGACTTTACCTACCTCAGGTCCATCTACCGGTACGATCACACGGATTTCAGATTTTCTACCCTCGGCAACGACCTCGATGTCAGTAATAGGGTCTATGCCAGGAATTTGCACTTCGGTAACCTTCTGGAGGTTACTTCCGATGATGCGCAACGCACCACCACGGGCTACTGGATTCGGTGCAAAAGCAGCGAATGTAACTGCATCATCGCTGAACTGATCCGTGCTGATTTCCTCAGGAGCACAGCCGGCAAAAGCCATAAGGCATACAGAAAGCAATGCTGCGAATTTGAATATCTTATTCATAATACTTTCCATTTAAGATTATTTACTTGGAACCGCACGGATGTTATCGATCTTGATGATAGGACAACACTCAGCACCTGTTACTCCACCTCCAAGGACGAACATTGTCAAGCTTGCGAAATCATTAGGAGATGAAATCGGCATTGTTGCCGGACCGCCATCCTTATTGAAGCTGAACTCAGACATAGGAATTGTCACTGTGATCCACTTTCCGTCAGTATGATACTCGCCAGAAGCTTCCCATGGACGATAAAGAGCACGTGACCAGTTGCCAAGATCGTTCTGCTCACCGTTAAATGCGTATGCATTCGCTCCTGCTACTGCATCAAATCCATCAATAGGATTACCTGAAATAGTCACCTGGCTTACAGGCTGGAAAACGATCTGCATAGCACCTGCCTTCCAAGGAGTCTCTGCCGGAATATTCATTTCGAACTTGAGAGACATCTTTGAGTAATCAGAGAAATCAACAAGATTGAAGAGAGCAGGACCAGCACCTGAAGTAATGTTCTGAGGAGTGCTCCAGTCACCGCACCAATACTCGAAAGCATAAAGACCGTCATTCCAGTCAGCATTCTCATTGAGCATTGTAGAACCGTCTCCAAGCTGAACATAATTACCGCTGACCGCATTATCGTCAGTAGTGATTGTACGTGCATGCCAGCAGTTCGATGCGTTGGTTGCAAGAGCAGCATCTCCGTCATCATCGAAATCGAACATGATTCCACGGTCATCCATGTACATGAATGGAGAAGCAGTCGTACCTGATGCTGTAGTGATCTTCACCTTGCCAGGAAGAGCAGTCTCAGGTACTGTGAAAGTGAGGGCTGTCTTGGTGATGCTTGTGAAGTTCTCGACTGTAGCATTAGCGAACTCAACTGTAACAGGCTCAGAGAAGAAGTCACCATAGATGGTAGCCTCGGTACCCTGAGGAGCCATTTCGCATGACATCGACTTGATGACAGGAGCTGGTGCAAGGACCTTGAAAGGATATGTTACGGTATCCTTTGCCGCTGTGATCATATAGATCATATCAGTCTGTACGACAGGCATTTCCTTAGGTACATTCACCACCAGAGTATTGCTTGTCATATAGCTTGTATTGAGAATAGCCTGCTGGTCGTTGAACCAGAGCTGGTTGATGCTGCGGAGATTATCTCCGACGAGGCAGATGGCCTCTTCCATGTAAGCCTGCTCGATCATGATGTCCTGATCAGCATACCTCACATAATGAAGCTCAGGCAGACCTTCAGTAGCTACAAATGCATCAGGCTGGTCCTCGCATGAAACTGCAAGGAAACCTGCTGAAACTGCAAGAGCTGCCAATATCTTATTTACTTTCATGATGTTTCCTAATTATTAGAAGTTATATACATAAGTAGCTCTTACATCCACTTCAACAGGATCTTTAAGAAGGTTTGGATTGAATACCACGTCCTCCTGAGGGAAAGGAAGGGTAAAGCAGCCTTCCGGAACATGCTGGTAAGGAGGATCGATAGCGACACCATTCTTGTTAGGCATGTTATAATAAGTGACGGCAGGGTCAACTGTCCATTCAGCAGCTGCAAGATCCCATGCACCATCCACGAATCCGGTCTTGAAGTAGTTTTCACAAGGCTCACCATATGAGTAAACCTCATTTCTGAGCTGGCGTTCAAGCTCTACCTTCGCGCCAGCCTCATCATAATAAGAGCGACGTACGAAGTCATACCAACGGTCACCTTCTCCAGCAAGCTCAAGACGGCGCTCCTTCCAGATATCTTCCCATGTAACGGAAGTAAGAGGATCGGCACCTGCACGCTCGCGGACGAGGTTCACATATGTGAGGGCGTCTGCGTTGTTTGTATTCACAACTGCCTCAGCATAAACAAGATACACATCTGCAAGACGGAGAATATGTGTAGGAAGCTGATAAGCCATATTTGCAGGAGTAAGACCTGTAGCAGCCTGATGATCGGCTGTATTTCCATAGAGATGCTTGCAGTTCTGAGCTCCGCAAGGACCCTGGAACACACCTGCAGGACCGCCCTTTCCGTATTCCTCATCATAGATGAAGCGGAGAAGGTCGAAGCCGCCCTTATCAGTCCAGAAATAGTCATAGTCGTCACCTGCCATCATTATTGTAGCCTTGCGACGCTTATCCTTCTCAGTCTTGGCTCTTTCACGAGGATCGTCGAGCGGATCGACTCCGAATGCCTTCATAAGGTCGTATGAAGGGCCGCCCCAACCGCCCCAGAGGTCACCGGTTTCAGAGAAACCTACCATTCCGAGGTCTGACTGAAGAGTGTTCTGCTGAGTCCAAGGATCACGTCCGGCAGACCAGAGCCATGAGATCATAGGCTCGCCAGTCGCATTGTATTGAGCAGGAGAAAGACGGAATATGTCAGAATATTCAGGAGTAAGCGAACGTCCGGAATTGTCAATGACATCCTTTGCATACTTGGCAGCAGCCTCAAGGTCCTCGCTTGAAAGAGTACCTGTCACACCTGCCTTGGTAAGATAAACCTTCGCAAGGAGACCCTCTGCTGCATAATAATCGATGCGGCCGTCCCAGCCTGAAGTCTTCTTAGGGAGAAACTCCATAGCCTTCTCGAGAGTCACGATGATATATTCGTAAACATTGGCCTTTGTTGCCTTGAATACATTGTTGTACTGGCCTGAAGTAAGAACTTCGGTATTGTCATGAATGATAGGGACCTCACCGAAGGTACGCACCATGAAGAAATACGCAAGTGCCTTGAGGGTAAGAGCCTCTCCGATAGCCTGATTCTTGGCTGCCTGTGAAGGACCTTCCGAATTGAGGATATTCATGATCACAGTATTGGCATGACCGTTTACAGCCCAAAGTGAATAAGACATGTTGACAAGGTCCTGGTCAGTACTGTTTGTTGACCAATCCATATATGGAGAAGAACCCCAGTACATGTTTCCTGACATTACTTCACCGATCTTGATGAAGCCACGCTGGAAATCGTACCAAGGAGAGTTGTAGATGTAGTTCACACCCTGAAGCACCTGTGCGTCATTTGCATAGAAATTCGCAGTGTTGTAGTTGTCTTCAGTAGGACGGTTGAGGAATTCCTCGCAAGAGGTAAGACCCAATGCAAGCAATCCGACCATCACACCTTTTATAATATCATTAAGTTTCATAATATTTCCCTTTACCGATTAGAATGTAATGTTCAAGCCGAATGAATACATTGTAGGAGATGGATAACGTCCGTTATCGAGACCATAGGTAAGACCTGTAGAGTCCTGTGTAGAAGCACCTACCTCAGGGTCATATCCCGAATACTTGGTGATAGTCCAGAGATTCTGGATATTGCAGTAGAGGCGGAGATTGTCGATCTTAGCCTTGCTCAGCAGCTTCTTAGGGAAGGTGTAACCGAGAGTGAGGTTCTTGAGACGGATATAAGATGCATCCTCGACATAACGGTCGCTGATACGGTCGTTGTCGTTAGGGTCATTGATGGAAGCACGCGGTGTCTTTGTTCCGCTGTTAGCTACCTTGATGTTGGTAATGTCATCAAACCAGCTTGAACCATCCTCATAAACCTTGTCAGGATCGATAGGAACAAGCTTTGCGCGGCTTGAAACAGCATTGAGCTGGTTTGTCCACGGGCTGTTCATATGAGTAAGGGTGATTGCATTGTAGTTGAGGACCTTGTTGCCATAAGAACCGTTGAAGAAAATGCTGAGATCGAAGTTCTTGTAACGGAATGTATTGGTCCAACCGAATGTGAAGATCGGGAGTGGAGAACCGATGTCAGTACGGTCGTTCACGTCGATCTTACCGTCACCGTTGATGTCCTTGTACTTGATGTCGCCTACCCAGACTGTGTTTCCTCTGTTGTAAACTCCGTCTGAAGGAAGCTTCTCTGCTGCAGGAGATGTATGGATATCATGAATATCCTCATACACGCCCTCGACTACATAACCGTAGAAGTTGTAGAGAGGCTTGCCGATCTCAGAAACGCAGACAACGTCGCTCCACTGTCCGTATCCGATGAGAGATGCGTTCTCAGTGCCTGAAAGCGAGAGGAGCTTGTTGCGGTTGAATGAAATCTGGAAGTTGCTGTCCCACTGGAAGTCACCTGTGAAAGGATGAGCGTCGATAGTGATCTCGAGACCCTTGTTCTCAATGCTTCCGTAGTTACCCTTAGGAGCTGCGAGAGCAGATGATCCGTTACCCTGGGTACCCATGTAAGAAGGAAGCTGCATAGACATGAGCATGTCCTCAGACTTCTTGTAATATGCATCGATGGTAAGGTTGAGTCTGTCCTGGAAGAAACCGAGGTCGAGACCGAGGTTGTACTGCTCCTGCTTCTCCCAGCGGATAGCTGTATTTGCGATGTTTGCAGGACGGTAGCCCATACCGAGTGATGAAGGCATGCGGCTGATTGATGAACCCCATGCATAGCTTCCGATGTTGGAGTTACCGGTCTGACCCCAGCCGAGACGGATCTTACCGTTGCTGAGCCACTCTACGTCCTTGAGGAAAGCCTCATTGTTGAAACGCCATGAACCTGCTACCGAATGGAAGCCTGCCCAACGGTTCTCAGGACCGAAGTTAGACGAACCGTCATAACGGTAAGTATATGTCAGATAATATCTGTCATCATAATTGTAAGTCTCACGGGTAAAGAATGAAGCCATTGCCGAGCTTCCGAATCCGGAACTGATCTTAGGGTCACCGGCTCCGAGAGCAGGGTTATGAACCTCATCAGAAGGAAGGTTCGAACCGAATACGCTTGCATATTCCCAGCTTGACTCCCAAGCTTCCTGTCCGACCATCGCTGTAACGCTGTGCTTACCCCATGTATTTGCATAAGTGAGGTAGTTCTTGATCTGCCAATAGAGGCTGCGGTTGTACTGGATGCTGCTTTCATTTGTAGCACGTACCCAGCCGCCGAGGTCAACCATCGGCTTGTAGCGCTCACCCTTGCTGTTGCTGATGTCGAATCCGACCTCAGTATGCCATGTAAGGTTCTTGACAGGGGTGATGTCTGCAAAGATATTACCGTTGAGCTTCTGACGGTTGAGGAGGATATCGTCCATCATGGCCAGAGCTACAGGGTTTGGAGATGTATATCCCTCACGTACAGTCGATGAGTAGTTTCCGTTCACATCATAGATAGGAATATCCGGAAGTGTAGTGAGAGAGTAGTAGATGAGACCCTGGTTGGAGTCTGCAAGCTTAAGGTCATCGTTTGTATTTGCAAATGAAACGTTCACTCCGAGCTTGATCCACTTCTTGAGCTGAGCGTCGAGGTTGGTACGTACGCTGAAACGATCGAAACGTGAGCCGATGATGGTACCTTCCTGATCCATGTAAGATCCTGATACATAATACTGGACCTTGTCAGTACCGCCCTGTACTGAGAGCTGGTGCTGATGCTGGAGAGCTGTCTGGAAGATGGCGTCCTGCCAGTTTGTACCGACTCCGAGGAGAGAAGGATCTGCATACAGAGGGCTTGCATCATAGATTTCGCCCTGAGCCACCATATCATTGTAATATGTAGCATATTCGCGGAGGTTCATCATATCAAGACGCTTTGTCTGTCTTGAAACTGCGAACATTCCGTCATATGAAATCTTTGCCTCGCCTTCCTTACCACGCTTTGTTGTGATGAGAACGACACCGTTTGCTCCCTGAGCACCGTAGATTGCTGTTGCAGAAGCATCCTTGAGGATCTCCATGCTTACGATATCGGCAGGGTTGATTGTCGAGAGAGGAGAGATTGTCGAAACCTTACCGTTTCCGAGAGCATCACCCAGACCGAATGAAGAACCTGAGTTTCCGCCACCCTGTACTATCACACCGTCGATCACATAAAGAGGTTCAGCGTTGGCATTGATTGTAGCCTGACCGCGGACACGGATCGATGAAGAAGAACCAGGAGCACCTGAAGTCTGGACAGCAGTCACACCGGCTGCACGACCCTGGAGTGTCTGGTCGAGTGATGAAACGATAGAACCGCGGAGTGACTCCTCGGTCATTGAAACTGAAGAACCGGAAAGGTCGCTTCTCTTCATCGTACCGTAACCTACGACAACGACTTCATCGAGAAGTTCCCTGTCCTCCTGGAGAGTCACGTTGTAAACATTCTGGCTGCCTACAACAATCTCCGCATCCTTGTAACCGATGGAAGAAACGACGATTGTCGCGCCCTGACGAACGTTCAATGTCCATTTTCCATCCAGATCTGTAACGGCACCGTTTTGGGTACCTTTCTCAATGACGCTCGCACCAGCTACAGCACCTACATTGTCAACGACTGTACCGCTGACCTGTTTGGTCTGTGCCATGAGCGAGAAGCTCAGAAAGAGCATCGCCAAGCAAGTAAATAGTTTACTTTTCATGTTACTGAATTTTGGTTAATAATTATGTTAATGTGCTATGCTTACATAAATCTTTCAAAGAATCTGCTTTTCTCCTCCGGCCAGCCTTTCTGTTCCCAGACGTTATGGCCTGCTGCCGGATAACATATCCATGATTTCTCGGTCCTGATATGATTATATCCGGCGAAATTGGTATGAGGAGGACAGACAGGATCCTGAAGTCCTATGGCCATGATCACCGGACATTCTATCTTATCCGTAAAGTTCTTTACATCGAAATAGCTCAATGTCCTGTAGAGTTCTTCCTCTGAAATACCCTTTTCATCGGCAGCGCGGAGTATAGGCTCTGCCGGCCAATGGGCAAGTGCGAAATAATCTTTGTAATCGTTAAGGAACGGTGCAGAAGGCGCTATTGCCTTGATCCTATGGTCAAGAGAAGCCGCGACAAGAGTCAATGCACCTCCCTGGCTCTCACCGTTGGCGAATATGCGGGATTTGTCAGCCTTGTCAAGAGAACATACGAAATCGATTGCTCTTACTGCATCGGCAAATGCTCCGCGGTAATAGTATGTATCCTTGCTCTCAAGGCCTCTCACGCACCAATCATCCTTTTCGCCGGAAAGTCTGTTGAAAGCCTGATTGCGGACACAAAGCTGGAACTCTATCATATCCGGATTGTCGGAAGGATCAGGATACCATACGTCGCTGCCGTAACCCATGTATGAAACCATCACAGGATAGACATCTTCAGCTACCGGAACATAAAGAAGTCCGCTGATGGTCTCTCCGTCAAGAGATTTCATCTCCACACGGAAGGCTTCACGGACAGTGTTGGAATGGTCCTTGAGCGGAATATAGACAGGTTCCATGTCAACGGAAGCCAGTTCCTTCAAGGTTTCTGCCCAGAACTGGTCGAAGTCCGGCTGCTTATCCTGCTCGGACACAATCTGCTCTGGATTGAATCCCAGATTCGTATGGTCAAGCTCCACCTTGGTTCCGTCCTTCCTGACAAGATTCAGGACAGCCTTATAGAAACCAGGCTGAAGATCAAGGTTGAAAACAGCTTCCGCCTTTCCCTGGACGAACTCAACGGAATTGTCATATGAACCGACATAATCTCCGAAATCCGTAGAGATCTCAAGAGAGAGTTCAGCTGCAGGCATATGATTGGAAACAAGACCCGTTTTAACCGCATGAGGGCCTTCGCCTTCAAAAATGCCGGAATTTTCATCAAGAACGAACCATGCATCAGGCAACAATGCCTTTCCGATAGCCTCAGTCGCTTCTTTGATCACTGCGAGCGTAGAGCCGTCACAGACATAAACAGAGTTGAGACCCTGCTGTTCCTGTCCCGGATCTCCGCAATAATCATCTCCAAGCTGCCAGTAAAGATTGGTTTCGGACTGTTTTGCAAGACCTCCCCAGCCCCAGAAATTCAGACCGGCAAAGAGTCCGCCTTCTTCTGCAGACTCGACAATACGTCCGAACACATGTCTGTAATACTCGTCACGGGCTGTCGTAGGTGTACCCTGGGCAAACTGGAAATCATCACGAGGAAAGCCGAATTCCTCAAGAACCACAGGCTTTCCGTATTTTGCAGCTATGGCCACATGCTCATCGATATACTTGTCAGTATTATCTATGGCCAGCGGAAGATTGGTCTTGAGCGTATTCTCACGCACCCAGCTCCAGTTGTACGGCCATATGTGTATGTTCATGTAATCGATGTCCGGGCATGAATGGATCTTTTCGAAAAGTTCGAGGCTGGTCTCGCAGCCATGTCTTCCTTCACTGCCGGAAGACACCATATGGTTCGGGTCGATGGATTTGATAAGAGACGCAGTGGTCCACATGAAGTCAACGAATGCGGCCTGACCGAGGGAATCTGCCCTGAAGCAGCGCGGTTCATTGCCGATCTGCCATGAAAAGATGGCAGGATCATCTTTGTACGGCTTGCCTGTAACTGTGTTGGTACGGCTCACGACATGCCTTACATGATCGTAGAACAGCTCTTTAGCCTTATCGTTTGTAACGAAATGAGACACTGACTCCATGAACGGGCCATATCCTACTTCAGCAGGAATCAGAGACTTTCCGGCTCCGGCCCATTCCAGATACATGCCGTATCCGCCGGACCATTCCCACGAATTGTTGATATAAAGCACGGCCTTCATGTTTCTCTCCGCCATTTCCGCAAGCAGATAGTCAAGACCATGGAAGATTGTGTCATTGTAAACACCCGGTTCCTTCTGCAAAGTAGGGGTTACACGAGTAGGAACGCCATCCGGTCCGTCGCCTCCGACAAGGACACGCAAGTTGTTCATTCCCAGCGCTTTCAGAGTATCGAGTTCCGCTTCCAGACGTGCGCGGTCTCCCCCGACACCCTCACTTCCGAGAATGGCACCATACCAGAAATTAGTACCGACAAAATGTGAAGGATAATCTTCACATACGAATTTTCCGTCTTCCACATGTACGAAAGACGGTTTTTGAGCCTGACACGAGCACAGCAGGAAAGCTGCAACAAGTGCCAAGGTCGAAATGACCTTAGTTGGTTTCATCAAAATTTAGCGCTATTGATTATGATAACGCAAATTTACAATGAAGGGAAAAGTCAAACAAATACAAATTTATCCGATAGTGATATAATTTATACTATTACCTTATTTTTCTTGAACATTTCCCTAAAATAACGAGGCGTGCAATTTCTTTTCGCCTTGAATGTACGGTTGAAATTCGAGAGATTGTTGAACCCGCATTCATAACAGATTTCTGAAATATTCTTGGTCGAATCCACCAGCATTCTTGCTGCATATCCAAGACGTATGTCCACGATATAATCCGACAAGGTCCTGCCTGTCCTCTGACGGAAGAAACGGCTGAAAGCCACGGGACTCATACCGACGATATCTGCCAGATCCGACAGCCTGAGAGGGTCTGCATAATGATCGTTGATATACTGCTTGACCTTCTGCACACGACGGCTTTCCGTACTTCTCTCTGTATGCGCGAAAGAGCTGGAAGCCAGCACTCTGGCATCATCGGAAACCGACAGTTCATACAGGACATACATGAATTTCAGGAACTGTACGAAACGCTCTGTTTCCGCTGCTATGGTATCCAGAACGGAATATACCTTCATGATTGAAGGCAGAGAGAAGGAAAGTCCATGATCGGCCCTGCGCAGCATCCTTCTTATGGAAGCGAACTGATTCTTTGAAAGTATTCCGTCACCGAAGATATCACCGGAAAACTGAATGGTGATCTCGCGTATGTCCTTGGACCGGCACCGGCCCTGTTCCCAGACATGCTCCAGATTTTCCCCGCCTATCAGAACCAGCTCATAATCACCTATTTCCTCGACGCTGTCCCCCACGATCCTGCGCACACCCTTCCCATGTTCGATGAAATTCAGCTCAAACTCCTTATGCTGGTGGAGAGGATAGGTGAATTCCGTTTTGTGACGCTCCACAATATAGAAGCAGTCTTTTTCCGAAAGTCTTGTGATTTCTGTAAATACTTTACCCATCAGTATCAGTTTTTTTGCAAAAATACACATTTCCAAAGAACTAATACTATTTTAACTTATTTTTTATACTTTTGATTTGTTTTCTGACAGCTTTAACCTATGCGGAACAGTGACTTATAGTTTTCATTTCCTATTAATTTTTCTACTTTTGTACACGTTAAAGTTATACTCGTCTATGAGAAAGTTTATTATTCCCTTATTAGTCCTTTTATTTTCCGGATGTCAGGGTCTCCTGCAGGTAAAGCCGGAAATGGAGATTTCAGGATATCCGACCGAGACTGTCAATGCCGAAGGAGGAACCTACCGATTTACAATAAAGACAACCCACAGCTGGACTGCCACCGTTTCGGCCCCTTGGATAGAGCTGGATTGCACAAGCGGAGATGCAGGGACTGCCGAATTGACTTTACTGATATTCAGCAATGATTATCATGAGGAAAGATCTTCAGAAATACAGTTCTTCTGCGAAGATCTCAGCGAAGTCATTTCGATCAGGCAGATGCAGGATGACTATATGGAATTGACGACCGACAATGCCACTTTTGACTCAGATGGTGGAGAACTTGTCATAGACGCTATGGCAAATTTTGACTATGAGATAATCATTGAGGATGGAGCAAAAGATTGGATCGTACCACAAACGACCAGGTCATTGAACAGTGAATCACATCATTTCCTTGTATCTGCAAATACCGCAACTTCGGGAAGAGAAGGAAAAATATATCTGAAAGGAGCACAGCAGGAAAGGACATTTACCGTTTCTCAGTCTGCTTTCGTTCCAAGGATCAATATAGAGCAAACTGAATATCATCTCGCCTCATATGATCACTCCCTCAGAATTGAAGTTGATAGCAATTGTGAAATTGACGTACATTGCTTCTCAGACTGGATACACGAATTGGGGAGCCATGATGGATTCTATGATTTCCGCATTAGAAATAATGATGAATGTAAGGACAGGGAAGGTATCATTATATTCACCAGTACTGCACACGATTTAAAAGTCATGGTCCATGTATTTCAAGAGGGTGATAAGCCGTACATAAACATTCTTCATGCAGACTTCAATCTTCCTGCGACAGAAAACACATTTAAAGTAAATGTTGATAGCAATGTAGAAATAGAGATTTTGTTAGAAGACTATTGGATTGAACTGATCGATCAAAAGAACATCTACCAATATACTTTTAAGGTTCAGGAGAATAATACTGAGTATGAAAGAATTACTCACATCAGATTCATCAACAACGAATATAACATCACAGAATGGTTAACTGTTCGACAGGAAAACATCAAACAGTTCACGCCGTCACAAGAAGTATATACGACCGATTATCTGTCGAAGAAAATGACAATCGATTATCATTCTACTTCGAGTTTCAATGTTAGGACAAATGCAGAATGGATTGAGATAAATAATTCCATAGTCAGAGGTAATAGCAAGCTATACTTATCTTTACAGGAAAACAAAGAGAATACAGCACGTGAGGCAGTCATCGAAGTCTATGATGCAGAACATAGATTCCAGTTCTCTGTAATACAGAACGGAAAGACTTCCAATGGTGGAGATATAGATGATATGGAACACATTGAATGGTAAGCATTATGAAAAAGCACATTATAACCATAATATCAGCATTGGCATTCATCACTATAGGTTGCCAGAAGGCTGTTTTGGAGCCAGAAACTGAAATATCGCAGATAAGAGTCACGGCAGCACTCCCAGCCATGACCCGTGTATCGATGAATGACAACGGGAATACGACTAAAACATTCTGGGAAGAGGGCGACGTAATATGCCTGGTCTTTGACAACGAGGTATATTATTACAGTGTGGTTTCCACAGACGGCTCCAAAGCCACATTTGAACCTTCCAATGAATACAATGTATTGAAAGCCAAGGAAGGAGACAGTATCCAGGCTTACTATGGCTGTTCAAGGGGAAGAGGCCAATGGACCTCTTACAGTACCGCAACTCCACTATATGCAGCCGGTAAGATAACCGGTAGTGAACTTTCATTGAAGTTCGATCATATGCTGGCATACATCCGGTTCAACCTGACCAAGGAGGCTTTCCCTGAATCTGAATCAAAATCGTTATATGCTGTAACATTGACTTCAGACGGTCCGATTTTTACAGACAGCTATATAGTGGACACGTTATCAGTCACAATGAAACCAGCTGATGCCGAGGAATCTTCTTCATATCACACCGATTTTGCAGCTGTCGATCTGAACCAAGAAACATGGGAAAGCGAATACATACCGGTATTACCATATCAGGATTGTCAGATTTCCATTTATGTGAACAACTATATCTTTACCTTGAGAAACACCCCTAAGGGAGGATTCCTGCCAGGAAAGGTATATACATTAAGTCCTGACAGCGAAGACTTTTTCATCAGCGCAAATCTGGAGCAGTCCGAATTCAATGTGGGATTTGAAGAAGGAGTCATCAATGCCGCCCTGGAGACAAACTCCGATCTTGAGGTCGAGATAGAGATATTGGACGATGCCAAAGAATGGATTGAAGTGATTCAGACCAAAGCAGACAGGAATTACTCGTATACTGTTTCATATAAGAAAAACACTGTGCCGGCTACTAGAGAAGGACACATAGTGTTTTCTGTAATGCACTCACATGAATTTATGGGAAAGAAGAGCCTTGCATGTGATACGCTGACGATTTCCCAGGCACCTTTATATGGAAAGAGGACCATACATGTAGGCATGTCCGGCGAACTTAAGAAGGTTGTGAGCGAAGAGGAGAAAAATGACATTACAGATCTCAAGATCACCGGAATCATTGACCATACGGAAGACCTTGGCTACCTTAATTCATTCAACAGCTTGGTACGCCTTGACCTGTCAGAAGTCTATATCGTTTCTATGACAGAGCAATTGACTTCTTTCTACAGCACCATACCTGACGGAGCTTTCCGTTACAGCGAAAGTACCGGGACCCTGAAGACCCTCATTACACCTGAATCTTTGATAAAACTTGGAAACAAGGCTCTTCAATTCTATGAGTTGGATTCATTGGTCTTCCATAATGAGATACAGGAGATCGGTCAAGAGAATCGCCTTGGTAAAAAGACATTCATATCAAATGGCAATTTAAAATATGTAAGCAAATTCAACAGCAATGTAGAGGAGCTGTATATCACAGATCTCAGGGCATATTGTGAGACAGGATTCGGTGCAGAGGATATTTACGACACATGCTACGGAGGAGGCTTCCAGCCAAAAAGAATTTACCTGAACAATGAGCTCATTACAGACCTGGTCATTCCGGCGTACATCAGCCAGATCAGAAACAACGCCTTCCAGAATGTAGAGTCAATAACATCCGTGACATTCGCCGACGAAACCACATATGTCGGTCCTTGGGCATTCAAGGAATGTAGAAACCTGAAAGAGATAAAGAATTACAACTCATTATCCGCTATCGGGAAAGGCGCGTTTGCCGGCACTGCCATATCTGAATTCAAGGTTCCTGAATCAATGACAGAGTTGAACGGAGACATATTCAACAATTGCACGAATCTTTCTAAGGTAATATTCAACGACAGCATCAACACCATAGGTTGCATGGCTTTCTATAATTGCACATCACTGCAATCCATCGAAATACCAAAGTCCGTAACGACAATCAATGCAGGAGCATTCAGGAAGTGTACCAACCTTAAAAGTGTCGGAAATCTCGATAATGTGAAATTCCTTTATCAATATGCTTTCATGGACTGCTCGAGCTTGGAATCTGTAAGTTTCAAAAATCTTGAGGATATGGGAGCCGGAGCATTCAATGGCTGTGACAATCTGAAAAAGGTATATATAAACGATCTCAGATTGTGGTGCCAGATGACCTGGTGTCACCTGATAACAAGCAACCACAACGGTTGGTGGAGCAATTGGGACAATGATTGGGACAAGACTTCTCCGCTATATTATGCTGAAGAAATGTATATCAACGATGTCCTCACGACCGACCTCGTAATACCAGAGGATGTTGAAACAATCGGCAACAGAGCTTTCTGCGGATTCGAGGCATTGACTAGCATTGATCTGAAGAATGTCTATCAGATCGGTAGCAGCTTCAACGGCTGCATAAACCTGAAAGAAGTCAAAACCTCCAGATCAGAGCCGGCCGGCTTGCCTTCATATGATGCATTTGATTCCAAAATCAGAAACTCCTGTGTATTGAAGGTTCCTGCAGGAAGTCTGGAAACATATAAAAACTCTATTTGGGCAAGTTACTTTACAAACATTGAAGAATACTAAAATGAAAAACTCCTGATGAAGGTTTCCCCTTCATCAGGAGTTTTTTTATTTGGCAAGTTGAGGAATGAATGTCACAGTCTGGCCGCCAGAGCTTCTGACCAGTCACAATCAGGATCAAAATCGCGGAAGAACTGGAAAGCCGGATGGCCCTCATAATTTTCTATCAGGTCGCATGTCACCTGCACAACCGGCAAGAATCAGGACAGCCGCAGAAAGTATAATCAATCTTACATTCATATATATTAACGGATAGTTTATCTGGTTATTCCAACTTCATCACTCCTGACGCAGGTTTCCCTTCCATCAGAAGCCTTTTCATCTCGTCCATGTATGGGGCGACATGAGAAAAATATAATGAATACCCTTCACAAAGGGCATTGAGTCCGGTCTCGCCGGCTTCTGTGCGGTTGAAGCGATGTTTCGGGCATTCTCCGTGGCAGGCAAAGAACCATTTGCAGGCAATACATCTGTCTGGAAGTCCGTTTCGTTTGTCGATGCCGAAACGTATCTGCTTGTCGGAATTCATAAGTGTCCTGAGATCAGTCTCCAGAAGATTACCGACCTTATAGCTTCCATATACAAAATGGTCACATGGATACAGATCCCCATTATGTTCTATGACCGAATTGCCTCCGCATGTCTCCGCCATGGCACATAGTCCGGGCTGTACCCCACACCAGGACGCCAACGTAGCATCGAATTGATTTACAAACACTTTACCGACGTCATTCTTCACCCAATAATCAAAGATATCGCAGAGGAATCTGCCGAATTCATATGAACCTACTGACCATGGAGCCAGTCTCGCTCCTTCCTCTTCAGGCGCAGCAATACGACCGTCCTTGACATGCTCCAGAACTGGCATGAACTGAATGAAACGGGTTCCGACAGACTTCAGGAACTGATAAATCTCCAGACCGCGACCTTCGCTTCTCTTATTGACAGTCGCCATGACATTGTATTGCACCCCCGCCCTATAAAGCTCCAGAACACCCTTGATGACTCTGTCGAATGTGGCTGAGCCGGCCTTTCCTCCACGGAAATGATCATGGATATCTTTGGGCCCGTCAAGCGAGACTCCGGCCAGAAATCCATTCTCCCGGAAGAATTCCGCCCATTCCCGTGTAACCAGAGTGGCATTGGTCTGGATCGTATTATGGATCCTTTTGCCGGCACAATATCTTTTCTGAAATTCCACTGCCTTCCGGTAGAAATCAAGTCCTGCCAGAAGAGGTTCTCCGCCATGCCAGTTGAAAAACACCTCCGGGACATCATTCGCTTCTATATACGATCTGACGAAATGCTCAAGCATATCAATGCTCATGCGCGGTTCCCTGCCGCCGTACAGATCGGATTTGTCAAGATAATAGCAATAACGGCACCTCAGATTACACAACGAACCCACAGGCTTCAGCATTATGTTGAAAGCCTGCGGGCCCGATATTTTTGCGGCGTCCCTTAAAGTAAGGGTATCCTTCAATACTGCCATTTAGAACGGATTCTGAGGCGGTGCGAAATCATAGAATGTACCGTAATCGCTCCTGCGAGGCTTTCCAGGCATATCCGGATAGAAATCAACTTCCTCAACCCTTGCCTTGAGCTCCGCTACCGCTTCCTTGATTTCAGCTGAAGCATCATCATATATGATTGCATTCTTGAATTCCGGATCATTGCGATAATCATAGATCCTTCCGTCCCAGAAATATGCATACACATCATTCATCGCATAGCGTGATGCGTAAGGCGCAGGGGTGGTCGGCCACAGAGGATTGAAATGGACAAGGGAAAGTTCCTTTTCAAGAGGTTCCTCTCCGCATAATTCGGGATAAAGGCTGACTCCCTGAATATTCCATTCCTGAGGTATTTCTATTCCGCAGATATCCGCTATGGTAGGGAAAATATCAGTGAGGTCAACTATCCTGTCGCTGGTCCTTCCGGCAACCTTGTCTCCCCAAGCCACGATCAGAGGCACATGGGTTCCTCTGTATGTCGGAGATCCTTTTCCTCCTCTGATACGGCTTCCATCCTTCTGCTTGGAAACTATGCGGGTAGAAGTTCCGTTGTCAGCAGAGAAAATGAATATGGTATTGTCCCACACTCCCTTTTCCTTCAGATGAGCCACCATGTTTCCGACCTGCTTGTCCAGATATTTCACCATGTCACGGAAATATGAAGTGTCCTGTCCGGCTGTAAAACGGCTCTCATAATTCCAGTCCCAGTCATGGGAATCAGGAGTAGTCACATGAGGCGTATGTACCAGTGGCTCAGTAAAATACAGCATGAACGGTTCGCCTGCCTCAACCTTACGGTCTATATAGTCCAGAGCATAATCCTCCATAGCATCGGGGCCGTATGGACAATAGTCATACCTCTTTCCGTTGTTATCGAAGTAGCTGTTGGCAAAACGGTCGGTCTTATGAACGTCGCGGCATTCCTTGTAAAGCTCCACCTGAGCAAGGAAAGACTCATCGAATCCCAGCTTCGGAACCATCTCACGCGAGCGGCCCATCTGCCATTTTCCTACGATCGCGGTAGAATATCCTGCCTCCTGAGCAACATGCGCGAATGTCCTCTCATCATCATTCATATATCCGAAGCAGACATAATTCTGATCATTGTACATTCCCGTCATCACCTGGACACGGCTCGGACTGCTCAGTGGAAGAGCGTTCATATTGGAATACATGATGCCCTGCTGAGCCAGCGCATCGATGTTCGGAGTCTCATATTCGGCGCCGCCATAACAGCCGAAGCACTCCGTGCCGATATCGTCCGCAAAAAAGAAGACGATATTAGGCTGCTGTTCCTTTCCCGGCGTACAAGCCGCTGCAGCAGCCATGACGGAACCGAGCATGCTCAGTTTCTTCATTCTGCCTTTGACTCAAGAAAGAGTTCGTCCATCTGCTCCTGGTCGATGTATGACGGAGAATCGATCATTACGTCGCGGCCCTGGTTGTTCTTAGGGAATGCGATGTAGTCACGGATCGTCTCCTGTCCGCCGAAGAGCGAGCATACACGGTCGAAGCCGAATGCGAGACCGCCATGAGGAGGAGCACCGAACTTGAAGGCGTTGATGATGAATCCGAACTTGTATTCCGCGTCCTCCTTGCTGATACCGAGGACCTCGAACATACGCTGCTGCATCTCAGCCTCATGGATACGGATCGAACCACCGCCGAGCTCTGTGCCGTTGAGCACGAAGTCATATGCATTCGCACATACCTTCTCGAGATCTTCCTTCTTGTCGCTGTAGAAGAGATCGAGATGCTCTGGCTTAGGTGCTGTGAACGGATGGTGCATTGCATAGAAGCGCTGGGTCTCGTCGTCCCACTCCACGAGAGGGAAATCCACAACCCAGAGAGGTGCGAAATTGAACGGATCACGGAGACCGAGGCGGTTACCCATCTCGATACGGAGTACACCAAGCATGTTCTGAGTCTTTCTCTTTGCACCACAGAGAACGAGCATCATGTCGCCCTTCTTTGCACCGAGACGGTCTGCAACTGCCTGAAGCTGCTCCGGAGTGTAGAACTTGTCGATTGAAGACTTGATGCTGCCGTCCTCGTTGATCTTGATGTAAACGAGTCCCTTTGCACCCACCTGAGGTCTCTTCACCCACTCTGTGAGCTCGTCGATCTGCTTTCTTGTATAGTTTGCAGTGCCCTCAACGTTGATTGCACCGATGTAGTCAACGCCATCGAACACTGAGAAGCCGTAACCCTTGACGAGGTCAGTAATCTCGTGGATCTTCATGTCGAAACGGATATCCGGCTTGTCCGAACCGTAGAAATCCATTGCGTCATACCAGCTCATGCGCGGGATACGCTCAGCGATCTCGACACCCAGGACATTCTTGAAGAGAGTCCTCATCATACCCTCGAATGTATTCAGAACATCTTCCTGCTCCACAAATGACATCTCGCAGTCGATCTGAGTGAACTCAGGCTGACGGTCAGCGCGGAGGTCCTCGTCGCGGAAGCAACGTACGATCTGGAAGTAGCGGTCGTAACCAGCCACCATAAGAAGCTGCTTGAATGTCTGAGGAGACTGTGGGAGAGCGTAGAACTGACCAGGATTCATTCTTGAAGGAACCACGAAGTCACGCGCTCCTTCCGGAGTCGATTTGATCAGATATGGGGTCTCGATCTCGAGGAAGTTCTGCGCGTCAAGATAGTTGCGCACCTCGTGAGCGATCTGGTGACGGATCTTGAGGGCTCTCTGAAGAGGACCTCTACGAAGGTCGAGATAACGGTATTTTGCACGAAGCTCTTCACCGCCGTCGCTCTCTTCCTCGATAGTGAAAGGAGGAGTGTTTGCCTTGTTGAGGACCTTGATCTCGCTGAGGCTGATCTCGATGTCTCCAGTAGGCATTTTCGCGTTCTTGCTCTGGCGCTCGATAACCTCTCCGGTCACCTGAAGCACCCACTCGCGACCGAGGCTAGACGCAGTCTCGACTAGTTCCTGTGCCGCATGAGCATCAACAACGAGCTGTGTGATGCCGTAACGGTCTCTGAGGTCAACGAATGTCATGCCGCCAAGCTTTCTTGACTTCTGCACCCATCCTGCCAGCGTAACTGTCTGGCCTACATTTTCAATGCGGAGTTCTCCGCAGGTGTGTGTTCTGTACATATCTATGTTTTTGATTTTTCTAAAATTAAGGACGCAAAAATAATCAATTTCTCTGGTTTCTCTAACGGTTGAATCCCTTAGCTGTCAAAAATTCCCAGATTCGGTCCATAAAATTATAGCTTCCTGTACCTGGCGAGGCCTCTCTCTGGAAACAGTGGGGCCTTTTTGCTAGTGTATGAAGCTCTGAATGAATACCCATAGAGAGCATTTTCTCCCATACCTTCACAGAAGTCATCGATGAATATTTGTCTGCATCTCCATGAAGAAAAAGCATTGGAGCAGTCGCAAGATCAAACGCAAATTCAGGTACAAGAATATTCGAGTCAAGATTTCCGCCGTCGGCATTATGTCCGTCCGCTCCGTCTGTCAGACCATATGCAGGATATACACCGATTCCCCACTGCACATTGCATGGCAGTTTATCCAGATCGTCAATCGGAAGATAGGACTGATGCACTGAAGAGGTCACTCCCATGAGAGTAAGATGTCCTCCGGCCGAGCTGCCCATGATACCGATCCTGTCTGGATCAAGCCCCTTTTCCTCTGCCTGACTTTTCACCAGCCTGATGGTTCTCTGAAGATCCTGCCATGCGGTCGTATGCTTTGACAGTCCCTCTGGACGAGGGCTGCGATATTTAAGAGTCACCACAGCCATGCCTTTCTCGTTGAGATAACGTCTTACAGGCGCCACTTCAAAACCGTCAGGATCATTCCTGTTATAAGCACCACCGGAATAAATAATTTGTATTGCTTTGGTCTTCAATTCTTTAGGGATGTGCCATTCAATATATGGCATACACTGATTTTCCTGATATGAAGGGATTTTTCCCTCAGGAAAGACATCCTGCTTCTCATAGTATCCGCGGGCAGCGTCACTGGTATATCTGTCCAGGAGCTTTTCGCCTGGCTGAAGCTCACCCATGTAGCCCATCTGACGCATGAACTCTATGGCTCTTTCCAGGCCATGGGCGCCATGTCCCAGATCAGGATAGATATGAAGCTCAGCAGGAATTCCCATCTGACGGAGCTTCCTGTATACCAATGTAGAAGTATGGGGAGCATAAGGATCCTTGCTGCCATGATGAAGACTCATCGGACATGTAAGGGAGTCAAACTTGAAGACATCATCCAAAGTCACGTCTGTACCATACCCCTGCCTCTGTGCCATTGTGCCCTCATTGGCATCAGTTGTTCCATAAGCCGGAGCATTGAGAATCGCCCAGTTCACATGACATGATTCCTTGTCATATTTATCTATCGGCTCATAGGCCGGAGTCTGCGAGCTGGTTGCAAGCAGCAGTGCCATATGGGCTCCTGCAGACATGGCAGTCACACCGATCTTTTCCGGGTCATAGCCTCTTTCCTTTGCCTGCGACCGCACCAACCTGACCGCTCTCTGTCCATCCTCCCAGGCACTTTGATATATCGGAAGACCGACTGGTCTTGGAGTTCTATAAATCAATGAAACACACTGAAAGCCCAGCTCCGTAAATCTCTCCGCCCAGCTTTCCACCAATGAAACATCGCACCAGCTTGTATAGCTTCCCCCTGAAAGAAGAATCATGCATCCTCCATTGGCGGCCTCCTTGTCTGGAGCATGATGCCATTCAAGGTATGGATGACGGTGATCTTCCGGCTTGAAGTCTTCTTTTTTTGCATCAGTTCTCTTTGCCGCGATCTGATGGTCCTGAGCATCAGGCATCTTGTTTTTCGGCCAGATATTCTCCTTCGTCTGAGCAGAAAGCGCAAGCGCCGAGAACAATAAAGCGATTATAAAAGCTAAACGTTTCATAGTGTTTTTTTTGGGGGGCTAAAATCTTACGAAAATACGAAATAAATAATAATTGTAATACATTTGCAGCCTGAAATTGAATTTTGCGTATGTGGTTGGTACTTGCATTCGTATCCGCGACCTTTCTCGGATTCTACGATACATCTAAAAAGGCGTCTCTACGTGATAACGCCGTCCTTCCTGTGTTGTTTTTAAACACAGTTTTCTCGACATTGATTTTTTCACCTTTCCTGCTTGACTACATCGGCGGATTCGGCTGGTTTGCCGGCACTTTCCTCGACACAGCCTCCACCGCCCATTCCGCTGACAGTCAACTCCTTACAGAAAGCTCCTGCTCCCCGTTGGCGGCAGGAGCTTTCCATAACACACTGAGTACCAACGGATTTGCCGACCACAATCCGGAGCTGTACGCCCATATGCTGGTAGTGCTCAAGGCCTTCATCGTGCTGTCATCATGGATATGCGGATATTTCGGCCTGAAGCATCTGCCTCTTACCATAGTGGGACCCATAAATGCTACCAGACCTGTGATAGTGCTTGTCGGAGCCATGCTGTTTTTCGGTGAAAGGCTCAACCTTTATCAATGGGTCGGAGTGGTTCTGGCTATATTTTCCATCTTTCTCATGAGCAAGGCAGGACATAAGGAGAACATCGACTTCAAAAGCAACAGATGGATATGGTGCGTTGCTGCAGCAACACTGATGGGAGCTGTGAGCGGTCTTTATGACAAATACATCATGAAGTCATTGAGTCCCATGTTCGTCCAGAGCTGGTTCAATTTTTATCAGATGATCATCATGTCCATGATCTGCGGACTCATATGGTGGCCATCCAGAAAAAAGACCACTCCATTCAGATGGAGCTGGGCCATACCTCTGATATCTGTCTTCATCTGCATAGGAGATTTCGCTTATTTCACCTCCCTTAATGACCCCGACTCCATGATTTCGGTAGTATCGCTGGTACGACGCAGTTCCGTGATAATATCGTTCATCTGCGGAGTGGTCATTTTCAAAGAAAGGAATATCAAGGCCAAGATCCTAGACCTCATTCTTCTCCTTGCAGGTATGGCATTCATCTGGATAGGAACAAGATAATTCCGCTTTCGGTCAAATCATGGTTTATTAGGGCGAAAAACTTATATTTGCAGTATCAATATCTGTACATATGAAAAGAACACTTCTTATTCTGGCATTATTCATAAGCGGATATATTTCCGCTTTAGGACAAGAGAGTTACGAACACCGCACATTCACAGCTGAAGACGGTACTGTTCTGAATTACCGTCAGCTCAAGCCTGCAGAAACAGCTGAAGGCAAAAAATACCCTCTCGTCATTTTCCTGCATGGTCTTGGAGAAAGAGGCACAGACAACGAAAAGCAGCTTTTCCACGGCAGCCAGATGTTCCTTAATCCTGTAACAAGAGAGAAATATCCTGCTTATGTGATCTTTCCACAATGTCCGAAAAGTGCTTTCTGGGCATATCAGAACGTTCCTTCATCATTTGAAGTATTGAAAGCGGAAGATCAGATGCCGGCACCGTTCAAAGCCGTTAAGGAACTTATCGACACATACCTTACATATCCGGATATAGACAAGTCCCGAGTATATATCATAGGACTTTCAATGGGAGGAATGGCCACATATGATATGGTGGCTCGTTTCCCGGACATATTCGCTGCAGCTATACCTATTTGCGGAGCTGTTGAACCGGAACGCCTTGAAGGACTTGAAGGAGTCAGTTTCAGGATCTTCCATGGAGATGCAGATACAACTGTACCGGTGGAGTGTTCCCGCAAAGCATATAAGGCTTTGAAGAAATCCCGCTGCAAAGTTGAATATTTTGAATTTCCGGGTTGCGGGCATGGAAGTTGGAATCCGGCTTTTTCCAAAGACGACTTCATGGATTGGCTTTTCAAGCAGAAGAAATCAAGAAAATATCTGAAATAACATATGGAAGTTAGAGCTAAAAAGGCCTTGGGCCAGCATTTTTTGACAGACCTGTCCATTGCACAGAGAATCGCGGAGGCACTCCTGATACCTTGTCCGGGCATAGAGGCAGTACATAATGCGGATAATCCGATGCCGGCACTTGAGGTAGGCCCCGGAATGGGTGTACTGACCCAGTATCTCCTGCAAAGGCCGGAAGTGGACCTTCGCATGGTGGAGATCGACACCGAATCGGTCGATTACCTTCTGGTTCATTTCCCACAGGTGAACGGAAAACTTATAGAAGCTGACTTCCTGAAGCTGAAACTGGAGAGATTCTTTGCAGACAGATTCTGCGTGATCGGCAACTTCCCATACAATATTTCCTCACAGATATTCTTCAAGATTCTTGATTATAAGGAGCAGGTTCCGCAGGTGGTGTGCATGATCCAGAAAGAAGTAGCCGAGCGTATAGCGGAAAAACCAGGAACCAAGACATACGGCATCCTGTCCGTACTTCTTCAGGCATGGTATGACATCGAGTACCTTTTCACAGTCGGTGAAGGCGCATTCAATCCGCCTCCGAAGGTAAAATCTGCAGTCATCAGGCTTGTACGCAATTCACGGACTTCATTGGGCTGTGATGAAGCACTGTTCAAGACTGTTGTCAAGACCGGCTTCAACCAGCGCCGAAAGACTCTGCGTAACTCCCTCAAGCCACTCATCCGTGCAAAGGCTGACCGCTGCAGCTGGTCTGAAGAACAGTTGGCGGAGTTTGTTGCCGATCCTGTATTCGAATTACGCCCTGAGCGTCTGAGCGTCGAAGACTTCATCGCCCTGACCCTGAAACTGGCATAGCACTTTATGAAAAGAATAATCATAATCCTGGCAGCGTTGATGATGCTCTGCCCTGACATAGATGCTTCTTCCAGAAAGGCAGAAGAAAGTCCGGCTGTAAAGGTGGTGACTTCAAACAAGAATGCCAAAAGACTGGAAGGCGGAATGCTCAAGATGGCCAAGCCATTCCTTAAGAAGACTCCGATATCCATCGTTATGGACGATATCGAGATGATGGTCATATGTCCTCTGGAGAATGAAGACGACGGATTCACAGAAAAGGCGGAAAAGATGCTCGGCAGCTATATGAAAGTATATGAAATCGACGACGAATTCAACCGTATGTACATATATATAGATGCCCCGCAAAACGAAAGTTTCACCGAGCTCATCATACATTACACCAGACCCGAAAAGTCCATATTGGTCTTTGAAGGTGATTTCACCGTCGAATCCTTGAAAAAGGTCGGAGAACTTTCAAAACAGCAGAGACAGCAGAAAAGGCAGTCCAAGCGCTAAATCCATATGCATGCACATCATGGATAGATGTATAAGTCAAGATTTGTTCAATATGTATAATAGTTGGAGCGAAGCGATAGCAAGTCCCCTCTCCGAGAGAGGGGATTTAGGGGAGAGGTAACGTGAACATCTTTTCATATGCATGCACGTCATGGAATAAAGGTATAAGTTAAGTAATGTCCAATAAAGTAATAAGGTTGAAAATATGAAAGTAATATTGGTAAACGGCAGCCCTCACAAAGAAGGATGCACATATACCGCCCTTACAGAGGTGGAAAAGGAACTCAATGCTGCAGGCGTAGAGACTGAAATCTTCTGGCTCGGAGTGAAACCTATTTCAGGATGCCTTGGATGCGGTGCTTGCTGCAGAAGAGGTCCGAACGGAGAAAAGCCTAGCGGGCTTTGTGTGATAAACGACATTGTCAACGAATTCATTGTCAAGGCTAAGGAAGCTGACGGATTCATCTTCGGAAGTCCGGTCCATTATGCCGCCCTTTCAGGAGCATTGACATCATTCATGGACCGCGCATTCTATGGCAAGGGAGCTGTTTACCGTTACAAACCTGCAGCCGGCATCGTAAGCGCACGCAGAGGAGGCACCACAGCGGCATTCGACCAGATCAACAAATACTTTACGATCTCATCAATGCCTGTAGTTTCTTCAAAATATTGGAACATGGTACACGGCAACACCCCTGATCAGGTAAGACAGGACGAAGAAGGCATGCAGGTAATGCGTGAACTCGGTCGTAACATGGCATGGCTGCTAAAATGTATCGAAGCCGGACGTGCTGCCGGAATCGAAGCACCAGCCAAGGAAAAGCCTGTAATGACAAACTTCATCAGATAATTTTTCCATTATCCACGATCATAAACCGGTCGTGGATATTATGTTTATGCCTGAAAACAGATAAGGTGGCTGGCGAGAGATTCTTCGCATGAAGTCTTAGTCTGGAGACGTCCGGTGCGTATAGCATCGATGAAATCTTCTATAATATGGAAATCCGCCCTGGCATGATATCCTAATGATTCTGTCCAGCCGAAATCGAATCTGTCAGTCCGGCTTCCGTCTTTATAACGGATTTCTATCTTCCTTTCATCACCATATATAACGGCATTTTCACAGTCTATCAAAGTGACTCTGTTGGTCGCATCAGTTAGGCAATCCATCAATATCTCCGCCCTTATACCCGATTCCATTTCCAGAATCAGCTTCTGCCTGTCAACCACATCATTTTCAGGACAATGATACACGCATCTGCCATATCTGGATTCATTCAGAATACGTAATATAGTTTCCTCCTGACTCTCTCCCTGATATGGCTGAAAGCCTTTGATCCAATCCCTTCTTCTAAGGTACAGATCAACTGCAGAGTAAGGACAGCTACGTTCAATCTGACAATCCACACACCTTGCTGCGGCTTCTGCCGGCTTGTTCTTCTCCAAGAAGCACCTGCTTCCGATTTCTGACTTTACAGACTTTACGTCATTGCCGGCAAGCCATAATACGAAATCGACATCGTGGCAGCATTTGGTGAAAAATACCGTCGTGTTCATCTCCTTCATATTCCACGGCCCTCTGACAAACGTATGTACAGTACGGTCGATACCGACTCTTTCAGTATGGCGTATAGACAATAACTTTCCGACCTCAGCACTTTCCGATATCTCCTTCATCTTCATGAAATATGGATGATATCTAAGAACATAACAGACTGTGACCATCTTGCCCGTTTCCCTGCTTGTCTGCACCAGAGCACGGCATTGTTCTTCCGTCTGGCCCATAGGCTTTTCAAGAAAGACATGCCATCCGTTGCGCATGGCCAATACCGACTGTTCCGTATGCCACGGATCGGGAGTACCTATTATACATGCATCTATCTCAAGACCTGAAGCAATAAGATCATCGATGGAACAGAATATCCTATCATCAGAAAGTGAAAAGACAGACCTGAATCTATCTGCCTTCGAAACATCAGGATCTACAACAGCAACAAGCTCAGCAATATCCAGGTGCTCTTCCACATAACGAAGATATTTTCCAGTCCTGTTGCCAAGCCCGACTGCAGCTATTTTCACCTTTTCCTTCAACATTTATCTGTAAGCTCGAATCTTCAAGCTGTGCGCTCGATGATCTCCAGACACATGCGGCTGTTATGGTATGGGCATTTCCAGAAACCTGCCTTGTCCTCGTCACGATTTATGGTACCGTCAGCACGCATGCTCCAGAACCACTCTCCGTTCTCACGATCGACAATATTATTCTTGATGAATTCCCAGCAATGAAGAGCATTTTCCAAGCCTTCCTGCGCACCGAAATGCTCCCAAAGATTGAAATATCCTACAACAGCTTCTGCCTGTACCCACCAATGACGGTCTCCATCAATCTCTTCACCGACCTTTTCATAAATCATTCCTCCTTCCGGAGTAAACCCTTCAGAAGCTGCTGCAACAATAGAAGGGATCCTCGCTTCTACCTTTGCCAACATTTCCTTGTCGCCAAGAACAAACGCCGCCTCATGAAGAAGCCACGAAGCCTCGATATCATGACCGTATGAGAAGATATCATAGCTGCAGTTCCAGTCATTGTCAAAGAAAAGTTTAAGATGGCCGTTGCTGTCCAGGATATATTTATCAAAGATGTTGATCAGCCCACGAAGACGGGTTTCCAGCAAAGGATCTTTCCATACGCGATAAAGACAGGTGTAAGCTTCTATCACATGAAGATGCGTATTCATTGTCTTGCTTTCATTCGCATCCTTCTCGCTCAGACGCATATCCTCTATCTGCTCCCAAGAACGGGTGAATGCCTCGAAATATCCGTCCCTTTCATTGTCGTAGCTATGTTCCTCGATTGAACGAAATAATCTTACTGCATATTCCAAGGCCTCAGGATCACCGGTAGCTCTGTTAAGCTCCGCCAGTCCATAAATGGCAAAAGCTATGGCATAGATCTGCTTCTTTGTATCAAGAGGGTTGCATTCCGCATCAAGCGACCAATATGTACCGCCGAACTCATGGTCATAGAAGTTGTTGATTATGAGCTTCTTTGCCTTGAGAGCCGTATCGAGATATTCCGGATTTCCAAGAATTCTGTAAGCAGATGCAAATGTCCACAAGATACGGGCAGTCATGATACCTCCTACAGGGGCTGAGGGATCAAGCTCTTCATGGCCATCAATACGGCCATAAAAGCCGTCTTCCGAGGAACTACACATATTATTTATCCAATAAGGAAGAATATTCTCTACCAGTTCCTTTTTCATTCCGGAGGCAAGAGCTTTAGAAGCAAGCAGCTCTGCGGAAGTCTTGTTTACATCTGTCATCATCTAATCTTTTGTACAAATATAAAGAAAAATGATAATAAAAATATTAACTGAAGAACATTAAAATTCATATGTCAAAAAAGTATTATCAAAGGACAAATATATACTTGCAGAACATTTGCCCAACAGCTAAATTTGCATTAACAACATAAGCATTTCCGAGATGATGAAAAAGAATAGAATAATGACAATGATTGCTGCAGCTGTTGCGGTTTCAGCGTGCGGAAACCAGCAGGAAGTCCAGACACCCGCAGAATCTCTGAAGAACTGCCTCAACGAGTATATCGATCAGGGAAAAATCATGTTCGGGCACCAGGACAGCTACCTTTACGGACATTCCTGGAAGGTGGAGAAAGACGCATCTGAGTTCAACAGATCCGACATCCATGATGTCTCGGGCAAGTTTCCTGCACTCTACGGAATGGATCTGGGAGGTATCGAGCTCGGTTCTCCTCTGAACATAGACAGGAACGATTTCAATCATATGAGGGCTTCTGCCATATCTCATCATGAAAGAGGCGGTGTCATCACATTCTCATGGCACCCACGCAATCCGCTCACAGGCGGAGACACCTGGGACACACAGTCCGCAGAGGTCGTTGCATCCATTCTTCCTGGCGGAGAAAAGCATGATATGTTCATGGGCTGGCTTTCCAAGGCAGCCGATTATCTTGAATCGATCAGAGATGCTGACGGAAACCTTATTCCAGTAATATTCCGTCCATGGCATGAACACACTAGAGATTTCTTCTGGTGGGGACAGAACCTCTGTACCAAGGAGCAGTATATGGCCCTTTGGAGAATGACATATGATTATATGACGAAGGAACGAGGATTGAACCACCTCGTATGGTCGTACTCTCCAGATGCCGGAGGCCTTACAGACGATAATTTCGGAGAAAAATATCCGGGTGATGACGTAGTGGATATGGTTGGAATAGATTTCTACCAGTTCACTTCCAATGAAGAGTATGTTGAAAGGACCAGACATTGCCTTGCATTGACTGAAGCTTTTGCAAAAGAGCATGGCAAGCTAATGGCTGTGACTGAAGCCGGCTGTGAGGGTGTAAAGGACGCTAAATGGTGGACGGAAGTGCTTTATCCGGCAATCAAGGATTTCCCTGTTTCTTATGTGCTTCTTTGGAGAAACGCATGCGATGCAGACATGCAGCACCATTTCTATGCTCCATATCCGGGTCATGAATCAGAAGACGACTTCAAGGCTTTTGCCACATTGGATCAGATGATGTTTTTATAATAAATACTTAAATTTCTACAGCTATGAATTTTGAGCAGAGACTTGCCTGGCTGAAAGCTGAGCACGAGGCTC
>JAZLAS010000072.1:0-23649 GCA_045613365.1 Candidatus Cryptobacteroides sp.
CCTTCTTTAGCGGACTGCTAAAATGGCAGACACTGTTGAGAAACTACTTTCTCTTCTTGTGTCTGTTCTTGCGCAGGCGCTTCTTGCGCTTGTGCGTTGCCATCTTATGCCTTTTATGCTTCTTTCCCTTTGGCATAATACTTTGGTTTTTAGATAATTATAATATATATTACTTCTTTACTTCGTTAACGAAGACCTTAGCAGGCTTGAAAGCAGGAATATTGAGAGCAGGAATAGTCATAGTAGTGTTCTGTGTGATGTTTCTTGCTGCTTTCTCTGCTCTGTGCTTGATGATGAAGCTGCCGAATCCGCGGAGGTACACAGGGTTGCCCTTTGCTACTGAAGCTTTGACGCTCTCCATGAAAGATTCAACAACAATCTGCACTGTTGCCTTCTCGATGCCGGTTGCCTTAGCAACCTCGTTTACGATCTCTGCCTTTGTCATAACTATTTTCCTTTTAAATTAAATCAAAAACTATTGTCGATATATCTGCGCAAAGATAGACTGAATTTTTCAATTAGACAAATTAAGTGTTTAAAATTCAATCAAAAACTTATCAACATTGTAAATTATGACAAAAAATTGAGCTCTCTGTCATTCTTTAACTTATGGCACAATGATTGACCAATATATATACAGATTATTTATGTGGAGAAGACTGACATTTTGTCAGTAGTTGATTTATTTGTACTTATGAAAGATATAATGAGCGACATTTTTTCAGCCGGTGGAGCTGAAGTCAGCATAATCCCTGTCATGCAGGGTGAAGGAATGATGAAGCTTGATGAAAACCAGCTGCCGGATTCCTTGCCGATACTGGCGCTGAGAAATGCTGTGCTGTTCCCTGGTACTGTATATCCTATCACTATAGGAAGGGAAAAGTCTATCCGTCTGATTGAAGATGCTGAGAAAAACAATACATTCATCGGAGCTGTACCTCAGAATGATCTTGCTGTCGAGGATCCGAGAGAGGCGGATCTTTATCCGTACGGAACAGTAGCCAAGATCGTAAAGACGCTTGAAATGCCTGACGGTACCATTACAGCCATTCTTCAGGGATATAAAAGGTTCGAGATCGAGTCTGTAGTGGAGTATATGCCTTATATGCTGGGGCGTATAAGGTATCTTGACGATATTGTGCCTGAGCAGGATGCGAAGGTGAGAATGATATCGGAGTCTTTGAAAGAAAAGGCGGCTGCCATCATACGTTCTTCGTCATTTGTCCCTCGCGAGGCTGCCAGTGCATTGAAGGGTATCGATAATTTCGAGTTCCTTGTGAACTTTATCGCTACTACCATCGAGGTCGAGAATTATATGGATAAGGTTGAGTTGCTGCAGTACGGTGACCTCAGGGCACGTGCAATGAAGCTTCTGTCTGTTCTTGATACACAGGTGGAGCTTCAGAAGATCAAGCAGGAGATCAATCAGAAAGTGAAGAGCGAGATCGACCAGCAGCAGAGGGAATATTATCTGAACAATCAGCTCAAGACCATTCAGGAAGAGCTCGGTATGGACGATGTCGAGGAGTTCTCCCAGCTTCGTGCACGCGCAGAAGAGAAACTCTGGCCGGCATCCGTTCAGGAGATATTCGATAAGGAAATGGCAAAGCTGGAGAGGTATAACCCAAGCTCACCGGATTACAGCATACAGTATAATTATATACAGTTCATGCTCGATCTTCCATGGGGCGAGATGTCAAATGACAATCTCGATCTCAAGAATGCCCAGAAGGTTCTTGACGAAGATCATTATGGACTTGAAAAGGTGAAGGACAGAATCATCGAGTATCTTGCCGTTCTCAAGCTGAAGGGGGATATGAAATCTCCTATCCTTTGTCTGTACGGCCCTCCGGGAGTAGGTAAGACCAGTCTTGGCAAATCTGTGGCAAGGGCTCTAGGACGTAAATATGTGCGTATAGCATTAGGTGGTGTGCATGATGAATCCGAGATCCGCGGACATAGGAAGACATATGTAGGTGCCTTGCCTGGCCGTATTCTGAACGGTATCAACCGTGCCGGTACCTCCAATCCTGTGATCGTTCTTGATGAGGTGGACAAACTGACCAAGGACCTTAAGGGCGACCCGTCGTCAGCTCTCCTTGAAGCCCTTGATCCGGAGCAGAATACTGCGTTCCATGATAACTATCTGGACATTGACTATGATTTGTCGAATGTACTTTTCATCACTACTGCAAACAACATCGATACGATCCAGCCGGCTCTGAAGGACCGTATGGAGATGATCAATGTAAGCGGATATCTTGCTGAGGAAAAGTATGAGATCGCTAAGAATTATCTTGTTCCGAAGCAGATTGCGGAGCATGGCCTTGAAAAGGGTCAGCTTAAGTTCGACAAGGGAGCGATTACCAGGATTATCGACGAATATACTCATGAGTCCGGAGTACGTGGACTTGAGAAGCAGATCGCTAAGGTGGCACGAGTAACAGCCAAAAAGATTGCTCTGGAGCAGGAATATCCTGCAACCATCAAGAAAGAGCATTTGAAGGAATATCTCGGTCTTCCGACAAATTCACATGACATGCAGAAGGGAAATGAGGCTCCTGGAGTCGTGACAGGACTTGCATGGACATCTATGGGTGGTGAGATCCTTTTCATCGAGAGTTCGGTGAGCAAGGGAAAGGGTAATCTTTCCATGACCGGAAATCTTGGTGATGTCATGAAGGAGTCTGCACAGATCGCTTATCAGTATATCAAGGCTCATCCTGAAATGACAGGACTTACATATGAGGAATTCGCAGAGAAGGATATTCATGTACATGTGCCTGAGGGTGCTGTTCCTAAAGATGGTCCTTCTGCCGGTATAACGATGGTAAGCTCGATGGTATCTGCATATCGTGGCAAGAAGGTGAAGAGCGGTATCGCGATGACCGGTGAGATGACCTTGAGAGGGCGCGTACTCCCTGTCGGAGGTATAAAGGAGAAGATTCTTGCAGCCAAAAGGTCCGGTATCCACACAATCGTGATTTCTGAGGAAAATCGAAAAGATGTGGAGGATATAAAGGAAATTTACATAAAAGGTCTTACCTTTGTTTATGTTAAGAATATTCAAGAGGTAATCGAATACATATTTTAAATGAATGTACGCATAGAACAGAGTTGGAAGGACGCACTGGCGGGCGAATTTGAAAAGCCATATTTCGCATCGCTGGTGCGTTTTCTTCATGAAGAGAAGGCAGCCGGAAAGAGGGTGTTCCCTCCCGGAAGCCAGATATTCAGGGCATTCGACCTTACTCCAGTAAAGGATGTCAAAGTCGTCATACTCGGTCAGGATCCTTATCATGGACCGGGACAGGCTCATGGATTGTCTTTTTCTGTTCCGGACAATATGCCTGCTCCGCCTTCTTTGAAGAATATTTTCAAGGAGATAGAGACGGATCTCGGAGTAAAGATGAGCGGATACCCCAATCTTGAGAAATGGGCCCGTCAGGGAGTACTTCTTCTGAATGCCGTGCTTACTGTAAGATGTGGAGAGGCGGCGTCGCATAGCAAGATCGGGTGGGAAGAATTCACTGATGCCGTAATACGTTATATATCAGATGAATGTGAAGGTGTAGTCTTTATGTTATGGGGTAATTTTGCACGAAGCAAAAGAGACCTTGTTGACCGTTCACGCCATTATGTACTCGAAGCGGCTCATCCTTCCCCTTTGGCTAGAGGGGCTTTCTTCGGTTCAAGACATTTTTCACAGGCCAACAACATTCTCGTCTCACGAGGTTGTCAGCCGATAGACTGGACACTTTGATATGAAAAGAACAGCATTATTCCCAGGATCTTTCGATCCGTTTACAGCAGGACATCTGAATATCCTCAAAAGAGCATTGACAATGTTCGATGAGGTGATCGTTGCCGTAGGAGTCAATATAGACAAGAGGGGATTCTTTCCAAATGAAAAAAGGATCGATATCATAAGACAGGCAACAGAGGGCCTTGAAGGTGTAAGCATAATCCAATACGACAACCTTACCATAGACAAATGCCGCGAACTGGGAGTGCGTCATATTGTAAGAGGGGTCAGGAATATGATAGATTTCGAGACGGAGAGATCCATCGCTGATGCGAACAGGAAGCTTGCTCCTGAGATAGAGACTATAATCATTCCTACTGCTCAGGAGTTTGCACATATTTCTTCAACTGCTGTGCGTGACTTGCTCAAGCATGGGGGAGATACTTCGCTTTTCGTTCCGGAGGGAGTTGTTCTTTAAGGTCATGAAGGGGTGCCGCATACTTGTATGTCTTATATCGTTCCTGCTATTTGCAGGAATGTCTTCTCTGCATGCCCGACAGCTTGATTCAAGCGTTATGGCAGCTCTGGATTCCAGACTTGCCGAATATGTGGAAAGCCTTAAGTATGAAGGCATTGACACCCAGAAAGCCGAATGCGATTTCCTTATTGATTCGTCTTCTGACTCCCTGATTAGACAGTTCGTCGCCTTGAGACTTTATGACCATTATCTGGGATCTCCGGTAATGGGCATGGAAGCTGTCGCCATTCATATTTTTGATAGATGGTTCCAGCCGGGCCTGATAAGCATGGGCAGTGATATGGATCTTCTGAATGCTAGGATATTCGCAGATTTCAACCGCCGGTCACTTATCGGTGAGAAAGCTCCGTCACTTGTGATGGAGACTATGGACGGAGATACAGTCAGACTTTTTTCACGTAAGGGAAGATATGCGGAAAAAGGTGATAGACATAGCATCCTGTTCTTTTACGATGCCGGTTGCATAAAATGCAGGATGGAGAGTATTCTTCTCCGTAATCTGCTGGAAACAGAAGATTATCCGGTCGATTTTTATGCGGTATATGCCGGTGATGACCGCCAGGCATGGACATCATATGTCGCTGAACGACTTGATATTGAGGTAAATCAGACTGGAATCTTCCATTTATGGGACCCTACGCTTGATTCTGACTTTCAGCGTAAATATGGTGTCGTACAGACTCCGAGGATGCTGCTTGTCGGTCCGGATCAGATCATAAAAGGACGAGGTCTCGATGTTTCTGCGTTGTCACAGATATTGCATGATATATTTTCTGCACCTGATCTCGAGTATGGTGCCCCATCTACAGAACCGTATTTCGATTATCTCCTTTCGTCAGCAGTCGGAGGAAAAGGAATATTGACAAAGGAAGATGTATCTGCTGTGGCTGACCGGCTGGCTTCTGCATGGCTCCAGGCAGGTGATACGACCATGTGCCGTCAGATGTTGGGCGATTTCCTTTATTATCTGGCTCCGAAAACAGGAGAGGGCATCAAGGAAGGCCTTCACTATGTGATCGATGAGTATGTGCTTGGAAGAAATGATATCTGGAAGACTAAGGGAGACTCTCTTAAGGTGATAGGCTTTGCTCAGATTATGGATGATCTGCTGTCGAAGGCAGAATGCGGCAGCCGTATCATGGATTTCAAGGTGCCTGGAGATCTTATCAGGCATGGAAAGAAGATCAAGGCTGGTGATTTCAAACTCAGAAGGCTTAAAGGGGAGAAAAATATCATAATATTCTATACGGAAGGTTGTCATATATGTGATTCGGAAAAGGCTGCTGTGAGGGAACTGGTGGCAGGTGACCGGAGATACCGTGCCTTGTTTGTGAATATTGACTATATCGCTGATTCCGATCCGGTTCTGGCGGAAAGCCTTTTTGATTCTTTTGACCTTTCGACTTTACCATATATTCTTATGACTGACCGCAAGGGATATATTGTGGGAAGGTATATAACTTTACAGAAATTGTGAAAATATTACAGATTTGGTAATAGTTTGGCGCGTCCTTTGATTGGCATGAGATAAAACCTCAAAGACAATTACTGCCATGTGTACTTTTATCGAGGATTATCTGAAAGATCCTGCCCAAGCCATTATTTCTGCACGTGATCGTTCTTCCGTAAAGTTCGGGAATATTGATTTCAATGATGAAGATATCTATAAGTCTTTAGCATCACCCGAATTCCGTCTTTATGAAGAAATTGTTTTTTCTGAAATTTCTGAAGATGCTCCATATACCGGAGGATATGTAAGTGTTGCGTGATAATCAACGTTTTTAGTATATTTGCAGAATAAATTTCTGCATACTATGAAAAAAACGTATTTATTGCTCTCAATCATTCTTCTGATATCTTCTTTCCTATGCAATATCAATGCTCAGACCGATGAGGCCATGGTTTCCAGACTTCAGGAACGTGTCGCCATGCTTGAAGAAGTGTGCGGCAGCTGGGAAGGCAAGATCGGCAGATCTGAGGTACAGATGGCTCTTGAGATGGAGGAAAGTTCATCAGCGATAGGAGAACTCCGCAGGGACGGCATGATCTATTTCCTTCACTGTTTTGCTGAAGATATGGATAAGACCGACAATATTTCTGTTGGTACAGAGAGTAGCGAATACGAGTATTGTGTCTTGGAACAGTCAGGGGGAGAGACTACAGGAATCATGTATCTGTCCTATGATGCCGGAATCTTTGAGGGAATATATCTTAACGGAAGTTATCCTGCGGCTGTCAAGCTGAAGATGGTGGAGGCTTCGGATAGCTCTCACGGAAGTGCCATAGATCTGGAAAAGCTGGAACAGGATAAATGGGATATGGCTACATACTTCGATACTCCTGAGTCATATGATAATTATATCCGCGAGTTCCCTTCAGGAAAGTATGTCGATATGGCAAAGGCCCAGATCGAACTTCTTGCAGCCGAGTCAGCGATGAAGGATCGTAATTATGCCGGTACAATCGATGCATTGAAAAGGGCAGAAGGATATATCACATTACCGGAAGAAGCAAAGAAGATGCTTCAGAAGGCTTTGGAAGAAGCTGCGTATGAAAAGTATCTGGAGTCTGATGGATTTGAAGAAAGTATTGTGAACGGAATTGAATTCGTAAATACATTCCTATATAGTGAGAAAAGAGCCGAGGTGTCGGATAAGGTTGCCTATATGATGGCTTCATCACCTATGTATCTGGCTGGAACTTCTGCGGAAATCATGCTTACTTATGCAAATACGGATGAGACGCGTGAATATGTCCTCAGACAGACAAAGCAGGCTGCAAAGGAAAGGGCGAAAAGGTCCAGAAAGTCTTCGTCAGCGGTAGGATTCAATTTTACCATAGGAGGTTCTACGGAAACGGCTTTGGATAATATTGCTCCGATCTTTGGAGGTCATGTTCTTCTCGGCGTCGGTGATAACAGGAATTTCTTCAATTTCGAAATGGGAGCAAGATATCGTTACTGGCCATTTGTCAATGTGAATGATCCTGCCGACAAATACGATTTCCATCAGCTTCGTCTTGTGATTGCTCCTAAATTCAATATCGTCCGTAAGAAGAAAAGTGCATTTTATATGTATATAGCCCCGGAAGCAGGCTTCGGATTCCCTATCGACATGCATGCTAAGGGATTTTATGAGGCTAACAGTCTGAATGTCGGAGGACGTGTCGGCATCGGCTACGGAATGTTCGATCTTTCAGGAACATATACCTATGACTACTGGCCTATGGTGGAATATGATGAATTTACAGGAAAGTATTCACCAGCCATGGTAGGAGTTACACTTTCAATATGTCTGTCAGGATCAAACCGTAAATAAGCCAACCATATGAAAAAGCTTTTGTTATCGGTCATTGCTGTATTCGCTCTTATTGTTTCACATGCTCAGGAGGTAAGATACTTCGACGCATCGGAGCTTAATGTCATAGGAAAGGCCATACCTACTGCCAGAACCTATACTAGGATCGATACATCTGCCTACAAGTTTGACGGCAATATCATAGAAGAGTTCTGCTGTCATTCTACAGGACTTGCCGTGCTTTTTGCGACAGATAGTCCGTTCATAAAGGCAAAGTGGCAGACTTCACCTAAGAATGCGAGCGAAAACATGACTGCAATTGCCCAGAAAGGTCTGGATCTATATATCAGGCAGAATGGGAAATGGGTATTTGCCGGAGTCGGCAGACCGCAGATGGATAAAGGTCCGGAATATGCGCATCATGAAGGTACTATTGTGAAGTCAATGGCTCCGGGAAGGAAGGAGTGCCTTCTTTATCTGCCTCTTTATGACAGGTTGGATTCACTCTTCATAGGAGTTTCCGAGGATTCGTATGTCGAGCCGATTGATAATCCTTTCAGACATAAGATCGTCATCAAGGGCTCTAGCGTCACTCATGGTCTCGCTGCATCTCGTCCAGGTATGAGTTATGTGGCGCGTTTCGGACGTGACAACGGCTTGTATTGCATAAATCTAGGATTCAGCGGAAACTCAAAGCTTCAGAAGGAATATGCGGAATATCTGGCTGATATAGAAGCTGATGCATTTGTCTTTGATGCTTTCTCAAATCCTTCGGCAGAGACAATCCATGAGAATTTCGACCAGTTTGTAGATATCATACGTGCTGCTCATCCTGAGACTCCTCTGATATTCATGCAGACAGAACGCCGCGAGAGCAGGAACTTCGATACATGGAGAGAGGATTTCGAGACGAAGAAACAGGCTGCCGCAGAAAAAGAAATCCGCGAAAGGATGAAGACAGACAAACATATCTATTTCATTCCTTCCGACGGATTCTTAGGCGATGAGCATATAGCTACTTCTGACGGATCCCATCCTACAGATCTTGGCTTTACCTATATGCTGGAGTGCATATCGCCGAAGATCCTGAAGATTTTCAGGAAATACGGCATCAGGTAGCCGTCAGAATAATCTTTGGGCAAATTCTGCAAGATATATTCTCCAGTTTCTCCAGATATGGCCTCCATCTGTCTCAACGTATTCGTATGGATAGCCTTTTTCGTCCAGATACTCACGTAACTTTACATTCTCCTGGTAAAGGAAATCGGAGTTGCCGATAGCGATCCAGTATAATGCCGGTTTTTTAGCGAACTGGTTATCTATCTGGGCCTTCTCATTGACATAAACCGGACATCCCGATTTTTCGTGGAATCTTGCAGCTGCGGAAAAGAGGCCGACATAGTCAAACATATCCGGATAATACTTGGAAATGTGCAGAGAATGGAATCCACCCATCGATAGTCCTGCTATTGCTCTGTGCTTCTTGTCTTTATATACGCGGTAATTGCTTTCCACGTATTTTACGACATCAGGGAAATGGAGTTCGAATGAACCTTCCATCATGCCTCGCTGCTGGAAACTTGGAATTCTCTCGAATCCCTCCGGACATTGACCAGGAGCGGCTGTCTCGCCTGCGTTTCCGTTTGTCATCACGACAATCATCGGCTTTGCTTTTCCCTGTGCTATGAGATTGTCAAGAATCTGTGATGCTCTTCCGAGATCCATCCAAGCTTCTTCATCTCCTCCTGCTCCATGAAGTAGGTATAGGACAGGATATTTCTGTTTGCGGTTCTGCTCATATCCGGCAGGTGTATAAACCGTCATTCTGCGCTCAGAACCAAGCGTAGGGCTTGTGTACCAAACTTTTGACACACTTCCATGAGGAACCTTGTTGACTTTGTAAAGGTCTGCATGTCCACCTCCTATGATAAAGACGTTTGTGATGGTCGCAACGTCACGGATTGTATATACATTGGAAGGGTCTCTTGTAATGAGCCCGTCAACAATGAAGGAATAGCCGTAAAGTTCCGGACTGAGAGGATCTGTCGTATATTCCCAGATACCTTCCTTTTCGATAAGGTCTGCCGGGCCTGATGCGGTGAAATCTCCGATGACCTGTACCCGTACAGCCTTAGGAGCATGAAGACGGAAGGTGACGCTGTTGTCTGAGTTGATTTCCGGGGATACAATCTGTGAACCGCCCCATAGAGCCTGTTGTGCAAACGCTGTCATACAATACAGCATTGTTGCAATAAATCCTATAAGTTTTTTCATTGTTTATGTGGGTTAATGGTTATCGTGTGAATGCTGCAGCGGCTTCCATCTTATTTCTTATCTGTTCTGTACACAGATTGCCGAGACTTCCAAGTGAAGTGTGTTTCAGATCAACTGGCGTGAGCTGGCCGTTTGTCTTTCCGGGAGCTCCCTGATAAGAGAACCTGCCTTCATTGACCTCTATGCCGACCGACTTGTAGGCGTCTCTGAACGGCATTCCTTCAAGCGTACGTCTGTTGACTTCCTCTACTGTAAAGAGGTAATCATATATAGGGGCATCAAGGATATTCTCATTTATCATGATGTGCTGGAGCATGTAGTCCGCCATATGCAGGCATTTGTGCATAAGCTCCAGAGCAGGGAACAATATGTCCTTGAGAAGCTGGAATTCACGGTGATAGCCATGCGGCATGTTGCTGCAGAGCATGCTGATCTGGTTTTCTGTAGCCATTATCCTGTTGCAGTTGCCCCTCATTATCTCCCATACGTCTGGATTCTTCTTGTGAGGCATGATGCTGGAACCTGTGGTCAGCTCGTCTGGAAACCTGATGAATCCGTAATTCGGACTCATGTACATGCAGCAGTCTGCAGCGAATTTGTTGAGGGTGAGAGCAATGGCTCCCATGGCTGATGCTACGGCACGTTCAGATTTACCTCTGCTCAGCTGGGCAGCGACCACATTATAGTCAAGGCTTCCGAAATCGAGAAGGCCAGTCGTCATCTGACGGTCGAGCGGAAATGAACTTCCGTATCCGGCAGCGGATCCGAGAGGGTTCTGGTCTGTAACATTGAATGCTCCTTTTAGCATATACATATCATCAGCGAGCGCCTCGGCATATGCACCGAACCAAAGACCGAATGATGATGGCATTGCTACCTGACCATGAGTGTATCCCGGCAGGAGTATATTCTTATGTTTTTCGCTGAGGGCCTGAAGCGTATAGAATAGTGCCAGTACTTCGTCCCTCAAGGTAATGACCTCGTCTTTAAGGAAAAGCTTGACATCTACAAGAACCTGATCGTTGCGGGAGCGTCCTGAATGTATCTTCTTGCCGATGTCACCTAGACGTCTGGTCAGCAGAAGTTCCACCTGTGAGTGGATATCTTCAACGTCATCCTCCAGAACGAATTCTCCGGCATTGATTTCTCCCAGTATATTGTCCAAAGCTTCTGTAAGGGTCTCAAGCTCTTCAGTTGTCAGAAGACCGATGGATTCAAGCATCCTTATATGGGCCTTGGAACCTGTTACGTCATATTTAGCCAGGCGCATATCCAGAATTCTATCATTTCCAACTGTAAAATCTTCTACAGGATCTGTCGCCTGTGTCCCTTTACTCCAAAGTGTGCTCATAAAGTTCTATAATAAATTCAATATATTTTTCTATGCCGTTTCTGATTTCGTCCACAAGGACAAATTCATTCTTTCTATGTGAACGAGATGATTCTCCAGGTCCCATCTTTATTGCATCACAGCCAATCCTCATCCAGTCAGATGTGGTAGGGGAGGAGAATGTTTCGATTCCCAGAGATTCCGCAGTCTTCTGGAGAGGGGAATCTTCGTTTGTAGCGCTTGAGCGGTTAGAAAGATTACGTGGCTTCAGCTCGCTTCTGCATATTTCCTGAAGCTCCATGAGGATCTCTTCATTGCCGTACTGCTCAGTAGGGCGGATATCTATGACGAAGCTGCATTTGTCCGGTATTACATTATGTGCTGTTCCGGCGTTTATCTGAGTTACATTCAGATTGACCTTGCCCATGCGTGGAGATACCTTGCTGAAGGTATGATTCCTGAGCCGGTCTATGTCTTCTAATGCAATGTATAGAGCATTCTTTCCCTCGTTTCTTGCTGCATGTCCGCTGACTCCATGAGCGACAGCGTCAATGACCAGCAGTCCTCTTTCTGCGACGGCAGCTTTCATTCCGGTCGGTTCTCCGATGATGGCAAGGTCTATTGCCCTACAGCCTTCAATCGGTTCATGTCGGCTGCATAGCATTCTACCCCACAGTCCCGTCATTCCGTTTTTCCCGGACCTCTCCTCCTCGCATGACAATACTAAAACCATATTCGGTGTTGCTGCACCATCGGAAATGTTCAGAAAGTATCGGTATGCGGCAATCATTGCTACGACCGATGCTCCGTCATCATTGCTTCCGAGACCGGCAACGATGTCTTCAGGACCGCATTCCCTGCCTGAAGCCATGCTTACGACCTTTGCAGCTGCTTCTTTGTCAGGTTCGTACGGGTCGAAATCGTATTCCTCGCTTGGACTGACTGTGTCGATATGGGCACATAGCAGCATGACGGGTTTGGAAATATCAGTTATGCTTTCGGCGATCAGGTTGTTTCCGACCCTCTTGTGCCTGATGGCCTTTCTGTCAAGCCATTCGGATATATGGCTGCACACATCAGTCTCGCTGAAAGATGGTGACGGTATGGCGATCATCTCCTTCAGCAAGTCCACAGATTCTTCTGTCAGTCTATGTATTGTATCCGCTTGATTCATATCCGTAAAAATAAGCATATTTCCGGATAAAGTCGTTATTTCAGTGTAGTTCCTATGCCATTGTTCAGATTGCCGGCATGCTTGATGATGACCCTTTCCACTCCTGCATCAATAGCTTTGAATGAATTCGTCAGCTTCGGTATCATTCCGTCAGCAACGATACCGTTCTTTTTCAACTCCTCAAAACTGCCCTGGCTGATTTCCGGAATCACACTGCTGTCATCGTTCTTGTCATACAGAACACCGTCCTTTTCGAAGCAGTATATCAGTTCGGTCACATGCGTTAGTCTTCCGTCATCACTGCAATGAGTACACTCCTCGCATCGGCAGCATACATCTCTAAGGGAACGGTATCTGTAATTGGCCATTGCGATGGCAACTGAAGAGGCTATTGTATCTGCATTGGTGTTCAGCAGGTTCCCGTCACCATCATGATTTATGGCACAGAGAACTGGCGTGATACCTCTTTCAAGCAGCGAATATATGAATCCGGCATTAACACTCTCTGCATTGACATCTCCCACATATCCGTAATCTACCTCCTTTTCGAGACTTTCCACATACATAGGAGCTCTTTTTCTGGCCTTTATCACATTTGCGTCTGCTCCGGTGAGACCGATCGCATTACAGCCTACAGCCTGAAGCAACGAAACAATGTTCTTGTTGCACCAGCCGGCATACACCATGGTCACGACCTTCAACGTGTCCTCATCTGTGACCCTTCTGCCTTCGACCATCTGCGGTATCATGCCCATTGCCTTCTGCATCTGGCTTGCCATGACTCCACCGCCATGCACAAGAACCTTCATTCCCGGCATTGCAGCGAAGTCGCTCGCGAACTTCCTGAGAAGTTCAGGATTATCGACCACATTGCCTCCTATCTTTATGACTCGTATCATGCGTGTCGCTTTCTTGCTTGATTATCAACCTTTTATCAAATACTCCTGCTCACCTTTGACGGCAGGAACTTTGTGTAAGATGTTGTCATTCAGGTTTTTATCCATTGCGTAGTATTTCCTTCAGGATCGTCTGGGCTGAAACAACACGGTTGGCGGCTTCAGGGATAACGAGGGATTGCGGACTTTCAATGACCTCATCAGTAACGATCATGTTCCTGCGTACCGGGAGGCAATGCATGAAATATGCGTTGTCGGTAAGTGCCATCTTCTCAGAATCAACCGTCCAGTCACGGTCGGTGCAGAGGATCTTTCCATAATTATCCCCATTGTATGCGGACCAGTTCTTTGCATATATGAAATCCGCCCCTTCGAATGCCTTACGCTGGTCATATTCGATACGAGCGCGTCCGGTAAAGGCCGGGTCAAGCTCATATCCATGCGGATGAGCGATCACAAATTCATAATCGGTCATGTTCATACCTTCTGCAAATGAGTTAGGAACGGCCTGAGGCAATGCCTTAGGGTGGGGAGCCCATGTCATGACGATCTTAGGCTTGTCAGTCTTCTTGTACTCTTCGATTGTCAGAAGGTCGGCCAGAGTCTGCAGCGGATGCCTTGTTGCAGCTTCCATACTGAAGACGGGCTTGCCGGAATACTGTATGAACTGGTTTATTATGACTTCATTGTAGTCGTAGTCTCTGTTCTGAAGTCCAGCAAAAGCACGTACTCCTATGATGTCGCAATAGCTTCCCATAACCGGAATCGCCTCAAGCAGATGTTCAGGCTTGTCGCCGTCCATTATTACGCCATGCTCTGTCTCAAGCTTCCATGCTCCTTGATTGACATCAAGAACGATTACATTCATACCGAGATTCAGTGCTGCTTTCTGAGTACTGAGTCTTGTCCTGAGGCTGGAGTTGAAGAATATCATCAGCAAGGTCTTGTTCCTGCCGAGTTCCTGATCCGCGAAAGGATTCTCCTTAACGTATTTTGCTGCTTCAAGAGCCTTTCCGAGGTCAGGAAGCTGTGTTATCGATGTGAAATGTTTCATAATGTCAGTTCTTTCCAAGCTTTGACGAATGATTCTGCTGTTGCCTGTGATATGGTGAGTGAGGGGAGAAGACGGATAACACCGGCTCCGGCAGCTCCTGTAAAGAAATGTTTCTCGAAAAGAAGCCTGTCGCGTAATCCGACATACTCATCTTTCAGTTCCAGACCGATCATCAATCCCTTGCCCCTGTATTCCCTGATCGCCTTGTCGTCTTTCAAAGCCTCTGCAAAATAGTCGCCGATTCTTGAAGCGTTTTCTATAAGGTGTTCGTTTTCAATTATATCCAGAACTGCTAAAGCGGCTGTGCAAGCAAGGTGATTGCCTCCGAAAGTTGTCCCAAGCATTCCATATTTCGCTTTTATTGAAGGACTGATCAGCACACCTCCGATAGGAAATCCGTTTCCCATACCTTTGGCCATAGTCACGATATCAGCTTGTACTTCATGGTGCTGATGTGCGAAAAAACGGCCGGTACGTCCATATCCTGACTGTATTTCATCGAGAATCAGGGCACAACCATATTTGTCGCAGAGTGAGCGCAGCCCATGAAGGAATTCAGCTTCCGGCTCATATATTCCGGCTACGCCCTGGATACCTTCGATGATGACGGCAGCGAAACCTCCTGCAGAAAGTTCACGCTCTACCGCTTCAAGGTCGTTCAGAGGAACGAAAACTATATTGGAGGTTTCGTTGAACGGAGCCTGGATCTTAGGATTGTCTGTTGCAGCCACAGCGCCGGAAGTCCTTCCGTGGAACGCTTTCCTGAATGCGAGGACCTTTGCTTTTCCGGTATGGAAAGAAGCGACCTTCAGCGCGTTTTCATTCGCTTCGGCTCCGCTGTTACAGAGGAATAATGAATAATCATCGTAACCGCAGACCTTTCCCAGACGTTCAGCCAACTCCTTCTGCAATGAATTCTGCACGGCATTGGAATAGAATCCCAGTTTGCCGAGCTGCTCGGAAATCATCTTCACATAATGCGGATGGCAATGTCCTACCGATATCACAGCATGTCCGCCATAAAGATCTGTATATTCTACGCCGTTCTTATCCCATAACGTCGTATCCTGTCCCTTGACAGGCTCTATATCCCATAACTTATATACCTCAAATAAATCCATACTATCAATTTTAAATCGCCTTCCAAGGTCATCGTCTCAAAATGCTGAAGGCTTGAGACGAAGACCGCTGTCTTCCGGCAGCCCGAACATCAGATTCATGTTCTGAACCGCCTGTCCTGCTGCTCCCTTTACCAGGTTATCTATCGCTGAGGCTATATGGACATAACCTTCATGAAGCTCTACATGTACCAATCCTTTGTTGGTATTCACAACTTCCTTCATGGAAATTCCTTCCGCACTATGGAATACAAAAGGTGACTCCTTGTAGTAATCCTCGAAAATCTTCTGATAATCCTCCTGGCTCATTCCCTCGACAGCCCTGGTATAAACACTCGCAAATATTCCTCTAGCAAAATCCCCTCTGAGCGGCACGAAATTCACCTTTATCTCCTTCTGCGTGTCCCTCTCGCGAAGATCTTGCGAACCGTTTGACTCATGAACCTTCTTAAGATTCTTCTTGATCTCTGCCAGATGCTGATGCGAAAACAACTTATAGATCGATATGTTGTCACTTCTATAACTGAAATGTGTTGTCTCTCCAGGCTTCTTTCCCGCCCCTGTAGAACCTGTTATAGCTGTAACGTGGATCTCATCATTTATAAGCCCAGCAGCAGCCAAAGGCAATGTCGCCAACTGAATAGCAGTCGCAAAGCAGCCTGGATTGGCAACATCATGGGCCTTGCGCACCTCTTCGCGCGCACTCTCGCAAAGACCATAAACGAAGTGCCTTCCGGCATAGTTCCCGTCTAGCCTGAAATCATTGCCGAGATCTATGATCCTGCATTCCGGATTTATGTCATGAGTGTCAACAAACTGACGTGAGATACCATGTCCCAGACAGAGGAAGATCACGTCAGGCTTGTTCAGCTCCGTACCGAAGCAGAGATCGGTCTCGCCGATGAGATCCCTATGGACAGAAGTCACAGGTGTACCTTCGGAAGACGTAGTCGTAGCCGCCACAATCTCCACATTCGGATGATTCAGCAATATCCTGAACAGTTCTCCTCCAGTATATCCGGTTCCTCCGGCAATCGCCACTCGGATTTTATTGCTTTTATTCATATCTGCCTGTTTCATGATTATTTTGTCCAACTCCGCCACACGATTATTCTTCAGTGTTGCCGTTTACAGAATAATAAATCTTCAATGGATTTGCAATCACCTTTGTGAAGCCGACTACGTCACGTCCTGTATATGAGTTGTTTATCTCTCCATATGCTCCGAATTTCGAACTCATCAGGTCATGTTCGCTTGTGCAGCCGAGAACTGAGAAATGATAAGGCATGAGAGCGATCTCTACTTCTCCTGTCACATTCTTCTCGATGCTGTCCATCATCGCTTCCATGTCCCTGCATACAGGGTCCAGATACATTGCTTCATGCATCTGCTGGCCATACCAGCCTGCAATCTGCTCTTTCCAATAAAGCTGTCCCTTGGTAAGCGTGTGCTTCTCAAGAAGGTGATGTGCCTTCACGATGATCAGAGGAGCCGCAGCTTCGAATCCCACACGTCCCTTGATGCCGATGATCGTATCTCCGATGTGAATGTCTCTTCCGATACCAAACGGACCAGCAACGTCGCGCACGGCCTTTATTACTTCTACAGGGCTCATTTCCACGCCATTGAATGATACAGGTTCTCCTTTGCGGAATCCTATCCTGATATGCTCAGGCTCCGTCTTTGTGACTTTTGTAGGATATGCCTCTTCAGGAAGATAACCGTCTGAAGACAGAGTCTCTACGCCTCCGATGCTTGTGCCCCAGAGACCCTGGTTGATGGAATATTTCGCTTTCTCCCATGTGAAGTCAAATCCATGCTGCTGAAGGAAGTCGATTTCAAACTGACGTGTGAAACCATTGTCACGTACAGGAGCAATGATCTCAACTTCCGGTGCCAGGATCTCGAATACTATGTCAAATCTGACCTGGTCATTGCCGGCTCCGGTGCTTCCGTGTGCAACTGCATCTGCTCCAAGTGCCTTGACATGGTTGAGGACTTCCAGGGCCTGGAAAACACGCTCCGAACTCACGGATAACGGATAAGTGGCATTCTTCAGAATGTTGCCATAAATAAGATATCTGATGCCTTTGTCATAATATGTGTCAACTGCATTCACATTCTTGTGCGACGCGGCTCCAAGGGTGAGCGCGCGTTCTTCTATGGCTTTTTCTTCGGCTTCAGAGAATCCGCCGGTGTTTACCATTACAGTATGGACTTCATAGCCGTTTTCCTTGAGGTATGGGACACAGAATGATGTGTCCAGTCCGCCGCTGAAGGCGAGTACAACTTTCTTGCTCATATGATTATTTCTTTTGTTCTCCATCTTTGAGGTTCAATAGCTCGGGATGAGCCGGATTCAATACTTCTATATGCTCTGCCGGATCATATAGAAGTCCGGTGCAGAGGCACATGCGATGTTCATTCGCTTCGAGAATCTCGTAATTCCTGCATCCCTGGCAGCCTTTCCAGAATTCAGGGTCGTCTGTAAGTGCAGCAAAAGTGACCGGCCTGAAACCGAGTTCATAATTCATCTTCATCACAGCTGCACCGGTCGTAATGCTGAAGATCTTGGCATTAGGGAACAGTTTGCGTGAATGCTCGAATATCTTTTTCTTGATTCTCATGGCCAGACCTATCCCTCTGAAGGCATGTGCTACTATGAGACCTGAATTTGCGACATATTCTTTCCCGCCCCAGGTCTCGATATAAGAGAAGCCGGCGAAACGACCGTCTTCAGCAATGGCTATTATAGCTTTGCCTGCCAATATTTTTTCAGAAATGTACTCCGGAGTTCTTCTTGCTATACCGGTTCCTCTTTCTCTGGCTGAAATAAGAATTTCTTCGCAGATCTCGTCTGCATACACTACATGGCTTGCATCAGCCACCATAACATCTATCTGCATGATGTCAACTACTTTTATTTGTTTTGCGGATTGTCCCGGATATCGGGAAAATGATTGGCCCTAACGGCAAGACAAACCGAGATTGTCAATTGCAATTGGGAGGGAAATGCTTCGAGAGCCCCTCCTAAAGTCGGACGAATATTTGTCTAAAAATGGCCATAATGAGTACAAAGATATAAAATTTATCAATTAATTGTTAACTTTGGCGAAATTTATTGCGAGAGTCAAGTGGCCAAGAAAAGAAAAAATAATTCGTCTGGTATCGATCCTGAATATCTCAAGAAGCAGAAGGAAGCTCTTGTGCGTAAGCACAGGCAGGTCATCTATCTGAATGATAGTGAGATGGCTGCGATCAGACAATATTGTGACAAGTTCCGCGTAGGGACTAAGGCAGTGCTTTTCCGTGAGGCAATAATGGAAAAGGTCCTGTCCGAATTGGATGACAATCATCCTACTTTGTTCTGATAATTTACAGATTATAATATGAAAGGGATTCTAACAGCATTTGCCATTATGCTTTTCAGCTTGTCGGCAATGGCGCAGGAACAGAACGCTATGGTTTCAGAAGGAGAAGATTTTTCAATCGTCAAGGACGAGCTCGTAGATGGTGTAAGATATGTGGTCGCTGCACCTAGTTCTATCGTATGCTCTAAGCGGATTGATATTGAAATCAAGGATGACGTCATTCAGAAGGTCGTCTATACAAGAGGTTGCGATGGCAATGCCAAGGGCATCGGTGCATTGATAAAGGGAATGAAGGTTGACGAGGCTATACGCCGTCTTGAAGGTATTACCTGCGGCAAACGTCCGACGTCCTGCCCTGATCAGCTGGCCAAGGTGCTGAAATCATTGAGATAAAGAAGAAAAGGAAGCTGTTATGCTTCCTTTTCTTCTTTCATGGCCTCATTGTAGCAATGTCTGCAGAGGGGCTCGTATATGTCTGTTTCTCCAAGTACCACAAGTTCATTGCTTTTTGATAGTCTGTGGGAATGATTGGCAGGACTTCCGCATTTCACGCAGATGGCATGTACTTTCTGAATATCCTCGGCTACTGCCATAAGAGCAGGCATGGGACCGAATGGCTTGCCTAGGAAGTCAGTGTCGAGTCCTGCGACTATTACTCTTATGCCTCTGTTGGCCAGGGTCTGCACCACTTCTACCAATGTGTCGTCAAAAAACTGTGCTTCGTCTATGCCTACTACTTCAACATCGCTTGACAGAAGGAGCATGCTGGCTGGGGAACTGATAGGTGTGGAAGGTATGCTGTGGGCATCATGAGATACTACTTCGTCTTCGGAATAACGTATATCTATGCATGGCTTGTATATCTCAACTTTCTGCTTTGCAAACTGAGCTCTTTTCATTCTTCTGATAAGTTCTTCGGTCTTTCCAGAGAACATTGATCCGCAGATGACTTCGATTGAACCTGCTTTTTTTGCGATTTCTAAAAACATTTCCTTACTTTGTATATTGACTCCACATGATTAATCTTTGTACCCTGATTTCAGGGGATGCAAATATAGTGATGTATTGCCTTATGGAAAATAGAGAACAGCAGATTTTATCTGAAATAAAATCTATGATGGCTTCCATCAGGAGCCAGCTGGAAAGACTGGATGCCAAGATGGCCGAGCTGCAGCAGGTCGTTGATCCGGAAGAGTTTGATTCAGCTCCTATCGATATTGAAATAGATGAGACAGAGCCTGTTGTGGAAACTCAGACTGAGGAGCCTCAAATCGTTGAGGTTCAGGAAATTCCTCTTGAAGTTGAAGATGATCTTCCTGCTGTAGAGGAAACTGTAGAGGAAGCTGTAGAAGAAGCTGTCGAAGAAGCTGTCGAAGAAGATCTTCCAGCAGCTGATGATGACGACGATCTCCCGGGTGTATTTGACATACCGGAGCTTATAACAGTAGCTGAAAAGGCTTCTGTTGAGGCCAAACCGATACTTAATGAAGTGATCACTGCAGACTATGCATGGAGAAGAGATATGCCTGGAACGGCAGTGAGGGACATAAGGAGCGCGATTTCTCTTAACGACAGAGTGATATTCATCAATCTTCTTTTCAAGGAGGATGCTCAGACATTTGTAGATACATTGGCTAAGATCAATTCTATGGAGACGCTTGACCAGGCGGTATCTTACATATGTGCATCATTCCCTGATTGGGATCTTTCGTCAGATCTCGTATATCGGTTTATGATGGCTGTCCGCCGTAAGGTAAGGTAGTGATGGCCGGAATACTCTACATCGTACCTACTCCTGTAGGTAACCTCGAAGACATGACATTCAGGGCTATCAGAGTCCTGAAAGAGGCTGATCTTATCCTTGCTGAAGATACGAGGACCAGTTCAGTCCTTCTGAAACATTATGATATCAAGGGCAGGCTTGAATCTCATCATAAGTTCAATGAACATAAGACAGCTTCGATGATCAAGGAAAGGATTCTCGCTGGACTCAATGTCGCATTGATAAGCGATGCAGGCACTCCTGGCATTTCCGATCCCGGATTCCTTCTGGTAAGAACATGTGCTCAGGAAGGTATTGAAGTACAGACGCTTCCGGGAGCGACAGCGTTTGTGCCAGCTTTGGTGTCGTCAGGATATCCATGTGACAGATTCTGCTTTGAAGGTTTTCTGCCTCAGAAAAAAGGTCGTCAGACCCGTCTGACCGAGCTCGCTGAGGAAACAAGAACATTGATCTTTTACGAATCTCCATATCGTCTGGTGAAGACTCTTGAACAGTTTGCAGAATTTTTCGGCCCTGAACGTGAATGCTCGGTAGCCCGAGAGATTTCAAAAAAGTTTGAAGAACACAGAAGAGGTACATTGTCTGATGTGGCTGCATGGTATAAGGAGCATGAGCCTAAGGGGGAGATTGTAATTATTGTTGCTGGGGCTCCTGAGAAGAAAAAGTTAAAAAAAGTGACAAACTTTTAAAAAAGAGAAATAAATCCTTTCATAAAAAGCAAAACTTTGTCTGTGACATTGTTTTGCTTTTTATGTTTATGGAACTTTGGTCCGGAAAAAATGAACATTTATGAAAAAAGGAAACGGACCGTCAGAATCCTTTGTGGTGGGGATAATAGCTGTAGTCTTTCTTATTGTCGGGTATCAGACCGCATTGTTCATACATCGTGCTGCAGTGATGAAGATTGCAGCCGGGAGAGATGAACCGGATACTGTGTATGTTTATCCTGTCCGGTCAGAAGGCACCGGAGAGCAGGTTACGGGAGAGAATGTCACGGTAAGGAAGAATGCGGTTCACCCGGAACGTGCTGAAGCTGTAAGAGAAAAGATGCCGAGGAAAAAGGTCGAGTCTTTCAGATTCGATCCCAATGAGGTGACTGTAGATGATCTCTGCCGTCTGGGATTTTCATTGAAACAGGCCCAAAGTATCGATAATTACCGTAAAAAAGGCGGACGCTTCAGAAGGAAGACGGATTTTGCCAGATCATATGTGGTTTCTGACAGCATATACAGAAGACTGGAGAAATATATAGCTATCCCATTGGTAGATCTGAATGTCGCGGATTCGGCCGTATTCGATGGCTTGCCTGGAATAGGAGGGTGGTTTGCATCAAAGATGATCGAACATCGTACTGCATTGGGTGGATATTCGTATGTAGAGCAGCTTATGGATATATACCGTTTCGATCAGGAAAAATTTGATGCTCTGGCTGATCTTGTAGTCGTTTCTCCTGAATATGTGACTCCTTATCCGATATGGACTCTTCCGGCTGATTCGTTGCGTAAGCATCCGTATATCAGTGACTTGGAAACAGCCAGAGCTATTGTGCTCTACAGGGAGAATACGCCGGTCAGTCAATGGAAGGTAGAATCTCTGGTCGCTGCCGGGATATTTCTTCCAGAGAATGCCGCTAGAATCATGAGATGCAGTATTGCCGATCCTGAACAATGACCGGAATATGCTGATGACGTCTAGTCATCATACCTTTCTTCCCATGCATAATGGCCTTTGCCGCTCATTATGTCTGTGGACTCCCACCAGAAATCGTAAACGGAGGTATAATTGTAGTTTTTCATCCAATCATAGAAGTCGATTTCAAGAACAGCTGAAATGAAACCGGGCTGGACAAAGGAACTCAATTCATCGAAGATGGCTTCGATATCCCTGTCGCGAAGTCTGCCATCTAGTTCGTATATCTGCGAAGAAGTGTCTGTAGGAAGCCCACCTGCATAATAGCAGGTCAGGAATGCCTCGCAGCTTGTGTTGTCGAATTCGCTGTCTATCACTTCGCAGGAATTCAAAGACAGCAGGGCTATTATCCCTGCTGTCAGTATGTTGAGAATGTTTTTCATGCTTTTTCCGGATACTTAAGAAATCAGTCCTGGGCATTCAGCAGGGCCTCGCGGATCTTTGCCTCGATCTCTTCACAAAGCTCGACATTGTCGGTAAGAAGCTGTTTTACAGCCTCGCGTCCCTGGGCCAGCTTGCTGTCGCCATAGCTGAACCATGAACCGCTCTTCTTGATGATGTCGTACTCTACGCCAAGGTCGATGATTTCTCCGACTTTTGAAATGCCTTCGCCATATACGATGTCGAATTCGGCTTTCTTGAATGGCGGAGCCATCTTGTTCTTGACGATCTTGACCTTTGTACGGTTTCCGAGTGCCTCGTCTCCATCCTTGATCTGTGTGGTGCGGCGTACGTCAACTCGAACCGAAGCGTAGAACTTGAGTGCATTACCTCCTGTTGTTGTTTCCGGGTTTCCGAACATGACACCGATCTTGTCGCGGAGCTGATTGATGAAGATGCAGCAAGTGTTTGTCTTGCTGATGTTGGCAGTGAGTTTTCTCAAAGCCTGGCTCATGAGCCTTGCCTGAAGTCCCATCTTCGAGTCGCCCATCTCGCCTTCTATCTCCGCCTTTGGAGTGAGGGCTGCTACAGAGTCGATCACAATGATGTCGATCGCACCTGATCTGATCAGGTTGTCAGCGATTTCCAGAGCCTGCTCTCCATTGTCAGGCTGCGAAATCAGCAGCGTCTCAAGGTCAACGCCGAGATTCTTGGCGTATGTCCTGTCGAACGCATGCTCTGCGTCGATGATTGCGGCGATGCCGCCCTGCTTCTGCGCCTGTGCGATAGCATGGATAGCGAGAGTGGTCTTACCGCTGGACTCCGGTCCGTAGATCTCGATGACCCTTCCGCGCGGATAACCGCCGATTCCGAGTGCTGCATCAAGCGCAATGGAACCGCTCGGGATCACCGATACCTCCCATTTAGGCTGATCTCCCAGCTTCATGATCGTACCTTTGCCATAATCTTTCTCAATCTTGTCAATCGTCGCCTGCAATGC
>JAZLAS010000073.1:0-30815 GCA_045613365.1 Candidatus Cryptobacteroides sp.
CCGTCATAGGCATAGACAGCGACCGTCTTTTTCCTGTCGAAGAACAGAAATTCATCGCCGGCCATGTACCGGGAGCGGTATATCACGAGATCACATCAAAGTTTGGACACGACGGCTTTCTGCTTGAAAATGACCAGCTTACAGAAATCATTGAACCATTATTACCATAACATATCATGCAGGTATTGAAATTCGGAGGCTCATCGGTAGCCAATGCACAGAATATGTCAAAGGTCGTGGACATCGTCATCAATGCGGTGGACCGCGACAGGACTATCCTTGTAGCTTCAGCAATCAGCGGTTGCACGGACACCCTCATAAAGATCGGAATCCTCGCATCGGAGAGAGATGAAAGCTACAAGGCCCTCATCGACGAGCTTCAGCAGAGGCATCACGACATCATCAACGAGCTCCTTCCTAGAGAGAAGCAGGAAGAGTCACTCGAAGTATGTGACAACCTCTTCGACTCCCTCCGAAGCATCACACAAGGAGTCTGTCTGCTTGGAGAGCTTTCTCCAGCCAGCCTCGATGCTATCCAGTCTTTCGGAGAACTCTGGTCCACTAAGATCCTTGCAACTAAGATCGCTTCAATCGGAATTGCAACAAAATGGATCGACTCCAGAAGCATCATACGGACCGTCGCCAAGGGAGACAAGAATGCAGTAGATGTCCAGAAGACATATTACAGGATCAACGAAGTGGTCGAGAACGACCCAGTCACCCAGCTGTTCGTCCTTCCTGGCTTCATCGCATCGGACAAGCAGGGCCGCACCACTACCCTCGGACGTGGCGGTTCAGACTATACCGCATCATTGTACGCAGTAGGCTGCAAGGCGCGAATCCTTGAGATATGGACAGATGTACCCGGCATGATGACATCGAATCCGAAGGTTGTCCCTACCGCACGTACCATCAGCAACATTTCATACAAGGCGGCACAGGAACTCTCACACTTCGGAGCCAAGGTGATTTACCCGCCTACAATCCAGCCGGTTGTAGCCGAAGGCATTCCTATCTATATCAAGAACACTTTCGATCCGCAGGCATATGGAACGCTCATCGAGAAGAATCCGCCTCGCAGCAAGGACAAACTGATCGGTATTTCGAATTCGGACAACATCGCCCTTCTTTCACTCGAGGGAAGCGGCATGGTCGGCATCCCGGGTTTCTCCAGCCGCCTTTTCGAAACCCTCAGTCAGAATGATATCAACATCATTCTCATCACTCAGGCTTCTTCCGTTCATACAATGTGCATCGCCGTATCTGAAAAGGATGCTGAAAAGGCTCGGGAAGCGGCAGACAGATGCTTTGCATACGAAATTTCCCTCGGAAAGCTCAATCCGCTCAAAGTGGAGAAGGGATTCTCGATTGTCTGCCTCGTCGGGGACGACGTACTCAACCAGACAGGAGCGACAGGACGCATGCTCGCAGCTCTCGGACGCAACAGCATCCCCGTAAGAGCCACAGCGCAGGGTTCATCAGAAAGAAACATCTCCGTGATCATATCTTCCGATGATGCAGAAGCTGCAATACGCACTATCCACAACGAATTCTTCGACCGCAGAAGCGGAAAGGACATAAACCTTTTCATCGCTGGATTCGGTACCGTCGGAAGAGCTCTGGTCGATATCATCGCCAAGAACAGGGATAAGATCGCCGAGCGCACAGGAAGACGACTTCATGTATGTGGACTTTCAAACAGCCGCAGATTCATCATCGACAAGCACGGACTCGACCTCAACAATATCAAGGAACAGCTTGACAACGGCATCAGCGCTGCTGACGAGGCATATTTTTCACATCTCGCCACTCTCTCGCTGGAGAATTCCGTATTCGTGGATTGTACTGCATCTGCAGATATCGCATTCAAATACATGAACCTCTTCAAGAAGGGATACTCTGTTGTCGCATGCAACAAGATCACCTTCTCATTGCCATACAAGCAGTATGCGGCATTGAAGCAGGCAGCAATCGAAATCGGAGCCACCCTCCGTTACGAGACTACAGTAGGTGCTGCACTTCCTATCCTCGAATCCATTTCACGCAGCGTTCATAGCGGTGATGAGATAATTCGCATCGAAGCTGTGCTCAGCGGCACACTGAACTATATATTCAGCAATTATGCAGGAGGTGAAGGCGGCACATTTGCGGAAGTGGTAAAGAGGGCTCAGGATGCAGGATATACAGAGCCGGATCCAAGACTTGACCTCAGCGGACGAGACGTTCTCCGCAAGCTTCTGATTCTTTCACGTGAAGCCGGAGTCGAGCTCGATGAAAAGGATGTACAGATATCCCCTATTCTGGGAGACGAGTTCTTCGAAGGAGATGTGGACTCATTCTATGCAAAGCTTGCAGAGAATGAGGAAATGTTCGCAGCACGTTACAACGAGGCAGCGTCCAAGGGACTGAGGCAGCGTTTCGTAGCTTCTCTGATCAAGGATGAAAATTCTCCTTTAGGATATCGCGCTAAGACCGGACTTGAAGCGGTTTCAGCCGATCACCCGCTGTTCAGCCTCAACGGAACAGACAACTGCGCCATTATCCAGACCGACTTCTATCCTTCTCCTCTGGTCGTACAGGGAGCAGGAGCAGGAGCATACCAGACGGCTTCAGGAGTATTAAACGACATTATCATGTAATTGACTATGGAAAAGAAGAATTACAGGTTCGAGACCCTTCAGGTAAGGGCAGGACAGGAAATCGATCCGGTATCGAAAGGCACTGCAGTTCCTATCTATCAGAGCACTGCATACACATTCGACGACATGCAGTATGGAGCAGAGCTTTTCGAGCTCAAACGCCCGGGCAACATATATACACGCATCACCAACACAACCAACGAGGTATTCGAAAAGAGAATGGCTGCGCTCGAAGGAGGTGTGGCTGCCGTTTCAACAGCATCAGGCCAGTCAGCGGTATTCCTTTCCATAACCAACATCTGCGGCCCGGGAGACAACATCGTGGCACAGCCTTTCCTTTATGGTGGAACATTCACGATGTTTGCGATCACTTTACGCGACATGGGCATCGAGGTGCGTTTCGCGGCAAGCGATCATGTCTCCGATCTTGAGGCTCTTGTTGACAGTCGCACAAAGGCGATCTTCCTCGAGAACATCGGCAATCCTGCATTCAACATTCCGGACTATGAGCCTATCGTGGAGATGGCCCGTAAAAAAGGCATCTGCGTGATGGTGGACAACACATTCGGTATGGGCGGATATCTTTTCCGTCCTTTCGAGTGGGGTGCGAATGTATCCATTCATTCTGCAACAAAATGGATCTGCGGACACGGCACAGCTCTCGGAGGAGTGGTTGTCGATGGAGGCAACTTCGACTGGACACCAGAAAAATATCCATTGCTGGCAGCACCTTCAGAGAGCTATCATGGTCTGGTTTACAAGGAAGTGTTCGGCAATGCGGCATTCGCAGGACGAGTACGTGTGGACGGTCTCCGCGACATAGGTCCGGCAGCATCTCCATTCAACTCGTTCCTGATGCTTCAGGGTCTCGAGACTCTTTCCTTGAGAGCTGAGCGTTGCTGCGACAATGCACTTGCAGTAGCGGAGTTCCTAGAGAAGCATCCGGCTGTCGAAAGCGTGAACTATCCAGGTCTCAAGAGCAACCAGTACCATGAACTCGGCTGCAAGTATCTCAAGCATGGATTCGGAGGTGTACTCACATTCCGCGTGAAAGGTGGTTTTGATGCAGCTGCCGCACTCGTGACCCGCCTGGAGCTCATTCTCCATGTCGGCAGCGTCGGAGATGCAAAATCGCTCATCGTCCACCCTGCTTCAACCACACATTCTCAGCTCAGTCCTGAGGAGCAGGTGGCAGCAGGTGTTTACCCTAACATGCTCCGTCTCTCTGTCGGCATAGAAAATGTCGATGATCTCATCGCAGATCTTAGAGCTGCGCTCTAAGATCTACGACCTTTTACCCCCAGCCGCCTTCGGCGACAGCCCCGAGGGGCACGCCGCCCACTCACTTCGTTCGGGTCGGGCGACATCGCTGCTTCGATGTTGCGAGCAACATCTCGCTGACGCGAATGTCGCGGCACTGAAGTGCCTTAAGCCGCATCACACCTCGAAAAAAGCAACGAGTTAAGAAATGTTAAATACAGTTATAAGGTAAGAAAACTTCGAGCGAAGCGATAGTAAGTCCTCCTCCCGAGGAGGAGGATTTAGGAGGAGGGTAACGTAGATATATTTTCATATTTATGCACGTCCTCCGAAAAAGTGATCAGTTAAGAAATATTAATTAAAGTTATAAGGTAAGAAAATATGAAAGTAGCTGTAGTGGGTGCCACAGGGCTTGTAGGCACCAGAATGCTGGAAGTCCTCGCTGAGAGGAATTTTCCTGTGACAGAACTCCTTCCGGTAGCATCTGCTAAGTCTGTCGGAAGAAAGATTACATTCCAGGGCAAGGAATGGACAGTAGTAAGTGCCGAAGATGCAATTGCTGCACGCCCTGACCTCGCCCTCTTCTCTGCTGGAGGAAGCACATCAGCAGAACTTGCACCAAAATTCGCTGAGGCAGGAACACGTGTTGTCGATAATTCTTCGCAATGGCGCATGGATCCTACAAAGAAACTGGTTGTACCTGAAATCAATGGCGATGTGATCGAAAAAGATGATATGATCATTGCCAACCCGAACTGTTCGACCATCCAGATGCTTCTTCCGCTCTGGCCTCTCCACAAGGCTTATACCATCAAGCGTGTCGTAGTGTCAACATATCAGTCAGTGACAGGTACCGGATATAAGGCGATGGACCAGATGACAGCCGAGCGTGCTGGCGGAAAATGGGGAGAATACCCTGCTGTCTATCCGCACCCGATCGACCAGAACATTCTTCCGCATATCGACTCCTTCCTTGAAACAGGCTATACGAAGGAGGAGATGAAGATGGTCAATGAGACACACAAGATCTTCGCAGACGATTCAATCGGTGTATCGCCTACAACAGTACGTGTACCGGTTCAGGGAGGGCATTCGGAGTCCATCAATCTCGAATTCGAAAAGGAATTCACCCTTGAAGAAGTCCGCAGGATAATGGAGGAGACTCCAGGTGTCACTCTTCAGGATGACCCTGCAAACAATGTTTATCCTATGCCGCTCTTCGCATGGGGCAAGAATGACGTGTTCGTAGGACGCATCCGACGCGACCCTTCTGTCAAGTCAGGTCTCAATTTCTGGTGCGTTGCCGATAACCTCCGCAAGGGAGCGGCTACAAACGCAGTACAGATTGCAGAAAAGCTTATCGAGAAGGGATTCCTGCCTGAAGAATAAGCAGATTCTCAGATATAGAAAGCCCTCGAAAGTCAGACAAATGACCTTCGAGGGCTTTTTATGTCCATATGTACTTCATCATCAGCTGACAGTTATCTGACCGTCCTCGACATCTATTGTTATTGTCGAGTCACGACGGACATGACCGTCAAGGATTGACTTAGCCAGGATATTTATAAGCTCCTTCTGCATCAGACGCTTGATAGGACGCGCTCCATATGCAGGCTCATATCCCTTTGTACTCATATAGTCTTCGAAACCTTCAGTGAAGACTATGCTGACACCGTTCTCCGAAAGCTTTTCCTGCAGGTCACGCATCTGCATCCTGAGGATTTACCTGATGTCAGTCTGAGAAAGAGGCTCGAACATTATCACCTCATCTATCCTGTTGAGGAATTCCGGACGTACGGTACGTTTCAGGACCTCAAGCACCTCGTTACGGCAGTCTGCAAGCATCGCTTTACGTAAAGACTCATTCGACTCGTTCTGCTCGTCCGGCACGACAGGAGGGAGATTTTCCATGAAAGTCTGTATGATATCAGCACCAACATTAGAGGTCATTATCAGTATCGTGTTCTTGAAATCAACGGTACGCCCCTTGTTATCGGTCAGACGGCCGTCGTCAAGCACCTGCAGAAGCGTATTGAAGACATCAGGATGAGCCTTTTCAATCTCGTCCAGAAGCACTACAGAATATGGCTTGCGTCTTACCGCCTCTGTAAGCTGTCCGCCTTCATCATAGCCCACATAGCCCGGAGGCGCACCTACAAGACGGCTTACAGAATGCCTTTCCTGATATTCACTCATATCGATACGGGTCATCATGTTCTCATCATTGAACAGGAACTCGGCCAGAGCCTTCGCCAGTTCGGTCTTTCCTACGCCTGTCGTACCCATGAAAAGGAATGAACCTATAGGACGTTTTTCATTCTGCAGTCCGGCACGGGAACGGCGGACCGCATCTGAAACAGCTTCTATGGCCATATCCTGGCCTACCACTCTCTTATGCAGCTCTGCCTCCATGCGAAGCAACTTTTCCCTTTCGCTCTCAAGCATCCTGCGGACCGGTATGCCTGTCCACTTGGCCACGACTTCGGCTATATCCTCTGGAGTCACAGCCTCGGTGATGATAGGATCCTTGATTTCAGATTGACGGGCAGTCAGTTCTTCTATCTTCTTCTGAGCCTCGGCCATCTTTCCGTAACGGATTTCCGCTACTTTTCCATAATCTCCGGTCCTTTCTGCATTATGAGCCTCAATCTTGAAGTCCTCTATCCTTTGCCTCTGATGCTGAAGTTCGGACAATATGCCCTTCTCCTCGTCCCAACGTTTTCGAAGATCGTCACGTTCTGCATTCAAGGCCTTGAGTTCATCCTTGATCTTATCCATTTTAAGAGACACCCCTTCCCTTTTGATCGCCTCGCGCTCAATCTCCAGCTGACGGATCCTGCTGTCAAGCTCGGCTATCGGCTCTGGAACAGAATTCATTTCCAGACGAAGTTTCGAAGCAGCCTCGTCTACAAGATCGATCGCCTTGTCCGGAAGGAAACGGTTGGTGATATATCGATGTGAAAGTTCCACAGCGGCAATAAGAGCATCATCTTCGATACGCACCTTATGGTGGTTCTCGTAACGTTCCTTAAGACCTCGCATGATAGAGATCGACGCAGCAGGGGAAGGCTCATCGACCATGACCATCTGGAAACGGCGTTCCAAAGCCTTGTCAGTCTCGAAATATTTCTGATATTCATCAAGCGTAGTGGAGCCTATGGTCCTGAGTTCACCTCTTGCCAAAGCCGGCTTGAGGATATTCGATGCGTCCATTGCTCCGGAAGTTCGTCCTGCTCCTACCAGCGTATGGATCTCATCGATGAAAAGTATCACTTCTCCCTCACTGTCAACAACTTCCTTTACGACTCCTTTCAGTCTTTCCTCGAATTCTCCCTGATATTTGGCTCCGGCAATAAGGGCACCGAGATCAAGAGAATATATCTTCCTGCTCTTGAGATTTTCAGGTACATCTCCATCAACTATCTTCTGAGCGATTCCCTCTGAAATCGCCGTCTTTCCGACTCCCGGCTCACCTACCAGAATCGGATTGTTCTTTGTCCTCCTGCTGAGGATCTGCAAGACTCTGCGGATTTCCTCGTCTCTTCCGATTACAGGATCAAGTTTGCCCTGAGCTGCCCTCTCGTTGAGATTGACAGCAAACCTGCCAAGGTTTTCAAATCTGTTTTCTGCCATATCTTTGTTCGTTTTAATGTTTCATATCTATCTTCACAGACGGCAGAATGCACAATAAGCCGTCTATTCCGAAGAACAGACGGCTATAAGTCAAATTGTATTCCAATCCCTTCAATCTGACATTTTGTCAGACAGGGTGAAGCATCAATTACTCAGCAGGAGTCTCTGCAGGTGCCTGAGCTGGATTCTCAGCAGCAGGGATTGAAGCAGGGAACTCAGGAGCTGGTGCTTCTGTGTTGATCTTCTCTGTATAGTCAATCTCCTTACCCTTGTTGCCAAGAGAGAAGGTAGTGACAACTGATACTACAAAGATAAATGCTACAAGACCCCAAGTGATCTTCTCAAGGATATCCGCTGTCTGGCGAACACCGAAAGTCTGGTTACCTGCCGCAAAGTTGCTTGCAAGTCCGCCGCCCTTTCCGTTCTGAAGAAGAACGATAAGTGTGATAAGGACGCTGGCGATGAGCACAAGCACTGTCAATACTGTAAAAAGTGCGTTCATATCGTTAATACTGATTTAATTCGTCAATTTTTTGAATAAGGGCTGCAAAGTAAGCATTTTTTTCTGGATATGCCAAAATTAGTTTCGAATAAATGCTCTTTGCCTGCTCCGGATAGCCTTGTTCAAGATAGATTCTGGCCAATGTTTCGGTAAACATGTCAAATTCCGTATCCGCTTTCGGCTCTGCTGCAACTACCGGCTTATCCTGTCTGGCCTTTGCAGCATAGCGTGAAAAGACATTGTCATCAGCCTTCCTTACCTGATCATAGTCCGCTTGTGAGAAATAGTCTCCTACACCCGCATAGACTTTTCTTTTCTCTGTGACCGGCTTTTCTGCTTCAACAGGGACAGCAGCTTCCTCGCGCTCGACAATATATGACTTCAGCAGACGCTCCACATCAGCATCCGTCCAGTCCTTGCTCAAAGCGGAACGCATCATGGAATGAAGCTTTCCTCTTTCTCCTACATACATCGCAGCATCCGCATACTGTGACTCCCCCCAGGCTTCCCCGCCCATGGCACTCATCCTCTCGCACAGTTCCCTGCGAGCTCCTCCGAACCATGGATAGAGATTCACGACCCCAGCAAGTTCGTCCAATGTAAGCTTCTTTATGTCAATATACCCGTTCATCGCATTACCATTGTGCTACAGTAGCATTGAAAATATCCTCGCAGAGCTGTTCCACTATGTCTTCGCAGAGAGTAGCCTCGACCGCATCAAGAGACTGGGTCGCATCGAAATCCTGATATGCAGAGAAAGACTTGTCATCAAAACTTTCCTCCGGATACTTCCTGTTCACGAAGCTGATCTTGACATTTACAGTAAGACGGTTCTGGGCCGCCTGCTCGTTCGCCGTGATAGCCGATGCCTTCACATCATATCCGGTTACCGCACCTACTATCTCAAGATCTCCGTCAATATCGACAAGTTCAAGCTTGGTAAGCCTGATGAACTTCTCCTGCAGAGCTTCTGTAAGCTGATTGCTCAATGAAGGGTTCACCTTCGGAGCCAGATATTCGAAGTAATTGATAGTCACCGTCTTCACATCCGACTGAATGGAGGTACCGGTAAAAGAATAAATGCCGCATGAATGCAGCAGCGGCAATGTCAGGAGAAGTGCCACCACCACTCCCACACTTGCCCATATTGTCCTTTTTGCCTTCATCACTTTATCTGTTTCAGTTTCCTGTATAATGTTCTTTCAGAAATTCCCAACTCTGCTGCCGCTGCCTTTCGGTTGCCATCATGCTTGTTCAGTACCTTCACTATAAGTTCGTTGCTGGCCTTCCTTATAGACATATCTTCCGGCTCCCGTTCTTCCAGCTCCTGATCCTCCGGATCCTCGTCATACTCATACATATCGTGCGGCACGTCCTGATGTACCGGCATCTGCGGCTCAGGTGGCGCTATCGCCGGAGCCGACTGCCGTGTAAGACCTGCCTTGGCCAGCACATCCTTAAGATATTCGACATCCTGCTTAAGCTGGAATATGGACCTTATTATAGCTTCTCTTTCTGCAGCACTTTCCGGGGGTTCCTGATATGCCGGAGACGTTGCCGGAAGAAGATTCGGTTCTTCGCGAGGAATATACTTTGAAAGCACATCGACATCCACGATGCATTTATCCGAGCCCGGGGTCATTCTGGAAGATTCGAGAGCAGAAATCGTTTCCGCCACATTCTTCAGCTGCCTGATATTTCCCGGCCATCTGTATTTCCTGAGCAGAATGGAAGCATCCTCCGTCAGTGTAACCTTGCTGAAACCATATTTTGCTGAAAAATCCGATGCGAATTTACGGAACAGAAGATTTATATCTCCAGGCCTCTCCCGCAGAGCAGGCATCATGACTGTGACGGCATTAAGCCTATAATAGAGGTCCTCCCTGAACTTTCCTTTTGAAACCGCATGGAAAAGATTGACGTTCGTCGCAGCGATGACCCTCACATCAGTCTTAAGGACCTTGGAAGATCCCACACGTATGAACTCTCCTGACTGAAGCACCCTCAGCAGCTTTGCCTGCGAAGAAAGAGGAAGTTCACCTATCTCATCGAGAAAGATGGTACCTCCGTCTGCCTCTTCAAAATATCCGCGGCGCATCTCATTGGCTCCTGTGAACGAGCCTTTTTCATGGCCGAAAAGTTCCGAATCGATTGTTCCCTCAGGAATCGCTCCGCAGTTTATGGCAAAATACCTGCCTCTTTTGCGCGGGCTGTTCTGATGAATGACTTTGGGAATATTCTCCTTTCCGACACCGCTTTCGCCTGTCACAAGGACAGTTATGTCGGTTGGAGCGACAGCAACGGCTATCTCCAACGCGCGGTTGAGCGCCGGATCATTGCCTATGATATCATATTTGTTCTTTAAACTCTGTAGTTCCTGATTTGTCATAACGGGACAAAGTTACGAAAAGGCTCGAAATTATGTATCCCCTGACCCCAAAAATATAAAAATATGATTATCTTTGCGAGGAATATGCTTTGGCGTGAGCTGAAGAATATGCATGGAACATATTTAACCATAAATTATATTCAAAAAAATGAAAAAAGGCATTAGATTCATGTTTGCTGCCATTCTCGGCATCGCTGCAGTTTCCTGCGCATCACCTGAGAAGATGGCAGAAATGGCAGAGAACGTAACCGTAAAGTGCGACCCTGCTGTTCTTGAGGTTGTAGCCGGTCAGATCAACGCTACCATCTCTGTAACTTATCCAGAGGATTATTTCCATCCAAAGGCTATTCTCGAGGTTACCCCTGTAATCGTTTACGCAGGTGGCGAGCAGGCTTTGGAGCCATTCATGTTCCAGGGTGAGAAGGTCAAGGACAACTATGAGGTCATTCCTTCTGACGGTGCTACAGTAACAAAGAACGTGACTTTCAACTATGTTCCAGGAATGGAGAAGTGCTTCCTTGAACTCCGCGGTACTGCAAAATACAAGGCTAAGTATGCTGACCTCCCTACCAAGAGAGTTGCTGACGGTGCAAACACAACTTACATGCTCGTTTGCCAGAAGGGTAAGCTTGATCTCAAGGCTGACAACTATCAGGAGATCATCAAGCAGACAGCTGAGGGTCAGATCCTTTATAACATCAACAGCGCAGACGTAAGAAACAGCCAGCGCAGATCACAGTCTATCAAGGACTTCCAGGCTGCTCTCGACGAGACCAAGGCTAACGGCCGCAAGACTTTCGTCGGAACTGACATCGTTGCTTACGCTTCACCAGACGGAAAGGAAGCTGAGAATGCCAAGCTTTCTGACAAGCGTTCTGCATCTGCTGAGAAGGCATTTGGTAAGGTTACCAAGAAGCATGAGGTTGAGGGTCCGGTTAATGTTTCAAGCGTAGCTGAGGACTGGGAAGGCTTCCAGGAGCTCGTAGCTGCTTCTGACCTCGAGGACAAGGATCTCATTATCCGCGTTCTTTCTATGTACAGCGATCCAGCTGTCCGCGAGAAGGAGATCAAGAACATGTCAGCTGTTTACTCAACTCTTGCAAAGGACGTTCTTCCTGAACTCCGTCGCGCAAGATTCATCGCTAACGTAGAGTTCCAGAACTATACAAACGAGGAGCTTCTCCAGCTTATCGAGGAGAACATCGACGTACTCGACGAGACTGCACTTCTCCGCGCAGCAACACTCGTCAAGGACAACGAGCAGAAGGTTGAGCTCTATAAGAAGGCAGCCAACAAGTTCGACAGCCCTGCAGCTCAGTACAACCTTGCTGTTACATACATCAAGATGGACAAGCTCGGAAAGGCTAAGAACGCTCTTGACAAGTGCGCTCAGGATGCTGACTGGAACAACGCTATGGGAGTTATCGCTCTCCGCGAGGGTGAGTATGCTCAGGCTAACAGATATTTTGCTGCTGCCGGTACAGAGACTGCCAAGGAGAACATGGCAGTTATCGACGTACTCAACGGTAACTACAAGGATGCTGCTGCCAAGCTTGCCGGCAAGAAAGGATACAACGCAGCTCTCGTAGCTCTCCTCAACGGTAACAACGCTCCTGCAGCTGCCCTCAAGTGCGAATGCCCTAAGGCTGCTTACCTCCGCGCTGTAGCTGCAGCACGTCAGGGTAACGCAAGCGCTGTAGAGGCTAACCTCAAGGCTGCAAGCAAGGACGCTGAACTTGCTGAAAGAGCTGCCAAGGACATCGAGTTCGCTCTTTACAGATAATCCTGTTCAACACGGACATACATACAGTGCGGCAAGGAGTTTTCCCTGCCGCACTTTTTATATCCAGAAGTATGACTGCCACGTCCGACACCGCGACGTATTCCATCAACGTATCCTATATTCAGACCTGACGTATTTAATGAAGACAGGACCGCTTTTCTCTTCAGTCTTTTTATCTGCAGTCATGACTGTCAATGTGACATTTATCCTCAATGTTATCTCACCATAGCCTGAATGATTGAATTCGCAATCTTCCACAGGCAGATTGAATTCAAGATGGGCTTCATTCCCCTCAACTACAGCCCCCATCTCGAAATTGAAATCATAGCGCCTTCTGGCAAGGCTAGGAGATCCGTTCCAATCCGCATTCTGATCAACCGTATAAGGTACGCCGAGGTAGCCGCCGTCATCATATATAAAAGAAGTACAAGGACTACCGGATATCACTGAATCCCACTCTTCATAATAGTCAAACGAAGCCTGTCCATCTCCGTTTATATCTATCGGCTCAGGGCCCTCCCAAGTTACGGACTCTATTTCATATTCTCCCCTTATCGTATCAAAGGCTTTCTTCTGCAGGTCTTCCACCCATACCTTTTCGCATGAGGTCAAAGCTGCAGCACTAATAAACAAGCAAAATATCTTTCTCATTGTCAATCTATTCTAAACCAGTCTGTTTCATACATGGATACCGCTCCGAACATACCGAGGCCACCTTCCACATTCGTATATGTATATGTGGCCGGAGTGAATCCGAGGTGGATAGGAGCGTCTGATTCCTCCACTATGAACCTCGCCCTGAAATAATGATAAATCTCCGGAGAAAGTCTGAATACCTTCACATTATATTCGTAAAGTTCATATATTTCAGAGATGAGTTCCCTCACACCATTTACATATTGATAATGCGCCTCCTTCAGATACCTTTCTTCTGCCTTTACAAATACATCAATGGCAGATTTCCCGTTATCGGATTCTGCTGCAGAGACCTTCATGTCTCCGCCAGCATTTTCCACTATAAGCTCTGACTTTATCGATGATATTTCGCCCCCTTCCGATATGTTTGCATTGACATACAGTTCATCATACTCCACAATGCCCTGGAGAGCCTCATAATCGTCCCACAGATAATCCGGAACTGTTCCTATGACATCAAACATCCTCCTTTTAAGCACCTGTATGCCGAAATAAGAATCATCCTGAGGCATTTCGTCAAGCACCACATGGAAATTCCTACGGGTTCTAAGATAAACCATGGACTGCCCGGCCTCGTCTTCTCTATAGCTTACAACGAGTTTCGATTCAACATTTACTTCAGGCAGCGAGGCCGGCATCGTGGTCTCTGCCTTTACAGAAGGCAATCCGTCAGCTTCTGCCCTGAGCACAAGCTTCTGTCCGGGTCTGAAAGCGTCTTGCGGAACATATGACACAACCCCTGACATATCAGATTCCATATCCCTGACAAGCTCCACCGCTTTACCGTCAGCTTCCAGATAAAGGCTGACATCTTCTGCACCGGTCTCTTCAGCCCCGAAAGCCGGCTGGCTCACAACGACATCAATCCTGTCCCGGCCTTCCATTCCGATCATGGCGTTCACATATATTCTTCCATCCTTATCGGCTGGAAAATCCACTTCCTTTTCACAAGATACTGCGAAGAGTGATGCGAGGATAACGACTCCCAGCCAGACCCGGCACGACATATTCATATTTCCAGTATTCTTCATAGTTAAAATCTGAGTGTGTAATTGAACGAAGGGATTATCGGGATTGCAGCCAATGTCTTGAACTTTGTCTTGTATTCTTCGGTCGTAGGACCCACACGGTAATGGTCAAGCATAGTGAACATAGGATTCATTCTGCAGTAGGCATTGTAGAGAGTAAGGTTCCAGATGCTTTCATTACCTCTTTTAGTGGTCTTCCTGAAATTGAATCCAAGGTCAAGACGGTGATAATCAGCCATTTTATAATTATATGGACTTGTATAGTACACATCGCCACCGATAATCTGGGTAGGCACCGTCATCCTATCTCCGGAATGGTAGTTCCACGCCATATACATATCAAAGCGTCTGCTGAACCTGTGGGTAGCATTTACGGTGAACTTATGGCGGTTGTCATTTCTGGCCGGATACCAGTCGTGCCATATCCCTTCAAAAAAGCGTTCGGTCCATGACAATGTATAATAAGCTGAAATCTCCGTATTCCTGTTCTTCCATCCGAGCTCCACCTCAGCACCATATGACCTGCCCTTTCCCTGCATCAGCTGAAACTCCCATGTAGAGATATCAGGATATATGTTCTCTATGCCGCAATATTCATAGAGGTTATCCATTGTCTTCCAGTATCCTTCTATATTGAGGACCATTCCATGAGGAAGATTCATATATACACCTCCGGCAGCCTGCCTCGATCTCATTGGCGGCACCATGTCGGTGGACGGAAGCCAGCTGGACATGGGTATGTCAAGATAATGCGCATGCAGAAGATGGATGGTCTGGCCCATTTCAGTATATGACATCTTCAATGCCGCCATCTGCCCGAGCTGAAGACGCAGAGCCGCGCGGGGCTCTATGGAATGGTAAGTGTAGCCTCCTTGCGCAAACATATTGTATCTTACACCGAGATTCGCCTTCAGCCAGGCAGTGAAAGCAATCTCATCTTCAGCATAGAGGCTTACCTCCGAGGCATTGTAATCTATTGAATATGAATCATCATCAGCATATGCTTCTTCGCCGTTTATATTTGTTATTGTTGACACTTCTCTCACAGGTCTGAACATATGCATCACATATGAAGCACCAGCCCTTACATGGTGATACTCCGAGGGTATCCAGTCCAGTCCTGCCTTGGCACCAAGGTCGTGCAGTCTCGAGTAATTCCTCTCTTCGAACTTTCTGTCATTTATTTCCAGCGCATTTCCTGAACTGACATCCCAAAGATTGTTTATCTGCCCGACATCATTATTGGAGCGGGTATAGTAAAGCGTCGTGTTCAGATGAAGGTCATCCGAAATATTCTTATTCCAGACCAGGCTTGCCAGGATATTGCCCCAGCGGACATTTATATCATGGCCAGATTCTCCCGTATGGCGTGTGCCCTCCCAATATTCAACCTGAAGGTCAGTCCATCTGTATCTTATATTGTCTGAACCAGCATAGAAATTAAGCAAAAGCCTGCTGTCCTTATCAAAAAGATGTGTCACGGAAGCGTTCAGATCCGTCATGGCAAGATTCACCTTTCCGGTATCTCCATAGGGCAGCGACAGATTGGCTATGATATTGTATGGGACAGTCAGAACGTCAAACCAGGTACGTCTCAAAGCTACATTGAATGAGGTCTTTCCCGGAACGATCGGTCCTTCAAACTGAAGTCCACCATTGAGAAGACCTATATTGAAAGATCCGCTGTAATTCTGGAAACTGCCGGGTCTGGTGGTAATATCTACGACCGAAGATGTCTTACCACCGAAACGGGAGGGGAAGCCGCTCTTGTAGAAATCAATATTATCGACCACTTCTGTATTGAAGACCGAAAAAAGGCCCGCAAGATGGCTTACATGATAGATGGGGACACCATCCAGTAGAAAAAGATTGTCAGATCCATCTCCTCCATGCACATACATTCCTGAGAGAAGTTCGGTACCTCCCGATACACCGGGAAGACTCTGAAGTTCCTTTATAAGATCCGGTGAACCAAGTGCAGCATAACCACGCCTGAATCTGCTGCCGTCGAGCATCTGCAGTCCCGTCTGGGTCGAATTGCGTCTGCGGTCGATATATGCAGTGACGCGCGATTCGTCCAATGTGTCCTTCTGCTCCTTGATGAAAATGGTATAGTCCTTGGGCTTCTTTCTGGCGCCCGTCCTGGTCAGGACCACATATTGCTTCATTATCTCGAATTCAATGCCTGTATCTGCGAACAATGCTTCGAGATTCTTGCGAAGGGATTCCTCGTCGATCTTCGTCCGAAAGGACTGACACGGAAGCGGCTTGCCTTCATATGGAACGTCAAGGTCGAGCGACGAGTCATAGACGAAATTTACTCCGAACGTCCGATGAAGCAACTCCATCTGGCTTTTGAGCGTGATTTTCTCACAGGTATCCCGTGACGTCCTGGCATCCAGGCAGACGGATACGGAGGACATAACCATCAGCAGGATGGTTGTCAAAAAAGTAAGTACGTATTTCATTGTTAGTCCGTAGGGAATCTTATTTCCTGATTATCGTCACATCAAGAGCAGACTCTATAAGCTCGATGATCAGGTCAAGGTCATCGGTATAGAACTCTCCACTGAGTCTTTTAGAGAGATCGGTCGCCACGAATGAAACATGATAGTACTGCGAAAGGCACTCGAGAACTTCCTTCAAAGGAGTCTGGTCGAAGATGAAATATCCTCGTTGCCATGCAATCGAATTGACATCTGCAGATTCCTCCACCACCGGAACATCGGAATCCTTGTCGAGCACAGCTCCCATACCTTCAGTCAGAATGACACCTTCCGCGTCGGAATCCTTAGCAAAAAGTACCTTACCTTCAGCGACATAGACCTTTGCGGCAGCACTTTCCTGATTGTCGGAGGCATCTACCATGAACTCCGTTCCGAGTACCCTTACGAAAGCTCCGTCTGCTTCGACTTCAAACGGCCTGTTCTCATCACGGGCAACATCGAAATAGACCTTTCCCTCCATCTTTATCTTCCTGGTCTCATTCATGCGGTAACTAAGGGACGAACCAGGGAACAAGGTCACGCAAGAGCCGTCGGAAAGCACATGCTCCATCTGCGACGCATCAGCCGAGATCTCAGTCCAGCCGCGCGCATCGCGATGCATGAACATAAAGACTCCAAGAAGAAGCATGGCTGCAGCGGACATGCTTGATATCATGAATATCCAGCGCCTGCGCGGAATCGGCCTGATACCGTTGGCATCCTTGAAGCGTCCGATAGCTTTCTGAGTATCGAATGTTCCTGCTTTGTAATGTTTCAGCACAAAGTCCAGATGTCTGTCTTCATTGTGTGACATAATCATTGATCAAGATTCAGGTTTCTGCCATAAAGACGTACGTCCTGCAGAATAGTACTATCCTTTTTTCAAAATTATCCGAAAATGAACATATAAATCTTTATCGCTCCGTTCTTGAGCACGTTAAGAGCCTTGCTTATCTGGTTTCTTACAGTATTGACGGACAGCCCCAGCTCTTTGGCGATCTCTTCATATTTAAGTCCGTCACGCTTGCTCAGAAGGAAGACCTCACGGCATTTCTCCGGGAGAGAATCGATGGCCGTCCAAAGTTTAGCCTCGATTACAGAACGTTCCTCGGCATCATCGTCATCTATCACTCCATATGTATCATAAGGCTTCAGAGACTCTGTAGGAATGCCTTTTTTTCTGAGATGGTCGAGACATCTGTTACGTACGGTCATGTACAGATATGCACGTCTGTTGGTAACGGAAACGCCTTGTTCAAGCTTTTCCCAGAGCGTAGTGAAGCACTCCTGCACCACGTCCTCCACGAGATCGGTATCCCGCAGATAATGAAGCGCATACATGCATAAAGGCCTGTAGTTGAAACGGAACAGGTCTTCGATTTCGGTCTGCTTATTTGGGGAGATTGCAGCCATTATTTTCTTGCTATGTCTCTTATAAGGGTAAAGATGCGATATACCGCCCAAAGGATAAGCAGAATATATCCTCCAAGAAGAAGTTTTGCATTCTGTCCGTCAAGGCCCGCACGGATATGGATAACCATGAAGACCACCATCGCCGCCAGAATCAGAGTCATGAAGACGGCATAGAATATTTTCAAAACGTTGTTTCCCATCATCTTTGTTTCAGTTCAGTCTGTAAAGGTAAGAATTTTTGCTGTATTCCGTAACATTTCATAATTTCGTGAGTATATACTTAGAAAATGGAAATGAACATAGACATAATCATTGCAGCTGCAGGAGCAGCTCTGGTCACGGCTGTTGCCACATGGCTTATCGTACGCGGACACTTCAGAAACCGCCTTAAGACACAGGAGATTCTCCACGAAAAACGTATTGCAGATATGGAGAAAATGGCAATTCAGGCTCAGGAAAACTATGATAAGGCGCTCAAGAGCATGAGGGAGACGGTAGTGGCAAGCATGACTGCCGAAACAGAAAAGCTTCTCCGCCAAAGGGAGAAGGAACTCGCTGACGAAAACCAGACTTCGATGGACGGAATCCTGAAGCCGCTGAAGGAAAGCATTTCTGCTATGGAAAAGGCAATGAAGGAGAATGCTTCCTCACATCTGGAGACCAGTACCAAACTTTCCGAGCAGCTGAAACAGGCCGTGAAGGAAATGCAGGAGAAGACATCGGATGTAGGAAGAAAGGCCGACACACTTTCGGAAGCACTGACAGGAAAGCCGAAGGTACAGGGTTGCTTCGGGGAGAATTTTCTTGAAGCGATACTTGCCGGAGAAGGCCTTGAGGAAGGCAAGCATTATACCCGTGAGGCCGCCAACGAGGATCTCAGCCGTCCGGACTTCGTTTTTCATTTCAAGGAGGGACTGGAGCAGAAGGACCTCATAGTGGATTCGAAGGTGTCTCTTACCGCTTTCGTGGAATACATGAACGCTGAGTCGGAAGAAGAGAAGGCCATCGCCATTGACAGACATATCAGAAGCGTCCGCAAGCATATAGACGAGCTTGCACGAAAGGAATATGCAAAGAAGAACTCACGTTCGTTCGCTGACTATGTGCTCATGTTCATGCCGCGCGACATGGCATTCAGAGTAGCCCTGGAGGCCGATCCGATGCTTTGGCAGGAGGCGTACAGGAAAGGGGTCCTGATCGCTACGGAACAGACGATAATGCCTTTCCTGAAGATCATGCAGCTCACATGGAACAAGTTCCAGCATGACACCAACACCCAGAGGATCACACAGGCAGCCCAGAACATGATAGACCGTGTAGGATCATTCTACGACTCCTATGCCGAGCTCGGGCGCAAGCTCAAGGCCGTATTCGGGGAATACAACAAGGGCGTCGCAAAGCTCCAGGACAACGGACAGAGCATCACCACATCAGCCCGCCAGGTCATCAGTCTCGGCGTCCGCCGCAGCAAAGGCAAGGAATTCACCGTGCCTGAAGAGACTCTTGAAATAGGGGAATAAAAATCGAGGCTGGCCCGGTCGGGGGTCAGCCTCTAAACAATTTGGGTACTTTACAATATTTCACAACATTGTCTACAGTTTTATTGGTGTTTAAACAAGTCCGTTCATACCAAGGATCATCAACATAGAATATCCTATCACGAGTCCTATGGCTCCCATGATGTTACCGGTCTTGACCATGTCCTTCTGCTCGATCATACCTGTAGCATGAGCGATTGCATTAGGCGGCGTACTGATAGGGAGCACCATCGCAAGTGATGAAGCGATAGCCACACCGATGAGGAGGGTCGATACTCCTCCCATAGGAGCGAGCATGTCCTTCATGGCACCTCCGGCAAGTGCAAGGATAGGCACGAGGAGGTTTGCGGTAGCTGTGTGCGAGATGAAGTTCGCCATGAGGTAGCAGATGAGTCCCGATCCGATGATGACTACTGCTGGTGACCACGAACCGAATGGAATGGCTGCGATGAGCTGCTGTGCAAGACCTGTGTTCTGAAGGGCCACACCTAGGGCAAAACCTCCAGCAACCATCCAGAGAACGCTCCAGCTGATTTCCTCAAGGTCTTTCTTAGTGATGATACCTGTCACGCAGAAGATGACTACAGGGAACATTGCAACTACATTTGAGTTTACTCCTGTCACCTTGTCAAGCATCCACATGAGGATGGTAAGGGCAAATGTTACATATACTACTATTGATTTCCAGTCTTTCTTTGTCTCGCCTTCGATCTTGAGTTCGATTGTCTTCTGCTTGAAAGGGAACATCTTCAGAAGCAGAAACCATGCAATCACAAGTATCACAATCACATATGGAAGCATGAATGAAGTCCACTGGCCGAATCCGATCTCCATTCCGAGCACCTCATTGAGATATTTGAGGGCTATGGCATTCGGCGGAGTTCCGATAGGGGTTGCCATTCCTCCCACATTGGCTGCGATAGGGATAGCCAGCGCAAGTGCAACCTTTCCTTTTCCGTCAGCAGGAAGAGACCTGAGGACAGGTGTAAGGAAAGTAAGCATCATCGCCGCTGTAGCTGTGTTGCTGAGGAACATGGAGAATACAGCCGTCACCATGATGAAGCCAAGAAGCACAAATCGTGACTGCTTTCCGAACGGCTTGAGGAGAACTCTCGCCAGAGTCACGTCCAGTCCGCTTTTTGTCGCTGCAATCGCGAGGATGAATCCTCCGATGAAGAGCATGATGATAGGATCGGCGAAACAATGTAGGATGTCCTTATATGACACCTGTGTCGCCATATCTGCAGCATTCAGACCCTTTTCAAAGAACCAGAAGCTGCTGTCTGAAGTAGCAAAGAGGAGCAGTCCGACAACGGCCATGGAAGTGGTCCATGCCGGAATAGCCTCGAAGACCCACATGAGGATTGCGAATCCGAAGATTGCGATCACTCTCTGCTGGATTACTCCAAGTCCGTCGATTCCATACACAGAAGACGGAAGGCACCATAATATTATAAGTACGACAATGGCGATCGCCAGCTTAATCATACGCGAAGTGAGTTTGTCGTCGCGTTTCTGCTTTTTCCATTCGTGATAGGCCTCCACAAGGTGGATGCCGTTGAAAATCTTGAACATAAGGTTGAATTATTGATAAAAACGGTGCAAAGGTATCTCCAGAACCAAGGGCAGGAAAGCCGAAGTGATTGTTATTTTCGATTGCCACGATAGGATAAATCAATACCCAGAAGATCCTTTTTGTATTAAATAGTCCTATTTTTGCAGCAGAAATCACAAGGGTTATGGAACTGCGTCAGTTGAAATATTTCGTCAAGACCGCCGAGCTGGACATGGCCCTTTTCTTCAGAAACAACCATAAGGTAACGCTTACTGAAGCCGGAGAGACATTCCTAGAAGGAGCAAAGAAGACATTGGCGGAGGCTGATGACAACAAAGCCAAGATCATGGATCTCGCCCAAGGATGCAGGGGCGTGCTGAACATAGGCGTGACCTACAGTTTCGGTTCCATACTGACAGAGAGTGTCCTGGCCTTCAAGAAAGAGTATCCGGACGTGATCCTCAACATCTGCTACAAGAACGTGCTGGAACTCATGGAGCTTGTTTCTGACGGAGAACTTGATTTCGCCCTGTCTTTCCGTTCGTTGGAAAAATATGACAATGTAGAATCACACATACTTTTCGACAACAAGCTCAGCATCATCGTACGTGAGGATCACCCGCTTACAAGAAAGGAGTTAGTGAGACTGGCAGACCTCGAGGATTACGATCTCATTCTCCCGAGTCTGGGACTTCAGGCAAGAAGCACATTCGACAGTATCATCGCAGAAAGGAATCTCAACCTCAAGGTGGCGATGGAAGCTAATGAAGTCAACACGATCCTGAATATCCTGCGCAGAAGCAACTATGTCACAGTGCTTTCCGAGACAGTCATCCTCGAGCATAGCGGCCTGGTGACCATCGACATAGATGATGCAGAGTGCAGTATGGAAGGATGTCTCCATTTCTGTGCGAACAGATACAGAAAACGCTCAACAGAGGAATTTATACGTCTGCTGAGCGATACTAAAGCGTTAAGAAGAAGCCGCCTCTGGCTTTAAGCATGATTATCGTAGAAATTTCTTCTTTCCAACACTACTTTTCTTTCCTGCGGCACCATTCTTTCCATTGCACGTACATCAATCAGTTCCTTTATGCATTTTACAACAAAGACAAGAAACATGGCACCGCCGATCAATAACCAATTTGTCATAATATTACCCTTTTTAAAAACCGGGCGCAAAGGTATCCTCCTTAATTCTTCTGCAAAAGCTAAGGTGTCCGTTTCTTTCTATTGATACAATCGCTTATTCCGATTCATCAGCTACGATTATTTCCTATATTTGCAGCCGTTATGGCAAAAAAGATTGAAAAGACCAATGCTGCCCGTCTGCTGGACAAGGCGGGAATATCATATAAGCTGATCCCTTACGAATTCGACGAGAACGACCTGGCCGCACAGCATGTAGCCGACAGTCTGGGGCAGGATATAGCCCGTGTCTTCAAGACTCTGGTTCTGCACGGCGACAAGACCGGACATATAGTATGTGTCGTGCCTGGAAACGGAGAGGTTGACCTGAAGGCTCTGGCAAAGGCGTCAGGCAACAAAAAGGTCGAGATGATAGCGATGAAGGAACTTCTCGGAGTCACAGGATACATCAGAGGCGGGTGCTCCCCTGTCGGCATGAAGAAGCGCTTCCCTACATATTTCCACTCCACAGCCTTGGATTTCGACACGATCTATGTCAGCGCAGGAGTCAGAGGACTGCAGCTGGAAATCGCTCCTTCCGACCTGATCGGCTTTATAGGAGCAAGCGTAGCGGATGTCGCCGTCAGAATGTGATTCCGGCTCCGTATTCTATGCAGTAGGAACGGTCAAGGTAATGAGCCCTCATTCCGATTCCGACAAAAGCCTGCCCTGTCTTGAACGGAGGAAGATGATAACGCGCCCCTATACGCTGGAAACATCTGCCGATATCCTCGACCAGACCTGTTTTCTTGAATGTATAGACTCCCCATGTGAAATTGATCGACAGATTCGAATAATGCAGATACTGCGCAAGATGAACGGAGGTATAGAATGGTGAATATCCTTCCGGATCCTCCTCACCTCTTATCAGCAGGTCAGTTTCTCTGTAGGCATTATCAGCATAATTTCCTTCTATGCCAACACCCGTGGACAGCATCCTGTGGTATCTCCATGATGCTTCGGCACCGAGAATAGCCCTGAGGCGGAACTTTACCGGATATGCTTCGGGACCTTTTGCATTGAGTTCCCAGTCGCAGCTATGCCCTCCGAAAGCTGTATAGACATTCCATCGGAGACCTTTGGAATACTCCGGCTTTTCCAGCCTGATCCTCTTGTCTGTTTCTTGAGCAGCCAGATAATATTTCAGTTTCGCACCCGCTGCTGCCTGATTGGTACCCAGGTTCGGAACGCTGGTCATACCTGTGGAGTGGTGAACGAAATAGCCGGTCAAAGCCACTTCCCAATGAGGATGAACACGCATGGAGGCCTCAACTCCGGCAGCGAGATTAGCTACGATATTGGAACCTATGAATTTGTTGACATCATTGCGTCTCGGACTGTATTTGTCTGTGGTGTAAGACATTCCGAGTTCCAGAACAGGTCCGAAAGAAAAAATCCCGGCACGAAAGAAGTCAAGTTCAGTGGCAAGGTAAAGATTGTAGAAGTCACCCATATTTGTCCCGGGCTTTGTTTTCATGAAACCTGCATTATCATATGAAAAGCCCAGTGACAGACTTGGATAGTTGTAGGCATTCGACCACCAGCTGCTGTCTGAAGGATGAGTGTCAAAACCTACCTGCACGCCTGTCAGAATGGAGCCGTAAGTATAAAGCATATCATTATGTATGCTGTGCCAATCCAGCATATACTGATAACGAGAATGTACAGACACGTTTATATGCTCCTTATTGAATATGCTTCCTCTTGATCTGGAAAAAGCCGGAAACACTACCAGCAGGATAATAAGAACAAGGAAATGCTTTTTCATCAGTAGTCAGTTCAGGTTTAGGAATCTTCTTTACAAATGTAATTTAATTAACTGATAATACCTATTTTCTTTTCCCTCAAAATAAAGAATGACAGCTGAGTCAGATGTACTTGAGTTTGCAAAAGCAGTCATAGGATAATGTCTGATGCGAACCGAATACAGGCCTGCAACCTTCTACTTTTGTTTTCATCATGTACCTGTTTATTAAGTCCGCGCACAAGAAAGTCGCAAACCATGCCATGAGACCTGAAAGAATCCTGAAGGACTATATATGTCTTGAAGGAAATTCGGGCGATTATTCGGGTTTTTAAAAATCAGAAAGAGGCTGTAAGTTGCTGACCATCAGCGCGTTACAACCTCTTTTCTGCGGTGAGAGGGGGATTCGAACCCCCGGTACAGTTACCCGTACGTCAGTTTAGCAAACTGGTGGTTTCAGCCACTCACCCATCTCACCAAAACTGCCTGCCTCACATGACAGGACTGCAAATATAGATTATTTTTAATGATTCACCAAATAAAACTTAAAAAACAATGTCTAAAGTCTGGAAATATTCCGTATAGGGCCTGACACCTAATAGACTTATTATCAGCAAATTAAAAATCAAAGGGTAGGTAAAAAGCACCTACCCTCATATATATAAACGCCTGCAAATCAACAGGTTATCTAACACTACTGTTTCGCGATATTTTCACGCATTTCAGTATCAGCCTGAATGTTCTTCATCTTGTAATAGTCCATGATGCCCAGATTTCCGTTGCGGAATGCCTCTGCCATTGCGAGAGGAACTTCTGCCTCAGCCTCAATCACGCGTGCACGTGCCTCCTGGGCCTTCGCCTTCATTTCCTGCTCGAGGGCTACCGCCATTGCACGACGCTCCTCTGCGCGCGCCTGAGCGATATTCTTGTCAGCCTCGGCCTGGTCCATCTGAAGGACTGCTCCGATATTCTTTCCGATGTCGATGTCAGCGATATCGATAGAGAGGATCTCGAAAGCGGTACCTGCATCGAGACCCTTGTTAAGAACCACCTTGGAAATGCTGTCAGGATTCTCAAGGACGAGCTTATGACTTTCTGCAGAACCGATAGAAGATACGATTCCCTCACCAACTCTGGCAAGTACGGTCTCTTCACCTGCACCACCGACGAGCTGCTTGATGTTCGCACGTACGGTTACTCTGGCCTTTGCTATAAGCTGGATACCATCCTTTGCAACGGCTGTAACAGGAGGGGTATTGATGACCTTAGGGTTTACTGACATCTGGACTGCCTCGAATACATCACGGCCCGCAAGATCAATGGCTGCAGCCATCTTGAAATCGAGTGAGATGTTAGCCTTGTCAGCTGATATCAAGGCATTTACGACTTTAGGGACATTTCCTTTCGCAAGATAATGAGCCTCAAGTTCGTTCGCATAAAGCTTAAGACCTGCCTTAGTTCCTGTCACCATAGCCATCACGATTGTGTTAGGCGACACTCCTCTCCAACGCATGAGAACAAGCTGAATAAGAGAAATACGGACTCCGGAAATCAAAGCCTGGAACCAGAGGGTCACAGGGAAGAACCAGAGAAAGACCGCTAGGCCGACGATACCGACCGCGATCCATACGATAATCATAGCATCCATAATAGTATAAATTTATCTGAATTTCTAATTCAACGGTTTGATGATGATCCTGTTGTCCTCGATCAGCACAACCTCGACATCGACACCAGGATCCAGCATTCCTTCCAGAGCCTTCACCTCGACCACATAATCTCCGAAACGAGCCGATCCCATAGGAGCAAGCCTTGTCAGAGTCTTTCCTCTATCGCCGACAGCGATGGCTGAAGCCTCAGAAGACACAGCCTTGGAATCAATGTTGGTTTCCAGAGACATTCTCTTCCATGTCTTTGCCCTGAGTACCCAGATGGTCAAAGCAACGATAAGCACAGCCACTACTGCTGTTACAATAGCTCCTGCAGTATTACCGAATTCGTGGAATGCATAGAAACATGAACCTCCCATCGACAGAAGGCCAAGAACACCTGCTACGCCCACTCCGGGGATCAGCAGGATTTCAGCAAAGATCAGCACTAGGCCGACCAGAATCAAAGTAATGATAAAACCCATGAGTACAAAATTACTGATTTACAGAATCATTTGCAACTGGCACAGTTGAAACTTCATCTATTCCCAATGCAATCACGGATTCTGTCATAAGATCCGCCATTGCCTTGTCATCAAATGGACCGACAATGAATATGATGGTACCATCTTCTGTCTCGACACGTGCAATGTCCTTCCCTGCAGCTTTTTCATGTATTGCCGCAGCTGTCTCGTCCGCCAGTTCTCCCTCCGAAGGAATGATCCTTACCTCATACAGATCAGGAGAAGCCTGTGTTCCGGATTCACTGCTTCTTGCCGCTTCAACAGAAACTTCCTCGCCATCGGAATAAGCAACTATGAAGGCACTCCTGAATCCTGCAGCCTTGACATCACTCAGCTTAGACATGGCATCCTCATATGATGAGAAAAGACCGACACGATATATGAATCTGCCGGACCCGGTGCGGGTCTCGAATACAGGCGACAAGCCCCTCAGATCTCTTATTTCTGCCTTCTCCCCGGTACTGAAGATCTGGATCTGATAAACTATGCCAGACGGTATAGTGTTATCTTCAGCAAAACGGCCTTCCTCAAGAATCATGAACGAATAATCGAATCCCTTCTCAGGCTGCATGAACTTCATGGAAAGCGGTCCTCCAGAAGTCCTGCGGTTGAAGGCATATCGCATTTCAGGCTCATCTTCATCTGTTGCAGCAGCCATGATCTTGTCCGGATCCACAACTATTCCGCTGAAAAGGAATTCCATTTCGATCTCCTGAAGTTCGGCGATAGTCTTCTTCAGCTGATCCTGAAGCTGAGGAACTCTGGCTTCACGTCTCCTGATGATTTCCGACAACTTCATTCTTTCCGCATCATCATTGCTGAGAGCGAACATATTGCGTTCCTCATCAAGAGAAGCTGTATAGAAAGAAATGGAGTCACGCAACGCCCTGACCTGGGACATCTTGTTCATGTACCTCTCCTTGTCAGCATTTTCCGGCATGCCGTCTTCCTCTTTCTGCTCAGTCTTTTCTTCATATCCAGGAACAAGTCTGGAAAGATTCAGAAGCTCTTCAGGATCCTCTACAGCTTGTCTTACCGGCATATTGTCGGCTTCCAGCACATACACCCAGACACTATCGGAAGAACATTCTCTGTCTGATGCAAAAAGAACATATCCTTCCATGCTGTCACTCACATAAAGGAAGTCGTTATATGGGGAAGAATACGGAAATCCCATATTCACCGGATCAGACCACGCCTGCGACGCATCGTCCCATCTGGACACATATATATCATGTCCTCCGACACCATACAGACCGTCTGAAGAGAAATACAGCGACTTGCGGTCATAGGAAAGCATAGGATATATCTCATCCGAAAAGGCTGAAACAATCCCGTTCACAGGCACAGGGACTGTCCATGCCGTATCCAGATATTCCGTAAAAAGAATATCTTCCTTCCCTGATGTATCGACAGCCGAATAATATATGCTTCCGGCATCCGAAGGGATATACATTGCCTTGTACAGACCCTTGGATCCGATCGTGTCAAGCTGGTTGGGAATCTGTCTCCATGACCTGTCTTTAAGCGGATAATAAAGGTAGAAATCCTCAAGGCTGAATTTCCTGCGGTCTATGACCTTCGGAACATATGTGAAATCTGCCATGCTGAGTCCGTTTTCCGCAAGAATCGTCTTGCCTGCAATATCCTCCAGCAGAAGAGAATCCTCCGCATTCAGGCCATTGCGTACAAGAGCATCCGAAGCCTCTCTGTAGATCTCGGCAGCTTCTTTGAAACGGTACACGAAATGCAGAGAATCGCCACGGCGGACGAGATCGTCCACCTTGCGGTCCTGAGCGGAAACTCCCTGCGAAAATGCAAGAAGCATCGCAAATATTATATAAAAGGAGTATTTCACTCTCTGCATAGCCTTTTTTACCTCATTTTCAGCCTACAAAAATAAGAAATATTTACAGAATCTTCATTTATTAGAAAAAAATCGTAAATTTGTGCCCTATTTTGCGGATGGTATGGAATGCAAGTTTCATGCTGTCCCTGAATGATGCATACAAATATCATTAAAACAATAAAATTATTATGCAAAGTAAAGGTGCTATCAGATTTGTAGCGATTCTCCTTCTCCTTGCGTCACTTTGGCAGCTTTCATTCACCCTCGTGGCTAACCGTCAGGAGAAGAAAGCAGAGAAGTATGCTGAGGCTAAGGCAGAAGCTGCAATGAATGCAGCTGCATTCGGCAAGGTTGCCGAGGCAGACAAGGCTTTCTATCTTGACTCAATCATCAAGGTCGAGAACAGAAGGTACATCGATTCTATCTCATCAGAGAAGATTTATTGCGGTTACACATTCAAGGAAATCCAGGCTAAAGCCATCAACCTTGGTCTCGACCTCAAGGGAGGTATGAACGTGATGCTTCAGGTTCAGCTCGAGGACCTTGTAAAGGCTCTTGCCGGCGGAAAGACCACTCCTGAGTTCACAAACGCTCTTGCTCTTGCAAAGGAGCGCAGCATCAACTCAAGAAATGACTTCATCACCCTCTTCGCTGAGGCTTGGGAAGAGACTTCAAACGGAATGCCTCTCTCTCAGATCTTCGGAACATATGAAATGAGGGACAAGATCGGTCCAGAGTCAACAGATGCTGAGGTCATCGAGGTTATCAGAGCTGAGTCTGAGAGTGCAATCTCCAACTCATTCAACGTCCTCAGAAACCGTATCGACCGTTTCGGTGTGACATCTCCAAACATCCAGAAGCTCGGAAACAGCGGACGTATCCTCGTGGAGCTCCCAGGCGTAAAAGAGCCTGAGCGTGTAAGAAAGCTCCTCCAGGGAACAGCTTCACTCGAGTTCTGGCCTACATACACTAATGAGGAGATCGAGAGCTATCTTTCAGAGGCTAATGCCATTCTCGCTGAAATCCAGGCAGCAGAGGAGACAGCAGCTCCAGCAGCAGAAGAGACTGTTGCAGAAGAGGATGCACTTCTCGCTGAGGAGCTCAAGCAGGCTGAGAACGAGGCAGCAGCTGACGCTGAGATGATGAAGCAGAACCCTCTCTTCTCAATCCTCCAGCCATCAGGCGCAAGAGGACATGCTTGCATCGGTTATGCTCACTATGCAGACACAGCGCAGATCAACAAGTATTTCGCTATGTCTCAGATCAAGCAGCTCTTCCCACCTGAATTCAAGCCTATGTGGACTGTCAAGGCATCTGCAATGGATCCTAACGAGAACATCTTCGAGCTCGTTGCTATCAAGGCTCCTTCACGTGACGGAAAGGCTCCGCTCGACGGTGGCGCTGTAACTGACGCACGCGTACAGTATGGCAATTCAGGCGGATCTCCAGAGGTGTCAATGACAATGAACGCTGAGGGTGCAAACGTATGGGCACGTCTTACAAAGGACAATATCGGACGTCAGATCGCTATCGTTCTCGACGGTATGGTATATTCATATCCTAACGTACAGTCTGAGATCTCAGGCGGTAGCTCACAGATCACCGGCGACTTCACACTTGAAGAGGCAGAGGACCTTGCAAACGTCCTCAAGTCAGGTAAGCTCCCTGCACCTGCAACAATCATTCAGGAGCAGGTTGTAGGACCTTCACTCGGAGCAGAGTCTATCAACGCAGGTCTCATCTCATTCGTGATCGCGTTCCTCCTCGTGCTTCTCTACATGCTCTTCTTCTATCAGGGAGCAGGTCTCGTAGCTGACATCGCGCTTCTCTGCAACGTAGTGCTTCTCTTCGGTACCCTCGTATCATTCGGTGCCGTGCTCACACTTCCTGGTATCGCCGGTCTCGTATTGACACTCGGTATGGCAGTGGATGCCAACGTGATCATCTATGAGCGTGTGAAGGAGGAACTCCGTGCAGGAAAAGGTCTGAGCAAGGCTATCTCTGACGGTTACTCAAACGCTTACTCGGCTATCGTCGACGGTCAGATCACTACCCTCCTCACAGGTATCGTGCTCTTCATCTTCGGTTCAGGTCCTGTACAGGGCTTCGCGACTACCCTCATCATCGGTATCGTGACATCAGTCCTCACTTCTATCTTCATCACAAGAATCATCTTCGATGACAGAGTATCAAAGGGCAAGAATATTTCGTTCGACAACAAGCTTACACGCAACTTCCTCCAGAACACAAAGATTGACTTCATCGGAAAGAAGAAGATCGCTTACATCGTTTCGGGTATGCTCATCCTCATCTCTCTCGTTTCTATCTTCACAAAGGGCTTCACATATGGTGTTGACTTCACCGGTGGACGTACTTACGTTGTAAGATTCGACCAGTCAGTGACAGCAGAGGATGTACGCGCAGCAGCAATCGCTGAGTTCGACGGAGCAGTAGAGGTCAAGCAGTTCGGTGGCGAAAGCCAGATGAAGATCACTACACAGTACCTTGTAGAGGACGAGTCAACAGATGCTGATGCAGAGGTAGAGAACAAGCTCTACAATGCACTCAAGGGCTTCTTCGCTGACGATCTTACATTCGAAGAGTTTACATCTACACTTGATAACCCTAACGGTATCATCAGCTCTGACAAGGTAGGTCCTACCATCGCAAACGACATTACAAGAGATGCTATCATTGCTGTGATCATCGCTCTCTTCGTGATCTTCGCCTACATCGCAGTACGTTTCCGCGGATGGACATGGGGTCTCGGTGGTGTGACAGGTCTTGCACATACAGCACTCATCGTGATCGGCTTCTTCTCACTCTTCTCAGGTATCCTTCCATTCAGCCTTGATATCGACCAGACATTCATCGCTGCGATCCTGACCATCATCGGTTACGCAATCAACGATACAGTGGTTATCTTCGACCGTATCCGT
>JAZLAS010000074.1:0-15572 GCA_045613365.1 Candidatus Cryptobacteroides sp.
ATATCCAGGTCACAGGTGCAGGCAGGACAGACTCTGAAGTCAACGCCATCAATTATATCGCTCATTTCGAAATCCCTGACGAAGTCAGGATCGACGCGGCGCAACTTTGCTACAAATTAAATGCCATCCTGCCTCGTGAAACAGCAATACACGAAGTTTCGGAAACAGATAAAGACTTTCATGCAAGATTTGACGCCCGTTCCAGAGAATACCATTACTTCATACATTTCTGTAAAGACCCTTTCTGCGAGAAGTTTTCATACAGAATGCGCTACTCTCTGGACATAGGAAAAATGAATGAAGCAGCCTTGCATTTATTGGGAGAGCATGATTTCAGCTGTTTCGAGAAGACCGGAGGCAATAATGCGACATCAATATGCACAGTGACTGAAGCGAAGTGGGAATGCTACAAGCCGACACATTGTGCCATGATGGGGGCTCCGTACAAGGAAGGAGACTATATCGTGTTCCGGATCAAGGCCAACCGGTTCTTAAGAAACATGGTCAGGGCGATTGTGGGGTCCCTGATAGAAGTCGGAAGAGGAAAGAAAGAGCCGCATTGGATCGCGGATCTGATCACAAGCGGCTCACGTTCAGACGCGGGCAGTTCCGTGCCCGGTAAAGCTCTGTTCTTCTCAGGTGCAGACTATTGATTCTTCAAGACATCAACGATCTGTCTCGGAAGATAGAATGAATCATTTTCCTTGATATAGACAGGTGCGACCGGAAGCTCTATCTTTTCATCATCAATCGGGAAGATATTCCTCCATGCAGGAATAGTAACTTCTCCGGCTGCTGTCTTGACCATGAGCAACGGGGTGTCATTCTCCTTAATCACCTTATACTCAAAGTCTTTCAAAAGGACATCATGTCTGACGAAATATTCGTCGGTCACGTCCGAGAGTGATGATTTCAGGCCTGCTGCCTTACAGAGATAAGCGTTCAGCTCTGTATTTGTGAGTATTCCTTTCGGAATATGTCCTTTCGGATGATATGCAGCCAGAAATACATTTTCCGGAGTATGACCGCTGTTAGCAAAGACCAGATGGGTATGCGAAGTAAGGATCGAAGATATGACCGACTCGAAATTCTCCGAATCCGCCACCTGCATGTAGTCACTCTCGCTTTTCCCTGCCGCAGACATAAGTCTCTCCAATTCCGCATCAGTCAGCTCAAGCCCGGTCCATTCCTTGAACAATGGTCTCAGTTCATCTTTCTTACACTGTGACAGTATCTTGCCAATCTTCAGATATGTAGCTTTATAGCCTTTCATATCGACGAAGAGGGAGTCGATTCCTTTGCGGGTATATCCCTTGAAACCGGGATTGCAGGCAGTCAGGGCTGATGTTCCATGATCCGGAACAACGACAACCGTCGTATTGCCATCTTTCTCCGCAAAATCCATTGCGACTCCTACCGCCTCATCGAATGCCAGGAATTCAGTGATCAGTGCATTAGGATCGTTTGCATGGGCAGCAAAATCCACTTTACTTCCTTCCACCATAAGGAAGAAACCGTCCTCGTCCTTTGACAGGATTTCGATTGCCTTAGCCGTCATCTCGGCAAGCGAAGGAGTGACAGATGTATCCCTGTCGATATCATAGTCCATGAAGCCGTCGGCAAAGACTGCCCAGACAGGCTTGTCGTCGGAATATTTTCTGAAGCTTTCTATGTCATTTTCAATAAGATTGACATCATTGTCCTCCAGGATTTCACGTACTGTTCCATCTATCGCCTCAGCTCCTCCGCCAAAGACCACATCAAATCCGTTTGATGCCATCTGACGTGCTATTGCCTTCGTATCTCCACGCCTTGTGGTATGCGCCATGCATGCTGCAGGAGTAGCATGATGGAATTCCACGGTAACTACGACACCTACGGCAGCACCTTTTTCCAGACGTGCAGCTTCCATCACTGTCGCAAGAGGCTGATAAGCCTTTGCCGAATCGACAGGGATCAGGTCCTGACCAGGATGGCAAAGGGGATAAATCGAAAGGTTTCCTGCCCTCTGAGGCATTCCAGTGACGATTCCGGACATAGCCGGAGCAGAACAAGGTATGATTCCGTCAGACATGGTGCTGGACATCAGACCGCAGATATGGTCGCTAAGGCTAAGTTCGAAATCCGCATCACCCATGTAACGTTTATACCATTTCGACAATGACAGCACGCTGGTAGAAGTGCCGTCCGGCACCATGAGGATGACATTCTTGGTCGGCTTGACAGCATCTCCATCATTGCGGCCGCTTTCGACACATGATACGGCCGACAGGGCTAAAGTCAGATAAATGACAAACTTCTTCATAGTCAATATAACATTCATAAGCCTTGATTATGACGGCAAAGATAAGGATATCTTTTTTCTGTCATTCTTTTTTTCTAATTTTGTTGGAATAACAAATCATAACCAGACATGAAAAGATTCCTGCTGCTTTTCGCCATTATCATCTTCTCATCAGCAATCCCTTTCCGCCAGCTTCACATCAAATACGGACCGTGGATTTCCGACATCACAGAAACCGGCTTTACAGTAAACTGGACCACTGATTATGAAGCACTTGCATATGTCGAGACCGCTCCGGATGACGGTACAGAATTTGAGTCTGCCGAAAGGGCGAAGCACTATCAGACCATAATGGGACGACGTCACACAGGCAAGGAACACCATGTCATGGTAACAGGGCTCGAGCCAGGCAAGACCTACAGATACCGCATAGTCGTGACTGAAGTTCTCGACGACACCGATCCGTACAGCACACTATACGGCCATTCCAAGACGCACAGGGCTGTCGGTGGAGTAAGGACATCGGACAACGGCAGGACGGAGTTCCGCATAGCCATGTTCAACGATATCCATTGCAACGATGAGCGTTTCAGGAATCTAGCCAAAGGACTTGACCCTAAGGATCTGGATCTGATTATCCTCAACGGAGACATCGCCTCACACATGGCCTCTGCTGATTCTCTGATCAAACATGTATATCAGCCGATCACAAATCTTTCATCGAAAGTCCCTTCCATCTATGCCAGAGGCAATCACGAAGGGCGAGGAAGGGAATACTACAGATTTGAAGATTTCTTCCCCACATCTACTGGAGAGACCTATTTTTCGTTCAGAATGGGGAATGTGGCTTTTCTCGTACTTGACGGAGGTGAAGACAAGCCGGACAATTCTCCCGAATATTCTCAGACTGCAGCATACGACTGTTTCAGAGCAGAAGAACTGGCATGGCTGAAAAATGAAGTAAAGAAACCGGAGATCGCATCTGCTCCGGTCAAGATCGCCGTTATGCATATTCCTTCCGTAAAGTTCCATGACAGCTGGTATTCGGAGATCTGGCTCGCGGAAAATTTCAATCCGGTACTCAATGAGGCAGACGTTGACCTTATGGTCAGCGGCCACCATCACAAATATTCATTCATCGAAAAAGGACATTCAGGAAACGATTTTCCGATACTCATAAACAGCAACAAGGAAAGGCTTGACATCCTCATAGACGGACAGGAAATTCAGCTCCAGACCGTCAATGAGAGCGGAAATATCATCAATACCATCAGTATTTCCGGCAAAAATTAAAAGTTACACCGAAAAACTGGGGCTATTCGACAAAATTTATGTAACTTTGTACGATTTTGCACCTCGGCAGAATCAAGTTGATTTTTGACAAACAAAAAGACTACTGATAACTATGCTTTTCAATGTTCTACAGGCAGCCGTTGATACAACGGCACTTTCTCCTGCGGCACCGGTTTCGCAGGAAATGAATTTTTCTCTTATCGAAATGGCGGTAAAGGGTGGCTGGCTTATGCTCGTGCTCCTTATCCTTTCGATAATCGCCATCTACATTTTCGGAAACAAATGGTGGATGATCCGCAAAGCCGGCAGCATCGACAAGAACTTCATGAAGGACATTCATGACATGATCCACGAAGGAAGGATCAAGTCTGCTCTGGCCCTCTGCCAGAAATACGATTCCCCTATTGCGAGACTTGTTGAAAAGGGAATCGAGAGGATCGGCAGACCGCTTCCTGATATCCAGGCTGCAGTCGAGAACATGGGCAATGTAGAGGTTGCCAGACTTGAGAAGGGCCTTCCTATGCTTGCGACAATCGCCGGAGGAGCTCCGATGATCGGATTCCTCGGTACTGTAACAGGTATGATCCAGGCTTTCTTCAGAATGTCAACAGCAGGCAACAACATCGACATCACACTCCTTTCGGGAGGTATATATGAGGCAATGGTCACAACTGTAGGAGGTCTCTTCGTCGGTATCATCGCATACTTCGGCTACAACTTCCTCACATCTCAGATCTCGAACCTCGTATTCAAGATGGAGAGCACTACGATCGAATTCATCGACATGCTTCACGAGCCTGCAAGCAGATAAGGAGACTAGGAAATGGCAATCAAAAGGACAACTAAAGTCGATTCCGGCTTCTCGATGTCATCAATGACCGACATCGTGTTCCTCCTGCTCATCTTCTTCCTGGTGACCTCGACGCTGATCAACCCTAATGCCCTCAAGCTTCTTCTCCCGAAGAGCACTGGCCAGGTTTCTGCAAAGGCAACAGTAAGCGTATCGATAAAGCATTGGCAGGATACAGACAATTTCTCTTACCACATCAATGGTGACGAGACTCCTATCAGATTCGACCTGATCGAGGACGAACTTATCGAACTCCTTCAGACAGAAGAGGATCCGACATTCTCGATCTATGCTGACGAGACTGTTCCGATCAAGGAAGTCGTTGCTGTGATGAACATTGCCAAGAGGAATCACTACAAGGTAATCATGGCGACATCGCCGGAATAGGAATAGAATATGGCAGAGCAGTATCTTAGGGAAAGGGAAAGACAGGAGAAGAAATCGAGGGTGACAGGAGTCGCCCTTACGGTATCTGCACACCTGGTCATCCTTGCATGCTGCTTCCTGATGGGCTTTACCTATCTAGACCCTCCCCCACCTGAAAAGGAACAGATATTGATTGAGTTCGACGAGCCGGAGCTCCAGAGACCTAAACAGACTTGGGACGGCACAAGACCTAGGGCCGTGAATCCGGACCCGACAAAGGACATCAACCTCGTCCAGCAATCTGAGGCTCAGCACATTGGCACAAAGAGCAACGAGGCTCCGGAAGCTACAGTCGATGATTTCGGAGATGTGGATGTACCGGAACCACCAAGAGAGAAGGAGATAGACAGAAGAGCTCTTTTCTCTGCGGCTGACAACAAGACCCAGAAGGATACGCTGGCAGCACAGACAGCCAGAGAAGTAAGCGATGCTCTCAAGGCCGGACATGCCCAGGGCAACACAAGAACTGGTGAAACTTCGGGAGAGCCGAATGCAAAGCTTGCTGGAAGACAGGTCAACGGTACACTTCCACGGCCTACATACGGAGTACAGGCTTCTGGAAAGGTAGTGGTTGATATCTGGGTGGACAATTATGGTGACGTTCAGAAGGCGGTAGCCGGTGCGGAGGGCACTACGGTTACAGACAAGACCTTATGGCAGGCAGCCAGAAAAGCAGCGCTTGGAGCACATTTCAACATGAGCGCAGATGCCCCTGCATTACAGAAAGGAACGATTACATATATTTTCAAATTGAATTAAAGACCTACGGGTCCAATTGGCGTGAGCCAACATACTAATATTAAAACTTAAAATTGCCTTAAGGCGCAAGACAATGGAAGACAACAGAAGAGGCGGCAATGGCCGCAGAGATGGCCGTAGAGAGTACGGCGACAGAAAGAACCATTCCAACAATGGTGAAAGAAGAAGCTTCGACGACAGACCACGCAGATCATTCTCGGAAGGCGGTGAAAGAAAATCTTTCAACAACGGAGAGAGAAGATCTTTCGGAGAGAATTCAGAAAGGAGAAGCTTCGGCGACAGACCGCGCAGATCATTCTCGGAAGGCGGTGAAAGAAGATCTTTCAACAACGGAGAGAGAAGATCGTTCGGAGAGAATTCAGAAAGGAGAAGTTTCAGCGACAGACCACGCAGATCATTCTCGGAAGGCGGTGAAAGAAGATCCTTCAACAACGGAGAGAGAAGATCATATGGTGAAAATTCAGGAAGAAGAAGCTTCGGTGGCGACAGAAGACAGTCCGGTGGCTTCAGGGACACTGGCAAGAAGAGCTTCTACAAGAAGGATTTCAACTATTTCCGTGACGAGAACGAGAGCGGAATCAACAAGATGATCAGCAAGAGGCCTCAGGTAAACAATGACCTTTATTCTGACAATGACATGGTATCTGCTCCTATCAAGGAGGAGGTTAGACTCAACAAGTTCATTGCGAATTCAGGCGTATGCTCAAGAAGAGAGGCTGATAACTTTATCCTTGCAGGAGTCGTTACTGTAAACGGCGAAGTCGTTACCGAGCTGGGAACAAAGGTCAATATCAACACTGACGACATCAGGTTCAACGGCGAGAGACTCAAGGGAGAGGAGAAGGTATATATCGTAATGAACAAGCCTAAGGGCTATGTGACTACAGCAAGCGATCCTCATGCAGACAAGACTGTAATGGACCTCCTCAAGGGCTGTCCATCAAGGGTTTTCCCTGTAGGACGTCTTGACAAGAACACGACAGGAGTCCTCATGTTCACAAATGACGGTGAGATCGCAGAGAAACTTACTCATCCATCATACGACAAGAAGAAGATCTACCAGGTATCTCTTGACGGCAAGCTCAAGAAGGAAGATTACGACAAGATCCTCAGCGGAGTAGAGCTTAACGATGGCGTCATCGCTGCAGATGAGCTTGAATATATCGAGGAAGACGACCACAGAAAGCTCGGAATCGAGATCCACTCAGGAAAGAACCGAATCGTAAGAAGAATATTCGAATCGCTCGGATATGAAGTAAAGGCTCTTGACAGAGTGTATTTCGCGGGCCTTACCAAGAGAGGTCTCAAGAGAGGAGAATGGAGATATCTTTCTGAAGGAGAGACCAATCTTCTCAAAATGGGTGCATATCTCTAACATATAATATCCTTTATTGACGAGGATGAAAGAAATGGGAGAACAGACCAAAAGACATCGCGCTGGATTTGTCAACATCATCGGTAATCCGAATGTTGGCAAATCTACGCTTATGAATGCCCTTGTAGGCGAGAAACTTTCTATTGTCACAGCAAAGGCACAGACCACAAGGCACAGAATCATGGGTATCGTCAACGGCGACGACTATCAGATCGTATATTCGGACACTCCGGGAATCCTGAAGCCTAACTACAGGCTGCAGCAGAGCATGATGAATTTCGTTGAAACAGCCATCGGAGATGCCGACATCATTCTTTATGTCACCGATACCGTAGAGAAAGGCGACAAGAACGAAGAGTACATTGCGAAGCTTCAGAAGATACAATGTCCTGTAGTGCTTGTGATCAACAAGATCGACATCAGCAGTCAGGATCAGGTGCTTGAACTTATGAAATGGTGGAAGGAACAGCTTCCGAACGCCATCATATTCCCAGCATCTGCTCAGGAGAAATTCAATCTTGATAACATATTCGATGCTATCGTAGCTAATCTTCCTGTAGCACCGGCGTGGTATGACAAGGACGTCTTTACGGACAAGAATCTCCGTTTCTTCGCATCGGAAATCGTACGTGAGAAGATTTTCCTGAATTATAAGGAAGAAATTCCATACAGCTGCGAGGTAGTAGTGGAGGAATTCAAGGAAGGAGCCGAACGATATGATATCAGCGCTGTCATATACGTCATGCGCGATACACAGAAAGGTATCATCATAGGAAAGGGCGGACAGTCCCTCAAGAAGGTAGGTACCCAGGCACGAATAGATATGGAGGACTTCTTTCAGAAAAAAGTCTTCCTCAGGCTCTTCGTCAAAGTCGATCCTGACTGGAGAGAGAGCAAGAAAGAATTGAGAAAATTCGGTTACGAATACTGATAACCATAGAAGAAGTGAGGTAATTTATGAGTTTTGAGGATATCGAACTCCCGGAGGAGGAAGTTGCAGAAGACAGTGCGCCGGGTAAATTCGACAAACTTTTCGATACAAACAAGAAGCACAAGCTTGCCAGAATGTTCAAGGACTGGTATATCGATTATGCATCATATACCGTCCTGTACCGAGCTGTGCCACATCTCATCGACGGGCTGAAGCCGGTGCAGAGGCGTGTGCTCCATGCCATGTGGCGCATTGACGACGGAAGCTACACAAAGGTGGCGAACATAGTCGGACAGGCTATGCAGTTCCACCCGCATGGCGACCAGTCAATCCTCGGAGCCCTCGTATGGATCGGCCAGAGGAACTATCTGGTGGACTGCCAGGGTAACTGGGGTAACATTCTCACCGGCGACGCGAATGCCGCACCACGATACATCGAGGCGCGTCTGAGCAAATTCGCCAAGGAGGTCATGTTCAACCCTAAGACCACCAATTGGATGACCTCGTACGACGGACGTAACCAGGAGCCTGTAGAACTTCCCGTGAAGTTCCCTATCCTGCTTGCCCAAGGTACGGAAGGTATCGGTACTGGTTTCGCATCGAAGATCCTTCCTCACAACTTCAATGAACTCATAGATGCTTCAGTAGCTGTTCTTGAAGGAAAGGATTTCGAGATATTCCCTGATTTCCTTACTGGAGGTTTTGCTGACTGTTCTAAATACAGCAGCAAGAAAAAGGGAGGCAAGATCAAGGTGCGCGCAAAGATCGAGAAGATCGACAAGAACACCCTTGCCATCACTGAAATCCCTTTCAGCAAGACTACCGATGCAGTGAAGGAGTCCATCATGGAGGCAAAGGAGAGCGGAAAGATCAAGGTAAAGAAGATCGACGACCTTACCAGTGCCACAGCAAATATCCTCATACATCTTCCTAATGATGTTTCTCCGGACAAGACCATAGATGCTCTCTATGCATTCACAGCATGCGAAGTGGCCATCACTCCGAACACATGCGTGATCCATGAGAACAAGCCGCAGGTACTCAGCGTAAACGAAATCCTGACCCACAGTACCTTCCATACTCGCGACCTTCTCGGCCAGGAGCTGTCTATCAGACTCAGCGAGCTCGAGAATGAATGGCACTACAACTCTCTTGAAAAGATATTCTTCGAGAACAAGGTTTACAAGATTCTCGAAGGAGATGCAAAGACATGGGAAGACCAGCTTCAGGAAGTTTTTGACGAGATGATGAAGTATCAGAAATTCCTCAAGAGGCCGATACTCATGGAGGATATCAACCGTCTCGTCGAGAAGCCGGTACGCAAGATTTCAAAGTTCGATACAAAGGCAGTTGATGAGAAGCTCAAGGGAATCGAGGCAGAGATGGAAGAGGTTCAGAACCATCTCGACCATCTTACTGAATTCACCATCAACTACTTCAAGAACCTTAAGAAGAAGTACGGCAAGGCATATCCAAGGCTTACCGAAATTGTTGAATTCGAGTCCATCGAGACAACCAAGGTCGTAAGCAACAATGCCAAGCTGTATGCAAATAAAGCAGAAGGATTCGTCGGTACCAACCTCAAGAAGGAAGACAATGCCGAATTCATCTGCGACTGCTCGGACCTTTCTGAGATCATCGTCATTCACAATGACGGTAAATATGTCGTTACAAAGGTCAGCGAAAAGGCATTCTTCGGAAAAGACATATTGTATGTCGGAATATTCAACAGAAACGACAGCAGAACCATCTACAATGTGATTTACCGCGAAGGAAAGACATCTCTAAGCTATGCAAAGAGATTCGCTGTGACGGGTATAACACGAGACAAGGAATACGACATCACTCAGGGCACACCTGGTTCGAAGATCCTCTGGTTTACAGTAAATCACAACGGAGAGGCTGAGACTGTGAAGATATACCTCCGTCCTCGTCCGAAGCTCAAGAAGCTCATAGATGAGTACGATTTCTCACAACTCGGCATCAAGGGACGTGCCTCACGAGGCAACCTCGTATCCAAGAATCCGATCCAGAAGATCAACCTCAAATCAAAGGGTATATCTACCATCGGCGGAAAAGACATATGGTTCGATGAAGACATTCAGCGTCTCAATGAGGACGGACGCGGACTCCATCTCGGCCAGTTCAATACAGGAGACCATATCCTTGCTATCTTCAAGGATGGAACATATTACACGACTACGTTCGACCTGAGCAACAGATATCAGGGAGATCTGCTGAAGATAGAGAAACTTGACATCAACAAGGTATATACAGTTTTGTATTATGACAAAGCAGTTGCAGCTTTCTATGTGAAGAGATTCTCATTCGATGTCAGCGACAACACATCTGTCAGCTTCATTTCAGAAGCCAAGGGATCATACCTCGTCGCGATAAGTGACGACAAGCATCCTCAGATTGAAGTGATCTTCGGAGGAAAGAACGAGAACAGGGATCCGGAACACATTGATGCCGAGGAGTTCATCGCCAAGAAAGGACTTCAGGCCAAGGGTAAGAAGACCAGTCAATACGACGTCAGGAAGGTTCAGTTCATAGAGCCTCTCCACAAGCCGGAGGATGACATTCTTCCTGAAGAGTCCGAGGCTGAAAACCAGGCCGGCGAGATAGATAATTCAGATGTCGAGGATACCGAACCTATCGATATCATACTTGACGACGACGCACAGTTGACATTATTCTGATGATAATATCATTGACAGGATTCATGGGATGCGGCAAGAGCAGTGTCGGGAGGAGACTCTCGGAACTGCTCTGCTGTCCTTTTATTGATCTTGATGAGGAGATTGAAGCATGGGCCGGAAAGAGTATTCCGGAGATCTTTGCTGAAGAGGGAGAGGCAGGCTTCAGGGCGATTGAAGCCGAGAGGCTTGGCTCGATTCTGTCTGCCGAGCAGAGGTGTCTCGGACGTTCGCTTCGCTCACCTCATGCTCTCCAGACAGAATCATCAGAAACAACGCAAAGCATAGATAATGATGTACCATTTGAGAAAGCTGAAATGGTGTTGGCATTGGGCGGAGGAATAGTAATGACCCGTGAATGCGCTGAAATCGTACATAACGGAACCATATGCATATACTTGAAAGCATCAGTTGAGACACTTGTCAGCCATCTGGAAGGAGAGACAGCGAATCGGCCTATGTTGAAGGGAGAATCCTTGAAAGATAGGATTTCAGAACTTATGGAGTGGCGTTCTGCCACATATGAATCTACTGCCCATTTCATCATTGACATCGACGGCAAAACCATCGACGAAATCACCGAAACCATAATCAGATTGATCTACTAATCGTGGAGAGCGACACATTGTCCTCCAACAACTTACCACAACCCACGTGCCATCAAAGGGGAGTACACAGAATATAATAAAGCGCTCTAAATCAATAATTTTCGCTCCACGATCAGGAGAGGGATTCCATGCCGGCGATGACTAGGGTGATATCCTGATAGGTAATGTCGGAAGGGCATGCTTCCTTGATGGCTGAAAGGCTTTTTGCTGAGCCGAGACCGGAAATGATTTCATGAATGGCGTCCGCTTTTGAGGACGGAACAAGTTCTTCGACTGAAATCATTCCTTTAGCGACATAATGGGCAAGATGGCGGACAATGGTCTGCTGATTAAGGTCGCGTTCCTTTGCAATTTCCTTTACAGAATGACCCTGCTTGTACAGCTTGAATGTAGTCACCTTGGTATCCTCTTTCTTTTCCTTCTGAGACTTTGGTGCTGATTTTTTAGGTATCTTTTGAGTCTTCAACTCTTTCGGAACAAATCCAGATGCTTCGAAAACAGCGATCTGCCTTTCCCTGAGGTAATTTTCAGTTGAGAAAGGAACAACAGACATGGACTTGAGCAGAAGCCTTATACCGGAGAGTTCCAGATCAAGATCATTCCAGATGTTGCCATAGCGCTTTACGAGCTCCTTGTTCTCAGCCTTGATATCCTTTGTCTTATCCAGAAAATCTCCATACATATTCTCAAGCTCAGTAAGGAAATATGAACATCCATTCCTTACCCTGGCGCTGAACTCAGAAGAACATACTTCCTCATACGGCTTCTGCAATATAAGTTTCTGCCACTTGTTACCCACGGGTACCACATTGGCATTCAATGAATTAAGGATATCGTTATGTTTCTGAGCAAGGCCGACTACCGAACCGGCAGGGAATTCCATGCAGACCCCGAGCATCCTTTTCTGAAGAGAGGAAAGTTCCTTGAAATCAAACAGTTCCCCAAGAAGTTCCTTATAATATTCTTCCTTTATGGAATCCAGACGTGCAACACTCCGCTGAGCTGCTTCTTCCTGTCCTCCGATGTATTCATCAACCCTCTGGTCCGTAATCACGGCGTCCTGACGCAAAGGAGTAGCCAGAACCATTCCATCAAGAGTACGGCACCGGCTCAAAGCCACATAGACCTGACCTGAAGCAAAGGAAGAAGCTGCATCGATGATGGCCTTGTCGAATGTAAGGCCCTGGCTTTTATGTATAGTTATCGCCCATGCAAGCCTCAACGGATACTGCTTGAATATTCCCTGCACCTCTGTTTCCATCTCCTGCGTCTGCGTATTGATGACATAACGGCAGTTTTCCCATTCCAAAGGTTCTACAGCGATCTTCTCATCATCTCCAGGGCACTGTACAAGTATGTATTCTTCATAGAAATCCGTCACGACGCCGATCTTTCCATTGAAATAGCGGCGGTCCGCAGAAGGATCGTTCTTTACGAACATGACCTGTGCCCCGACCTTGAGTTCGAGTCTGGCTTCTGTCGGATATGAATATTCCGGGAAATTCCCGTCAACCACTGCATCGAAACAATGAAGCGGCTCTTCAATCAGATCAAGCTGCTGCTCATTGTAGCTGTTTGCAATATGATTATGCGTAGTAAGACGAATGTATCCCTCGTCAGAAGATGGGACGAATTCTGGATCATAACGCTTGTTCAATGCCCTGATCACATCTTGTGAAGGATAGCCGCAACGGACGGAATTCAGAATGGAAATAAAAGCCTCGTCCTGCTGCCTATAGACTTCCTTCAGCTCTATGGTCACATAATCGACCTGGCTCAAGGCACGGCTGCCGAAAAAATACGGGCTTGAATAATATGGAGAAAGAAGCTGGAATTCCTCATCGGTGATGACAGGAGTAAGCTGCTGAAGGTCCCCGATCATCAGCAACTGCACTCCCCCGAATGGCTTGAAACGGTTGCGGAAACGTCTGAGGACGGAATCCACTGCATCAAGCAGATCGCTGCGTACCATGCTTATTTCATCAATGATAAGCAGATCCAATGTCTTGATGATGCTTCTCTTTTCCTTGCTGAATGCAAATTTGGACTCGATCTTAGCTCCGGGAATGAACGGATGCAGCGGAAGCTGAAAGAATGAATGAATCGTTACACCCCCCGCATTGATTGCAGCGATTCCAGTAGGAGCTACTACCACAACGCGTTTTCTCGACTCCTCCACTACCTTCCTCAGGAACGTAGTCTTTCCTGTACCGGCCTTACCGGTCAGAAAGACACTCTTTCCGGTCTTCTCCACGAACTCCCATGCCGTATTCAGTGCGTTATTTCCCTCCATACCGCTATCCTCCTATATTTGCAACAAATATAGGCATAAAAAGTCAAATGCAATACAATGAATATCAGATCATTTCATCACGCTCGTGCATATCCTTGATGCGGAGCTGGGTGTTGGCCGTTCCTCTATAATAATTCTCTACGATGGAGTAGCATACATCGATGGAATTGCCGGTCTTGATATGGTCAAAGAAATCAGCCATATTGAAGGCGATGGCCGAGATATGATGGTAAGGATGAGACTCCTGGATAAGTTCGAGCTTGAGATGTCCTCCCTCTGCGCCTACCTTTCTTCCCATTCCGTTGTCATAAACATTTTCGGTAAGGAATACAGGAGCCGAATTGCCAGGTCCGAAAGGCTGGAACTGCTTGAGAATGCGAAGGAACTTAGGAGTGATCTGAGAGAAATTGAGCCTTGCATCCACATCCACCACAGGAGTCTGCATCTCAGGAATGATCGTACCGGAGATGGACTTTTCTATCCTTTCGCAGAAAGCAGGAAGATTCTCTTCCTTCAATGTAAGTCCGGCAGCATACAGATGACCGCCGAAATTCTCAAGAAGGTCAGAACAACTCTCTATGGCATCATAAAGGTCGAAGCCATGCACACTTCTGGCCGAGCCCGTCACAAGACCACCCTGCGACTGGGTGAACACGATCGTAGGCTTGTAGAATGCCTCGACAAGACGCGAAGCAACGATACCTACGACACCCTTATGCCACTGAGGGTTGTAAACGATAGTAGCATTGCCGCTTGAAAGGCAATTGCCGGTATGGACCATTTCCAATGCCTCCTGAGTGATGCGGCGGTCTATGTTCTTTCTTTCGTTATTATGTTCATTGATCTCTGTACCGATGCGGATCGCCTCCTCTACATTTGAAGCAGTAAGAAGCTCTACTGCAATACGTCCGGATTCCATACGACCTGCAGCATTGATACGCGGACCGATCTTGAAGACTATGTCATCAATGGAGATATGCGTCGGCTCGAGTCCAGAAAGCTGTATCATGGCAAGAAGGCCTTCACGAGGATTTCCGTTCAGCTGTTTCAGTCCGAAATGAGCGAGAATACGGTTTTCATCTGTGACTGACACCAGGTCAGAAGCAATGCTGACAACCAGAAGGTCGAGAAGCGGAATAAGGGTCTCGAAAGGAATATCGAATCTCTGCGAATAAGCCTGAACCAGCTTGAAGCCGACTCCACAACCGGAAAGGTCATCAAAAGGATAGAAGCAGTCCTCCCTCTTCGGATCAAGGACAGCCACTGCCTTAGGCAGCTCATTTTCAGGAAGATGATGATCGCAGATGATCATGTCGATGCCTTTTTCACGGGCATATTCAACCTTTTCGTTCGCCTTGATGCCGCAGTCGAGGGTGATGATCAGACCGAAACCGTTTTCCGCAGCCCAGTCAATGCCTTTGTACGACACTCCATATCCCTCATCGTATCTCTCCGGGATATAGAAATCTATGGCTGGAGTAAGACGTCTGAGGAATGAATAGACAAGCGAGACCGCAGTCGTGCCATCGACATCATAATCTCCATAGACAAGTATCTTCTCCCTGCTTGTCACTGCCTGATGGACACGCTCGACAGCCTTGTCCATATCGGTCATGAGGAATGGATCGTGGAGATCGTCCAGGCTTGGACGGAAGAATGAGCGGGCCTGATGGAACGTACGGACTCCCCTCTGGACCAGGAGTTCAGCCAGTACAGGATCGACTCCAAGTTCAGAAGAAAGCTGCCTGACTGTCTCAGGCTCAGCATTTTCCTTCAATATCCACTTCTTTTCCACTACCATAGCATACAAAGATATGGATTTTGTTTCAAATTCAGAATTATTTATGCTATTTTTGTACTCTAATTTGCCGATTTGTGGCTTTAACAGAAATAGATAAACAAAATATAAAGAAAACTACTATGAGCATTATGGACCTCAACGAGCAGGAGTTGTTCAGAAGAGAATCACTCGCTAAGCTCAGAGAACTCGGAATCGAGCCTTACCCGGCACCACTCTACCCTATCAACACATCTGCAGCGCAGATCAAGGCAGA
>JAZLAS010000075.1:0-6230 GCA_045613365.1 Candidatus Cryptobacteroides sp.
GACTTTGCATCTGTCCAGCTTGGCAAGACAGACTATGCATCTGCAACTCCTAACGGACGTCACTCTGCCAATAATGAGAAGGTACGCCGCTATATTGATTTCGCTGCTGAGCACGGCTTCGACCAGGTGCTTGTCGAGGGCTGGAACGAAGGTTGGGAAGACTGGGCTAACTGCAACAAGGACTATGTCTTCGACTTCGTCACTCCATATCCTGACTTCGATATCGAGGCTCTCAACAAATATGCTCATTCAAAGGGTGTACGCCTCATGATGCACCATGAGACTTCGTCATCTGTACGTAATTACGAGCGTCACCTTGACCAGGCTCTCGAACTTATGGACAAATATGGCTACAACTCTATCAAGAGCGGTTATGTAGGCGATATCCTCCCTATCGGAGAACACCACTACAGCCAGTCTCTCATCAACCACTACATGTATGTGGTAAAGAAGGCTGCCGAGCATAAGGTGGTGCTTAATGGTCATGAAATGGTACGTCCTACCGGTCTCTGCCGTACATACCCTAACCTCATCGGCTCCGAGGCTGCCCGCGGTACAGAGTACCAGGCGTTCGGCGGCACAATGCCTCACCATGTTACAATCCTTCCGTTCACACGTCTAAACGGGGGTCCTATGGACTATACTCCAGGTATCTTCGTCATGGACCTCGCATCTGTGACAGACGGAAGAAACCAGTCATGGGTGAATGCTACCATCGCTAACCAGCTTGCACTTTATGTGACTCTTTATTCGCCGCTCCAGATGGCTGCAGACCTTCCTGAGCATTATGAGCAGTTCATGGATGCATTCCAGTTCATCAAGGATGTGGATATCGACTGGATCCAGTCAAAATATCTCCTTGCTGAGCCAGGTGAATACGTTGTCATCGCTCGTCAGGGCAAGAAGAACGGCCAGTGGTTCTGCGGCGGTGTGACCGACGATCAGAAGCGTACTCTTGAAGTTCCTATGAACTTCCTCGATCCGGGCAAGACATACGAGGCTACTATCTATGCGGATGCGGAAGATGCTGATTATAAGGAAAATCCGCAGGCATACAAGATCTGGAAGCAGGATGTTACATCAGAAGATGTCCTTTCCATGACGATGGCACGCGGAGGCGGATTTGCAATCTCATTCGTGGAAAAATAATCCGACTGACATATATTTCGGGCCCGAGGAAATTCCTCGGGCTCTTTGTTTTTCTATAATGATTTTTATAACTTTACGGTCTAATACTATCGTATATGAAAAACTTCTTGTTGCTTTTTACCTCTATACTCCTCTTGACGGCGGCGTGTGAAAGATATGAAATCGAGGGTGTAAGAACTTACAGAGCAGCAGTTGAAAGCTTTGATGCAACAAGAACAACGATAGGTGAAGGCAATAAGGTCATCTGGTCTGCAGAAGACCAGATAGCTGTTTTCGAAAACAGCGAATATGCCGGCAGGTTTCAGATAACTTCCGCTTCTGCCGGACAATCATCAGCTGAATTTGTCATGATGGAGCCCGGTCAGAGCGGCATGAAGATAGGCTCTGACGTAGCTATGTATCCATATTCGGAGACAGCCAGATGCGCCCTGATGTCCACAGGTGACTATCGCGTTACAGGCCTGTCCATACCATCTGTCCAGCAATATGTTCCGAACACTTTCGCTTCCGGTAATTTCCCTATGATAGCTGTGTCTGAGGCTGGATCTGGCGAATTTTCGTTCAAGAATGTCTGCGGTGTCCTCAAGCTCTCCCTTACCGGATCGGCAGCTGTGAAGACTGTTACTGTAAAAGGAAATTCCGGCGAGCAGCTTTCAGGCGCTTTCAGAATGTCATCTGATAAAAACGGAAGTGCGCCGACAGTCACAATGGATTCCGGTGCCGGTATGGAAGTCGCTCTTGATTGCGGCCAGAACGGTGTGATGCTCGACCCGGATACTCCGATGCCATTCTTCATCGTACTTCCTCCGACAGATTTCGAAAAAGGATTTACCGTGACTCTGAAAGATGTGGAAGGCGGTGAGATGGAGCTCAAGACAGAAAAAGCAAACCCTGTGAAGCGTTCTGCAATACTCAGCATGCCTGCAGTCGAATTCAAACCTTTATATGAAACGTCATTAAGAGTGATCATCGAGCCTTTGAACTTGACATACAATGAATTATCTATCCGTGTAGATATCAGGAATGCAAAAGAATATTGCGGAGGATATAAGCTTAAGAGCGATTTTACATTGGCTGGAGTTGTCAAAGAAGCGAATTGGAAGATAATCCCGCGCATAAGCGATTCGTTCCTCTATGAAGGTCCTCTGACAGGATTCCCTTCAGGAGGGGACGTCGTACCAGTGTCTTCAGGACAGACATATGTCGTATGGGTTGCGCCATATGCAGAGGGTCAGACCAAGGTTACTGCAGATCAGATCGTCTATAAGGAATTTACAGTTCCGGGACTTCAGCCGGGAGGAACTGTTGATGTGACATCGACTGGCCATGAAGCAGCTTTCAAATCAATGAGCGTGGATCTCACTGCCCCGGAAGCATCTGTAATCTATTCTGCTCTTCTGACTGCTAAGGAAAGTTCGTCTCTTACTTCGGATCAGGCACGTATCGATTATCTGCTTGCTAATTCTGAGCCGGTTGCAGGATCGGAAATGACTGTCGTCAGGTCTGGCTTGTCGCCTGGCACGCCGCTGACTCTCCTGTCATTTGCCGTGGATCAGGACGGTTGCTATGGAAATGTCCTTGTGGAAGAATATGCGACTGCTGTTCCTGTCTATAATGAAGATATAGCTATAGATTTCGATATTACTTACGACGGAAGGACAGCTAAGGTAAAGATCAATACCACAGGTGCGGAGGTAGCAGAGTATTATTATTACCATTCGCTCAGCTCTGCATCGGCATGGACCCGTTTCTTAGGCGGTACATTGGAGACTGCGGAGGAATACCTTGCCATCAACAACGACCAGTATCCTGTCAAGAATACTACAGATGATCCTTTCACAGACGGAACGCTTCTGATCGATAATGTGGAAATGGAAGAGGAATACGTGGTGGTGGTTATGGCTGTAGATACCCAGGGAAGGCTGTCCAGAGCACATATGACTACTTTCGTGCCTCATATCGACCTCGGAGAATTCGTTTACAGAACCGGAACGACTGCTGATTTGTGGAATCAGTCTGTACCTGAAGTGTCATTCGGATCCTGCTATGAAGACACTAGTTTCTATATCATAAACTGGTCGGTGAAGCCTGCAGACGGTATGACCGCATATGCCGTTTGTGCTCATCCTAATTCCTTTGAGGGTTATTCGAACCCTAAGGATATGGCGATCCGTGTCTATAATCTCGGTCAGGAAATTGTATCTGGAGAGACATATACCATGCTTTATGGAGATAAAGGCGATCTGATTTATGTCACATGGTGCGATCAGAACGGGAATTTCTATGAAACTTATTCTATTGCAGTTTCTCAAGATTAAGCTTTTTTTGCTCTTTTTGCTTACAATTTTCTCTGATTTAACGAATTTTTGCTTATATTTGGAACGGTCGTCCCCGCCAAGGTTACAATATGACAGTTCCAATAAATGATGCTGCCCTGATTTCTGTAATGAATCAGATGAATATTTCCGACATCTCATGTGCAACGATCCGTCAGTCAGGTGAGATAGCAAGGTCGCTTGAAAAATCTCTTGGTGTTGAGTTCCTTCATCTTGAAATGGGAATACCCGGTCTGCCGCCGTCACGGGTCGGCATAGAAGCGGAGTGTGAAGCCCTCCGCAAAGGCGTAGCTTCCATATATCCGAACATGATGGGCCATCCTGAGCTCAAGACTCAAGCCTCCCGCTTCCTCAAAGCATTCCTCGACATCGACGTGGCTCCGCATGGCTGCATACCTACAGTCGGTTCGATGCAGGGCAGTTTCTGCTCATTCACTCTCTGCTCTCAGCTCGACCCTGCTAAGGATACGATCCTGTTCATCGATCCGGGTTTTCCTGTACAGAGGACTCAGGCCAGGATCTTAGGTGTCCGTAGCATATCCTTCGATATCTATGACCATAGAGGAGAAAAACTGGCTTCAAAGCTTGAGGAGATCCTTTCTACGGGACGCGTAGCAGCCCTTATCTATTCCAGCCCTAACAACCCTGCGTGGTTCAACCTTACCGAAGAAGAACTCCGTGTCATCGGAGAAATGGCGACGAAATACGATACAATAGTGATAGAAGACCTTGCATACATGTGCATGGACTTCAGAAAACCGCTTGGCAAGCCGTTTGAAGCCCCTTTCCAGCCTACTGTAGCTAAATATACAGATAACTTCATCATCTTGATGTCAGCTTCGAAAATGTTCAGTTACGCGGGTCAGCGAATAGCCATTGTAGCGGTTTCGGACAAATTGTATGAGCGTGAATATCCGGCCCTGCAGGAGCGTTACAATATACCTAGACTAGGTGACGCCCTTGTTCTCGGTATCATGTACGCGGTCTCTTCCGGTACCAGCCACTCTGCCCAGTATGCTCTTGCTGCCATGTTCAAAGCAGCGGCAGACGGAACTCTGGATTTTGTTGCAGATACTTCCGAATATGCCCGCCGTGCCTCTCTGACCAAGAAAATATTCATGGACAACGGATTCCATATAGTCTATGACATGGACGGAGAAGAGCCTGTGAGCGACGGATTCTTCTATACTGTAGGCTATCGTACCGCTGACGGAACTGAAATGACAGGAGCGGCACTCATGCGTGACCTGATGCTCTGCGGCATATGTTCCATCTCTCTTTCCCTTACCGGAAGTGCCCAGAACGGCGTCCGCATCTGCGTATCCCAGCTCAACCGTCCGGAACAGTTTGATCTTCTCGAGGAAAGACTGAAGATATTTGTAAATTTGCGGAATCAGGATCAAAACGGAATAATATGAAATACGTATCAGCGGCAGAGGCCGTGAAATTAATCGAGTCAGGCGACAGCATATATATCCAGGGAAGTACTTCCATTCCGGAAGTCCTCTCGCAGGCTCTAGCTGACAGAGGTGGTGAACTTCGTGATGTGACGGTCTATGCTGCCTTTGCCGTGGGACGTTGCGATGCCCCATATTGCAAACCGGAATACAAAGACTCCTTCCATATCAAAAGCCTCTTTGTTGCAAACAATATAAGACGCTGGCTTGCAGATGGTTATGGGTCAACTATCCCTGCTTTCCTTGGCGAGATACCCGGCCTTTTCAGAGACGGAACCCTTCCATTGGACGCAGTATTCCTCAATGTGTCTCCTCCGAATGACGAAGGATACTGCTCTTTCGGAGTATCCGCCGACCTTGCTGTCTCGGCGACCGAATGTGCCCGAAAAGTCATCGTCCAGGTCAATAAGGCCATGCCTTTCTCATATGGCGATGCCCTGATCCATGTCTCGCGGATTGATGCTGCAGTTGAGGTCGATGACCCTCTTGTGGAAGTCCCTACAGCCGTTCCGACCGAGATAGACACCGCCATCGGACGCCACATCGCGGAAATGATACCTGATGGAGCTACCCTCCAGATCGGTGTCGGAGGCATTCCAAATGCCGTTCTAGCCGCACTTAAGGACCATCAGCACCTGGGCCTCCATACCGAAGCCATGACAGACGGTGTCCTTCCTCTTCTGGAAAGCGGCGTGATCGACAATTCCCGCAAAAAAGTCTGTCCAGGTGTCTCTATCGCTTCTCTGGCTTTGGGCTCGCGCAGACTTTACGACTATATGGACTATCGTCAGGACCTCCTCCTGAAGGACGTCGCATGGACCAATGACCCTTTCCGCATTGCTCAGAATCCTGCGGTCATGGCTATCAACTCCGCTGTCGAGGTTGACCTTACCGGCCAGGTATGCGCTGACTCTGTCGGTACCCGCATCATCTCCGGCGTCGGCGGCCAGCACGACTTCATGTACGGCGGATCCCTCTCCGAAGGCGGCAAGACCTTCATCGCCATCCCATCCATGACTGAAAAGGGCCGCTCGAAGATCAACCCTGTCCTCGCTGAAGGCGCCGGAGTCGTCACCACCCGCCACTTTGTTCAGAACATCGTCACCGAATACGGCGTAGCCTCCCTCCGCGGCAAAAGCCTCGCTGAACGTGCCCGCGCCCTCATCGCCATCGCCCACCCGTCCGTCCGCGAAGACCTTGACCGTGCCGCCGCCGCCCGCTTCGGCCACTCCTACCTTCGCCTGAAGTAGCTTCTCAGCCATATCCTCCTGTCTTTGCATCCCCTCTA
>JAZLAS010000076.1:0-2052 GCA_045613365.1 Candidatus Cryptobacteroides sp.
ACTCTGTTGCAGGACCGTAGTCCACGAAGAATGTGTGGTCCTCATAGAACTTCTGGATCTTAAGGATATCATCCTTGTTGGTAGCCTTGGTATTGTAAAGATGGTACATTTCATTCTTCACAACATCCTGTCTGTCACATACCCAGTTGTTTGTGCTCATGTGCTGGAGTCCGGCAAATGTGAACTTCATGTTTCCACCTTCATCGAATTCCATCTCATAAGCGAGTCCTCCGATGAAGTTCGCCTCCTTAGGCAGACCTTCGTTAGGGGATCCCTCGCGGTAGATCTGATGATACATATACATCTTACCCTCAATCTCCCTGAACATGAGGCTTGAGTATGAGTAGTGGAAATCTGTATATGAGAGGAATGCTTCGTTCCAGATGTTTCTGAACTCAAGCTGTGTATCCGAACCATTGTCCACAACATACTGGCTGTAGTCGCTTTCACCGTCCCAGCTTGGACCATACTCACAGAGAGAGTTGAACTTGTTTTCAGCTCTTGTGTCGGTGTTCACCCAGTTCTGGATAGGGTTTGCAAGAGTAGTAAGCTCCTCAGCAGGAGTATAGAGCACCTTTCCTGACGCATCCTTGGTATAGACGCGTACATAGTACTTGGTCTCAGCGGCAAGACGATTGCCTGAAGTGATGGACGAGATAAGGATCTCTCCTGATTCAGGGTTGTCGATCTTTGCAACATTATCCTCAACGCCAGGCTCCTCAGTCTCGCTCCAGCAGATACCAAGCTCGACTGCATCTGCATGGTCATACTCCATCTCAGCGTAGATCGTAAAGGCACCAGCCGAGAATGTAACAGGCATCTCCAGGAGGTTTCCTGTAGATTTCTCTACCGGTCTGTCTGTGTAGTAACGGTTTCCAGAGAGATCCTCGACATAACCCCAGAAGTAGTACTTCTTATTGATCTCGAGTCCTGTAACCTTCACTTCCTTGACACCTTCTGCAGGAACACCGTCGATCTCGAAGTCTGTACCGTCAGTCTTTACGTCAGTAAGAGAGTAACGGATACCCCACTTGTTGAAGAATGCGATATCCTTCGACTCGACATTAAGGGCAAGAGTAACATCCTCATCACCACTGGAAACAGCTGTAAGTCCGAGAGTCATCTCTATCTCACCGGCAGTCTGTCTGATGACCGCCTTAGTCTGCGCTCCGGTCACCTTGAAGGTGAAGGATGCAGTTCGGGTCTTACCGGTTGTGTTTGCATTTACAGAGAACACTACCACATCTCCGTTCTTTCCAGAAACGGTAGAAGGGGCAACCCAAGAGTAGTCACCCTCAAGGGTCCAGTCCTCCGAAGAGGTTACCTCAATTTCTGTCTGCTGCTCAAAATAGTTGAGCTCGACGCCAGTCGGAGATACTGCAATAGTAGCCTCTACGATTTCCTCTTCCGGCTTACAGGAAGCAAGAAACATAGCCGACAGGCCAAGGGCTGCGAATGAAATTCGCTTTACCAGATTAATCAGTTTCATGTTTATTTAGTTTTAAATATGTGTTACCAGGTTGTTTCAGGTTTCTCTCCTGTAAATACCAGATTATCGTCGTAGAGATACTTGGCTATGTTTCTGAGGGATTCCATTTCACGGTTCCATACATCAGCGACATGGAATGTAAGACAGTATACCATAAAGCCGCCAAAACCTTCATTGCGTACCCTCTGGAGATTGTTCTGAGTGGCTGTCCATCTTGCATATGAAGAAGCGAAGTTGGCGCTGCAAGGCGCAACCTGATTTCGCTCCATACCGAGATAGCAGTCTTCATAATCCCAGCTGCCGTAATCACTGATCGCGTAGTCCACAAAGTCACCCGGCTCCATGCCCTCGATCTTCTTGTAGAAGCCATAAGTCCTGCTGTAGATGTAGCATGTCACCATCTTGTCAGGCATTGCCATCTTGGTCTCAAAGCAAAGGCGCGCTGCGCGGTCTGTGCTTGGAGATGTCAGTCCCGGATGGTTCCAGCTGTGGGTATACTCGTCGTCAAAGAACACTCCGTCAAGGTCATATGCCTCGCAATAGTTGGCGATCTCCTGAGCAAA